>PBJD01000017.1 GCA_002720635.1 Flavobacteriales bacterium | reverse complement strand
AAATTTTGGCTGACTTTTTGTTACCATAAGTATTTATACTTATAAGTAAACGCTGCTTCTATTTTCAATCTTTCAAAGAACTTTATATCTTTTGTCCGTTTAGGACGATATAGCTAATTATTTTTCCGTTGTTAAAACGGGAGCACAAAGATAACACTCAATTTTGTTTCCGCAAAAATCTGCTCAACAAAATTAATCTTTTTAACTCTCAAATTACTACTTCCAAGAACTACTCCCAAAAAACGGGAGGACAAAGGTACATCAATACTGTTTTAATATCCAAATGTTTAACCGTTTTTTTTTTGTTTTTGTAAAAAAAGTTGGGAACCCCTTTTAAACAATAGCTTTTTTTATTTTTTAAATGATGAACAATTTGTGCTTAAACAGAAAAGAGGGCGAAAAGCCCTCTCTTTTAAACTTATTAATTGCATCATTAAAATTAAACAACCATACCTGCGCCAACAGTTTCATTGGTTCCATTATCAACAATAATAATAGAACCTGTACCCCTGTTTCTTGAATAAGAATCAATCATTAAGGGCTTGGAAACTTTTATTTTAACTCTGCAAATATCATTTTTTGTTATGGGTGAATCATCTTCACTTTTATTTAATGTATTTATGTCTACTTTATAATCTATACCCAATACCATACCCATTGTTTCGTTTGAAGTATGACGAATCGTGTACTTACCTCTGGGAGCTAATGGCTTATCATTCATCCAACACAACATTACATCCAATTCCTTAAGTACCTGAGGTTGATTATCTGTTTTGGAAATAAGGTCTCCTCTTGTTATATCTATCTCATCTTCGAGTGTCAGAGTTACGCTCATAGGAGGATATGTTTCTTCTATTTCATTGTCACCCAGATATATTTTTTTAATTTTTGAAACTGTCCCGGATGGAAGTGCTGTAATTTGATCTCCAACTTTAAAAACACCTCCTTCTACTTTACCGGCAAATCCTCTGAAATCATGAAACTTTTTTGATTGAGGACGAATAACCCTCTGGACAGGAAACCTGGAATCATCAAAATTAATATCAGCATTAATCTCAACGGTTTCAAGTGTTTTTAATAAAGTATCTCCATCATACCAGGATGTATTTTTGGATTTATCGACAACATTGTCTCCTTTTAAAGCAGAGATTGGTATGTAGTTGATATCGGATATATTCAGTTTCGCAGAAAATTCTTCGTATTGTTTTTTTATTTTTTCAAATTGCTTCTCTGAGAAATCAACTAAATCCATTTTGTTTACACAAACAACAATATGCTTAATCCCTAATAGACTCGCTATAAAAGAATGTCGACAGGTCTGCTCGATAACTCCATTTCTGGCATCAATTAAGATAATGGCTAAATTGGCTGTAGAAGCCCCTGTAACCATATTACGAGTATATTCAATATGCCCCGGAGTATCTGCTATTATAAACTTTCTTTTCGGAGTTGCAAAATAACGGTAAGCTACGTCTATTGTTATACCTGCCTCTCTTTCAGCTTTTAGACCATCTGTTAACAGGGCCAGGTTAACTTGCTCATCCCCTCTTCGTTCGGACGAGGCTTCGATTGCTTCCAACTGATCTTCAAAAATTGACTTTGAATCGTACATTAATCGTCCAATCAACGTAGATTTCCCATCATCCACACTACCTGCCGTTGTGAACCTTAACAGGTCCATATTTAAATATCCTTGTGTATCCATTTCTGTTCTTATTTAGAAATATCCTTGTTTCTTTCTTTCTTCCATTGCTGCCTCCGATACCTTATCATCAGCCCGATTACCTCGCTCAGTTTGGCGAGCAGAAGCTACTTCTTGAATTACTTTATCCAGATTATCCGCATCACTTTCAATTGCTCCGGTAATAGTCATACAACCTAATGTTCTGTAGCGGATAACTCTTTCTTCATATTTTTCCCCTTTCAGTAAAGTATTGTATGGAGATTCAGCAATTAAAACTCCTTTTCTATCCACTATATTTCTTTTGTGGGAAAAATATATTGAAGGCAATTCTATATTTTCTTTTTTAATGTACTGCCAAACATCCATTTCCGTCCAGTTGGATATTGGAAAAACTCTAAAAGACTCTCCCATTGATTTTTTTCCATTATATAGATTCCAAAGTTCTGGCCTTTGGTTTTTGGGGTCCCATTCTCCAAAGTCATTTCTATGCGAAAAGAAACGCTCTTTAGCACGTGCTTTTTCTTCATCTCTACGACCACCTCCAAATGCGGCATCGTATTCTCCTTCTTCCAGTTTTTCTAAAAGTGTAATTGATTGCAATTGATTTCTTGATGGATTAATTGCTTTTTCTTCCACTGCTGTCCCTCTATCAATTGAATCCTGCACCAAACCAACATCCAATCGAACATTGTATCTTTTAACTAAATTATCTCTAAATTCCAATGCTTCCGGAAAGTTATGTCCGGTGTCAACATGTAAGAATGGAAATGGAATTTTCGCTGGATAAAAAGCTTTGTATGCTAAATGAACCATTGTTATTGAATCTTTACCTCCCGAGAATAACAATACAGGATTCTCAAATTGCTCAGCAACCTCTCTAAAAATATGAATCGCTTCCGACTCCAATTGTTCTAAGTGACTTAGTGTATATGACATAACTAAAGTTGAATTTCTTTTAATACTATTTCTAATAACTCGTTTTTACAAGTTTCTAAATCCTTTTCATGTGTTCTTAGTTCAATAAATGGATTTTCAGATCCTTCAAATGGAGAATCCAAACCTGTGAAATTTTTTATTTCTCCCGCAAGGGCTTTTTTGTACAAACCTTTTACATCTCTTTCTGCACATACTTCAAAAGGGGCATTAACAAAAACTTCTCTGAAACCTTTCCCTATAATTTCCTGGGCTTGTTTTCGTATATCTTTAGTCGGACTGACTAATGAACATATGACAACATTTCCATTTTCCATAAAAAGCTTACTCACCTCGGAGGCTCTTCTTATATTTTCAACTCTATCCTCGATAGAAAAAGTTAAATTATTTGTAATTCCAGCTCTTAAATTATCTCCATCCAACAATTTGGTATGAATACCTTTTGAATAAAGTTCATTTTCCAGTGCTCTTGCAATTGTTGTCTTGCCTGACCCTGAAAGTCCAAACATCCAAAGAACAATTCCTTTATGGCCATTCAACTTTTCTTTATCCAACTGTTGAAGCAATGTATGTTTTATTGGAAATATGTTTTCTTGCACTTTATTTCAAATTAGTTGTACTTGTTGCTAAAAAAGGACCGTTCAATAAATTCTGCTTGTTGTAAGTAAATACTTCTTTACAGTCGATATCTTTGAATACCTCTCCTCCTGCAGCTCTTAAAATCGCATGTCCGGCAGCAATATCCCATTCCATGGTTGGTCCGGATCTATAATAAAGATCAGCACTTCCTTCTGCTACCATACAAAATTTAAGGGATGAACCTACTGAAAAAGAGTCCTTAACTCCTATCTTTTGATAAAATTCCTTTTCAACCGGCTTTGCATGGGATTTACTACCTACTGCAATCCAATCTCCCGAATTTTGATTTACATATAACTTTTCCAATTCTCCTCTACCTTCTTTCTTGTAGGCACCTTCACCTTGCACACCAAAGTAATAGACATCCTGAACCGGCACATAAATTCCACCAAAAACGGGCAAACCATTTTCAATCAAAGCAATGTTCACTGTAAATTCTCCATTCCTGTTAATAAATTCTTTGGTACCATCTAATGGATCAACACACCAGAACTTATCATAATCTTTTCTGAATTCATATGAAACATTATCAAGTTCTTCAGAAATTATAGGAAAATCAAAATTATCGCTTAACCCTTTAACTATCTCATTATTAGAGGCTATGTCAGCGAGGGTTAATGGCGAATCATCAGCTTTAAGGTCTACCACATTAAATTCATCACTATTATAAATTTCTATAATTTTTTCACCAGCCTTCTTTAAAATAGGCTCAATAACAGTAATCAATTCAATTTGCATACAGTTTTATTAAAGTGCAAAAGTAGTAATTAAAGTTTATAGATTAAAGCTTTGAAAGTAACTCATTGTAGAGTCTTTCATATAAAGGTAAAACATTGGAAATATTAAACTGCTGCGCTCTTTTGTATGCATTAACTGAAAGTCTGGTATACAATTTTGCATCTGCAAGCAATTTTATCAAATTTTCAGCCATATTTTCCACATCTCCTACTTTACTCAAAAATCCTGTTTCATCATGAATATTCACCTCTGGTATTCCTCCGGTATTAGAAGAAATAACGGGAACTCCGGAAGCCATAGCTTCCAGAGCGGAAACTCCAAAACTCTCAGTTGCACTGGTCATTAAATAAACATCAGCTAAACAAAGTGCTTTTTCTGTTTCTTTAATTTTCCCTAAAAAGTAGGTAGATTTTTCAACTCCCTCTTCTCTGGCCAAACGCTCCATACTTGATCGCTCAGGGCCATCTCCAATAAGAATTAGGCGTGTTGATATTGTTTTGCTGACAATTGAATGGATTTTAATAACATCCTGGATCCTTTTTACTTTTCTAAAATTTGAGATATGCATTAGTATTTTTTCACCCTCAGGTGCGAAAAGTGTCTTTTTGCAATTGTCTTGATCTTTTTGAAACTTTGAAACACAAACGAAATTAGGAACCACTTTTATATCCTTTGAAACATTGAAATGTTCATAGGTATCTTTTTTAAGACTTTCAGAAACAGAGGTTACAATATCTGACTGATTAATTGCAAAAGAAATTGTCGGTTCGAATTCAGGTTCTTTTCCGACCAAAGTAATATCGGTACCATGCAATGTTGTTATATAAGGAATGTGAATCCCCTGCTTCTTTAAAATTTGTTTAGCAAGATACGCTGCAGATGCATGAGGAATTGCATAATGAACATGCAGTAAATCCAATTTTTCATACTTAACAACTTCAACAATCTTACTCGTGAGCGCTACTTCGAAAGGTTGATGCTGAAATAAGGGATATGAGTTTAAAACAACTTCGTGAAAGAAAATATTCTTTTCAAAAACATTCAACTTAACAGGTTGACTGGAGGTTATAAAATGAACTTTATGCCCATTATTTGCCAATGCAGTTCCCAATTCGGTTGCTATTACTCCACTTCCACCAAAAGTAGGGTAGCATATTATACCTATTTTCAAATTATCCCTTGCCATTTTCTTAAAATCCATTCAATGCTTACTAAAGCAATTAAAATGAAAAATATCCATTTAAACTTAATTAACAGGTCAGATATTAATTCAAAATAACTAATCGTCTTAAATATTTTCGATGAACTTAACGACTTAATAGTCAAATCTCTATTTTTCCAATCAAAATATTCCCCTCCTGAATTATTTGATATTTCAGCTAAAAAATTCTGATTCATACAAAGATCTTCTGCCTCTACAGTCAATTCATTTACGAAAAAGCTACTTTTTTTTATAATTTCCTTATTCCCTTTTTTATAAGTTGCTTTGAGCGAGTAAACTCCGGGAGACAGTCTGCCAATATTCTGTCTGTATTTATCACTTGTTCTTTGCAATTTGGATCTTAATATCAAAGAATCCTTTTTAATTAACTCTATTGCAACATCTCCTGAATTATCCAAGTCCCCTATTTCATTGTAAAACTGTGCAGAAATAATAACTTCCTCTATATCAATAAATTCAGAGCGCACATTAATTCGAAATTGAGAGTTATCCGATTTAGTAGAAACATAATTTACAGTTTTTCTTAAAAGTTTTTTGAAGGCATCCGGATTTTTAATACCATTTCTCCAATAACCTGCACCTAAATAAACAGAGTATTTAATCTCATTATTATTGGAAAAAACTATTTGAGGATAATCTGTTTCAACTCCATTAATTTTTTGAAGCATTAAATTTTGGACATCGCCTGTAAATTTCCATTTTCCAAATGGAACACTTATTGGCAGAGTGTTTTCAAAAGCTTCTTTAATTTCTTCATCGATTTTAAAAAGGGAAAAAGATGGATCGGATTTCATTAAAATCTGATCATTGGATTCATCCAGTCTGATAAACTTAAAAAATTGATTATTGAAAACATATTGAGTCCCCGTAAACCAAACAAAACCTTTCTTTTTAAAAAGAACTTTATCCAACCAATGACTTTTATTTTCCATACTGGAATTACCAACAAAAATAACAGCATTAAACAATTCCAATGAGATGTCTCTCGAAAAAGTAGT
Organism: Flavobacteriales bacterium; assembly: GCA_002720635.1. Lineage (GTDB taxonomy): Bacteria > Bacteroidota > Bacteroidia > Flavobacteriales_C. The sequence goes on along the minus strand of PBJD01000017.1, from coordinate 25,774 downwards.
TTCAAAAAGTTCTACATGATCCAGTCCCCAAAAAGCAGATTTGATAGCTCTGACATCAGGATGAGGTTCATCTGAAACAAGAAGTAACTTTAGCTTTTTACTTTTGACGGTTACAAATCTTTTTAATGCATTGTTACTTAAAAACTTTTCATTTTCTTTATTTTGAACGTTTACCTCAAGAGGGAAAATACCATCTTTTTTTGCATTTACTTTTATTTTTATTTTTAAAAATTCATGATTAGACCGGGGGGTATACCTTCTTCGTTGAACTTCCTTCCCGTCAAACTTTAAAACAACTTCCTGCTGAACCCCCTTAAGGTTCTCGAATTGACATTGGGATTCTGTTACAAACGAATTACCAACAAAAACAACATTGTTACAGTACAATTTTTTAACCTTTGCATCGGCCTCTTGTATTGAATCACCAACACCTATTGTGTAAATGGGATATTTATCATTAATATATGACTGAACTCCCTCTGTATTAATCCCATCTGATATTAATAACGCACCTCCTATATTTTCGTTTGGAAAAATTTCATTTAGCTCTTCTAAAACCTTTGNAATATTGGTTCCCTGTTGATCGAAAGTGANTTTTTTTCCAATTTCAATCTGGTTTGAAAATGGTAAAATTTTTAATTCAGCGCGATTCAACTTCCCGGAAATATCATTAACAAAATTTTCAATATTAATTTTGAAGCTGGAATCCGCTAAATGTATTGATTTTGAATTATCAATAAGGACGGGAAATACAGGGTTTTTAGATTCTTTTTGCGTCTGAACTAAAATTGGACTAAACAGTAAAAAAACGATAATAAAAACAATAAAAAAACGGCAGGTTGGAAGAGTATATCTTAACCAACTTGCCGTTTCACTCAATGATTTATCTCGAAGATAAAATAAAACTGAAACCAGTAATGCCGCAAAAANNCTGATTAATATGGCTATACTGGATACGTTTATATTCACTTTTATTACTTAAATTACGTAGACATTCCTCCACAAATATTTATAACCTGCCCCGTAATATATGAGCTGTTATCAGATCCAAGGAATACACATAAATTTGCTACATCATCCGGAGTTCCGGCTCTTTTGAGAGGAATCCCTTTTGTCCAGTTCTCAACTACCTCTTCTCCAAGAACCTTGGTCATTTCAGTAGCAATAAAACCAGGTGCTATGGCATTCACTCTNATGTTTCTTGATCCCAATTCTTTGGCCATTGATTTTGTGAACCCATGAATACCTGCCTTAGATGCTGAATAATTTGATTGTCCTGCATTACCATTTACACCTACTACAGAACCAACGTTAATGATGGATCCTTTTCTTGCTTTTAAAAAGTTTTTTAATGCTGATTTAGTNATATTAAAAACGGATTTTAAATTTACCGCAATAACCTTATCAAAATCTTCTTCAGACATCCTCATCAACAGGTTGTCTTTTGTTATACCCGCATTATTTACAATTACATCCAAAGTACCAAAGTCCTCCAGTATATTTTTAATTAGCTCCTCGCACTCAGAAAAATCAGCGGCATTACTCTTATACCCTTTAGCTTTAACACCAAATTCTTCTAATTCTTTTCTAAGCTCATCTACCTCAGGACCTTCACTGATATCTGAGAAAGCAACATTTGCTCCCTCTGAAGCAAATTTTAAAGCAATCGATTTACCAATTCCTCTTGAAGCTCCTGTTACAAGAGCTACTTTACTGTCTAATTGACCCATATTAACTAAATAATTTGTTTAAATTTATTTGTCGTTTAAAGATATCTAAAATTATGAGATTTTTACTTTCCTCTTCCTTAATATTCTTGATTTCACTAAATACTTTTTCACAAACATGGATGGATTGTGGTTTAAAAGGAGGTTATGGAATTACAAATTTGATTAATAGTAATGTTTGGAATGAATATAAAATTCAACCATTAATTTCCACCGGATATGCTTATGGCGGTAAATTAGGTTTAAATTTTAATATTAACTACCAAATAACGGTTGATTTTATTGCAAAATCATCCAGTCAAAAATATTTATTTCAACCCTCTCAAACTGATAAATGGGAAAAAAATATAAACTACACTTCTATTGACGTGCCATTATTGTTTAGGCACAACAGCGATAATGGAAGTTTTTTGGAAATTGGACCTCAAATTAGTTTTTTAACAGGAGTTTCCGAAAAAACAGGAAACAGTTCAATTAATCGATCAGACAACTTTGAAGCAACTAATCTGGGCGCGGTATTTGGATTCGGGAGTTTCATTTTTGGAGGAGATAATGCATACCTTGTTTTTGGTTTACGATTTCATTACGGATTCCAGGACTTACTCTCAAACACCGGAGGAAAAAACTCAAAAAATTATTTCCCAATTAATGATGGTAAGATGAATAATTATGAATCAGGGTTTGAATTTGACAGCTACCAACCAACCAANCCANTAAGCGGTTTAATATACCTGGAATTCAATTATGACCTGGCTTACCTTGTTCGATCAAGTTGTAAAAGAACTGTACTGAGATTTTTCTAGTGACGTTTTGATTCCTCCCAATATTTGTTCATTTCATCCAGATTCATTTCATTTAAATCTCTCCCCTCCCTGTTAATTGTTAATTCCATTTTTTTAAATCGATTAACAAATTTTTTATTTGTTTTTTCCAGTGCGTCTTCAGGGTTTATTCCAATAAATCGAGCATAATTAACCAATGAAAACATTAAATCACCGAACTCCTGCTCCATTTTTTCATGATGTTCAGCTTCTACCTCAGTTTTAAACTCATCAAGCTCTTCCNTNACTTTCTCCCATACTTGTTCTTTGTTATCCCAATCGAAACCTATTCCTTTTACCTTNTCTTGAATTCGAACAGCTTTTACTAATGATGGTAAACTTTTAGGAACACCTTTCAAAACCGATTGTGCTTCTTTTGATTCATCACCTTCTTCCAGTTTTAACTTTTCCCAGTTTTTCTTTACTTCTTCCTCTGATTCTGCTTTAACATTTCCATAAATATGTGGATGTCTGTGGATTAATTTCTCGCAGACATTTTTGAGTACATCTCCTATATCAAAAGCTTTTCGCTCACTGGCTATTTTTGAATAAAAAACCATGTGTAAGATCAAATCTCCTATCTCACCTTTTAACTCCTCCAGATCATCATTTATGATGGCATCACACAACTCGTATGTTTCTTCAATCGTTAAATGGCGAAGAGACTGAAGGGTTTGCTTTTTGTCCCATGGACATTGTTCCCTCAGAACATCCATGATATTCAGCAGTCTTTCAAACTGAACTAATTTTTCGTCCATGTAATTTTTCGACTAATTTAAAAAGGAATCTATTAAACTCTCAAACTCTTCTTTAGTTTTATATTCAGGTTTCAAATTAATGGATTTNATAAATCCAACGGTAACTTGTGAATAAGCGACCATATACCCCTTTGCACTTTCCCTGTAAGCCAGAACATAACCTGATTCTCCTGATGGGACTTTAGAAAATTTGTAATGATTAATTGAATTGGAATTTGCCAATCCTGGAAGAATAGCATTTTTTCTACTTAAAACTAATCTAACTGTAAAATCTTCACTTGTATTATCAAGTATAACATCTAAATCGCTTGGTTTATCACAACTAATAATTCTATCACAATTTATCCAACCAATTTTTTTACCATATAATAAAAGTTTTTTTTCAAACCTCGTTTCTGGATCTTCTTCCGATAACCGAACTGCAAATGAATCGTTTTCATTCCTTGCTGACTCATGTAAATCTGCTTCATCAAACATACACATATATGCATAAGAACTTTTATCTTCAATCCATATTACATTACCATCTCTCACTTCTCCATAATAAGCTTTAAAGCCATCTGCATCTTTATTTCTTTTTAGGTAAACTTTATAAGATTTACCTTTTTTTAACTGAATTTTCTCATCTCCTATATATCCTTGAATATAAAAAGTACTTGCTGTTTCCAAAACTTGATCTTTTCTACTTGAAGAAAGCTGACTTACAATCATATCCTTCTTTTTGTAAAATTCCCAAACGCATAGTACTATTTTTTTTGTAACGGAAAAACCGTACTCTGTTTGAAAAGAATTGGGTTGAAAAACAAAAATATTTCCGCCTTTGGTTTTTAAAATTTCTTTTTTGGAAACATCTATATTATAACATTGTTGTTCAATTTTATTCAAATTTATTTTTCCACTTACAGAATATTTCGCTTTTGGTTTAAAAAGAATTATTGTTGGCATACCTCCTAAATCAAGTTTAACATTTTTAGCTTCACAACCAATCCCTATAAAAAAATCACGAATTGAATAAGCTCTTTTTTTAGCAAGTTTCAGTTGAAGAAACTTAGTTTGATTTCCCTCACCTTTACCAAGCAATTTGACTCTTGTGAAATTTCTTTCCGGCAACTTATTGTAAACATCTGAAGCCTGCTTCATGACCGACTCTGTTAATTTTGTAACACCAGTAGGGAAAATAATTTTATGAGCTTGTAAACTATTATTTGCACCACAAGAGATAGCAATAAAAACGCCCAGAAAGGACACTATAAATCTTAACATTTCCCTGAATTTTTGAAGCTGTAATTGAAAAACGGGAAAAAGTTAACTGTATTGTATTCAAATCATTTTTTATAAACTGCATACTGACTCTTTTCTCCAGATGCATTCACGAATGCTGCTTTACATTGATAGCTGCTTAAAAAATCATATTCACCTATGCCTATGTACAATAAATTTCTGGCGGTATAAAAACTAACAACCCCTTCAACCTTTTGCGCCTCTTCCCAATCAAAAGGCACGGTAATTTCAGAAACACTCTCTGTCTCATTATTTCCTACAAACTTTTCCAGAGTTAAGTGAATATTTTTAATCACTGACGGATCCTTGGGTAAAGTCATCATGTAATATAACTTGCATTTAAGAGTATTCTCCTGATTTCGATAGCCTGTTAAAGTGACTACCAGACTCTGAGGCGCAGGAACACTGCCTTCCAATATAAAAGAGGTTAAAAAAATTGAAAGCATTAATGAAAAGAAAGACAACTTCAATTTAGTAATAGTTTTTAATCTTCACTAGCGTATTCCTACGAAAAAAGTTTCGTTTTGTTTCCAAATGAAAATCATTAAAAAAGGCTGGATTTACCAGCCTTTTTTAATTCAAACTTAAAAACAACGGACCAATNTTTTCGCTGGTCCTGACGCTTAAACATTTCGAATAGTTTAGAATAAACTGTATTGATTCATCACTTGGCTCCATACAATTATCATTTGAGTCAAATTCTTTTTCAAAACGTTTAAATGAAGTTTCTTTAGAGTAATTTTTTGCCATATGCAATTTATTTTATTTTGATTCAACAATTTTATAACGCTTTTCAAAATAAAATATTGCATTCAAATTAACATTTTTTTACATTTCTAATGTAACACCTTTTTCGTCAGCCATTTTCCTTAAGTTAATAATAGCATAGCGCATTCTTCCTAATGCGGTATTTATGCTGACGTTTGTGAAGTCTGAAATTTCTTTGAAACTCATATCGTAATAGTGGCGAAGCTTTACAACTTGTTTTTGCTCCTCTGGCAAGCGTTCGAGCAATTCTTTCATATCATTCCTCAATTGATCTTTTACCATTCGTTGCTCCATATTTAGTTCGTCGTATCCAATGGTGCTAAATATTTCAAAGTCTTCGTTATCACGACTTACAGGACTTACCTTTCTGAATTTCTTTTGTTTTCGAAAATAATCAATCATTAAATTGTGCGCGATTCGCATGACCCATGGTAAGAACTTACCTTCTTCATTGTACCTTCCGCTTTTAAGTGTTTTTATAACTTTTATGAAAGTGTCTTGAAAAAAATCTTCAGCCAGCGATTGATTTTTTATAGTAATAAAAATATAAGAAAATATTCTTGATCGATGACGGTTGATGAGCTCTTCCAAAGCTCCTTCGTTTCCTTTGATATAAATGCTTACCAAATCCTGATCGGATAGATTAACTAACTTCATAATTCCTCTGTTTTTAAGGTTTTTNATTAATAAATTTNCAGAGTAATTATGTTGTATAGGCAGTTATTTGTTAGTTAATAGTTTTTATTTCGGTACTTTATAACGCTTGGCTAATTTAGATTATTGTGTGGATGCAAAAAAATATTTAACTTTTTTTAAACTCTTCTGAAATTAAGCATAAATTTACGAACTATCAAGTACAGACTTTTCTCACTTGTAAAAATGTCAGAATCATCCAACAAAAAAAAACCAGAAAAAAATATTTTTATCAAAGGGGCAAAACTGCATAACCTTAAAAATATAGATGTTGAAATACCAAGAAACTCATTTACAGTAATTACAGGAGTTAGTGGATCCGGAAAATCATCTTTGGCATTTGACACTCTTTATGCGGAAGGTCAAAGAAGATATGTTGAAAGTTTATCCTCTTATGCAAGACAGTTTTTAGGCAAATTGGAAAAGCCAGAAGTAGATTATATTCAAGGAATATCACCTGCTATAGCAATTGAGCAAAAAGTAATTACGAGAAATCCAAGATCAACTGTTGGAACAACAACTGAGATTTATGATTACCTTAAGGTCTTTTATGCACGGCTTGGAAAAATTATATCCCCGATTTCGAATCAGGAAGTCAAAAAAGATGAAATTCATGATGTAATAAACTTTATAAATCGTTTTAAACAGGGTACCAGAGGGATCCTCTACCTCCGGTACAATGATCCATCAGAGGATACCGTTATTAAACTCAAAAACAATGGTTTCTCAAGAGTAAGAATAGACGACCAGTTCAGATCTCTTGAAGAAATCTCTCATGAAAAAACGTTCGACCTGATAATTGATCGGTTTATTATAAAAAATGATAAGGATTTTTTGACTCAAATTTCAGATTCGATAGAAACTGCATTTAATGAACTAAATAGCGAATGCTGGATTGATATATTAGAAGAAAATAAAATTACTACTCAATATTTCAGTCAAAAATTAGAAGCAGACGGAATAGCTTTTCAAACTCCCAGCACTGAACTTTTTAATTTTAACAGTCCCTTTGGTGCTTGTCCTGCCTGTGAAGGTTTTGGTAAGATTCTTGGAATTAGTGAAGATCTGGTTATTCCCGATAAAAATCTATCCGTACACGGCTTTTGCGTGGCTCCCTGGAAAGGACCAAAACTGGGAGAATGGCGGCAACAATTTATAAACCATTCTCACTATATAGATTTTCCGGTACACACTCCTTACAAGGAATTAACACAAAGAGAAAAAGATTATTTATGGAATGGATCGGAGTACTCTGAAGGAATTCACGATTTTTTCAAAGGCCTCCAGAAAAAAATTTATAAAATCCAAAACAGAATCCTTATTTCAAAGTACAAAGGGAAAACAGATTGTTATAATTGTAACGGTCAAAGATTAAAACAGGAATCATTGGCTGTAAAAATTGATGGTAAAAATATATCAGAAGTAACTTCGATGACTATTGATGAAGCTTATATCTTCATCAAAAGCATAATTTTTTCAGAGAGAGAGTTGAAAATAGGGAAGCGTCTGTTGGAGGAAATAACAAATAGATTAGCATTTTTAAAAAATGTTGGAGTTGGATACATTTCATTAAGTCGGTTAAGCAACACGCTTTCAGGTGGTGAATCCCAAAGAATAAATTTAGCCAGTCGATTGGGGTCCAGATTAGTTGGGGCTTTATACGTTTTGGATGAACCCAGTATAGGACTGCACCCGAAGGATACTGCTCAATTAATTGAAGTTTTAAAAGGATTAAATAAAATTGGAAATACTGTTGTAGTAGTAGAACATGATGAAGAAATTATGCGCGCTGCAACGCATATAATTGATATCGGACCAAATGCTGGTATTCGCGGAGGTGAAGTTGTTTTTGAAGGCAATCACCAAAAACTACTAACATCGAGTAATAGTTTAACTACTAAGTATTTGAATGGCGATTTAAAAATTGAGATACCAACAAAAAAACAGGCAAATAAATTTTTAACTCTTTCACATTGTGCCAGTAATAATTTGAATATTGAACAGGTTCGTTTTGCTCTGGAGCGTTTAACGGTAATAACCGGGGTTAGTGGTTCGGGAAAATCAACTTTAGTAAAAAATGAACTTATACCATCAATTCAATCCTATTTGAATACCGGAAATTCAGATAAAATATCGGGAGACTTAACATCCATTGAATCCATTGAATATGTCAATCAAAACCCAATTGGAAGATCATCTCGATCAAATCCTGCAACTTACGTCAAAGCTTTTGATGAAATTAGAAATATTTTCACAAAACAACCTTTAGCAAAGATAAGAGGCTATAAACCTTCTCATTTTTCTCTGAATGTTCCTAATGGACGTTGCGAAAAATGCCAGGGAGAAGGCCAAATTACGATTGAAATGCAATTCATGGCTGACTTAAAAGTTACATGTGAAGAATGCTGCGGAAAACGTTATAAAGAGGAAGTATTAGAAGTCGAATACAATGGGAAAAATATTTTTGATGTTTTAAATTTATCNATTAACGAAGCTATTGATTTCTTTAAAAAACTTGCTGATCCAAATAGAAAAACAACACTTGAAGGAAAAGTAATAAGCAAACTCGTTGCCCTGCAAAAAGTTGGTTTAGGATACATGAAGCTTGGTCAATCGTCAAGTACTTTATCCGGAGGAGAAGCACAAAGAGTAAAACTTGCATATTTTTTAATCAAAGGAAACAATAATCAGAAAACTCTTTTTGTTTTTGATGAACCTACTACCGGACTTCATTTCCACGACATCAAATTATTGNTGGAATCATTTTATGCCTTATTGNACCAGGGAAATTCCATAGTTGTGATTGAGCATAATCCTGAAATTATGAAGTGTGCAAATTGGATAATAGATTTAGGACCGGGTGGGGGGAAAAATGGCGGGAATATAATGTATGCAGGAACACCTGAACTGATTCAAAAAACTAAAAATTCAGCTACAGCAGAATATATTCTTAAAAAGCTAAAAAAGTATTCATAAAAAAAGCCATGTTTTTTTACACGGCTTTTAATTTGCATGTATTTTATTTAATCTAATCTTCTTCCTCTACTTCTATCATTGTAAAAGGAACCTTGATTATGGCTTGATAATCTTCCCCTGCCTCTAACATATCTTCATCATCTTCTTCATAATACCAATTTATGGAAACTTCGTTGCCAGCTTTGTGAATTGCCTCAAGTTTTTTGAACAGATCCAAAATACATTTAGAAGAAGATGTATTAAAATATTCTAATTGAATTTCAACTTTTGTTGAAGATTTCGGCCCTTTGGAATAATCATCCAGCGACTCAACAATAGGCTTGTAAAACTCAATACTATTCTCCGGTATAGACCTTCCTTTTAACTCCATTAAACCGGCTTCTGAATCAAAAAGTACAGTTGGTGTCTTTGAAGTCCCTTCTATAGAAATCTTTCCCATATTTCTTGCAATTAATTTTTTTGAGGAATTTTAATGTACAAACTAAAAAACGAATATTGATCATCAACATCCATAAAGTCATAAACCAGTTTTTGCTTACTCTTTCTGGCAATATCTATAATACCCAGTCCACCTCCACCTTTTTCAGTTCTTTCTTCATTATTTAAAACCTCTTTGTAAAGCATTTTTAATCCATCTTTATCCAAAACATTAACCTGATCAATTCTGGATTTTAAATCGGAGACTCTATCCGCCATTATATAATTACCGGTAACAATATTGTAAGAAGACTCATTTCTACCGATCATAAATATTGCAGCGCTTTCCTCTTTAAAACCTGTCCTTTTCATTTCATCCCGATGGTGATATAAGTTTTGTAAACATTCAACTAAAACATTATATACCTTACGTTTAACCTTACTCTCCTCACCAAGATTATCTAATTTAGTCTCCATAATCTGGAGCATGGAGGTTAACATTTCAGAAGTTACGTCACCCTTAAACGAAAGCATAATATCATTGCTTTCCATCTTTTTATAAAAGTCATATATGTTTAAGTCTCCGAATGACATAAAAACGCAAAACTAGAATTTTTAATTCAATTAAAAACAATTTTCCTGACTTATAACGGAATAACTATTTATAAGTTTCAAACAAATCACCTTATTTGAAATTATTTTCAACCGAAAATTGGTTTAATTTTATAAACTACAGCCATTTTTAAAACCAATCATTTTTTATCTTTGGTAGTATATGTCGAGAGAATGGTTTGAAAGCTGGTTTAACACAAAGTATTATCACATTTTATATAAAAACAGAGATTACTCTGAGGCGGAAAAATTCATTTCTAAATTAATTGATTTTTTAGGTCCTGAACCTGATGCAAAATTTGTTGATATTGCATGTGGAAAAGGGCGACATTCAATATTTATTAACAAACTGGGATATGATGTGGTAGGCTATGATCTTTCGGAAGAAAGTATTTTAGAGGCAAACAAAAGCGCTAAAAATGACCTGAAGTTTTATACCCACGATATGCGTCAAATATTTCGAACCAATTACTTTGACTTTGCATTAAACCTGTTTACAAGTTTTGGATACTTTAAAAACAAAAGAGATGAATTAAACGCCATAAAAGCTTCAGCAAAAAACCTGAAAAAGAATGGTATACTTGTCATTGATTTTCTAAATAGGGACAAGGTAATTAAGAACTTAGTGGTAAAAGAAACCAAAACTGTCGGTGGAATCAACTTCAAAATATCAAAAGAAATTAAAAATAATAAAATAATCAAGTCCATTAATTTTTCAGATGATGGAAACCAATATTCTTTTCAAGAATGTGTTAAACTTTTAAGTTTAACAGATTTCAAATCTCACCTTAGACAGGTTAATCTAAAAATTACTCATACCTTTGGCAGTTACAATTTAGATGAATTTAAAAACACCTCCGATAGGTTAATTATTATTGCCAAAAAAATTGGATAGCTTTTTAATACAAACATTACTTTTTGTTATAACCTTCTTTGCCGGGGCAATTTTCCTTTTTGTTAATGTAAGCAAGGAGTGGACCATAAAACTTCTCTTATCTTTTTCAGGAGCTTTTTTGTTTGGTTTAACCATTTTACATTTCTTGCCAGANCTGTTTATTGACTACAAAACTTCCTATGGCTTATTTATATTAATTGGATTCTCTTTACAGTTAATATTTGAATTCTTAACGCTTGGAATTGACCATGGACATATGCACAAAAGTCATATGGACAAGTTAAAGGCGCCTGCATTAATCGGCTTGTTTCTGCATGCTTTCTTTGAAGCTACCCCACTTGCATCAAGTCATGTTCACGTAGAAAATGAGAATCACTTTCACGAATCTTTTTTCATGGGCTTAATTTTGCACAAACTTCCGGTTGCTATCGTTTTCGGAAGTATGCTAAAACACTATTTAGGAAAAACAACGAAATCATTTCTGCTGTTAGCGACTTTCGCACTTATGGCCCCAATGGGCTTGTTGTTGTCAGACTCCATACCAGCACTNCAACAATATCAGCATTATTTCATGGCTATGGTAATAGGAATATTTTTAAACATTTCTACTACTATCCTCTTCGAAATAAGTGAAAATCACAAATTTAACATGGTTAAATTCATTTCAATATTGGTTGGATTTTCAATTTCAAGCTTATTTTCGTTTTTATAATCAGTTTTTACTATCAAAAGATTAATTAAACTATAGCTTATAGTTTCATACATTTATTGAATATTTGTATTTTTGAGTTCACTTAAAGTAAACCAATAAAAAAAAATAATAAAATGGCTGTATTAGTAGGAAAAAAAGCCCCATCATTTAGCGCAGACGCTGTTATTAATGGAGGAGAATTCGTAGAAAATTTTTCATTAGATCAATATAAAGGAAAAAATGTTGTCCTTTTCTTTTATCCATTGGATTTTACATTTGTATGTCCAACTGAGCTCCACGCTTTTCAAGCAAGACTAGCCGATTTTGAATCAAAGAATACTGCAGTTGTTGGTTGCTCAATTGATTCAAAATTTTCACATTGGGCATGGTTAAATACTCCAAAGAATAAAGGAGGAATAGAAGGTGTAACTTACCCCTTAGTTGCCGATTTATCTAAAACAATCGCAGAAAATTATGATGTTCTCGCTGGAGAATACGATGTTGATGAAGAAGGAAATGCCGCATTTAGTGGAGCTCCTGTTGCATACAGAGGTTTATTTTTAATTGACAAAGAAGGTAAGGTTCGTCATCAAGTTATAAACGATTTACCGCTTGGAAGATCCGTAGACGAGGCATTGCGAATGGTGGATGCATTAAATTACTTTGAAGCCAATGGTGAGGTTTGTCCAGCAAACTGGAAAGAGGGTGAAGACGCCATGAAAGCAGACGCTGAAGGTGTTTCAAATTATTTATCCAATCATTAGAAAATGATAAAAATATTAAATAAAAAAATCCGCCTAAAGGCGGATTTTTTTATTTAATTCATTCATAGAACATTTGATTTACACTGTTTTTTGATTCTGAACTAACAAACTCAGACTTGAGTTCATTAACAAAATACATTTCCAACTCACCTCTATTCCTGGCAAATATCCGACCTCTTTCCTCACAATTAAAAAAGTTTCTTACCTCCTCATAAGTTTGACGGGAAACATTAACTCTTCCAGGTTCACTATTGCTCTCCATTCTACTGGCAATATTTACCGTATCTCCCCATATGTCGTATGCGAATTTTTTCTTTCCTACCACTCCTGCAATAAGTTCTCCAGTATGAATACCTACTCTTACATTCCATTCCGGCTCATTATTCAATCTCTGCTTTTCATTAAAAGAATTCATTACCTCAACCAGCTGAAGTCCTGTTAAAACGACATTTTTAACCTGATTAGGGTTTTCATCAGGTATTCCTGAAGCACACATATAGGCATCTCCAATTGTTTTGATTTTTTCTAAATTATTCCGTTCGATGACCTCATCAAACGCAACAAAAATCTCATCTAATTTTTGAACAAGTTTCTCGGGAGACATTTCGTATGACATTTTTGTAAACCCCTTAAAATCAGTAAACAAAACGGATGCTTTTTTATACTTTCGAGTCTTTGCAAATCCTTTTAATTTTAATTCATTAGCGACTCCTTCCGGTAAGATATTTAACAATAAATTTTCAGACTTTTCTTTTTCCTCATTTAAATCTTTTGTTTTTACCGCTATTAATTCTTCCAGTTTAATTTTTTCTTTTTCAAGTTTTCGAGTTCTCAATCTAAAAACTAAAACAAACAAACCAACTATTACAATAAGAGCCAACGTTTGAAAAGATTTTGTCAGCCAAATTGGCGGCTGAATTTCAAAATTCACAATCAATGGTTGTTTTGACCATTCCCCCCATTGAGTTTTTGCTTTAATTTTCAGCTCATACTCCCCTGGGCTTAGATCAACAAATTTCTCATGAGTTTGTTTTGTTTCAAAAGTAAAATCATCATCTCCTGATAACGTTATTTGATACGTTATACCACCAGGATTCTTAAGATTATATGCACTGTAATGAAAAGAAAGATGATTCATTTTATATGGTAAAACTAAACCTAACGGAACTCCATCCACAATAGAATCGGAATATTTGACCCAATTTTCCTGAGCGCTTTTTTCGTCAACCAGTTGGTTTAAAAAGACCTTTAAATCTCTTTTCACACCCTTATATCGATTGGGTTTAATTTGCAAAAGCCCTTTAATAGAACCAATGTAAAGATTGTTTTTTATATCCTGTGTTACTGAATTTCGTATTGATGATAACCCCATGAACCCCTCGTTTCTGGAATATGTTTTCATATCATATCCAATTTCATCAGAGATAAATTTTAAATTCACCAACTTATTTTTTAGACCTATCCAATAGGACCTGGAATTTTCTTTTTGAATAAATTTTACTTCCTCGGATTTTTCAAATTCAAAATCCCAAACAACCGTATCCTGAACAACTCTAAACAATTTATTATCAGAAGTATATCCCACGAAATCACCTGACTCACCAGCAAGTTTAACAACTTTACCGATAAGTAAACTATCCAAAATTATTATACGGTTTGATACTACTTTAATTTGTTTCAGTGTGGAATCTTCACCAATCCAAAAATTATTCCCTATTACACTGACACTATTTATATAAGTTTTAAATTTCTTTGCTGACTCGTCTGACAAGAATCGGTCAAGAAATACACTTCCCGTATCTCTTATAAAAAACAACTCCGAATTATCAGTCATACCAACAACCATATTTCCGTTAGAAACCAAATCTGAAATCTTATTTGATGTAAAAATATTGTTGTAGTTATCCCAGACCTGGCTGAATTCATACCCTTCTATTAAGTTAATGCCATCTGCGGTCCCAACTATTGTAGCTCCATTATTTAAATGAGCAATTGAGGTAATATGGTTATTGGATATCCCACTGGACGTACTTAATCTTTTTACATCTGAATTATTCCATATACCAATTCCTCTATCTAAACTACCTATCCACAATGATGAATCTTTATTGTTCCAGTTTAATGCAGTGATTACATTATCAAACAATCCATTTTGGCGGGTATGCAAAAGGAAAGACTCATTGAATAACCGATTGACTCCACCCAAATATGTTCCCATCCAGACAGCACCTGATTTATCTTTATACAGGCACCTGATTCTATTATTACTCAATCCATTTTGATCATCATACCAAACAATTTTATAGGATTTACTGTCAAAATCTTTAAGTATCACTTTTCCTAAACCTGTCTGCGTACCGAGCCAGACAGAATGACTTTTATCAGCTGTTATAGTTTTAATTCTTTGATTTTTCAAACCATTTTCAGAATTGATGATTAAAAAATTTCCTTGATTATAGAGTGTCAAACCTTTTTCCGTACCTATCCAGACGACCCCTTTGCTATCCTCAAAAAGAGATAAAATTTTATTTTGAGAAAGGCCACTATATCTGTTGATTACTTTTAAAAGCTTTCCATTTTCAAAAACTCCAATTCCTTTGTCGGTTCCCACCCACATTTCTCCATTTGACCGCATTAATATTGCTCTGCAGTTTAAACTTGGCAACCCATCCTTCAAGCTAATATTTTGTGTTACTTTATAGCCTTCAATACGGGTAACTCCCCCGCCTAAAGTTGCCGCCCACACATTTCTATTCCTGTCCTCTGTAATTCCTCTTATATGATTGACAAACAAGCCCTGATCTGTATTTATTTTAAACACTTTTTTATTATCCAAAACAGAGATTCCTTGATTGGAAGAACCAAACCACATTTTATTTCTTGAGTCTTTGAAAATAACTCTCACATTTTGTCCTAAGTGATGATCTGAATAATGAATAATTTCTCTTCCATCATATATATTAACTCCCTCCCCTTCCAATCCAATCCATAAACGTCCTTTTGGCCCCTCACAAATTGAATAAACTCCTCTTGAAGACAAGCCCTCTTCGATGGATATTTTTGAGAAATTGTACTGTTGACCGAAGAATAATTGAGGATATAAAAAAAATGAAATTAAAACTATAATTTCATTACTAAGTAATATCTTTCTAAACCGAATCATAAATGGAATCCCATAAGCTATTGATGGTCCATCGAAAATAGAAAATCTTCTACAATTGATTTTAAATTTTTTAAAACACTATCACTTTTTACCAGGTAATAAGGGGTTCCCTCAGATTGGACTGTTGCTATTACCTCAATATCTCTCTGTGCAGATACTACAATACTTTTGGTATGAACAGACTTTTTCTTAATTTCTTTTATCAATTCCAGACCATTAATATCAGGAAGGTTTAAATCAACAATTGCAACGCTTGGACATTCGTCAATTTTTTCCATTAACTCACTACCTGTTTTGAAGTGTGTTATTTCAAGATTTTCAATCTTACTCAACGCAAGTCTTAATAAAAAACCCTCTGTTAAATTATCCTCTATAAGAAATACTTTATGCTTCATATTCAATTTGATAATTAGATTTTATATATTCTACCAACTCTTCATATTTAGTGGAAACCGAATTTGCTAATGCAACAGCAGTCTTTGTATTGCCATTTTTCAAATCATCATTTAATAACTTGCAAACCTCAAACAGAGGATTGGCACCTATTGTGCCCGATAAACCTTTTAATGTATGAACACTAAACTGAAGTTTTTCCCAATCGAAATCATGAACAGCATTAGTTATTTCTTCTGATAACTCCCTGGTATCTCTTAAAAAAGATTGTAAAAGTTCCAGTAAAACTGAATTCCGACCATCTGCCAGTTCCAAAATTTCATTTAAAGTTTCTTTATTTAAAGGATTCATAAAGGAATTATTTATAATCATTACGGCAGTTTTATTAAAAAGTTAATCGAACAAAAATTTTCAACTTTTTCAGCCAAACATTAATCAAGAAAACGCTTCTTTAATTTTTTAAATTCATTATGAAAAAATTATTCATTTACCATTTCATACATTCAATTTAAGTTTAGAATAAATTTGATTTTTCTCCAATTTTATATATTCTGATGGCTGCAACTCTCCAAGATCAAGTAACTCAATATTGGTTCTGATTAACCTTAATGTTGGAAAACCAACCTTCGCAGTCATTTTTCTTACTTGCCTGTTTTTTCCCTCCTGAATTGAAATCCTCAACCATGATGTATTTTTTTCAGATACATTTAAAGATGGGATATTCTTCGGTGGAACACCTTTTTTAACTTGGGCAGGAAGAGTATTATGCTTTTTTTTATTTACATAAATGGTTACACCTTTTTCNAGTTGTTTCATTGCNCTTTTGCTAACCTGNCCATAAACTTGTACCCAGTATGTTCTCCAATGTCCATTTTTCGGATTAAGTAATAATGAATTCAAAGCTTTGTCATTGGATAAGATCAATAAACCCTCTGAATCTTCATCGAGTCTGCCAACTGGATAAATATCTTTGGGTAAATCAAAAAAGAAATCAACTAAAGCCATTTTATCATGTTCCTTTGAGAATTGACTCAAGCATCCTTTTGGCTTATAAATGACATAATATTTATTACCTCCTGACATTTTACTTGACTAAAATTTCAACTCTTCTATTAAATTGCATTTCATACTCTGATTTCGTTTTCGGATAAATCATTTTAGTATTTCCAAATCCAACACTTGTTAATCTATTCGGCTTAATTCCTTTATTTCTTAAATAATTACTAACAGCTTTAGCTCTTGCCTCAGATAAATCTTGATTTTTTTTTGAATTCTTTTTCCNGGGACTATTGACATGCCCTTGAATTTCAATATTTAAATATGGATTTTCTTCAAGAACATAATATAACCTATTTAAATCCTTATAACTAATCGGTCTAAAACGGGCCTCGCCGCCGAAAAACAAAATATTTTCTAATCGTATTCTATCTCCGGATCTGAGTTTTTTTTCATACCATAAAAGGCTTTTTTTAAACGATTTGTCGTGCTTCTTGATTTTAATTTTATCTGGATTTATTAATTTAATAAATACATCATTTTTTGTTGAAATTTTTGAATATCGCTCAATGCAGGATTTGCAATAACAAACTCCTGAATTTATCATTTTTTCCGTTGGAACCACCAAACCATTGGAATCCAGCTTCAATTTATTTTCACTTTCACAACCATCAAAATATACTTCTACAAAGTCAAAACCTCCCCTAAAACTAAATGTGTAATCATTGGAATCTTTTAAAATCTTAAAGTATGCTGTTTGTGAATTCAAACTCAAATTATTCAAACTATCAACTGTTATAGAAGGTNTGTCTGTGCATTTATTCTGGGAAAACAACAGCAATTTTGTAAATAGAAAAAATAAAATAGTCAACCTCATTCTATCGCTAAAATTACAATTTCCACCCTTCGATTTTCCTTTGCCTGAAAGGAATCTTTTGGAGATGGGTATCTCATTTGAAAATTAGACATTCCTTTAGCATCAACTCTTTTTGCATCAACTCCGTTTTCCACCAGGAATTGTTTAATAGCTAAGGCTCTTTCATCCGATAAAGATTGATAAAATAACGGAGCTGTTTGCGCCGGACCATTTACATGACCTCGGACCTGAACCTTTAAAACTTTATGCTTTTTTAAAAACAATTCAAGTTTTTTCAATTCAGGAATCGATTTTTCCAGATATTTTGCCTTAGCAGGTACAAAAAACATTTCTCGTAATTGATAGACCATCCCTATTTCAATTTCTTCAAAAGGAATACTATCGATTGAAAACCGAATTGGGTTTAATGTATCAATCTCCCGGAAATTTAAAGTCATTCCAAAAGATTTACCATAGGATAAAACCTTCAGTAAATAAAATTCTCCCTGCTTTAGTCTTAATGGTTTTTTATAATCGACATCTATTTTAGACAAACAGGACGGACACGCGCAAATTCCTTCTTCAATGACTCTGGTCCAAATTTCTTCTGTAACCAAATTAGATTTTTTTAAAACGCTACGAATAGGAGAGACATCGCCAAATTGAATTTTCATACAATCCGAAAAAGGATAAATTTCATATTCAAATAAACTATCTTTATGTTCGGAATTTCCTGCAAAATCTAAAAGAGCACCTTTAGACCTGAACTTAAACCAAGTTTCTTTACCGGGATTTTGAACATTGACACTTTGTTTCTTCAAATANTCATAAGANTCNCAATTTAATTGCCCGTATAATAATGAGGAAATAAATGTTGATATTACAAGAAAATAAAATTTATACACAGAAATGTTTAACATATAACTATATAATCATTTTTAGNATAATTTACATTTAAACCGGATCCATCCAAAAAGGCAATTTCTCCTCTACACCAACATACCAAAATTCATTTTCCAGCTTTGTATCATATATTTTTAATGCATTTCCTGATGTGGACAAATCTTTTCCTGATTTCAAGCAGTAAGCATATTTATGCCAGGGACAAATCACTTGATTATTTTTGCATATTCCATCTTTCAACGAAATACCTTGATGAGGGCAGGTATCATCAAACACCCTTAATCTCATTTCATATTTTGTTGCCAAACATGACTTTCCCTCAAAACTTACTGAATAAATTTCATTTTCAATATAATTGCCCAGGAATTCAGAATTGGAAATAAGCTGAACCCAGCGAACATGCGTTTTAAAAAACATGATTATTTAATATTCAATTTAACCGCCTGTCCAACAATATGAAAATTACCATCACTGGAAAAAGCCCAAAGACGCCCTTTTAAGTCTACTCCATATGAATCTCCATCTTTAACAAACATCCAGTCAAACCCAGTTTTATAACTGTCTTTTTTTATGCCAACAGGAACGTACTGACCATTAATTTCCTCATAAACCTTTCCTTCTGCACCTATATAATATATCTTTTTTTCGAGAGCCAGAAAAACACGATAAAAAAATCTGGGTATTAATCTTTTCTTTTTTGAAGCGAAATTAAACATAGAGTCTACATCTAAATTTTCAGTTTGTATAACGGTATCAGTCATTAATTTTTTAGCGTTATTCCATCCTTTTGCTAAAGAGGTAATACGGGTATTTTTTGCAATAGCTTTATGGTGAATACCATCCTCTTTTATAACACTTTCAAGTGCCGAAATTGCGTCTCCCAGGGTTGCTCCCATCTTAAACAAAACAAAACCTGCAGATTGATCTGCTTTAATTTCTTCTTCTATACTTGGAATTCCTCCTTCTAATTCATGTTTAGATAAATGGTGNCCTATTTGACGAGCCAATACTGATATTCCATACCAGTTCTTTTTTCTTTGTATATTTTCAATAAAATTAGGGTTGTATTCCAATATTCTCTCATTATCTTCAATGTATGCTTTAACTTTATCCACATCACCTGGTAAAATGATAAAATTTTGAGTAAGACCCGTTTCCCGAACAATATTGACAACAGTTTTATAAGCAGCTATATCATCGGATAAGTCGGTTGAAAAGCCAAAATCTTTAAATGATTTATGGATATCATCTTTAGTTTCTGGAGCTTCATATTTATTTGAGGCTACTTCCTCTTCGTTACAAGAAACTAAAGCTATAAGGAATAAACCTAAAAGAAATCTAAATTTTTTTAACACATTTTAAATTTAAAAATTCTTTACTAAAACTCTAAAATTAAGCTCTTATAATTATTAACATTAAAATCAATCGTTTTTATGGTTTGTAATTTATGCACTTCTATTAAACGTAACTCTTTACAAAGAATTGTTACATCATTTAAGCGAAGAGAATCTCCTTTTTTAATTTCTAAGATTTCACCTCTGTATTTCAACTGGACTTGATCAGTTAATTTCAAAAATTGAAGCTTTTGAGCTTTGGGAAAACAAAATATTAACCCATTAAATAAAATAATAAAAAACATCCACCTCAATTTTCTAATTATTGCGGAAAATAAAATAGAAAAAAAGATAATCACACCGCTACCACCCATGAAAAAATGAAAAGTTAAGTTTAGATTATCGATAATGAGGTTTAACAAAGAACTTAATCCGGTAAATATATAATCCAGAATTAAATAAACCTTCTCAGCGAAAGAATAATTAATCGAAATAACCAATAAAAGAAGACCTAAATACATTACTAAAGTTATAATCGGAACAACAAGAAGACTTGCCCATATACTGGTAAAGTTGATTACACCAAAATGATATGCAATAACAGGTGTTGTAAAGAGAAATGCTGCAAAATTTACAAGAACAAGGTTCCATAATAAACTAAAATATTTATTTTTAACCAACCTCTTCAAACCCGAATATTGCATAATAAAAACAATACCAATGACTGCTGAATAACTCAATTGAAAACCAATATCAAACATCAAACTGGGCTCATAAAACAACATAAGAAAAGCACTGGAAAAGACAATATTCAAAGTATTGGTTGTTTTTTGATACGATTTTCCAAATTGTATTAAAGTAAACATAATAACAGCTCGAATTACGGATGGAGATAATCCACTTATAAAAGCATATCCAATTAATAAGACAGCTATAATATGGAAAACCATTTTAGCATGTAATCTCAAGATTTTTGAAAATAAAAAATATAAAGTAGCATACAGTATACCAACATGCAATCCTGAAACAGCTAAAACATGGATTACTCCACTTTCACGAAATAAATTATACCCTTTTTTATCCAAAAATGACTTATCGCCGGTTAATAGAGCAATCATAAAACCTTTTGTAAAATCCGTGATTTTTGAAAAGTTTAATAAATAGGAAGTTATTGACTTTTTAAATCTTGATGTATAAGAATGAATACTCAAAGAATCTCTGTAAACCAATCTTGGAAACGATTTTGGATAAGCAATGGAATCAACACCTGTTTTGCATAAATAATCCGCGTAAATAAATCCATTTAAGCTTTTTGGGGCAGGCAAAGGCATTAATCGCCCCTTGTACTCGATTAAATCATTGGCATGATAAAAACCCATGTCTTTTTCTGTAATGTTCAGAGTAAAAAGGACATTACTTTTGCCTTTCGCTACAAAAACAATTTTTTCTTTATTTTCCTTTACAATACGTTCAATTTTGAAGCACTTAGAGGGCAAAGAAACAACAGGTTCATAATTTATCCTCACACAACAAATTAACACAAGCCCNATAAAGACAATGCTATTCTTAAATTCTCTAAACTTTAGATAAACAAAAAGGAAAAAGAAAAAATATAGAGACAGGGTTGTTCCAAAACTGAAGTATTTCAGTAAAAAACAACTCACTATGAACAATAGTAAAACCCTTAACGCGGGTAATTGTCTTATTTCCAATTATTCCTCTTTAAAAAAAAGGAGTGCACGTTGATTAACAATAAAAACCTTTGTATAATAGTATTTTAAAATATCTACATAACTATAACTTCGCCTTGCCATTTCCATACCACCTTCCTGACACAAACCAACACCGTGACCAAAACCTTTTCCATATAGAGTTATATCAGAACCCTGTTTTTCAACGGAAAAATATGTAGACTTTAAATCCAGAGCACTTCTTACCTTGGTTAAATGAATGGAATGTAAATGTTTGTTTGGAAACCTTGCGGTATCCTGACAAAAATTAACTAAAGATTGAAATCCTGATGAGTCAATTGGTTCATTTTGACTAAAAACCGTTATAAAATCGTTTTGATGTATTTTTTTTTCCCAGGAATGATGTGGTGAAAAATGACAAAATGAATCCTTTACAGAACGTAAGTAGCTTACTGGTGTGATCCATACATCCTCTGAATTGCAAGTTTGACCTCCACAATTGGAATGAAAGGTAGTGTTTATTAATTCTAAATCATGATCTACAACAACAAGACCACTGGTTGATGCGGTTGCCTTAATGATATCATTTTTATTACACTTTTTGTGATAAACCTGACAGTGCACTTTATCACATAAATCAAATCCCTCTTTAGAATGTCTATCCAGGTTTTTTAGCGCATAGGTCCTACAAAGAATAGCCTGCAACTTATAGTATTCCAATGGAAGATTATAACCGGCTTCACCCTCCACTACACCAGCAACATAACGATCCAAGTCAACTTCATTGATTAATCGAATTTGATTTTTGTACATTTCAACCTGCAAATGATCATCATACTTAACGGAATAGGTTCCGAGAGCAATTTCAAAATGATTTACGTAATCGTTACCAATCATTTTAAAGCCGGTTATTTTAAAACGAATAGAATCACAAATAGTGGCATACATACCTTGCTTGACTAAAATCCGGTTTCCTNCTGTGAGTTTATATACTTTATCGTCCAGGTTTAAAGAATAGGTTCCTCGNTTAACAGTAATAGAAAAGTCATTCAAATCTTCTCCGCCAAGAATAGAAACCGAAATATTTCTTGAAAAACTGAATGGTAAAAGAGCAAAGAAAGCCAGAATTAAAAACATTAGCTTATAAACTCTGGTAAACCCCATAATTACTTGATGTCATTTATTATAATCTCCGCAGCTCTTTTACTTGCCCCTTCATCGCCTAAAAGTCCAAGCAAATCATTATAATCCTTTTCGATTTTGTCAGCACCTTTACGCGTGTTGAATTTAGAAAGTTCAAAAACGATTCGTTCGGGCGTCATATCTTCCTGAATAAGTTCCGTAACAATTGCTTTATCCATAATTAAATTAGCTAATCCTAAATATTTCACTTTAACAAATCGTCTTGCCGCAGCCACCACCAAAGCCGGCCCATGGTAGCAAATCACCTGAGGAACCTTAAAAATTGCAGCTTCCAAAGTTGCCGTNCCACTTGTTATTATAGCCCTTTGAGCTGAATTAAGCAACTTATAGGTTTCTCCAACAACAAACTGTGCATTCAAATCGCCAATTAAACTTTTGTAAAAATCGATAGTAAAATCAGGAGTAGCTGCAATGTATACATCATAGTTTTGCTGCAATAATTNTGCCNCTTTTGCCATAGTTGGAAGCATTCTCTCNANTTCCATTTTTCTACTTCCAGGAAGAACAGCTAAAATTGGCTTTTCTGTCTCAATTTTAGAAGCCGTTTTTTTAAACGCTGAAATTTGATCAAATAAGGGATTACCAACATAACTGACCTCCATACCGTGCTTTCTGTAAAATTCGGTTTCAAACGGAAGTATAGTTATCATTTTATGAACATAAGCCTTAATGTCTTTTATTCTACGCTCTTTCCATGCCCAAATTTTAGGAGATATGTAGTAATGAACTTTTAATCCGTTTTCAAATGCAAACTTGGCTATTTTAAGATTAAAACCCGGATAATCAATTAAAATCAAAACATCTGGTTTAAAGCATAAAACATCTTCTTGGCATTTTTGAATGTTTTTTAAAATAGTTCTCAAATTCAAAATTACAGGTATGAAACCCATAAATGCAGTATCCTTGTAGTGATTTACAAGCTCACCGCCAACTGATTTCATTAAGTCACCGCCAAAAAAACGAAACTCAGCATTTGAATCTTGATGTTTCAGCTCCTTCATTAAATTACTTCCGTGTAAATCTCCTGAAGCCTCTCCTGCGACAATGTAATATCTCATTATATTAACCTTACAACAACTAATAAAACTGCATATAATGCAGTTGGTAAAACTACACCATTTGCAATTGAGTTTTTATTCTTACTCGTAAGAAACCAAACCGCTAACATGTTTGCTGATAAACAAAAAAAAACGTGATAATAATTCACACTGATTAGATACACCCAGATAACACCAATGTAAGTACTTGGCGCAGCCGCAAAATTATTTTCACCTATAACCCATGGCTTGTTTATATAAAAGCCATACAAACCAACGATTAACAGCAAGAAAATTGGCAAAAAAGCACCTAAACAAACCCCTTTAAGTCTTTTCTTATTTAATTCATTGAACAAATTCATTCTTTTCTTTTAAAGTAGTAATTGCATTATAATCAGTCAGGTCAGATTGTGTAGGGACTACGGAAACATAATTATTTTTCAGAGCCCAAACATCTGTATTTTCACCTTCGTCCAGGTAAATAAAATCTCCCGTAAGCCAATAATAAATATCTCCAAAAGGGTCTTGACGTTCCACAAATCGTTCATCCCAATACGCTTTAGCCTGTCTGCAAATTTTTATTCCTTTTATTTCTTCTTTTGAAATATCAGGTATATTGACATTCAAACAATATCTTCTTTCTCTGGGAATATCCAAAAGAAATTGAACTATGGTACGAACAATATTCTCACACCCAGAAAAATCAGCATCTAAAGAATGATTATCCAAAGAAAAACCTACACTTGGAGCACCTTCAAGGGCACCTTCAATCGCTGCAGACATTGTTCCAGAATAAATTACATTAATCGAAGAGTTGAGCCCATGATTAATGCCACTAACCACCAAATCAATTTTTCGATCTTTTGCCAGAACTTTTGTTCCAAACTTAATACAATCTACAGGTGTTCCGGAGCAACTGTAAGCTTCTGCTCCATGAATAGTACCATACTTTTTCAATCTTAAGGGCTTATTCATTGTAATGGCATGACCCATACCGCTTTGGGCTTTATCGGGAGCAACAACGATTACTTCTCCAAAACTTTTGACAAAAGATATTAATGCGTGAATTCCTGGTGCAGTAATCCCATCATCATTTACAACTAAAATAAGTGGTCTTTTGTCATTCATGTAAAACGATATTAGAAATCATAGTACAAATTTACTTTGTAAATTCAAAAGTTTTCAACAAATAGTAAAGTTTCCATTAACATGAGCTTTTTCAAAGCAAAACCTGCTTAAATTTAATAAGCAAATTATCTTAAATTACTCTTTACAAAATGAAATTAAAACTTATTCTTTTTGCACAAGTCATATATTTTGTCGGTTTTTCACAAATTACCCCTCGAATAAATTCTGTAAAAGTATTTTCAAGAGGTGCTGAGATTTCGAGAAGTGAAAACATAAAAATCAAATCTGGAATTGACACATTGAAAATAACAGGTCTTTCTCCATATTTACAAGATCAAACCATTCAGGCAAAAATAAATGGAGCTCAGATTTTAAATGTGAAATTTGGTATCAATTACTTGAAAAAACAAAAAGACGAACCAAAATTATTGAAAATTAAAAATCAAATTAAAAGTGTTGAAAGCGATATTCTGGATTTAAAAGATCAACTATCTTACCTGGAAGTTGAATATGATTTAATTCTAAGCAACAAAAAAATTAGCACTGAAGAAATTATAGACATTGAGGATGTAAAGGATTTTGTTGATTATTTTCAAAGCAAAATGCCAGAATTAATCACAAAAATAACAGACTCAAAAGAACAAATCAAAAAATTTAAAAAAGTTAA
>PBJD01000016.1 GCA_002720635.1 Flavobacteriales bacterium | reverse complement strand
CCAATAAATTTTTCATCATCTTCTGATAATGTCTTTAACCCTCTAATTGTCAGTAGTTTATGTTTTACACTCTCTAAAACAGACTTACTCATATCTTTATCGCAAACTGAATACTTTAAAGATGTTGCAAAAATTTGGTTGGGACGAAAACTCCAATCTTTACTTTGATCATCACAAAAATCTGCTAAATACCCTTTTTTTTCATCCCAAAACATGTCTTTAAATGCAGTTTTCAATGACAAAGGAACCATTTTCCAATTCTCTAAAAACTCTTTATCATCTGCTGCTTTAGCCATTTCTAAACTAAGACATATTGCATTATACCAAAGCGCGTTTAACTCAACAGTATATCCTGCTCTTGGAGTAACAGGAACACCATCGACAACTGCATCCATCCAAGTTAACGCAACATTTTCCTGACCACCGTACAACAAGCCATTTTTCTTCATATGAATATTGTACAGAGTTCCTTCTTTATACTTATCAAGAATATGATTGATTTCGTTTCTGAAGTATTTCCAGGTTTCCACCGGAGATTTTGTTACCTCTACATACTCTTGAAGAGCCCAAAAAAACCACAATGATGCATCGGCAGAGTTATATTGTGCTGATTGACCAACCCCAATATTAGTGAGTAAACCTCCCTTTAAATCTTGCAACATGGTTTTCAAGACCTCTTTACAAACTTCCGGCTTTGGGTTTTCTCTGTATAGGGTAAGTCCAGGTAAAGACAAAAAGGTATCCCTACCCCATCTACCAAACCAATGCAATCCAGCACAAATCTCAACTCCATATCCAGGTGTTTTGCATACGAATTGATCGGCTGCCTTTTCTAAATATTCATCTAAATTGGTGAGTTCAGTTTTCTCTTTCAACAAATCGTCAAATAAATCATTTATCCCCTTCACATTTTCCTGCTCAGTTGAAATAGAAACCACAACAGATTGTGCCTTTTTTAATTCAAAAAGCAATAAACCAATTGAGTACAAATCTTCTTTAAAATCATATCCTCGGTCCAATTCTTCCAGGTATTCAGTTTTATAGTGCCAATCTCCATGTGCTATAAAATCATTTTGCGTAGAAGTTTGAATAAATAAATTATCAAAACCTTCCTCCATGCAATACTTTACACCATTATGAACTTCATCCACTTTTACAGCCCGATTATCGGCCCTACGAAGCCTATGTATTCTTCTAAAAGATGAAAAAGGCTTTAATCCTAGCTCAACTCGTTCTCCCTCAATAAGAGAATAACGAATTAGCAACTGATTTTTATTTGGGGAAAACTGAATTTCTTTCCGAATCTTATGTCCTTCAACTTCAAAAATAAAAGTTGGAATTTTTTTCAAATCAAACGAATGCAAATATTGATACCCCTCGGGGTGAGCAGTTAATGAATATTGATGAACTCCCAATTCATAAACATGGTCATTCACGTCCAAAACTTCATGCAATGCATTCAACAAAACATAACTGTGATGATCAATTTGCGGTTGTCTAACAACAAAAGTACCATGGTATTTACGGGTATTAACGCCTGCTAAGGTAGAGCTTGAGTATGCTCCAACAGAATTCGTTTCCAGAAACTCACGCTTGCTGGACTTATCAAACTCCGTTAAAAACACCTTATCAAACCTTACACTTCCCATTAACCAATTACTTCTCTATTATCTTTATAAAATTGGATCAATCCATTTGTAGAGGAATCATGACTTTCAACCTTGTCCTTGTTAGACAACTCTGGTAAAATAACCTTAGCCAACTGTTTTCCCAGCTCGACACCCCATTGATCAAACGCATTCACGTTCCATATTACACTCTGGGTATAAATTTTATGCTCATACATTGCAATTAAGCTACCCAAAACCCTTGGTGTAAGCTTTTTTACAAATATTGAGTTAGTAGGTTTATTGCCTTCAAAGATTTTATGCGGAAGCAATGCTTCTAATTCCAAATCACTAAAGTCTTCTGATTCCAATTCTTTTTTTGCTTGCTCTCTTGTTTTTCCCTTCATTAGAGCCTCAGTTTGGGCGAAAAAATTAGAGAGTAGTTTGGCGTGGTGATCTCCAATAGGATTTTGAGTATTTACAGGAGCAATAAAATCACATGGNATNAGCTTNGTTCCNTGATGAATCAACTGATAAAAAGCATGCTGACCATTAGTTCCTGGCTCNCCCCAAACAATTGGACCNGTACTNTAATTCACCTTTTCNCCNTTCTTNTTGATGTATTTCCCNTTNCTNTCCATATCTCCTTGCTGAAAATATGCNGCAAAACGATGCATNTATTGATCGTAAGGAAGAATACANTGTGATTCGGCGCCAAAAAAATTATTNTACCAAANTCCTAAAAGNCCAAGTATTACTGGAATATTTTCTTCNAANGGNGCAGTTTTAAAATGAATNTCCATTTCATGAGCACCCGATAACAACTCTTCAAATTTTTCAAAACCAATATAAAGAGCAATACTCAATCCAATTGAACTCCANAGNCTATACCTACCACCTACCCAATCCCAAAACTCAAACATNTTTTGAGTATCAATACCAAAGNNCTCNACTCCATNNGCATTTGTAGAAATTGCAATAAAGTGTTTGGCTACATCATCTTCATTAGCTNCNGATTGNAAAAACCAATCTTTAGCTGAATNAGCATTTGTTAATGTTTCCTGTGTNGTAAATGTTTTNGANGCTATNACAAATANTGTNGTTTCAGGATTNATGNATTTTAANGTCTCCGCAATATGTGTTCCATCAACATTTGAAACAAAGTGAACATTTAAATNNCCACCNTANGGTTTTAAAGNNTCCGTAACCATTAAAGGCCCTAAATCCGATCCTCCAATCCCAATATTTACAACATCTGTAATCGATTTNCCAGAATACCCTTTCCATTTCCCCGACCTCACATCTATCTGTAAACNNTTTCATTTTTTGCAGTACCTCATTTATTTGAGGCATNACATCNTTATTNTCAACATAAANAGGTGTATTCGAACGATTTCTTAAAGCAATATGCAAAACNGACCTCTTTTCAGTGGTATTGATNATTTCCCCNGAAAACATGGCATCAATTGCTGATCGAACGTTAGTTTCTTTAGCCAAATTTAAGAGTAAACGAAAAGTATCTGAATTGATNCTATTTTTNGAAAAATCCAATAAAATATCATTGAGTTGAATTGAAAAATCTGAAAACCGACTTTCGTTCAAAAACAAATCGTTAAGATGAATNTCCTTAAAATATTCAAAATGNTTCTGCAGNGCAGACCATGCGGGNAGTTTCGTTAANTTGGCCATANGTTTTTTACGCAAATTNNGNATCAAAAATACATCGAAACCTTTTAAAAACAGTCACTTTTATGTAAATAAATCTTTACCTTTTTAAAGAAAATTTCAAACTAAATATGACATCAATTGAAGACTATTTAGAAAAAATAAAAAACGAACTTCTCAATTGCCTGTTTTTGACAAAATACTTCATTGGAAATACTTTTTGAAAAACGCTCAAAAAAAAGGAGAAACACCTATAATTTAATACCAAGAATAGCTATATCATCAGTTTGTTCATATGAACCTTCACTTGTATTTTTCCAATTGTGCAGTTCATCAACAATCATGTCATGTTGAGTCAACATGGATTGACAAGAAATAGACTGTATNAATTTCTTAAAATTAGAGTACTTGTATTTTTTATTCCGTTGGCCGCCAAACTGATCCTGAAAACCATCTGTAAACAAATAAATTTGGTCTCCTTTTTTATAAGGCCATACACTATCCCAAGGTTTATTTTTTATTATTTGGCCCGCTTTTTCATCAGACACAGAAACCCTATCTCCTTTAAATTCTGTNACAACTTGATCTCTAATTATTAATAGTGGTCGTTTGATCCCTCTATATCGTATAATTTGTGATTCTTCATCAACAACACATAAAGAAATATCAAATGTATCTGCAAAATCCTCTCCCTTGTTGGAATCGAAAAAACTTTTATGATAAGCATCGGATACATTACATAAAAAATCGGTAACCGATTCAAATCGATTTTCCAGTAAAGTGGCATTCAAGAAATGATACACAGACATTGCCAACATTGCTCCAGGGACACCGTGGCCCATGCAATCCACCACAGCGATAATTTTACCAAACTTACATTTTTGAGTCCAGATTAAATCTCCACCAATAAAATTTTGAGGACAATAAAATGCAAAGCTTTCCGGAAATAACTTNGAAATCTCCTCCTCATTGGCATTAATACTATTTTGTATTATTCTACCATACCGTAAACTTGAATTTACAATTTCCTGAGCTTTATGAATTGATTCATTCTGTTTCTTTAGAATATAATTGGCTGCTGTCAATTCAATTAAATGATCATCAATTTCCTTATTGTTTTGATGAAACACAGATTCAATTTTTTCAGATATCTGCTTATAGTCAAATATTATATCTTGATTACTCAAATAAAATTATTAAGTGNTGAACTAAATAAAACAATAAAAAATCCTCAAGTGAAATGAAATAAAAAACACAANTTTTGATTACAGATTAATTAAGGATTTTGATTTGTTTTCAATAGTCAACTAAGGTCTCAAACTTTAAATAAAACAAAAGGTTACTTAAAATTAGACTTAATCTTTATTTACTTAGATTAAATATGAGTATTGGGCGACATAACTTTATTGAATCTTCAATTCAATAATAAATTTTGTACCCATTTCTTCTTTGGTTTCAAAATATATTTGCCCACCCATATTCTCAATTATTTTTTGCACCATAGCCAATCCAAGTCCCATTCCTGAATTTTTTGTAGTGAAATTCGGAACAAAAATTCGATTGTAATTTTCTTTTGATATCCCTTTACCGTTATCCTCAACAACAATCTTTAAAAATTCGGTATCGCGTTCGGCATACACCTTTACAATTCCATTTCTCGAAGAAGGAATTGCCTGAATGGCATTTTTAATCAAATTATTAAACACTCGAAGCATTTGATCTTTATCTCCGTGCACATTTAAATCATGATCGCTCTGAAAAACTACTTCAACACCATTCGTCCAATTATATACTTCAACGGCAGATTTTATGATTTCCTTCAAGTCTATTTCCTTAAAATCAGCTTCCCCCAACTTTGCGAAGGATGAAAACTCACCCGCAATTGCAGATAATGTATCGATTTGTTGAATTAAATTTTTTGCAAAAGTATCAAACCGCTCATGCCTCTCTTTTTCATCAAATAAAGACCATCTCATCTGCAGATGTTGAATACTTAGTTTCATTGGAGTTAACGGATTTTTTATTTCATGGGCCACTTGCTTAGCCATTTCTCTCCAGGCATCCTCTCTTTCACTTTCAGCCAACCTTTTTGCACTCTCAGTTAATTCAATAATCATCCTATTGTATTCCTTGACTAACCTCCCTATTTCATCTTTTCCTGTATAATTAATCAATTCATTTGTTTCACCAAGTTGAATATTGGACATTTTTTCCTGAATTAACCTTAACGGCTCGGTAATTTTATTGGTTAAAATCAAACCAATGACAAGCGCCAAAACAATTAATAAAACATAAATATTTAGCAANGCTACAATGAAATCTGAAATTTCATTTTTTAAATCATTCGACCGAGCAAAATAAGGAAGATTCAAATANGCCATCAAATTCCCTTCATTATTATAAAACGGAACATAAGCAGATAAAAATTGCATTCCTTCAATTTCTTCGATTTGGACAAATTGAGACTGAGCATTAAAAAGCATTTGATACATCGCAAGAGGATTCATTCGGTTACCCACTAAGCCCTCTTCAAATATTTTATGCTGTGAAGAAACCACCAATTTACCATTGGGATCAAATAAATTAATATCTGTAAAAAAGACTTTAGANAACTTTTCAAGTATCAGCTGAGCATAATCTTTATCCGTTTTTTCAATGGACTCATTTTCTCCTAGTTTCTGCTCTACTTCAATTTTTACTGACTTAATTTTTTCTGAAATCGCATCAAAATTCTTTTGATTGTATTGATTCTTCAAATAATAAACACTTCCAACACCAATGAATACGGTACTGAAAAAAAGTATGAAAATTATCACCAATTGGAATCTTGTTTTAAAACTGGAACCTTCACTCATCTTGCCATAAAAAAACCGATAAACTACAATCGCAACAATTGTTAATATGGAAAAGAAAGCAAACAAATACGAATAAAATGCCATCTGANTCCATGTACTCGTTATTTTCTCACTCAAAAAATAAACATCATTTTCCGAGCGCTTTACAAGGTGACCTATTTGGTCTTGCTCAAAATAATCCCACCGGTCCTCTGGGTGATTAGAGTAGTATGATAATTTAGTACTGTATAAAATAGGCCCTTTTTGCTTTACCAACTCTCCCGATTTAAAATGAGCAAAGGCATACTCNGGGTTTAACGATTTGCGTTCAACTTGCTCATCCAACAATAAAGTTGGAAAACCTACNCCATCTGGTTTGAACTTAGAGTCTAATTCAAGATAAACCTTATCTTCCGAACTGAANTTNACAACTCCAAGATAACTTATTCGCCCGTTTTGGTTCTCCAGATAGTAAAACCCTGGTGATACTTCTTTTCCAACGGACTCAATAATATCTGAGAAGAATTGCTCGCATGAAAGCGGGCTCGACTCATTTAAAAACAAAATACTATCTCCTTTCAAACATGGATTGACTTGTAAATCAAATCGATTCCAAAATCCTTGAAAATAATTTTTTTTAAAATATTTAAAAATATCCTGATCACTATTCGANTAATCTAACAGCAAATCATAGGCATCTTTATCCTCACGTATAGACTCTTGTACATTTTGAAATAAATATTCGGCGATTAAGTCTTTCTCTTTAGCCAACTTAGTTAACANTTGTTTTTTTTCATCAATCGTTTTCTGATCCGTATAATTTCTTAAAGATTGNGTAATCATTAATGAAAAAAGGAAAAGCAAACCGATTGACACTGAAAATGAAACAATCTTTTGGTTTGTATAAAAAGAATAAGACAACAAGAAGAACACAGGTAAAGACCATAAAATTTCATAGGCGTCGGAAAAACCAAACAACAACCCACAAATTGTAACCGAAAGGATTGCAATAGTATAAGCAATTAAAACATAATTTAGTTTAAATGAAAGCTTGTGTAACAATTCTATAACTTTCCAACAAACCACAACATAAACAGCAACAATTCCAGCAATGCAAAAAAGCGCAATAAGGGTAGTATATTCTATGGATAATATGTGCGATAAATCCAAGGGAATTTCCGAGTGCATAACAACGCCCTCAACGGTTTCAACAATACCCCAAGTGATTATATATATAACTCCAATCCCTGTAAAAAAAATTAGATGTCGATATTTAACAAAGGAATGAATTGAATAATTGACATGCTTAAATAGAGAAAAAGTCAAGACTAATGCAAAAATAACATACAATAATAAGTCGCCTAACGAAGGAACAAGTTTAGAAAAAGCAAGCAATTTAGAATCAAACAACGCGAGTCCATGAAGATTAACAGGAGCATTAAACCACCACAAAAGGAATCGAACCAAACCTAAAACACTTATCAAAAACAATAATTTTCGCACAAAACCATAGCGCTTGGCCAACAAAACACAACCGATAAAAAAAAGCAACAAGCCAACACCTTCGCTAATCATTAAAGTAATATTGTAAGGTGATTCAAAAAGATTTGTCGGTTTGATGTATAAAGAGTCCTGACTGGATTCCAATGTTATTTTAAAACCACCCTTTATCTCATCCAACTGAATACTCCAACCCTTATCCAGGTAAAGCTTACTATCAAAAGAGTTATTGATGTACGAATTTTCAAAAGGGTATGACTTTTTAATATAAAACTGCGCAATTATTGTTGTTTTACCTTCCCTAAAAACCTCCTTTAAATAAAAGCCGTTTTTTGCCTTAATTAGACCTGAATTGGATAATTCATTAGGAATAATAAACTTATTTGTACTCCAAAATTTAAGATTTCCTTCCGTATAAACATAAATCCCGATGCCTTGAGACTCAAGTTTTTTATGATAGTCAACATCCTTTTTTAAAAGCTCTTCCAAACCTGAACCTTCAATAATTGATTTGTAATAATCAATCTCATTAAACAGTTTAGCATCAACTTCATTGATTGCCTCTTGGAAATGATTCGTTTGGTGATTTACTGACCAAGCTCGATCTTGGTAATATGACTTAAACAACCCTGAAAACAGCAATAATGCCAGCCCCAAAAGAATAAACCTTACTCGATATGACTTGACCTGTTTCAATATGGTGTAATAGAGCAAAAATTATACCTCAATTGAAGGTAGTTAATTTTTAGGACATTAACGTTTTTGTTAAGGGATAGGTTATAAAACAAAAAAGCTACCATTTGGTAGCTTTTCGAAATTTATCATTTTAAAACCTTTAGCCTTTCAATGCTTCAGCACCTCCAACAATTTCAAGAATTTCTGTTGTAATTGCCGCTTGACGAGCTTTGTTGTATTCAAGTGTTAACCTATCCGCTAAATCTTTAGCATTATCGGTTGCTTTATGCATAGCAGTCATACGAGCACCATGTTCACCAGCAACGGAATCTAAAAGTGCCTTATAAAACTGTGTTTTCAAAGATTTAGGAATTAACTCAGAAACAATATCCTCTTTGTTTGGTTCATAAATGTAATCTGTAGAGCTTGAAGAAATTTGGCTTTCATCAACAACTATTGGAAGAAATTGTTCATTCTGAACTATTTGAATAGCTGCATTTTGAAAATGATTATAAACCAAGATCACTTTATCGTACTTACCTTCTGCAAACTCTGACATCACACCCTCTGCAATTGGAGCAACATTATCAAAGTTCAACTCATTGAATACGTCAATCTCAGTTTTGATAACATTCAATCCCTTATTAGCTAAAAATTCACCTCCTTTTTTACCAATGCATAAAAAAGAAACATCCTTAGATGCAAATTCA
This sequence comes from Flavobacteriales bacterium, assembly GCA_002720635.1. Classification (GTDB taxonomy): domain Bacteria; phylum Bacteroidota; class Bacteroidia; order Flavobacteriales_C. Next base: position 27,651 of record PBJD01000016.1, on the reverse strand, counting down.
TTATTAGCCAAATTTAAACAGCTTTTGGTTATGTAGGCATTAAACCCACCACACAAACCTCTGTTTGAGGTAACAGCAACAACCAAAACCTTTTCTTCGGGTCTTACAGATGCATAAACATTTTCATCAGCACTATCAGCTCCAGCAGTAAGATTCACAAGAATTTCTTGTAATTTCTCTGCATAAGGACGCATTTTTGTAATTGCATCTGTCGCTCTTTTTAACTTTGCAGCCGATACCATTTTCATGGCACTGGTTATTTGCATTGTTGATTTAACCGATGTAATTCTATTTCTAGTTTCCTTTAAATTTGCCATTTAGCTCATTCAAATTTTATGGTAAGAGGTGGTTAAACCACCTCATTTAATCATTTTTTAATTAAGCAAACTTTGATGCCACCTCTTTGGTTACCTTCGTTAAGGTCTCAACTACCTCGTCGCTTAATTTACCTGCTTTAAGTGCAGCTAACACATCCGAATGGCTTGCGTTTAAAACAGCTAAATAATCCGTTTCAAATTGCTTCACCTTATTCACAGGAACGTCCATAATTAAACCATTTGTTCCTGAGAAAATAATCGCACACTGCTCTTCAACTGTATATGGACTATTTTGAGCTTGCTTCAAAATCTCAACGTTTCTGGCTCCCTTATCAATAACCGATTTAGTGGCTGCATCTAAGTCAGAACCGAACTTCGCAAAAGCCTCAAGTTCTCTGTACTGAGCTTGATCCAATTTAAGAGTACCAGAAATCTTTTTCATCGATTTAATCTGAGCAGAACCACCTACACGAGATACAGATATACCAACATTAATTGCTGGACGAACACCAGAAAGGAACAAGTCAGATTCCAAGAAAATTTGACCATCAGTAATGGAAATAACATTCGTAGGAATATACGCAGAAACGTCTCCTGCTTGAGTTTCAATAATTGGCAGAGCCGTTAGTGAACCTCCTCCTTTTACTTTATCCTTTAGAACATCCGGTAAATCATTCATTTGAGCAGCAATCTCATCCGATGAATTTAATTTTGCGGCTCTTTCTAACAATCTTGAGTGCAAGTAAAATACATCACCAGGATATGCCTCACGACCCGGAGGTCTTCTTAACAATAGAGAAACCTCACGATATGCAACCGCTTGCTTTGATAAATCATCATAAACAATTAAAGCTGGACGCCCAGTGTCTCTAAAGTACTCACCTATAGCAGCACCCGTAAACGGAGCAAAAAACTGCATTGGAGCTGGATCAGATGCACTCGCGGAAACCACTGTAGTATAAGCCATTGCTCCAGCCTTCTCAAGAGTAGCAACAATACCTGCCACAGTAGAACCCTTTTGACCTATAGCAACATAAATACAGTAAACTGGTTCACCAGCATCATAAAATTCTTTTTGATTTATAATGGTATCGATAGCAACAGTAGTCTTTCCTGTTTGACGGTCACCAATAATCAACTCTCTTTGTCCTCTTCCAATTGGAATCATTGAATCAACAGCCTTGATTCCTGTTTGTAAAGGCTCGTCTACCGGCTGACGATAAATAACACCAGGAGCTTTTCTTTCAATAGGCATATCGTAAAGTTCACCTTGTATTGGACCTTTACCATCTATTGGTTCACCTAGTGTATTCACTACACGCCCAACGATACCTTCTCCGATTTTTACAGAAGCAATTTTACCAGTTCTTTTAACTGTTGCTCCTTCTTTAATTCCTTTACCACTTCCTAAAAGTACAAGACCTACATTGTCTTCTTCCAGGTTAAGAGCCATAGATTGTAATCCATTTTCAAATTCTACCAACTCTCCGTATTGAACGTTTGATAAACCGTAAACACGAGCAATACCGTCTCCAATTTGAAGAACAGTACCAACTTCTTGTAACTCTGCTTCAGTTTTTAAGCCAGCTAATTGCTCTCTTAAAATTGCTGATACCTCTGCTGGTTTTACTTCTGCCATTATAATTAGTTTTTAACTTTTGTAATATTAATAATCTTTCATGTATGTATTTTTGCTGAATTCTTTTTCCAATTCAGCAAGTTTTCTGCTGATACTAGCATCAACTTGTTTGTCTCCAATAGTTAAGACAAAACCTCCAATTAAGGAAGGATCTTTTTCTTCAATAATTTCTACATCTTTATCGTATGCAGTTTTTACCAATTCAGTCACTCGGTATTTAAAATCGTCATTCAATCCATCAACGGATTTTATAACCGTTCTCAATACATTTTTATGTGCCAGATATTGATCTTCAAAAGCTATAGAAATATCATCAATTAGTGACTCTCTACCTTTATCTGTAAGAATTTTAATAAAGCTGTTGGTTAACGCGGATAATTTAGATCCAAAAACAGCGTTCAAAACAGCTAGTTTTTTATCCGCTTTAACAATTGGGCTTTCCAACAACAACACTAAGTCTTTGGATTCAGCACAAGTTGAGCGAATCAAATCCATATCAGCTTTCACTAAATCAAGCGTATCCTGCTCGATGGAAAGTTGAATAATAGACTTTGCGTAACGAACTGCGGCTCTTCCGTATGCCATTTTAATTTAAGTTTACGTCCTCTACTAAATTATTTACTAAAGCTTCCTGCTTAGATTTATCATCTAATTCTGCCGTTAAAATCTTTTCAGCAATTTCAAGAGAAAGTTTACCAACTTGATTTTTCAATTCAGTAACGGCTTTCATTCTTTCGTTAGCGATTTGATCATTAGCAGAAACTAAAATACGGTCTGCCTCTTCCTTAGCAACACCTTTAGCTTCAGCAACAATAGCGTCCTTCGCCTCTTTCGCTTCTCTTAGAATAACATCTCTTTCTTCTCTTGCCTGCTTTAAGAACTCTTCGTTTTTAGCTGTGATAGAAGCCATTTTTTCCTCAGCCTCTTTCGCTGAGTCCAAAGCTTTTCTGATGCTTTCCTCTCTGCTGTTCACCGCACCCAAAATAGGTTTCCACGCAAATTTTCTCAACAAGAAAAGAAGCGTTAAAAACAATAATGTTTGCCAAAAAAATAACCCTACCGAAAATTCTGCAATTAGTTTTTCCATGAAAACTTTTAATTAGTTCTTGATTAATTTAATAAAACAAGCGTTGTAGCCAATCGCTACAACGCTCGTCAGGTTTTTTACGATGCAAATAAAGCCGCAAATCCAATCCCCTCAATAAGAGCGGCAGCAATCAACATTGCTGTTTGAATTTTGTTTGTAGCTTCAGGCTGTCGTGCAATACCTTCCATTGCTGCACCACCGATTTTACCAATACCGATTCCGGCACCAATTACGATAAGTCCAGCTCCAACGATGTTAGGAATAGTCATAATGTATATATATATTAAAAATTAAACATTCAAATTTAATGTGCGTGTTCATGATCGTGTTCTTCTACAGCCATCCCGAAATACAATGCTGTTAACATTGTAAATATATAGGCTTGAAGAAACGCAACCAATAACTCAATTAATGACAAGAATACTGTTAATCCCAAAAACGCACCTCTTGCGAACCAGTTTTGAAAAACAAACAATAACCCAATCAAACTCATTAAAACAATATGNCCNGCTGAAATGTTTGCATACAAACGAATCAGAAGCGCAAATGGCTTAATAATCACACCTAATAATTCTATTGGTGCTAATACAAATTTCATAGGTGTTGGTACACCAGGCATCCAGAAAATATGCTTCCAGTAATCTTTTTTACCCGAAAAGTTAGTAATAAGAAATGTCATAATTGCCAAAGCAGTAGTTACTGCAATATTACCAGTAACATTTATACCAAATGGCGTTAATCCTGTTAGGTTAATAAACCAAATAAAGAAAAATACCGTAAGCAAATAACTCATGTATCTTGAGTAATATTTCTCACCAATATTTGGAATAGCGATTTCATCGCGAACAAATATAATTATCGGCTCAACGAATTTCCCGAATCCTTTAGGAAGTGGAGAAGACTTGTAGTTTTTCGCCATTCTTCCAAACAAAAAGAAAATTAAGATTGAAACCAAAATTACACTCAGTACACTTTTAGTGATAGAAATNTCAAATGGCTTAGCATTTGTGGGATGTTGACTTTCATCTAAAGTTATAGTACCCTCAGAATCTGTTTTGTAAATTTTACCATGATACAACTTGTAAAAATTCCCATTGGATTCAGCAACCGCTTCACCATGGTGAAATTCAGAAGACATAAATACCTGAAGACCACCATCAATTAAAATAACTGGTAAAGGGAATCCATAGTGAGTATCCTCTTCACCATCTTCACCTTCTACCGTAAACAAATGGAAATCATGGGCATCTTGTAAATGATGCTGAATATCTTGCTTAATTTTTGATTTTCTCTCCTCTTTCGCTTCATCAGTAAGCTGTTCTTCAGAACAACCAAATATATTTAGTACTAAAACTAAAAGGAGTGATAACTTTGAAAACTTAATCATATTCTCGGAAATTCTAATATACCTGTTGAAAACTCAGTGCAAAAATAAGAATAAAAAGCGATTGAGAAAGCGTTAAAAGAATATTTTTTGTAATTAAAAAAAACTCTTATCAAAAAGGCTTAATCTTTAAGTAGCCTCGACATGGTATGAATTTCAGCGAACAATGTAAACGCATATGGAATCATTAAAGTTAAAAACTCGCCAAGGTCGATTTCTCCATCCAAACTGAAGTAGGATTTAAAAATAATAAAAAATACTATGAATTTAAAGAAACTAGTGTACATATAAATATATCCTAAACTATTGATATACTTTTTTGACGAAAGGAGTAAAACAAGAAACGACAGATAACCCAAACCAAAATTTAATAGATATGACTGCACTATTCTATTTGAAAAAATATCTTTTCCTAAAAAAAACTTTACCGCCAAGTGAAGGACAAAGACTACAGACAACAAAAAGACTAAATAAAATAAAAAGCTAGTTAACTTTTTTCGAATCTTGATTTTTTCGTTCATCGAGTTGTTTGTTTATTTTATTCACCTGCCTTAAAAGATTTACCAGTGAGATGGTAACGGCCAACAATGTAAAAACAATTGTAAACCAATTTTTATCCATGGGATACTTTGCGTCTAACCACTTTCCAAAGTAAGCTCCAATAAATATGGTCCCTCCCATTTGAGCGGCTATTACCGAGAATCGGGCATAGTATTTAAGTGATCCACTTTCCATATAAATTATATCTTATTTTTTTTTGTGTACAACTTACGTACGAACATTCTAAAATAACGTTTTAGACACAACAATAATTCCAATTACTTGAATAAACTTTTATGTTACAAAAGGATACTACTTAATAATTTTCAAAGTATGAATTTGATTATATGTGTTTTTAAGTTTTAAATAATATACTCCACTGGGGTCAATTAAAAACTCCAGCTTATCAGCATGCTTAAAATTATCCCAAAATTTCAGCAGCTGACCATTGATGTTATACAACTCAGCAAATTTAATTTTTGAAAAGCCAATTTCAGACTGAAGAGACACAATATTTTCATTAATTTTCATGCTAAAATATTCTTCACTGAATACTTCATTACTACTCACACTATTGTCTACTGTAATTACAAATTGTACTTCATGTACAGTTTGACTTGGATCATTGGTACTAAACCATATAAAATCATTGTAAACATCATTTCCAAGCGAATTGCTTTTGATTTTAACATTAATAGCTAAACTATCTCCTGGGTAAACAGTTCCTGAATTTGGTTCAATCCCGGCTATAACATTAGATCCAAGACCCATACCGGCAGTAAAAGTTAATTCTCCAGACCCGATATTTTTTATGTGAACAATTTTCTCATCTGTTCTGTTTGGTAGTATAAAGTAGTAAACTGTATCCTCACTTGTTTTTGCAATTGGAGAAGTAACATAAAACATTACTGGCAAATTAAAATTTGATTTATATGGATCATTCGTTACAAAAACTAATGTATCATTATACAAACCATTTAAACCATCTGCTTCAAAATTAAACTGATATGTTTCTTGATCGAATGGATAAACACTACCTTGTCCTTGAGCCGGAATTAACCACGATTGCGTATTTGAAACTTCCCAATTTAACATTTGGCCTCCTGAATTATAAACATTGACCAAAATATAATCTGATTGCCCTGCAATACAACTTTTTCTGATTTGAATTGAATCTGGATTAAATATGGGTAAATCCGATACCACCTCTGAACAAAAATTAAACTCGCTTGTTGAACCATCACCAGGTGTTATCAGCGCAGTTATTACATCTCCAACAACCACACCAGAACTTGTAATTACTTCAGAAAAGTTAATCTTTCCATTTACATCACTAATTAAATTTGTTTTACCTAAATATTTAAAGCCCTCACCATATCCATCGGAGTCACAACTTGGATTAGCATAAAATTCAATGTTGTAATTTAATACTGAATCTCCCGAATAACTACCTAAGAGGAATAAAGAATCATTTCTAAGAGCGCTCAAAGAAAAATCAACTGTATATTCCTCCAATACCTGATTATCAGAGCTAATATCAATTCCAAATTGACCATTATTATATATTTTATTTCGCAAAAAACTGTTTCCATGATTATAACCGCCAAATGTAGCTATTCCATCAGCCATGGAATTCGCTATTACATTTGTTTGAACAGAGTCATTTCCACCTATTAAATTATTACTTCCATTGGCAGTAATTATAATAGCGGCACCATTATTACCATGATTAACAGTTTCTGTAAAATCTGTTCCAAAATAATTGGATTGTACTATATTAAAATCTCCCTCCAGCCATAAACCAGCCTCTTCAGATCCGGAATTGGCGATTATATTGTTCGTTACAAGATTAGAGTCAGAAGCCAATAAAATACCAGCTGAACTGTTTCCAATTGGATTTACCTCATTCATAGCAACGCCAATCAAATTATTATCAATAATATTTGAATTACATCCAGCCTCAATACTAATCCCTCTGTTATTTCCTGAAATCACATTCCTACTTGATAAGTCTGATCCACCTATTGTTACAAAACTTGCTCCACTGGTAATAGATATACCATGTTCACTTTGTTCTAAATCATTTGTTCCAGAATAATCAGTGCCAATAAAATTACCTTTAACAAAAATATTTTTAGAACTATCGCCTTGAATTCTAATACCACCAATTATTAAATTCCGATCTACTTCATTTGTTCCACCAACTGTAACATCTGCCACGTTATCAATTAAAACACCCCAACCATCAGAACTTTCGGATTCATTTACAGTTCCACTGATATCTACCCCAATAAAACAACCTTTAACCCTGTTGTTACCTTTATTAGAAAATATGATTGCTGCATTTTGTGGATTAGATAAACATAATCCAGCGATAGTTGTATTACCTCCGGTAAAATTCAGACTTGAATTCCCCCCTAAATCAACCTTAACCTTTATTACAGTATTGATGGAATCATCCATCAAAGCCGTATTTTGAGATGCTCCAGTATTAGTTGTTGCATCTATATTTAAAGGATATACTGAAGTTGGTATATAACCTGCACCAGTATTCGTGTTTATAACAGGTGAAGACAAATTAAAATCTATATTCAACACTGAATCTGAACAGGAACCAGAACGACCATTGGACTCCATAATTGCCGCATATAAGGAACAGCCTCCTGATGGTGTTTGACAAATACCATCACCAGGGTTAGTATCTTCGTCATTTCCACTATCATCAACTGTAAAGCCTGAAACCAATTGTTTGGAAAAAGTAACAGGAACTCTTATTAAATCCCTATCCGGCAAGCCTGGATTAGACGTATTATTCCATTTTGTATAATACACAAATGCATTTTGGCCAATTTCATTAAAATTCAATGTAGTATCATTATGATCGATAAGGGATGGATATGCTCCGTAATCCCAACTCGAATTCTCTGTTAAAGAGTTGGAAATAGCATTTACATAATAAATCATTTGTTTTGCAGACCAATTAATTAAATCATCACTTAATGAAAAACAGATACCTTCCTTCATTCCTCCTTGTGATTCGTAGGCAGAATGGAAAACCATAATGTATTTTTCATAATAAGTTGAATAATAAACTCCACCAACAGATTTTGTTTGATTAACAACATGAAAAACATGAGCTGATGTATCATAAGAGGATGATAAATAAGGATTAATACTTTGAGTATTCCAAGAAGAACCATCATACATTCTCCAGGAACCTGCATCATCTAAATCGTTAGTACGCATCACCACTAATCCTTCATCTTGCAAACCAATTGCTTCCGTATGAAAAAAAGCATAGTAATATCCATTTGATTTATTTTTTATAATGTTGGATGGATTGAATGCTCCTTGCCTATACCCGTGATTTTTATCATATTCATACGGGATAGAGGCTACTAAATGATTTGGAGCCGTTACGTGGCTAAAATATTTACCAGTATCGGAAGAGGTCGCTAAAGTAATAGAGTTGTACCAACATTTTAAAACATCAGTATGACCACATTTACCGGGAAAATCATATCCATGATATTCATTGTGAACCAACGCGTAAAAATTCACACCATCCTCAGTATAAGGAGCGCCCAACCACTCTTTATAATTGTGGTTGCTTTGTGAAGAATCTTCATCGGAGCCAAAAATTTGACCAGTTCCGCAATCTGGCAACAAATTATCAAAATTCACTCCAGTTAATGAATATAATTCATGATTTGGAACGACTAATCTAATTTGACCATTAACATCTCTAACCGCATGGGCAGGACCGTCTAACGAGTGATTGGATTCGCAAGCATCTGAAGAATAATCAAAAACAACTTCAGGAGTTCCTGTTAATGGATTTCCTGGATATTCTATTTGAGCAAAGCTCAAATGAGAAGATAAAACAAATCCGAAAAATATTTTTTTAAACATGTTTAAAATTTTGAAGATTTTATACGAAAGTTTCAAATAAATGTTATTTAAAATTTTAAATATTATTAAATACCAATTTGATTGAATTGTAGGTGTTTGATTTAATTTCAGGGTACCGTTCTTTTTGAAACCATTCTACAATTTCAATACCTTCTTCTGTTTGCGCAACTAATTCCCCGCTATATCCACACATCATTTTATACCAGTATGTTCGTTTTAAAATCCAGTTTCCCTTTTTTGATTGATAGCAGTGGTATGTACTTGGAAGTTCTTTCGTTATTTCCAAATCACTAACCCCACATTCCTCTTCTACCTCTCTAATAGCGCACGTCGGAATATCTTCGCCTTCTTCCAGTTTACCCTTGGGTAAATCCCATTTCCCGTTTCTGAAAATTACCAAAATTTCATCGTTTGAATTGTATACCACACCTCCTGCAGCAATGATATACTTAAAACTCGATTTGAATATTTCCCATTCTTTTAAGGGATTGTTTGTTACTATTTCAACTCCACGAACATTTTTTCTTTCTAGTAAAGAAATTATTCCTTTACTATTGCCAAGCTCTGACAACTGTTCATAACTTCCCTCTTTTGTAGAATTTTTGTGAATTAAAACAGGTTTATCGTAAATAAAAACTTTATACATTTGCAAAATGATTTTGAATCTGGAAACCGCAGCAAAAGTAGCAGAATATTTGCTTCAAGCAAAAGCAATAAAATTGCAACCTAAAGAACCTTTTACGTGGTCCTCCGGATGGAAATCACCAATTTATTGTGACAACAGGATCACACTTTCTTTTCCACCTATCAGGACATATATAAGACAAGAACTGGCAAAAGCGATTCTTGAAAAATACGGTGCACCAGACGTTATTGTTGGTGTAGCCACGGGGGCCATTGCTCAGGGAGCTTTAGTTGCAGAAGAACTGGGGGTTCCTTTTGCCTATGTAAGAGCATCTGCAAAAAATCATGGTTTAGGAAATTTAATTGAGGGTAAAGTCGAAAGTGGACAGAGAGTAGTTGTAATAGAAGATTTAATATCTACTGCAGGTAGTAGTCTTAAGGCCGTTGAAGCTTTAAAAGAAGTTGGTGCAACAGTTCTTGGTATGGCAGCGATTTTTACCTATAATTTTCAAATCTCCTTTAATAAACTCAAAGAAGCCAATTGTGAGTTAATTACCCTATCTGACTATGATGCATTGGTTCAACAAGCTCTTGAATCTAGTTATATAACGGAATCGGATGTTACCTTAATTAAGGATTGGAGACTAGACCCCTCCAATTGGACCGGAAAATAAAATGATTCACCTTTCATCAGATAAAATTAGTTTAAAAAGCTCCTCACAAGAGCTTTTTAAATTTTTAAGCCATCCTCAAAATATGGCTGAAATTATCTCATTTAAAAAGACAAAACATGTTCAAGTAAAGGATAAAACTATAACATTCATCCTGAAATGGGCCGCTCGATTTAATTTTTCCATCACGGCAGTAACAAATGAGTATGTTTTGATTGAGTCAACGGAGAATGTAGAATTTTCAACAGCAATTCGATTTGATATTGAGGAAGAAAATATCGGATGCTCGGTTATTGTTCATGCAGAGACGGATACTTCTCCTGTTATTGATTTCACGTTTGAATCAAAAATAAAAACCTGGATTAACGCTATTGAGGTCAATTTAGAAAAAAGATTTGCCTGAATTAATTTTCAGCTGACACGTTCTTAATACTATAAATCTAAAGTAGAAATCGAATCTCTTTTAACGTAAACTCTTCTAATTTTCCAAACTGATTGAAAAGTTGTAAATCACCTTTTTTATTTACATATTGTAAAGTTAAATATCTCGTATCCTTACCTACTTTATATGCATGTTCTTCTCCTTTTAAGTATAAATCCTGATGATAAATATAACTTACCGTTTCATAACCTTTAAGCTGATACAAAGAATAAAATTGCTGAATATGAAAACATAATCTTGATGTTACACTTTCTTTATTTACACAGATCCCCAATTCTTTTGCTATTGATGTTCCAGCCCTCTGAAACTTTTCAAAGGATTTTTGATTTAAATTTAATCCGACACCTAAAAAAGATCCTAATAAATTACTGTTACTAAATTTATTTTCAATTAAAACTCCTGCAATTTTATTTCCATTAACGACAATATCGTTCGGCCATTTTATCTCAACCTTACCTTTTAAAAATTCACAAACAGTTTCTCTTAACGCAAGACTGACAATCATATTTAAAACAAAAACTTCGCCACCAGAAACAGAAGGTTTTAAAAAAAAGGTACCCAGAAAATTCTTTCCATGTCTACTTTTCCAATGAGATCCCATTTGTCCTTTACCACCTGTTTGAAAATCCGTCGTAAGTAAGGTTCCATTTTCCAGTTCTTTTTTGGAAAAAATCCTTTTAAGCTCTTCATTAGTTGAGTCTACTTCAGCACAATGAATCCTATTTTTACCAAAATATACCACGCGTTTGTAAAGTTAATACTCCGTACTTAATAATATTTAACCATTTTGTAATCTTTTTAACAAGGTACTAATAGAATTTAGTTACTTTTGCTTGTAATACTATAGCAAACAATAGATTAAAAAAAGTGAGTCTGCCAACAGAAAAATTATTGGAAATAGTTATTCAAGGGTTAAAAAACAACAAAGCAAAGGAAATCCATGTTTTAAATCTGAAGAATTTAGAAAATGCTGTTTCAGAATACTTTGTAGTATGCCACGGAACATCAAGAACACATGTTTCTTCAACAGCTCAATCAGTAGAAAAAGAAGTAAAAACAGCTCTCGGAGAGTACCCATGGAAAAAAGAAGGGTATACAAATGGAGAATGGGTTTTAGTTGATTTCTCTTCAATTGTTGTGCATGTTTTCCAAAAAGAAGTAAGAAATTTTTATAATATTGAAGAATTGTGGGCAGATGCCGAAATAACTATTCTAGAAGATGAATAATATGAAAGGAAAAAATACAGGAGGAAAAGGGCCTAAAAATCCTAAAATCATTCCGGTTTGGTGGATATATGTAGTTATTGGAGCATTACTTCTGAGTTTTCAATTTTTAGACATGTACAATGGACCTACCAAGATAAGTTCAGACAAATGTTACGAATTCATTAAAAAAGGTGAAATTAAAAGAGTTGTTATCGTAAAAGAAGGAGATTACTCTTATTGCGAAGCTCATGTTACTGATGAGGCAAAAAGCCTTCCTGAACATCAAAAACTAAGAAGAGGAGGGTATTATGAGTTTGATATTCATGATGCATCTCAGGCCAAAAATGAAATGCAGGAAATAGCCAAGTCCAGCTCAATTGAAGGAGAGAAGTTTACAATTGTTTCAAGAAATAAACAACCTTCAATGTGGGACAATCTATTTAGCTACATTATCTTCTTTGGTTTAATCATTGCCGTTTGGATGTTTATGATGAGACGAATGGGAGGCGGCGGAGGCCCCGGAGGCCAAATATTCAATATTGGAAAATCAAAAGCTAAACTTTTTGAAAAAGATACAACAGTAGATGTAAGCTTCAAAGATGTGGCGGGTCTTGCAGAAGCTAAAGAAGAAATTGTTGAAATTGTTGATTTTCTCAAGAACCCTAAAAAATATACTGTACTTGGTGCTAAAATTCCTAAAGGTGCTTTACTGGTTGGTCCTCCAGGAACGGGTAAAACATTATTGGCAAGAGCTGTTGCAGGTGAGGCTCAAGTACCATTCTTCTCTCTTTCAGGTTCTGATTTTGTTGAAATGTTTGTAGGTGTTGGTGCATCAAGGGTAAGAGACTTATTCAAACAAGCAAAAGAAAAATCACCTTGTATCATATTCATCGATGAAATTGATGCCATCGGAAGAGCAAGAGGAAAAAACCCTGCTCAACAAGCAAACGATGAGCGCGAAAATACTTTAAACCAAATGCTCACAGAGATGGATGGTTTTGGTTCAAATAGTGGAATAATTGTAATGGCAGCAACAAACAGAGCAGATATTCTGGACAAAGCACTCCTTAGGCCTGGAAGATTTGACAGGCAAATCATGGTTGATATGCCTGATTTGAATGAGCGTCAAGAAATTTTCGACGTACATCTAAAACCATTAAAGCTTGATGATAGTGTAGAGGTAGATTTTCTTGCTCGTCAAACACCTGGTTTTTCAGGAGCAGATATTGCAAATATTTGTAATGAAGCCGCATTGATTGCAGCTCGTCAAGATAAAAAGCATGTAGGCAAAGATGACTTTTTAGCGGCTGTAGATAGAGTGATAGGTGGTTTAGAAAAGAAAAACAAAATTATAAAGCCAAAAGAAAAGAAAACAATTGCGTTTCACGAGGCAGGACACGCTACTGTCAGTTGGATGATGGAATATGCTTCTCCTTTGGTTAAAGTTACTATTGTACCCAGAGGTAAATCTTTAGGTGCTGCATGGTACCTGCCGGAGGAAAGACAAATAACCACTAAAGAGCAAATATTCCATGAAATGTGTGCAACTTTGGGAGGTAGAGCAGCAGAAGAAATTATATTTGGAGAAATATCTACCGGAGCATTAAGTGATCTTGAAAAAGTCACCAAACAGGCACAAGCAATTGTGACCATATATGGATTAAATGATAAATTAGGGAACATTTCCTACTATGACTCTACTGGACAAAGTGAATATTCTTTTGGGAAGCCATACAGTGAACATACTGCTCAGGTAATTGACCAAGAAATCAGTAAAATCGTTGAGAAAGCTTATGTTAAGGCAAAAGCAATACTCATTGAAAACAAAGAAAAACTTACTAAACTTGCTGAAGCATTACTGGAAAAAGAGGTCATCTTTAAAGAGGATTTAGAAGTTATATTTGGAAAAAGGCCTGGCTCCGAAATTGAAGAAGCTGAAGTAGAATCAGAAGGTAACACTCAAGACATCTCTGAATCTCAAGAATCCGAAACCACAGAAAAATCAGATAACCCTGAGGAATCAGCAGAAGAACAGGACGATGAAAGCTCCCCAGTTGAGGAAGAAAAAAAAGATGATAATCCAATGTCATAAGTATGCTTAAAAGAGCAATTACAGGTTTAATTTTTGTAATAGTTTTAATCATCTGTACATGTCTTCATCCATTATCACTATTTGGACTATATCTGTTTTTTGTAATTATTGGAAGCTGGGAGTATTTAAATATTTTAAATTTAAACTCTAACATTTCCCCTAACCTACCTTTAGGCATGTTCAATTCTGCAATTGCATTTTTAGCAATTACATCAGAACAGATACTGGAACTCAGTAGTGCAACGTTTATTGCCGTTTTATTGTTAGGCATTTTTGCAATACCATTAATTGAATTATACAACAAAAAAGAGGAGCCTTTTTCCAATATAGCACACTCTTTGTTTCCTGTATTATATATTGCACTTCCATTCGGGTTACTTATTTATGCTAACAGCGAATTCCCAAATTACCCGGAGGAATACAGTGCTGAACTTATATTAGGATTTTACTTCATTTTATGGAGCAATGATACTGGTGCATATTTGTCAGGAAAGGCTTTTGGAAAACACAAGTTATTTGAACGGATTTCTCCAAATAAAACATGGCAGGGCAGTATTGGAGGTGGCTTTTTAGCAATTGGCATTTCAGTATTAATGAGCATTATTTTTGACTGCATGCCTATTTGGCAATGGATTGTAATTGGCGTAATTATATCAATCTTCGGATCAATGGGTGACCTTGTTCAAAGCATGTTCAAAAGAAGTATGAATGTAAAAGACTCTGGTAAAATAATGCCAGGACATGGAGGGATCCTTGATCGTTTTGATGGATTACTTATTGCATCACCATTTGTATTTGCATTCCTGGTGTTGGTAAATTAATCCAGTAAAGATTTAAAATAATTGTACTGTTCTATCTGTGAGCGAACCTTTTTACCTTTTTTTGGAACATATTTGTTTTTACCTTTTTCATCGATAACTCTTGCCTTTACATTATCTTTTAATTGCAGATCCAAAAATTCACGCATATTATCCTGAATTTCAGAATCATAAATTGGTGTTGTGACCTCAACCCTTCTATCTAAATTACGAACCAACCAATCTGCCGAACCAATAAAAAACAATTCATTTCCTCCATTATGAAAATGGAACATTCTGATATGCTCAAGATATCTATCGATTATAGAAACGACCTCTATATTCTCTGATAAATCTTTAACTCCCGGAACTAAAGAGCATATACCCCTGATAATCATCTTTATTTCAACTCCTTCACAAGACGCCTCATAAAACTTATTAATTAATTCAGGATCATTAAAATTGTTCAGTTTGATAGTAATTTTAGCAGGTTTTCCTTTTTTAGCGTTTCTTATTTCCTGATTTATCAATCGAATAAATTTAGACCTGGTATTATAAGGAGATATAATAATATTATTAAAACGTTTGTTCATATAAGGTCTTTCTACAAAATCGAATACTTTTTCAATATCATTTGCTATACGCTTATCCGATGTAAGCAATGAAGCATCAGAGTATATTTTGGCCGTTTTCTCATGAAAATTACCAGTTCCGACATGCACATAGGTTGTTTGACCTCTGCCTTCCTTTCTTTTTACCATAATTAGTTTACTGTGAACCTTTAGCCCACGTAAACCAAAATGAACTTTCACACCTTCTTCTTCTAAATTTTGACTCCACTTTATATTGTTATGCTCGTCAAATCGTGCTCTTAACTCAATTAAAACCGTTACATCTTTTCCGTTTTTAGCGGCATTGATTAAGGCATTTATAATTCGCGAGTTATTCGCAACTCTGTAAATATTTATTTTTATGGTCGTTACATTTGGATCAATAGCTGCCTGACGAAGAAAATCAATTACGTAATCAAACTTTTGAAAAGGATAAAAACAGGCAACATCCTTCTTTTTAATCACATCAATGATGCTGGAAACACCCTCCAGATCTTTATTTGCCAATGGAGGCAAAGATGGGTTTAACAACTTAGAATTTCCAATTTGAGGAAATGCAATGTAATCTTTAAAATTATGATATCGGCCACCGGGAATTAAATTATCACTTTTTTGCAACTTCATCTTTTTCTCAATCAGCTGCCTCATATCCCTGGGCATTTGATCATCATACACAAATCGAACAGGTTCACCAACCTGTCTATTTTTAATTCCTTTCGATAATTTATCCACCAACGATTTAGAGATGTCTTCATCGATATCCAATTCAGCATCACGCGTGACTTTGATATTATAAGCCTCTATAGTATCATAGTTAAAAATAGAAAATACCTGGGGTAAATTATACCGAATAATATCATCCAGCATAATTAAGTATTTCCTTTTGTCAGAAGAGGGCAATGTTATGATTCTATCCACTTGACCCGAAGGTATTTCAATAAGTGCATATTCTGATTTTTCGCTTTTATCTGCCTTATTGTACATTTTGACAAACATGTAGGTAGAGGCATCTTTAAGAAAAGGAAAACTCTTTCTCTTATTTATTATAATAGGAACGATATTGGTTCGAACTTTGTCAACAAAAAAGTCACGAATAAAATCCTTATGCCCTTCCTCAATTTGAGTTTCATTCAGAAAGTAAATATTCTCTTTATGCAAATCTTTAATTAGACGCTTATATACCCGATCAAATCGAGTTTGCTGTTTTAACACCTGTTTTAAAATATCATCCAAAACCATCTTCGGATCCTCTCCCGTTGATAAAAAGTTCTTACCGGGCAGCTCAGCAACACGCCTGATATTCGCGACTCTAACTCTAAAAAACTCGTCTCTGTTATTAGAGAATATACCAAGAAACTTCATCCTTTCTATAATAGGATTCTTAACATCCTCTGCCTCCTGTAAAACTCTTTCGTTAAAACTTAACCAACTGACTTCTCTATTAATAAATTTCAATGGCATTTTGACAGACATAAATAGTTGTTTTGGATTAAACAAAGGTATATTTCAAATGTTAACTACACGATTGTTTTTTCAATTTTATTGCAGAAAAAGGTTTTCTTAATGGTTCACTTTTTAATTCGCTTCAGTACTTTAGGCAGATTATTAATTTTCAAAAACCGATAATTCTCTTCACATGCACCGAATCCCGAATAAAAACGACTTAATCCTTCATTTTCCGAACCCTCAAAATCAAGGACATACCCTGAATTAGCATACATTTTAATTACCGTATTCAAAAGGAAAAACAAGGCACCTGTATCTTTACCCACTTTTGAATTCCCTGAAAAAAGAAATATTATTCGATTCTTGAACTTCATAAAAACACCTCCACAAATCAAAACTGAATCCTGCTCTACCCCCAAAGACATTAGAGCTTTTTGATTACCTGCTATTTCACATAAATTCAACAAGTTTTCGTAATCAAGATCAGAGTATATTTTTAAGTTTGAGCCTCTATCTGACCTAAACAAAGAAATTATATCTTCTGGTGAAGAGTTCTTAATGATTTTCAAACCTGATTTTTCCGACTTTTTAAGGTTACGAATGTGATTTTTCGAATACGAATTTTGGATATCGGTATATCCTATATTCAAGTTTAACACTAAATTCTTTCGAACTTCTCCTCTCTCTGCCTTATAATTTAAATTTAATTCAATGAATTTGAACTTTTGTATTAAGAAAGAAATTACTCTGTTTTCATTCTCGATAGAATAGTCAAGAGAAAACAAACCCAACTGTTGGATAAAAAATGGCGGAAAAACGTACTTTACTCCAAATTTCCTCCTGTAAGGAACAGGAAAAACAGCTTCATATACGTCCTCTTTTTCAACAACAAAAGCACACCAATTTAAAGTCAATTCATCCAAAAACCAAGAGAGTCCATAGATTAAACCATTAGGTGATTGAAGAATACACTGGTTCCATTTTTCATCTTCTATTTGATGTCTTTTCAGAAACTTCATCCTTCTTCCATGCCATATTCAATCATTTCCTCAAAAACTGATCTCCATCCTTTCCACTGCTTATAATTATTCAGGCTATCATTATGCCACAGAGAAATAAAATTACCATTCACCATTTTCACTTCATCAATTAACCTTCTGTAATGGGCCATTGCATGATCAGGGCCTATACCCATATAATATTTTAAAGTGCCTTCCATTATTGCAAAAGGATGTACTTTTAAATTAGTTTCAATCTCTAAATCCAAATCATAAAAATAAAAAGGAGTACAAATGCCCGCTCTAAAACCATAACTGGAAGCATATCCCATAGTAAAATCATCTGTAATATCAAGCTCAATCAAATTCCTGTAAGTTTCAGGGAGATTTACTTTGAGAAAATGCTGTCGACTTCTCCAAATTTCCCGATTAATAATTTTACTCAATCGGCCTACTTCTTTTTCTAACTTATTAAAGCTCGTATTTGATGCAAAAGAAGGATGAATTCCAATTTTAGAATGATCAGAAATAGATTTTATCAATGCTTGAAAATTAGTATTAGCAACAGGAATATTTTTATCATTGACTCCATAATCTCCTAAAAGGAAAAAATAAATAAATGTTAGTTTTTTTTCTTTCACTAATTTCTCCTGGTAGTCAAACGTATCATAGGGATCTTTTTGCAGCCCTAATAATGTTTTAGTTCGATCTTTAAAATCCTTAAAATCTAAAGTAAAAAGGGATTTTGAATATCCCATAATCGTTCGAACAAACCCTTTCTCCTTATATGCATAAGCATTATCTACATCAATAGTAGTAATGAATTTGTAATTTCTTTCTGGGATTTTAAAATCAGGATATAACTCCTTTAAAGAAGTCACCAATTTATTTACCCAAATATTAATTACGGGTTGATGTAAAAAATCTTCTTTAAATGCCAAACTCTGATCAGCATCAAAACGATTAAAATGATCTTTCTTATGCGGGAGATACTCCTCATATCGGGAAGCTAAATAAAATGAAGCAGCAAAAACATCAAATGGAAACATACTATTTCCTCCGACACAAAAAAAAGCTTTCGTTCTGTGGAATGGAATCATATTGATATCCTGATCATTAATTCCCTGTTCAAACAACAACGGTTTACTTCGAACAAAAAATGAATTTCCTATTGGATTCAAAGTGTATGAAATTTTCACACCGTCTTTCTCTTCAAATTCTTTTCTTTTAGTAATGATTTCATATTCTATCTGCATCAAATCTCTAAAAATAAGATTGAATGCGAACCTTACCCTACTGGTTATTTTATGTGTGAAAACATAAATCATTTTAATTCCTTTAGTATTGTTTGACAAATAAACAACCCCGCCATACCATCTCCAAAAATTGGTTTAAACGATGGTTCCAAACCTTTTATTACACTGTACCCTTCAATAATTCTTTTCTTTTCAACCCCAACAAGAATTCCAGCTTTCTCCTCTATAATTTCAACCCATTCTGTTTCCTCTCTTAAAATCAACGATTTTTTATTAAAAAAGTAAGCTTCTTTTTGTATTCCACCAGAGTCCGTAACAATTATATCGGCATTTGAAATCAACATAATAGTATCTAAAAAGCTCACAGGAGGCAACAATAAAAAATCACTCAATTCTTGTTTAAGAAATGACTCCCCAAACAACATTAAAACTTGTTTTTTAGTTCTTGGATGCACTGGAAAAACAATTTTTTTATTATTCGTTTCAGCGAGAATTTTTAAAGCCTGGAAAATCTGAGTTAAATTTTGCTTACTATCCGTATTGCTTGGTCGATGGCAGGTAAATAATATAAAATCATTTTGAATCAAGCCATTTTCTTGAAGAATTTTAGATTTAATTTTCGCTTTTTCATGATAATACAAACTATTGTCGTACATAATATCTCCACAATGAAAAACAAAAGAGCTGTTAATACATTCTTTTTTTAAATTCCTAACTCCTTCAAATGTTGGAGAAAAAAGCAATCGAGAAGAATGGTCCGTTAAAATTCGATTTCCTTCCTCTGGCATATCTATATTAAACGACCTTAATCCAGCCTCAACATGCACTAAGGGAATATCGTTTTTAACCGCACTAATTGCACCTGCAAGCGTGGAATTGGTATCTCCATATACCAAAATGACATCTGGATGTTCAATATGTATCGCTTTTTCAATACCTGATATCATCTGATTTATAGGAAACGGATGTTTTAAATCTATCGATTCATCATACTTGGGAACCGGTAAAAATAACTCTTCAAAAAAAACAGAGTTCATATTGGCATCATAATGTTGCCCGGTATTCAAAACAATCTCCTTCAATTGATTAACAAATTCCGACCGAATAACTCTGGTTATTGCAGCTGATTTTATCACTTGAGGACGTGCACCTAAGACGGTTAATATTTTCTTCATTAAAGCTCCAGTTCGTCGGCAAAGCTATAATAAGAATTTCCTGCTATTATAAGGTGATCCAATAAATTAATTTCCAACAATTCACATGCTAATTTCATCTTTTTTGTCACCTTTTTGTCTTGAATGCTTGGATTTACGTTTCCTGAAGGATGGTTGTGCACTAAAATTATTGATGAAGCCAAATTGAGCAATGCTTTTTTTAGAATTATTTTGTTATCAACAACTGTACCTGTGATACCTCCGGAACTAATTTTTTCCTTTCTTAATATCACATTGGCTCTATTCAAATAAAACACCCAAAACTCTTCATGATTCAAATCGCAAATAAGTGGTGCTATTTGATTAAACACATCCATTGCTGAAGTGACTTTAGCTCGTTCAACCACCTCACTCTTTCTTCTTCTTGCCAATTCAAAAGCTGAACACAATATTACTGCTTTTGCTTCTCCAACACCCTTAAACTGCATTAAATCCTCAACTCCCAACCTGCCAAATTCAGTTAAATTATTCTGTGCGTAATTTAGTATTCTTTTTGCCAAACCTACCGCCGATTCACTTCTGCTACCACTACCTAGTAAAATAGCCAGCAACTCTGCATCAGTTAAATTTTTAGATCCCTTTTCAATAAGTTTCTCACGTGGACGATCGTCCAGAGCCCATGATTTTATTGAGGATATAATTTCCACAAATGAAATTTAAAAAAAATAGATTTTTAAACGATAAACAGCTTAAACTATCTATAAAAAGGAGTGATAATAATTTAATTTGGAGTTTTTCAAATAAAAACAGAAAAAAAACACCGCGAGATAAGGAAATAAAAAAAGGTTACTCTGAAGAGTAACCCTTAAAATTGTGTATTATAAAATATTCTTATTTTAAAGAACCAACATTCTTTGCAACAGAGCTCTTTAAGTTAGCAGCCTTGTTTTTGTGAATGATATTTCTTTTAGCAACTCTATCAATTAAAGAGACTACTTTTGGTAAAGCTTCTTCAGCAGCTTTCCTGTCTTCCAAACTTTTAATATCTCTAATAGCATTACGCATAGTTTTATGGTAATACTTATTGCTGATTCTCTTTTTTTCAGCTTGTCTTATTCTCTTTTTTGCAGAAGCGTTATTTGCCATAATATTAAAACTTAAAAGAAGCGAACTTCTTTTTGTATAATTTAAGTAGCCCGTAGGGGAATCGAACCCCTGTTTCCAGGATGAAAACCTGGCGTCCTAACCCCTAGACGAACGGGCCAATAAAACCTCATTTTAATGAGGACTGCAAATGTATATCGATTTTTCTTTTAACGCAAATTTTATTTAAAAAAACATCCGTTTCTCAATGTATTCTTGAAATACAGAATATTCTTAATATGCCTTTGCGAATAAAACACGCCGATTTGAAGGTTTTCCAGAGTAAATACAGGATCCTGATTCTTTTTTATTCTCAAGTGGAATACAGCGAATAGTTGCACTGGTTTCTTCTTTGATTTTAAGTTCCGTTTCTGAATTACCATCCCAATGGGCTGAAATAAAACCTCCTTTAGTATTTAACACCTCTTTAAAATCCTCAAAAGAATTCACTTCTGAAATGTGCTCATCTCTATAATTCTTAGCCCTGTTAAACAAATTCACCTGAATCTCTTCGAGCAATTCAGCAACATGATCCACAACATTATCAAAAGCAATTGTCTCCTTTGATTTGTTATCCCTTCTTGCCACCTCAATCACTCCTTTTTCGAGATCTCTGTTACCCAAAGCCAGCCTTACAGGAACACCCTGAAACTCATATTGAGCAAATTTCCAGCCTGGACGCTGGTTATCTCTGTCATCAAATTTAACTCGAATTCCCCTTTCTCGTAATGCTTTTATAACAGGCGATAATTTAGCAGAAATGGCATTTAGCTGATCTTCTCCTTTATAAATTGGTATAACAGCAACTTGAACAGGTGCTAATTTTGGAGGAACCACCAACCCTTCATCATCGGAATGACTCATAATCAAAGCCCCCATCAATCTCGTAGACACCCCCCAGGAAGAAGCCCAGACATGCTTCAACTTGCCATCTTTATCTGTGAATTTAACATCAAAGGTCTCAGAAAATTTCTGTCCCAGAAAATGAGATGTTCCCGCCTGTAATGCTTTACCATCCTGCATCAATGCTTCGATACAATAAGTATCCAATGCTCCGGGAAATCGCTCATTTTCAGTTTTTACTCCTTTTATAACAGGCACCGCCATAAAATTCTCAGCAAAATCAGCATATACATCCAGCATTTGTTTGGTTTCCTGAACTGCTTCATCCTTAGTAGCATGAGCCGTATGCCCCTCCTGCCATAGAAACTCAGAAGTTCTTAAAAATATTCTTGTGCGCATTTCCCAACGCATTACATTTGCCCATTGATTAATCAAAATTGGCAAATCTCTATGTGATTGAATCCAACCTTTATACGTATTCCAAATAATCGTCTCTGAAGTTGGACGAATAATTAACTCTTCATCCAGTTTGGCATCTGGATCAACAATAACCCCATCTCCTTCTTCATTATTTTTGAGACGGTAATGAGTAACTACAGCACATTCTTTAGCAAAACCTTCCACATGATCTGCTTCCTTACTCAAATAAGACTTGGGAATAAGCAAAGGAAAATAAGCATTACTATGTCCTGTTTCCTTAAACATCCTATCCAATTCCGCCTGCATGCTTTCCCAAATAGAATACCCATATGGTTTTATAACCATACACCCTCTAACATCTGAGTTTTGAGCAAGATCCGCCTTAATAACCAGTTCATTATACCATTTTGAAAAATCATCAGCTCGTGTTGTAAAATCTTTAGCCATATTTTGGAATAATTTTTGCTAATTTAATCTGAAATAATCTCTAATTTTCTACCTTGATTCAAGCGTAAAAGTACAAATAAACGATTGTAATATAATGAAGCTGTTTAAACAAATTATTATTGTCTTAATTTTTGGAATAATAACCCTGTTCAATGTCAGGCTTTACAGCTCAAATTCAAATAACAAAAATTATATTCAACACCAAAAAGAGGCAAAATCAAAAAAAAAGAAAGTATCCACTGAAGCAAAAAAAGAGAAGAATAAAAAAACTGAAAAAAAATCAAACGGCAGCAGAACAAGAACCTATACGCCACCTAAAACAGATAAATAAAAAAATCCCGGCATTGAACCGGGATTTTTTATAATGAATAATTTAAATCAATTAAGAAAGCTCATCCGCTAAATCTGCATCCACTAAAATTCTTCCACAATGCTCACAAACGATAACTTTTTTTCTTAATCTTATTTCCAATTGTCTTTGAGGAGGTATACTATTAAAACATCCACCACAAGATTCACGTCTGACAGAAACAACCGCCAATCCATTTCTCATGGATCCTCTAACTCTTTTATAAGCTACCAGCAAACGGTCGTCAATTACCTTTTCCGCTTTTTTAGATTCTGCCTCAAGTGCCTTTTCTTCCTTTTCAGTTTCAGTAATGATACTATCTAACTCCTGCTGCTTTAAATTCAAATCAGCTATTCTTGCCTCCAGTTTAGTCTCATTCTCAAGCAAAACCTCTTTTTTATCATCAATCTTGGCTTTAGCTTCCTTAATTCGTTTATTCGCTAATTCAATTTCTAAAGTTTGAAATTCAATTTCTTTTGATAAAGAATCAAACTCTCTGTTATTTCTTACGTTATTTTGCTGTTCTTTATATTTTTCTATTGACGCCTCTGCATCAACAATAATATTTTTTTTATTCGAAGTGTTTTGGTCAAGCTCATCAATTTCTTCATTGATTTTTGCAATACGTTTATTTAACCCTGCAACATCATCTTCTAAATCCTGAACCTCCAATGGAAGTTCGCCTCTTACTATTCTAATTTTATCAATTTTGGAATCAATAAGCTGCAAAGAATAAAGTGCTTTTAATTTATCTTCTACTGTAATTTCCTTAACTTTTGCCATCTTAATCTCTATAAATAATTAATCGGATTCGTGTTCACTTTTGAAAAGCAAGGCACAAATGTAGTGAATTTTTCAGACAGATAATCATAAATAAGCTCTTGCGTACAAATTTCGGATTCAAAATGACCAATATCGGCAACAACTATCTGTCCATCAGCATCAAAGAACTGATGGTACTTAAAATCACTTGTTATAAAAACATCTGCTTTTGCCTGTATCGCATCGTTTAACAAAAAACTACCGCTCCCTCCACAAACCGCCACCTTCTTAACTTGTTTATTCAAGAGCTTTGTATACTTGACAGCACCTGTATTAAAGATTTTTTTTACATTTTTCAAAAAACCCATTTCATCAACGGGCTCAGAAAGCTCACCAATCATACCTGCTCCTACCTCACCCTCTCCTGGTTTCAAACATAAAATGGAACGATTTTTCACATTCAACAAATCGCATATTTTCGCATTTACACCCGTCATGACAGCATCCAAGTTAGTATGACAGGCATAGATGGCAATATTATTTTTAATTGCCTTAATTACAGTTCTTTCTACATAATTTGAACCATTAATTTTTTTTAACCCTTGAAATACAATAGGGTGATGAGAAATTATTAAGTTGGCCCCTAAATCAATTGCTTCCTGTACCACCTCTTCCGTACTGTCCAAGGCAA
Organism: Flavobacteriales bacterium; assembly: GCA_002720635.1. Lineage (GTDB taxonomy): Bacteria > Bacteroidota > Bacteroidia > Flavobacteriales_C. The sequence continues at coordinate 2,820 of PBJD01000016.1, read as the reverse complement.
TTACAACACCTTTTACTTCAGTTTTAGGGTCACCTACTATTAAACCAGCATTGTCGTAACCCTCTTGAAATTTCAATGGAGCCCACTGCTCCATTATTTCTGTTACGTTTTTAATTGTTGTCATTATATAAAGGTAGAAATTCAGAAATTTGCATCAAAACATGAAAAACTTACTTCTCATATTTTTTTTACTAATGCTCGTTTCCTGGAAATGGAGAAAAGAGAAAGAGGAAATCCCTCCAGGAACTGTAAGATTTGAAAAAAAATTATTTGTTGATGTTACCGAAATTAGAAATATTGACTGGAGAGAGTTTACTTACTGGATTATTCGATATGAAGGATGGGACACAGCTCAATCAATTTTGCCAGATACTCTTTCATGGAGGGATAAAGAAGGTAAATACGAGAGCTATGTTGAACTATATTACAGACATCCTGCTTACGCTCAGTACCCAGTTGTTGGAATTTCTTTTGAAAAAGCCAAGGAATACGCTAAATGGAGAACTGATAGAGTATTAGAGTACATGCTTATCAGAGACAAAAAAGATGTTAATATTAACCTTAATCCCAAAAAATACTTTACTCCAAAAAAATATTTTGAAGGAAATTGGCAAGGTTCCATCCCGGATTCGAATTACAGATTTCCCGTCTTTAGATTACCAACTCAAGAGGAATGGCTCAATTTTTCTGAAGCAGACTCTTTTAACCTGTACCCATTTGGATTTGAAATCGGAAAGAAAATGACCCGAAGATATAAAATGGATTCCACGTCGTTTATTTGTTGTCGATCTCCCGATACGGCTGAAATAAAATGGAAAAATACAGCTACATCAGATAATATAATTGAGTATATAACGGCTCCAACCAGGTCAGGATTCACAAATAGCAATCAACTATACAACACAATTGGAAATGTTTCTGAAATGACCTCTCAAAAAGGAGTTGCTATGGGAGGCAACTATGAATTACTTTCAACAAAAATCAATTTAAAGAAATCCATCGAATACGAAAATTCAGAAAGGTGGTTAGGTTTTAGATGCGTTGCTGAATTTATGAACTGGCAGGAATACAAAACATACCTCTCCAAAAATTAAGTACCACAAAACGTTTTGTATCCCAAATCTGAAAGTGGAGGATTTTGAAACTTATCGGATTTATAAGAATCATAAGGCTTTTGAAGTTTCTCCAAAATGGCATAGAAATCTTTTAAATTTCGTCCCTCACTTCCATTATTTAAAGCCTCTTCCACCAAATGATTTCTTGGAATAATTGATGGATTAGCACGAATCAAACACTCTTCATAACCATCAGCAGAAGCAACCCGCTTCTTCCATTTCGATTTCCAGGTTTGAAACTCTTCCAATTGAAAAACATCATCTTTATGCAGATAACTGTTAACCAACCCACGGAAAGTATTTGTAAAATCGGGTTTCGCTTTTTCCATCCAATTCATCAATTCATTCAACAATTCCTGATCTCCACTCTGTTCTTTTGTTATACCAATTTTTTTCAGGTGATTGTTTTTCCATACCTCGTTAAACTTTTCTTCAAAATTATCGAACAAAGGCTGAACCAATTCTACTGACTTTTCAGCATCTTTATCGATAAGAGAAAGTAATGTTTCGGCTAAACGCATTAAATTCCATTTCGCCATTTTTGGTTGATTTGCATAAGCATAACGACCATTTTCATCAATTGAACTAAAGACGGTATTCGGATTAAAACCATTCATAAAAGCACAAGGACCATAATCAATTGTTTCTCCTGATATACTCATATTGTCGGAGTTCATTACTCCGTGAATGAATCCCACCCGCATCCAGTCGTTTACCAGGTGGATTTGTCTATCGATCACGTTTTCTAAAAAAGCAACAACGGGATTTTCAACGTCCGTTAACTCAGGATAATGCCTTTCCAAGGTGTAATCAAATAATTTCCGAATACAATCCGAATCACCCATTCTTGCAGCCAACTCAAAAGTTCCAACCCTTATGTGGCTCGACGCTACCCGAGTTAAAACACCCATTTCATTAACCTTTTCTCGATATACAAGATCTTCACTTTTCACAACAGCCAGGCTACGAGTAGTGGGAATCCCTAAACCGTGCATAGCTTCACTAATTAAATATTCGCGCAACATCGAATACAAGGTAGCCCTACCATCTCCTCTTCTTGAATAAGGAGTCTTCCCTGCCCCTTTTAATTGTATATCATATTTTTTCTCATCTACACCTTTTACTTCCCCAAGTAAAATAGCCCTACCATCACCCAACACATTAAAATACCCAAATTGATGACCTCCATACGCCTGGGCTAAAGGCCTTGACGCTTCAGGAATATAATTCCCCGAGAAAATATCTGTGAGATAATTCTCATTACTATTAAGTGATTTCAAGCCAAGATGATCAGCCAGAACCTTATTATATAATAATAAAGAAGGGTTGGATATAGAAGAAGGTGAAATTTCAGAGTAGAATGAGGAAGGCAATTTCAGATACGAATTTTCAAACCTCCAGATTTGATCTAAATCATGCATAAAACAAAAAAACTAAGAATAACACAGTATACCAACTTTCGGTAATTAAATAAATCGATATTCTAGAATAAATTTCCAGTCCTATTCTTTTTTTTAGTGAAATAAATCATTTAACTTTGCGTCCCATTAAAAAAAGGCTGGTGCCTTAGCTCAGTTGGTAGAGCAAAGGACTGAAAATCCTTGTGTCCCTGGTTCGATTCCTGGAGGTACCACTCTCATCCCGCATTAAATTAATGCGGGACTTTAAGTTTTTATTTACTTTTTCTAGCGGCTATGAAACTTCT
>PBJD01000015.1 GCA_002720635.1 Flavobacteriales bacterium | reverse complement strand
AAATTCCATAAAAACTAAATTCCATACTTCAATTACTTGGGGGTGGTCTTGGTTTACAAGTTCTTTACCACTTATTTTTTCTTTTTCCTCATCAGATCTTATATCCACATGTATTTCAGAACATGGTCCACAAGGACCTGTTGCTCCCATTTCCCAGAAATTATCTTTTTTATTCCCCATTAAGATTCTTTCTTTCGGAACAATTTTTTCCCAATACTCATATGCCTCTTGATCAAAATCTAAACCGTCATCCTTTGCACCCTCAAAAACAGTAACATACAAGATTTCTGGATCTATTTGACATACATCTGTCAAAAATTCCCATGCCCACTCAATGGCTTCTTTTTTAAAATAATCTCCGAAACTCCAATTTCCAAGCATTTCAAACATAGTATGGTGATAAGTGTCCACTCCTACCTCCTCCAAATCGTTGTGTTTTCCAGAAACACGTAGGCACTTTTGACTGTTACAAACCCTGGTGTGTTTAACCTCTGAATTACCAAGGAACAAATCTTTAAATTGATTCATTCCAGCATTAATAAACATTAGAGTAGGGTCATCTTTAACCACCATTGGAGAAGAAGAAATAAATTCATGCTTTTTCTCCTTAAAAAACTCTAAAAAACTTTGACGTATCTNTTTGGCTGTCATAACCTATATTTAAATCTTNTTAACATTTCAGAATTCCGACTTAATTTGACAACCCAATTGATTTAGTTATCTTTGCACCACCCTTACAGGACTTCGAAACCCTAGTATTTAGTATTCTTATATTGGATTTGTTTCCAAACCCAAACGAACTACTATAAACTTTTGCGGGTCCAAAGGTAATAAATATGGATAAGAATAATTTTAAGTTTAACGATAAAACCCTCGAATACGAAAAGGTTGAAGTATCTTTTCTTAAGCGTCTAAAAAAAGCAGGTCTTCATTTAGGGNTTTCAGTAGTTTTGGCAATGATTATCATTATTATTTCCTATCCGTTGATTACGCGCTACACTGAAAAAGAAAAAAATCAAGAAATTGAAAAACTTCAAGAAACCTATTCAAAAATGAATCAACAGGTTCAGGATATTTCTAATGAGTTGGAAATTCTAAAAATGAGAGATGACTCTATATATTCCGGAATATTTGGAGTGTCACCTGTTTCAAAAAGTTTAAGAATAGGAGGAACTGGTGGCACAGATGAATTCGACTATTTGAAAGGNTATGATAATTCAGATTTAATGTTACAATCTGCGCAACTCGTTAAATCACTTGAAAATCAACTGAAAATTCACAAAAAAGGATTTGACCGAATTGATAAATTGGCGCATACACGTTCCAAAAAGCTCTCTCATATACCCGCTGTTCAACCTATTCACAACCGTAATTTAATCCGAGTAGCGTCTGGGTTCGGAATGAGAATTCACCCCGTATACAATGTTCCGAAGATGCATTACGGTATAGATTTTACTGCAAAAACAGGTACTGATATTTATGCTACAGGGGATGGTAAAGTTGAGAGGGTAAGAAAATCTTATTCAGGCTATGGAAAGCACGTTATTATTAATCATGGTTTTGGATACAAAACCTTGTATGCTCATATGCATGATTTCTCTGTTACACAAGGTCAAAAAGTAAAACGCGGTGATATTATAGGGCAAGTAGGTAATACAGGAACTTCAACTGGTCCTCATCTTCATTATGAAGTAATTCGAAATAATAAAAAAATTGATCCTACGAATTTCTTCTTCAATGACTTAAATTACGAGGAATATCAAGAAATGATTAAAATCTCTAGCCAGATTAAGACCTCCCTGGATTAGAAATTAAAATTAATAATTGGCTTGAGTTGTTAAAGTTGAACTTTCGTTACCAAACTCTATTATTCCCGATAAATTTATATATTCGTTTTCTAAAAAATAATTGTGGGATTCAAAGATTATGATTCATTAAAGCTATATTTCTCAATTGGTGAAGCAGCTGAAATATTAGACGTAAACACCTCATTAATTAGATTCTGGGAAAAAGAATTTGTTATTCTTAAACCTAAAAAAAATAAAAAAGGAAATCGACAATTCACAAAAGAAGATATTGAAAATCTGAAAATGATTTATCACCTGGTAAAAGAAAGAGGATTCACCTTACAAGGTGCTAAAGAAAAATTAAAAAAAGGAAAAACAATTACGAAAAAAGAAGTAGACATTGTTGAGTCCCTGGAAAACGTAAAAAGTTTTTTATTAAACTTAAAAAAGGAGCTTTAAACTCCTTTTTTTTAACTTAAATTAGTTATCTCTTGATCGATTTTATTTAAGACATCCTTTAAATGCTCTGGGTTATCATTGAAATGATTACTGTCAACATCAATAATTAATAATTTACCTTCACTATATTGACTAATCCAGGCTTCATACCTCTCATTCAGTCTGTTTAAATAATCCAAACGAATAGACGTTTCATATTCTCGACCTCTTTTTTGAATGTTATTTACAAGATTAGGTACACTTGATCGTAAATAAATTAAAAGATCTGGTGCTTTAACCAAACTATTTGTCAAATCAAAAAGTTCAATATAATTATCAAAATCTCTTTTAGACATCAAGTTCATGGAATGTAAATTAGGAGCAAAAATATAGGCATCCTCATAAATTGTTCTATCCATAATAACATCTTTTCCATTTTCACGGAAATGCATAATTTTATTGAATCGGTTTTGAAGAAAATAAATTTGAAGGTTAAATGACCACCTTTGCATATCTTCATAAAAATCATTTAGATAAGGATTATCCTCTGTATCCTCATAATGAGCTTCCCAATCATAGTTCTTTGCTAACAATGAGGTTAAAGTAGTTTTACCTGAACCAATGTTACCTGCAACAGAAATTTGCATAATCTAATATTTTAATTTTCAGTATGTGTTCCTAATTACACTTCGAAAAAAGTGAAATTTATTTGCTAAGAGCGTAAATATAAAGTTTTTCTTGTGTAAGGAGGTAAAATTGATACTTGTAAAACGCAAAATCGACTACATTTTTTTCAGGAAGGTTAAATTTTGATTCATCTTGAAGCAAAATATCGTGAATAATCAAAGAATCATTGCGCAAAAACCACACATTAGATTGATCAATATAAAAATTACCTTTTACCTTAAGATTAATTGTTTGCACATAACTGCCAAAGAAGTCAAATTCCATTATACCACTTGACGAATCACAAACAAATACTTTATTATCAATTTCTTTGAGCTTAGTTGGAGACCAGTTTAACCCTGTTATATTCGTTAAATTACCAGAGGTTGAAATCATATTCATTTTAGTATCAAATTTTTTTAAGGATTGGTCGTATTGATCAAAAACCCAAAAATTATTGTCCTTACTAATACCTACGGCTTCTACTAAAGGAATATTAACTTCATCTAAATTCAGCTCTTCTGCAGATGGTGATAGTGTTTTATCTAAGAATTGAACTGTATTTAGCGATTTGTTAAATATTAATATTTTCAAAGCATTCTGAGGCGCAACAAGTTCGACCTCAGCACTTTTTTCATTAAATACATATAATGTATCAAGACGTGAATTGAATTTAATAAGTTGTTTTTCACTATTCACAAGATATACATCACCATGTTCGTCTACTTCAACAGAAGTAAATTCTCCAGCAATATCCTTAGTCCGAATCCAGTCAGAGCCAATAATAGACCCAATTAATAATAAAAACACAAATCTAATCATGACATTTTTAAAATTTCCTCAACATATTGTCGACTATTGTTTAATCTTGGTACTTTATGTTGACCACCTAACTTTCCTTTTGACTTTAACCATTTGTAAAATGTTCGCTTTGGAACTGAGGATATAACTGGCATACCTAAAACAATATCGTTATATCTCTTTGCTTCGTAATCCGAATTTAAATCTTTAAGGGCATTATCAATTAATTGAGTAAAATAGTTCAAATTATCCGGCTCTTTTTCGAATTCAATTACCCATTCATGCACTCCTCTTCTTTCTTTTTTAAATAATCTTGGAGCAGCAGTCCATTCATTTATTTCAGCACCTGTTTTATTACAAGCAATGTTTATCGCTTTTATAGCATTATCAACCATAAGTTCTTCTCCAAAAACATTTATGAAATGCTTCGTCCTGCCTACTATTTTAAATCTGAATGGGTTTAGAGAGGTAAATTCAATGGTATCTCCAATTTGATAACGCCATAAACCTGCGTTTGTTGAAATAATCAAAGCATATTTTTCAAATAATTTAACTTCATTTAAGGAAAANACCTTTGGATCATCTTTTTCCCAGTCCGATTTGGGGACAAATTCATAAAAAATCCCATAATCCAACATTAATAGAAAATCGGAAACAGATTTTTCAAATTGAATTCCAAAAAATCCTTCACTTGCGTTATACGTTTCTAAATAATTTAACCCCGGAGCCATTTCATTAAAACGAGACTTAAAAGGATCAAAACTCACTGCTCCATGCATATATAATTCGAAGTTTGGCCAGACATCTTTCAGTGTTGCAGCTTTAGTCTTCGCCAAAACACGTTCAAAAAGTATTTGAGTCCATGAAGGAACACCCGATACCGATGTAATACTTTGCTCAATTACCCGTAAAGCCATCTTTTCGATTTTCTCTTCCCATTCATCCATTAAAACAATATCATTGCCGGGAGCTTGTTGTCTTGTAATCCAGAAAGGTAAATTTGAAATCAATATTGCCGACAAGTCACCAGTGTATGCACCTTTTACATTAGGGTTCATTTGACTACTTCCTCCCATAGTAATCGTTTTACCCGTAAAAACTTTTGTGTCGGGTATCCAATTACAATATATAGAAAGCATATCCTTCCCTCCTTTATAATGACAGTCAAATAAAGACTCTTCACTTACTGGTATAAATTTACTTTTATCCTCAGTTGTCCCTGATGATTTCGCAAACCATTTAATATCAGATGGCCAAATAATATTTTTTTCACCATTTCTAACTCTAAAAATATCTTTTTTTATAGATTCATAATTTTGTAAAGGAACTCTATCTTTAAATTGCTGATAAGATTCAATTTCACCAAACTTATATAACTTTCCCCATTCTGTGTTCTTTGCTTTATCNAACAAACCTANTAAACAATCCTTCTGAACTTCATTAGGGAATTTTAGGAAAAGTTCAATCTGATGAATCCGCTTCTTCATCCTCCAGGCTATAAGGGAATTTAAAATTGCCATTNTTTTAGATTAAAAACCTAAAGTAATATACTTTATTTTAAAAATACTAATCGATTGTAATTACAAATGGGAGTCTGGCTTGAGGTTTAGAAAAATCCTTGAAGAATTCCGGATTTTGAATCATATAATTGTATTGTGAAAAAGGTGCTGGGAAACTTAATTCAGTTTGCTTTGACAGGTGATTGACCAGGGCCTCCAAGGGAGTTTTTTCTTTNGGTAAATGTAAGAGCTGATAATCCTTAACCTTAGCTGAACTTGCGGCGATATCTATTGATTCCTCCAAACCTCCTAATTTATCAACTAATCCAATCTCAAAAGCCTGACTTCCAGTCCAGACTCTGCCTTCAGCTATACGCTCGACATCCCCCTTATTCAACAATCTTCCATCTTGTACTCTTTTAATAAAAGTTTGATAAATTGATGTTATACCCTTTTTCACTCTATTCCTTTCCTCATTAGATAACTTTCGATCAAATGAAGGAAAGTCACTCATTTGATTTGTTTTAACCTTTTCAATCTTAACACCAACCTTGTTGGTAAGTTCTGATACATTAAATAACAATCCAAAAACACCAATTGATCCTGTAATTGTATTTTTCTCAGCCAAGATTGTATCACCAGCTGAAGCCATGTAATATCCTCCTGAAGCGGCATAATTCCCCATACTGACAACAAGTGGCATTTTTGAACTAATTAATTTTAACTTTCTCCACAATTTTTCTGAAGCTAATGCACTCCCACCAGGGGAATTTATTCTTAACACAACTGCTTTTACATTTTCATCTTTTAAAATATCATCAAATATTTTTGAATATTTGACACTAGATATGTCTGACTCCGCATTAATATCAACTATTGCCCCTTCCGCATTAACAACAATAATTTTTGATTCTTCAAAAGAAATATTTTTATGTGCTTCATTGTAAGTTTGTATTGAAATTAAATTGGCCTTTCCAGACACAATTACGTCTAAACAGTTGTAAATTTCATCTTCATATTTGACTCCATCTACAAAACCTAATTCCACTGCTTCATCAGACATCAAATAACCGAAATCACTTGCTATGCTATTTAATTTATCAACCGTAATGCCCCTTTCTTTACTTACATCCTGAAGTATATTATCCCAGATATCATGAAGCATTTCATTAATCTGATGTTCATTCTCTGAACTCATTGAATCCATAATAAAAGGTTCTATAGCACTTTTAAACTTACCTGCTCTTACAGGTTCTGCCTCAACTCCTATTTTATCCAGCATTGATTTAAAATACATCAATTGAGCTCCTAATCCTTTCCACTCAATATTTGACAAATTACTCACAAAAATTGAATCGGCTGATGAAGCCAGATAGTATCCAATTTGAGACAATCCATTTGAGTAAACAATAACTTTACGACCTGTTTTTTTAAACCTTTCCAGATTTCTTTTCAAACTTGACACATTCGCTAAACTACCTTTAAGCTCTCCAAGTTCAAGAAAAATACCTTTTATTAAAGTATCTTCCTCGGCCAATTTAATGGCATTTTGAATAGATACTAAGCCGGCACTGCAAGATGCAGAATTAGCAAAATTAAACTCAGACGAATTTCGTCTNTCAACCAAACTATTATTTAGTTTTAAGTGTAATATTGAATTGCTTTTAACTTCTACTTCAGAAGAACTTCCTAACAATATTATGATTGCAACAAATAGAATGAGTAGCGAGAAAATAACAATTGCCGTAAGAGTAGAGAGTATGTTTTTCAAAAAGTTCATGTTGAGAAAATANTCAAATATACGTTAGAATNACCATTTGTAAGTTGTAAAATTACATGAATGGCATTATTGAAATGTATAGAACAGTATACTTAGGTTTAGGAACAAACTTAGGCAACAAGTTAGAAAATATTAAAAATGCTTTAGATGCTCTCAAAAAAAAATTTGGCGAACCTATTTTGGTTTCCTCAATTTATAAATCAAATGCTTGGGGTTTTAAAAGTCCTGATTCGTTTTTAAACCTGGTGGTCAGCTACAATATTAAATTAAATCCACAACAAACATTAGATGTTTGTTTATCGATAGAGAAGCAACTTGGAAGAAAAGAGAAAACAGGAAACACTTACCAATCAAGAATAATAGATATAGATATATTAATTTTTGGAAATTTAACGATTAATGATTGTAATTTAAAAATTCCTCATCCATTTATAAAAGAGAGATTGTTTGTTTTGGAACCACTGTTCGAAATTTGCAGCGATGAGAACATTTTAAATACATACTGTTATTTTCTCACCAAATTAAAAANCATAGAAAAAGTAAAAAAAATAAAAGAAACCTAAACTTTTCTGATGAATAGACGTATTAACACCTGATTATTAATTAAATAATTATCAAATAAATGTTTAACATTTTGATGAATAACTAAAAACTATTTATAATTGCACAAAAATTAAAAGCGAACTTATACTTATCACGTTATGAAAATTACAAAGTCAATATTTAGTTGCGGTATGGCATTAGCTCTGACTGCTGGTGTTGTTAACGCGCAAGACACTCCTGAAGAAAGCGCAGAACTTCCAATCTGGATGGAAAATGTTTATCTGGGAGGTTCTATAGGAGCCACCACAGCAATTACTGACGTAAAACAATATGATTTATACCCTGTTCAAAAATATAGAAACGAAATCGGATTCGGTGGCGGAGGTTATATTGGTTATACAATCAACTCAGCTTTCTCTGTAGAAGGACAGATTTATGGTATAGGTGTAAATGGCGTAAAACGTCAAAATTATGAATGGTTTACCGGAGGAATTCTGGAGCCAAGTTTAAATTTGAAAGTAAACTTTACAAATCTACTCTTTACCGGAGCCAAAGGACAAACTAAATTATCTCTTAGCGGTTATGCCGGGGCCGGTATTGCAATGTTTAGATCCAGATTATTTCGTCTAAGTCAGGGAGATGTTGAATTAGATGCTGTTAATTTTGCGGAAGGTTATGACATAACAAATGGAGAAAAAACGGATCGAACCCAAGAAATTTCAATTCCTTTTGGATTTCANGTNGGTTATGAACTGGCTCCACAAGTTGGTTTACTTTTGGATCAAAGAATTGGCTTTNTAAATACAGACAAATTAGACGCTAAACAAATCGGTAATGAAGCTGGAGAATTTTACAGCTATACTGCTATTGGTCTTAACTTTAAGCTATCTGATAAAAAATGGATCAGACCTGAAGCTGAGATGCATGATAAATTAGCTCAGGTAGACTCTATTCTTGATGGTTTCAAAGATTCAGATCAAGATGGTGTTATGGATACTTATGACAAAGACAATAAAACTCCGGCAGGTGCAAAAACTACAGGAGATGGAATGGCGATGGACACAGATGGTGATGGTGTTGCTGACTATATAGATCAGGAAAGATTATCTGCATGTACTGAGGTTGATGAAAATGGAGTTGCTTTGGATAGTGATGGTGACAATGTTCCAGACTGTAAAGATTCTGAACCGAATACTGAAGAAGGTGCTCAGGTAGATATTACAGGAAAAACTATAAGTGCTGTTGCAGGGTTGCCAGCAAGCACTGAATCAGGAGCTGATGTTGGATTACCATCAATTTACTTCAAAACAGGTTCAACAAACTTAGGATATAGCAACTACCCTGCTTTAACTGAAGTAGCTAAATTCCTGAAAGCAAATAAAGATGCTAAACTTACTGTAGTTGGTCATACTGATGCTACCGGTCCGAAAGAGTTCAATCAGAAACTAGGAAAAAGAAGAGCACAGGCTGCCATCGATCACCTGGTAAAGATTTATGGAATTGATGCGGGCAGATTTACCGCTGTATCAGAAGGGTCTAGTAATGGAATAGCTCTAAGCAATTCAGCAAGAGCAAATAGAAGAGTAGATTTCTTATTCGCTAAATAAAAAAAGTACGTGATATAACAAAAGCCCTCCGANNNTCGGAGGGCTTTTTTATTGTTTATTTTTTGAGTTGAATTAAAGAATTATACTTTTTTAAATTTGTTAAAACACTCCCAAATAACAATTCCTGCACAAACAGATACATTTAAAGAATGTTTAGTCCCAAACTGAGGAATTTCCAAACAAAAATCACTTGCATCAATCGTTGTTTGATCTACTCCAGTTATTTCATTTCCCAAAAAAAGCGCCATCTTTTCGCAAGTAATGTCGGAAACTTCGTGAATAGGCATTGAACCTTCAGCTTGCTCAACAGAAAAAATTTTATACCCTTTGGATTTTAAAATTTTAATAGCTTGGCCAGAAGTTTCAAAATATTCCCATTCAACAGATTCGGTAGCACCCAAAGCTGTTTTTTGTATCTCCCTGTGTGGCGGTTGAGCAGTAATTCCAATAAGATAAACTGAATCAACATTAAAAGCGTCACAAGTTCTGAAAANCGTTCCTATATTNTTTAAACTTCGAATATTTTCCAAAACAATTATTAATGGAACTTTATCCTGCTTTTTAAATTCTGCAACTGACACCCTATTCAACTCCTCTAATTTCAACTTTCTCATAATAGTGTTTTCAACAAAATGTGAATATTTAAACTACTAGATTTTACAATGGCAAATGCTCATTTTGTACCTTTATTTAAATCCCAGATCTGTGGCTACTAAATCATTAAAATCTAAATCCAAAGATACGCCTTTGATGCGTCAATACAACGAAATTAAAACAAAGTATCCTGACACACTACTTTTATTTCGCGTTGGTGACTTTTACGAAACATTTAATGATGATGCCAGAAAAGCTTCAAAAGTATTAGGAATTATTTTAACAAAAAGATCAAATGGCGGTTCTGATGATGCTCTGGCAGGGTTTCCTCATCACTCGCTGGACACTTATTTACCAAAATTAATAAGAGCTGGTTTAAGAGTTGCAGTATGTGATCAATTGGAAGACCCAAAAGCTGTAAAAGGAATTGTAAAAAGGGGGGTAACTGATTTAGTTACTCCTGGCGTTGCTATGCATGATCAGGTTCTTGAAAAAAAAGAAAATAATTATCTGGCAGCTTTACATTATGAGAGAAAAAGGGCAGGAATAGCTTTATTGGATATATCCACAGGAGAGTTTCTTGTTTCTGAAGGAAATCTTGATTTCATCAAAAAGATACTTAACAACCTGTCTCCAAATGAAATTCTGTTCAACAATCAAAAATACAGCTTATTCAGAGAAAATTTTGGAAGCAAATTTTATTGCTATGGTCTTGATGAATGGGTGTTCAATTTAGATTTTGCAAAAGACAAAATAAAAAATCAATTTAAAACCAATTCTCTAAAAGGTTTTGGAATTGAAAAAATGAATCTAGCTATCACAGCNTCTGGAGTTATTNTGCATTATCTAGAAGAAACACTGAATCATAAAACAAGTCATATCAATGGTATATCTCGAATAGATCAGGATGAATATGTTTGGCTTGATAATTTCACAATAAAAAACCTAGAACTACTTTCATCCAACAATTCAGATGGACGATCTCTTCTGGATGTAGTAGATAAAACCATCACCCCAATGGGCGGTAGGATGTTGAGAAAGTGGATTATTTTCCCATTAAAAGATGTAAAAAAAATAAACCAACGCAATTCAATTGTTGAAGAGTTTTGCAATAAGGAGGAACTNTTAACAANNNTTAGAGAACGATTACAAGAATTTGGCGATATAGAAAGAATACTATCAAAAATATCTGCCGGAAAAGTTTCTCCTAAGGAACTTATTGTTTTGAAAGAATCTATCAATGCAACAAACAAAATTGTTCAACTTATAGAATCAAATAATAACATCAAAAATAGTATTGAATCGATTTCAGAACTTCCGGAAGTAACTCATAAAATTGAAAAAGAAATCTTTCCGGATGCCCCCAGTGTAATAGGAAAAGGGAGATTAATTGCAGATGGAGTAAATGAAAAACTGGATGAATATCGNGAAATCGCCAATAATGGAAAAAATATACTTTTAGAATTACAACAATCAGAAATTAAACGAACAGGCATCTCCTCTCTAAAAATTGCATTTAATAATGTTTTCGGATATTATCTGGAAGTTCGAAATACGCATAAAGATAAAGTGCCAGTTGAATGGACCAGAAAACAAACCTTAGTAAATGCTGAACGGTACATCACTCAAGAACTGAAGGAACTAGAAATAAAAATCCTATCCGCAGAAGAGCAAATAAGTACGTTAGAGATACAAATATTCAAAGAAATAATCGCTTACATTAACAAATTCATAAATCAACTGCAAACCAATGCAAAATCTATTGCGGAACTGGATTGCCTGCTAGGATTTTCAAAAATTGCAAAAGACTACAATTATTGCAAACCAAGTCTCAATAATTCATTGGTTGTTGATATTGAAGAAGGAAGACATCCTGTTATTGAGAGAAATCTACCTGCAGGAGAGGAATATGTAAGTAATAATGTTTACCTGGATAATACTACCCAGCAAATTATAATGGTAACAGGGCCAAACATGTCCGGTAAGTCAGCCCTTTTAAGACAAACTGCTCTTATAGCGTTAATGGCGCAAATGGGAAGTTTTGTGCCAGCAAAAAGTGCAAGAATTGGTTATGTAGACAGGATTTTTACCAGGGTTGGTGCTTCTGATAATATTTCAACTGGTGAATCGACATTCATGGTTGAAATGAATGAAACATCCAATATTCTCAACAACCTATCAGAAAGAAGTCTNATTTTACTGGATGAAATAGGAAGAGGCACCAGCACTTACGATGGAGTTTCCATAGCTTGGGCAATAAGCGAATATCTTCATCAATATCCTTTGTTTAAAGTTAAAACACTTTTTGCAACGCACTATCATGAATTAAATGAAATGACTGCTCAATTTCCTCGAATCAAAAATTTTAATGTCTCTGTTAAAGAAGTAAACAATAAAATTTTATTTATGAGAAAATTGGTGGAAGGCGGCAGCGAGCATTCTTTTGGAATCCATGTTGCCAAACTTGCGGGGATGCCCAAATTGGTTATTAATAGAGCCAATGAGGTTTTAACTCTTCTTGAGACAAAGAAAAACTCCAAAAATTATAAGGACTCAGAAAATAGTTTAAAAGAAAACCAAAATGAAAAAGGAGTGCAACTGAGTTTTTTCAAATTGGATGACCCTATATTAGAACAAATTAGAGAAGAAATAAAANATTTAGATGTTGACAAGCTAACACCACTTGAGGCTTTAATTAAGCTGAATGACATCAAAAAATATGTCGGTGGTTAATAGCTAATTAAGTTCAGAATTACTTAACAACAAACTTACGGGATAAACCACCAAATGAAATGGAATAAAACCCAGGTTTAAAGCCACTCGTATTTAGAGTATAAAAATCTTGAACTTTTGCAACGGAATAAACCTCATCTCGAAAAACTTCTCTACCTGATATATCGGAAACAATTACTTCTGAAGNTTGTGTATTGTTTGTTGTGAAATTAATTGTAAGAAAANCCTCTGCAGGATTCGGAAAAAGNTTAAATTGTATATTTNCTGAAACAGAATTCTCACCAAGAGAATTAGAAGTTAGTTTATATAATATCAACAAATGTTCAAAAGGCCATACATCCACTTGAATATTTCCAGGAAAAAGGAAATCCCAATCATCGATATTATATCGAACCTCTTTTGNTAAAATATAAGAACAAAAACCGGAATAAAGTGGCCATATTTGCCTGGGACTTTCTCCCATACTTTGCTCTCTTACTAATAAATAAAACTGATTAAAATTTTCTAATGTATCATCTAAACCCCATTCATATCCAGGTTGAAATCTAACGTACACGCCGTATCTTTGTGTACTGATAACACTATCATTAACATCAATTATCGGCCAACCTGAGGTATCTTCATTCGTTAACAAAATTGTATCTGTCCGATATGTTTGTCCTGAATCTAATCTATTCGTAGAGGGGTCAGATTTATATAACCTTTGATGCGGGAAATTTCCAAAATCAACCTCACCACTACTATTTAAATCACCTAGAATATATAAAGTAGATTGGTGTTTTATATAATCAACAAATAATGTGTCAACGATTGAATCATTTGTTTTTCTGGAATATAAAGATGGAATCATTACAGAATCTATAACTATATCTGCTGATTCATCAATCCATTGGCCAGGTGTCATGGAAGGATTAATGATTTCAGCCATACCATGTATCCACGCATGATAAACCATGTTTTTAAGGGTATCGTATTCTGTAATGATTGTAGAATCAGGAAATATAGGAACAAGATAAAACATATTATCCTCATCAGTGGCAAGTATTTCTCCAATCTCAACAAGGTCACCGACAGTAGAAAACCAAGTTTCTCCGTAAACCTTAAAATTAAATGTTTCTGATGATAATGTAGTGGATTTCAATAGGCTTTTAGGTGCTGAATTTTTATCTAAAGGAATGTTAAATTGTGCATTCAAACCACAAATGAATAAAAAGTTAAAGATCAAAAATAAAATCCTCATAAAATTCAGTTATTCAAACAAGTTAATAATTTAAAAATCGGTTGTCAATGATAAATAAAAAAGTCGTCTTTGTATTATACCGTCTTCAACTCCCCAAGCCCAATCAGCACGAATAAAATATCCNATGATTGTTGTGCGTAAACCAAACCCATACCCTCCAATTATTGGCTCTTTATTTGTTTTCAAAAAAACTTCCCCTGTTCTGGCTTCTCCCCCTATTGGAATTGTTTGCTGATTTAAGGAATTTGACTCCATAAATGGATTCTTACCTGACCATGCTGTTCCCAAATCTCCAAATCCTATAATTTGAAAATTATTTAGAAAGTCAGAGGTAAAAGGACGTGCAAACAAAAACTTNACAANAGGCCATCTAATTTCAGAGTTCAAGGCAACAAAAGAACTACCATTTCTGGCATTTTGAATAAAACCTCTCATATTGGTTGCCAGTGTTTGAAAACTATATACGCTGCTGCTTGATAGTTTACCAGGAGCAAGGTTTGAATTAAACCTTGGAACTGACCAAGAATCAACTCCACCCATGTAAAACATTAATCTATCAGNACCCAATGATGAACCTCCTGCAATTCTATTTGCCCATATTAAACTCTTATATATTTTTTTGTAATATCTGAAATCTGAACCAAACGTCACCATTCGATTATTTAGTTGAGGAGCTTCTTGATAAAACTCAGAAAAAACTTTAAACCTTAAGCCACTATATAAATTCACCCCAAGAGACCTTGTATTATCATAAGTGTAATCCATTCTTATATTTGGCCAAAATTGATGAAATACAGGAGTTTCAAGTAGTACAATATCTTTGCTTAGAGGAATAAACTGATCATATCTTAATGAAAATGTTGTTGACCATCGATCGACAATAGAAAAAGGATAAGAAATTCTATATATCCCTTCATAAGTTACATTTTTAAGATACGAAGTGGTTTCCTCTAAATCTATATGAGTTCCTCTGTAAAAAAGATACTGCTTATCCAACCTTTTTTTACGATTAAAGTAACTTAAAAAAAACTCATTACTAAAAAAATTAGAAAATCTAAATCCACCTATTAATAAATGATTCTCTAGTAAATCTGCCATAGAGTACTTCATAAAACCGTTCATACCCGGCATCGGATAAGATGTCCCGCCAGAATATCTCTGATATTGAGGATTTAAAAACCGGTTATCAATATCCAGGGAAATGTCGGCTGTCCTGAAAACAAGCTCATAATTACGCTGTTTTACTTTTGGTGCTAATGAATCAGAAGATGGAAATACATTTGTTGCAAGAGGTTTAAATACGTTATTTAACCTTGGCTTAATAACTTTCACTATGGAGTCAACATGACCGTCATCTACTTCATCCTCAAAAACATAGTAGTCTGTGTACAAAAAATCATTGTCTAATCTCATTTTTTGTATTATACTATCTATCGTAAATATCTTAATGATTTGATTGCTNTCCTTATTCGGATTTGTNAAGTTAACTTTTNACTTAGTCTTTANATAATCAGTTNATGTTATTTTTTTTGTTTCAAATTCTAATCCTGAAANACTAAAAANATTTTTTNTCGAAGGNTTGAAAATTCTGGTGACCTGATTTCCATTCGTAGAATGGTATAGAATGTTAGAGTTGTAGTTTGTCAAAGGACGCTTTTTGGTATAAAACCTATAATGAATACTCGTATCAACAAAAGCAATAGTACTATCTATTTTTGCCTCCCATTGATTTATAATTCCATTCTGGTCACNTAGATATTGAATAGTGTTCCAACCNGTAGATATGGGGATTCGTTCATTAACATCCGGGGTACCCGTTAACCGAAATAATACTTGAGGTATGAATTTAAAATTTGTTTTTTTTGAATAATTGTATGCAAAAACATCCAGTGAATGCTTATAAACTAAGTTTTTACCGCCATCTACAGACATTGAATCATTTTGACGATTGCTTGAAAAAACAATTAGTTGATCATTATTTAAAAAAACGGGAGCTCTATCATCATAAAAGTCATTGGTTATTTGTTCCTTTGCTCGACTCATCACATCCAAGACAAAAATGTCCGTTTTTCCATCAACTACTGCTGAAAGGACAATTTTTCTTCCCGATTCAGAATAATTTGCTTCTAAAATCTTTTCTATTTGAAATAATTTTGTTTTTGTTTTTTCTTTAGTTCTTACATTGTATGTCATCCAATTCATTTCCCCTTTAAATTCATAAAAAACACTCAANATATCNCCTTTTGANTGCCATGCTAAAACAGGAAAAGAATNATCTGGTAAAAGGTCNATTTTCTGACCTAAACGTAAAATACACTTTTTTCTTTTGTTAAATATATTGCAAATATAGACCCTATGCTGACTCAAATCATTAGTCGTATAAGCAACAAAATCACTTTTTTTGTTTACAACCAACCTTTGGTAAAACACCCTTTTTTTTAATTTTCCTTTTCCAACATTATTGCTATCCACAGGCAATTTCGTTCTATTATCATTGATGAAACGAGATTTAAAAAATGTATTCCAGTCTGATATTAAATTTTCAAAACTCACACCCAAAATAAAGAGTATTCCATCTGAGAAATTACGATGAATCTTAGACATATATAGAACATTTACTACTGCATCTTCTCCATATTTGTCTGCAATAAAATACCAAATAGACTGTCCGGCCAAAAGCGCTTTTTGTCCCTTTAACCAATTAAAATTTTGAAAATCTCCTGCATTAAAAGAAGACTTCACTTCTCCCTCTATCTTAACACTCCACTTATCTGATAAATAAGCAATTAATCCTTCGTAATACCAATCTGGAAAGTTTAAAAATGCTTCATTTTTTATTTCATCCGAAAAACCATCACCATAGAGAATTTCATCAATCAACATTCTTGCTACACCACTCCTTATCTGCCTATCAAAATTCTCATGATTACCATCAAAAAACAAAAAGACCTTATTCCCAACGATGCGGGCAAATCCGCCAGGATTAATCNCTTCATCTGGATAATTACCTATATTGCTCTCTCGTGACTGATTTTGAGTATTGTAAATGATAAATTGGATCTTTTCTTGTAATTTATATTCAAATTGAAGCTCCAGTTCGCTAAGTTGTAAATGGGCGGATCTGGCTACATAATCCGCTAAATTCTTCCCCTCCTCAAAAAAATATATGTTGAACTTCTCATATTTATAGTGACTCCAAAAATAATCGGAATATTGAATCCTGTTTTTCCCAAATTCCATCTTTGTTCCATTATAAAATTGAGCCGAAACAGACATAGAAAAAAAATAGTAAATAAAAATTATGTAAATGAGTATTCGATACATTTCGATTCTAATGTAATAAATAAGATTTATAATTCTTATTACCTTACAGGGTAATTAAGCATTAACTTTGTGCTATGATTACTATTAAAAAATTCACATTTAACCCTTTTCAAGAAAACACTTATATTCTTTTCGATGAAACAAAAGAATGTGTTGTAATTGATCCTGGTTGCTATGATAGAAATGAAAAAACAAATCTCATCAATTTTATAGAGGAAAATGAGCTAATCCCTGTTCAACTTTTAAATACTCACTGCCATATTGATCATGTTTTAGGAAACTATATTATTTCTAATAACTATCAACTTAAATTAGCTGCTAATAAACTTGAAANACCTGTACTAAAAGGAAGTTCTCAGTGGGGTTCTCAGTACGGAATTAACGGGGATTTATCACCTGAAATTGAAATTTATCTCAGTGAAGGAGATAAGATAGAATTTGGAAATTCAAAACTCGAGGTGATTTTTGTTCCCGGGCATTCTCCAGGCCATATAGCATTCGTGAACCATGACGAAAAATTTATTATTAACGGAGATGTTCTATTTCAAGGAAGTTTTGGGAGGTACGATTTACCTGGTGGTGATTTAGAAACACTCGCTCAGAGTATTCAAAAAAAGCTCTTTGTTTTACCAGACAATTATAAAGTATATGCAGGACATATGGGAGAAACAACTATAGGTAAAGAAAAACATACAAACCCTATATTACAATTCTCACTATAAAACAAAACCATAATGAATCAGAAAAAATCAAACGAATTATACCATACGTCCTCTCAATACTTCCCCGGAGGAGTGAATTCACCCGTACGAGCATTTAAAAGTGTTGATGGAACCCCTCTATTTATAAAAAAAGGAAATGGAGCATACATTACTGATGTTGATGACAATAAATTCATTGATTTTTGTGCATCATGGGGTCCTCTGATTCTAGGGCATAATCATCCCAAAATCAGAAAATCAGTCGTAAAAGCTTCTAAAAATGGTTTATCATTTGGAGCCCCGACTGTGCAGGAAAATGAGCTGGCTGAGCTCATTATAAACAACAATAAATACATAGAAAAAATACGTTTTGTAAGTTCTGGTACTGAAGCAGTAATGAGCGCTGTTCGACTTGCCAGAGGATATACTAAAAGAGAAAAAATCATAAAATTTGAAGGATGTTACCATGGTCATGTTGATCATTTATTAGTTAAAGCAGGAAGTGGTTTAGTTACTTTTGGTTCATCTTCTTCAGCTGGAATTCCTGATTCTTTCGTAAAAGAAACATTGGTTTTACCCTTGAATAATAAAGAAGCTGTTGAACAAGCCTTCAAAAAATACAAAGATGAAATTGCCTGCATAATTGTTGAACCCATACCTGCGAATAATGGTTTATTATTACAACAAAAAGAATACCTTCAATTTTTAAAAGATACTGCTCATAANAATGGTGCTTTAATCATTTTTGATGAAGTAATTTCTGGATTTAGAGTTGGATTTGATGGTGCTGCAGGTTACTATGATATTCAACCGGACATTATAACTTACGGCAAAATAATGGGAGGAGGAATGCCTGTTGGTTGTTACGGCGGTTCGGCTAAAATAATGAGTTCAATTGCTCCAGATGGTGATGTATATCANGCAGGGACTTTAAGTGGCAATCCGGTCGCTATGAGCGCGGGAAAAGCTGCACTTAGCATTTTGTCTAAACCCGATTTTTACAAAAGTCAGGAAGAAAGAACACAAAAGTTTGTAACTAAACTAAGATTACATATTTCTGAAAAAAAATACAACATCTATATTGCTACAATTGGTTCTATTTTCTGGATGGTTTATGGAGACAGAGAAACTGCAATTCAATCACCAAATCAAATACACAAAGATGCAGGAATATATTTCAAAGGTATATTTAAAAAACTATTGGATAAAGGAGTATATTTAGGACCTTCCGGATACGAAGTAGGATTCATAAGTTTAGCTCATTCTACCAAAATATTAAACAAAGCTGCCAACAAAATCATAGCAGCACTGGATGAAGTTCATCAAGAAATCGGTTTAAATTAACACCTATCTGCCTGTTAAAAAATAAAAAGCCCCTCATCTAACGACAAGGGGCTTTATGCTTAAANACTAATTTATTTCGTAACAATAATCTTCTGCATATACTGCACCTTATTATTGGTTACTTTAANAGTATATATGCCGGAATTATATTCTTTGAAACTTTGTATTACAGTTCCTCCTTCTGATCTTTTTGTCGAATATATTAAGGCTCCTACATTATCAAATATTTCTATAATATAATCAGTAGATACCAGTCCGGTTGGTAAACTGTAAGTCACATTGTCTGAAGTAGGATTAGGGAATACAACTAAATCTTTAACAAGATAATCATCCCTTTCATCAATACTATTAACATTCGTTCCATCTTCACCTCCATTAAATTCTACTGTATCTCCTTGAGCAGTAACTCCACCTTCAGTGGTTAGTATCGCACCGGTATTTGATGAGTTGGCTTTGGNAGTTACATAAATTTTCACCAATTCTCCATTTCCAGTTAATTCTTGATGATCGTTTCTGGTCTCTGCAATGTAAATTTGACCTTGATTTTCGTCATAGAATCCGAAGGTGATTAAATCATCGTCTTCATTTCCTAACCAGGAATCAGAAAAATCAAATTCTAAAGTCCCGAAATCAAAAACAACTGGATCTAAATCAATTTCAAAGCCTAATCCATACATGGAAACATCAATAGTATCTGGAATAGAAACAGTTAGTACAGCAGTCTCTCCAACATCAATATCATCAACATCCCAATCGATAGCTAGCTGATTAGTAGTGTTTGCNCGAGGCTGCCAAGGATGCGAATACGCGAAGTTGTCCTGAACAATTAAAATGTCGTCAATATTTATAATTCCATCACCATTTGCATCACCATGTTTATTGTTAACATCTCCCCAAAGCTGCTTGGACCAGTCTTGAGATTCATATCCTCTCCAATCTGAAGAAACAGCAATTCTTTTAGGACCCATTTCACCATAATGAATACCTATTGGAAGAATATCATAATGATTCGCCTCTAAATCCAGGTTTGCATCTCCAGGCCATACACAACCTATTAAACATTTATTTTCAAGAGCATTACCCACTCTAATTTCTTTACAGAAAGTTCTAATACAACCCGAGTCATTACTTACTGTTAAACATGTGGCATAATAACCCGTATCAGCANACGTATGAGACGGTTGATATTGAATTGAAGTTATAGAATCTCCAAAATCCCATTTATAATCAGAAATTTTCCCTAACGATCTGTTATCAAAATGAGCAGTTGCAGTGACTGCATTTGCATAGTAATCAAATTTTGCGAAACATGCATTTGATGCATCACCAACGGTAATTATCTGACACTTAGTCTCCTGACCACCATTCCCGTTTTTAACAGTTAAACACACCTCATAAAAACCATCATCTGAATATTCATAAGCGGGGTTCTGCTCAACTCCAGCTGAATCTGCATCTCCAAAATCCCAATACCACGAAGTAGGATTTCCTACAGATTCATCTTTAAAATGGACTTTACCATCCATTGGATCCAGGTAATAAGAAAAGTCTGCTTCAACATACTCATCAATATCATCTAAATCCGTAATTATTGAAATAAATTCACAATACGTATTAAAACACTGAGAAACAGAATCGAATACGGTTAAACAAACCTCGTACACACCATCATTTTCATAAGTATACTGAGGAAAAGAGTCATTCGAATTAAACCCATCATTAAAATCCCAAATCCAACCCGTAATATCTCCTTTTATTTCAGGATCTAACTTTACTGTTTTTCCATTAACGAAGTATTCGAAATGGGCATCGCAATAAACTGTTGTGTCATGAATAACCGGAATATCAACACAAAACTCATCCTGACATTTCGAAATAGAGTCAAATACAGTTAAACAGGCACCAAACAATCCACTCCCTTTAAAATCATAAGCAGGATTCATTTGATAACTTGTAGAGCCATCANTAAATTTCCAGTAGGAATTGGTGAATTGACCCGTTGAAATATTATTAAATACTATTTCAGTAGCAGAGGTTGGGCAAAAATCAAATTCAGCACGACAATCGGTTGTAGTAGTATCTAAAAATAATTCTACATAATCGCAAACATAATCATGACAACCTGAAATTGAGTCATAAATGGCAAAACACACATTGTAAAATCCTCCATTTGAAAATACATGAGTAACATCATCTTCATCCTCTTCAAAAGTTCCATCACCAAAGTCCCATCGACTATTTGAGTAAGANCCCTGGGAGACACTCTTAAATTTAACCAATGAATCATTTATTGGAAAGTATTCAAACTTAGCATGGCATTCAACTTGATTAGAATTTTCAGAAATTACAACTTCTTCACTATACGATGACTGACAACCTGAAATACTATCCCAAATCATNAGAGAAACAACATAAACACCTTCATCAGGATAATTCCCTATTGGATCATTGTGGTGCGAAAAAACACCATTACCTAAATCCCAATGGACATTTGTAAAGTCTCCAATTGAAACATTTTGAAATTTAATCTCACTATTTACAAGTTGAATTTTATCAAACTTAGCATCACACAAAGCATCGGATGTATCTTTTAAAATAATTACTTCTTTACAAATATTATCCTGACACCCTGTAATACTATCCCAAACATCTAAACAAACTTCATATACCCCTGAGTTATTATATATATGATTCGGATTCAAGTCATTTGAAAATTTCCAATCACCAAATTTCCAATGAGCGTTAGTAGTGCTAGCCAATGAAGTATTCTCAAAAAACACTTTATCGTGCAATACCATAAACTTGAAATCAGCAGCACAATTATTATCCAGGGAGTCTAACTGGATATTTACNTCGTCACACCAGGATGCATNNCANCCNGAAANTGAATCAAAAATATTTAAACATATTNCATAGAATCCTGAATTTGAAAATTCATGTGATGTACTATTAGCATTTGAGTGATATCCATCACCAAAATCCCAATGCACACTTGTANATGNACCAACTGAGANATTTTCAACGTNAANAAGTCCATTATCATCAAAATAAAAGTCCATTTTTGCTTCACAAAATACTGANCCAGTATCAAGATTAACACCAACTATTTTACANAATTGATCTTGACAACCTGAAANTGAATCATAAANAGACATNCAAACTTCATAATGACCNGAATTTTGATATTGATGNCTNAATTGCTCTTCATCGTTGTGCATTCCATCCCCAAGAGAGAAATGAACATTGGTATATGACCCAACAGCTTTAGAATTGAATATTACCTTACCATTTTCTTCTTTGAAGAAATCAAATTCAGCTCGACAATTCGCATCATTAGTATCAATAACATCTACCATTTTACATATTGTATTAAAACATCCAGAAACAGAATCAAAAATGCTTAAACAAACCTCAAAATGTCCAGATGAAGGAAATTCAAATTCCGCCTCATAAGTTCTTACTATGTTTTCTCCCCCATTAAATTCCCATTTAACATCTGTAAAATTACCATTCGATTGATTGGCAAAAACAAACTTTTTTGGTCCGATTGGAAAAAAATTGAAATCTGCATGACAATAAACATCATTAGAATCCTCTAAAACAGTAATTGCTTGACAATATTCTGATATACATCCCGTAATACTATCAAAAAGATTAACACAAACCTGATATGTACCAGACTCACTATAGTTCTTGATAGGGTTTTCCTCATCAGAATGTGTGCCGTCACCAAAAACATAATGAATGTCTGTGTAATTTCCTTGCGACTTATTTGTAAAAGTAACTGTATCACCATCAATTTGATAATCATAATTGGCGAAGCAATTGGCTTGATTATTTTCACCAACAATTTCTATAGGCTTACAGAATTGAGTTTGACACCCACTAATTGAATCGTATGCTGTTACGCAAACATTATAAATTCCGGGACCAGGAAACTCATGAATCGGATACATTTCATCAGATTGAAACCCATCTCCAAATTGCCAAAATCCTCCGGTTAAATTTGTTGTTCCGGACAATGCAAACTGAACCCTGTTCTGATTTGAAGAATCAACAACAAAGGTAAAAGCAACTGCACATGAATTTTGTAACCCAACAGGCACTTTTAATTCTACCTGACTGTTACATCCCTCACCAGTAACAGATAGTTTAATCCTTTTATCTCCGGGAGAATGAAATTCTACACCAACCGTTTCACTTGTATAAGTGTAGTCGTTTATATCCCAACTATTAGATAAAGTAGCTCCTGAAGCTGAAGCAGATTCAGAGCTAAAAGAATATTTAAATGAATTACCCGGATTCTTATCAGCCCAAATTGAAGCCAAACAACCTTGAATAGGTAATAAATTCTCATGATGATCATCATGATTATTCGAAGTGTCAGCATCAACACTTATTGGAATACATAAAGTATCCTTACATCCATTTTCTGTCTCTATACCTAAACAAAGTTGATGGTTACCAACTGAACCAAATTGATACTGATATTCAGGCTCTTCACTTTCCACACTTTGATTCAAAATCCAAAAATATTTTACAATTGAATCAGTTGCCGTAGATGTAGAAACAAAATTTATAATAGTAGAGTCATTTTGATCCACAGAATCTGAAAATTTTGCAGCACAATCATCAGTTTCTTCCTCTTCTATATACACTTGCAATGTGTCACAAATTGTATCTGTACAACCTAAATCAGTAAATATTACTAAACAAACTGGATACGAGCCACTATTAAAATAGTAATTAGATGGATTTTGTAAATCAGAAAGATTTCCGGCTCCAAAATCCCACTGCCATGAAACAATGTTTCCACTACCAGTTGATGAATTATCATTGAAATTATATTTATTTACACTATTTGAATCCTCATCAAAAGAAAAATCAGCCTGACAATCTGAAGGCGGTTGATAATCAACTTGAATAGTCTTACAAATAGTGTCTGAGCAATTATAAACTGTAGAAATAATCAAACAAACTGAGTATGTCCCACTATTTTGATAATAATGTGATGGATTTTGTAAAAATGAACTTCCCCCATCACCAAAATCCCACTGCCATGAGACCATATTTGAATTGCCTAATACAGATTGATCCGAAAATGTATATTTTTTTGAGTCAACGGAGTCTTGATCATATGTGAAATCAGCCGCACACCAATCTTCTTCCTCTTCATCAGCAACCTGAATGTACTCATAGGCTGTATCTAAACAATTGTTATATGTGGATATTATCAACCGAACAACCTTTTGGCCTCCATATTGATATGTATGAGTAGGATTTTGAACTAATGAAGTACCTCCATCTCCAAAATCCCAATGATAAGAAACAATATTACCCGAACTGGACACTGATTTATCTGTAAAATCGTATTTCCTGAACACATTCGAATCCGCATCAAATTCAAACTCTGCTTTACACTCTTCACCACCATCAATATCATAAGGAACCTGAATGTACTCATATGCTGTATCCAAACAATTTTCATACGTGGATATTATCAACCGAACAACCTTCTGGCCTCCATATTGATANGTATGAGTAGGATTTTGAACTAATGAAGNACCNCCATCTCCAAAATCCCAATGATAAGAAACAATATTACCCGAACTGGANACTGATTTATCTGTAAAATCGTATTTCCTGAACACATTCGAATCCGCATCAAATTCAAACTCTGCTTTACATTGCTCCTCATTACCCTCGCCATCTTCAAGTATTTGAATAGCTTTACACTTTTCTTTGTGGCACCCATCGTTAGCTGTCATTTGAAGGCAAACATTATAGGATCCCGGTCCCGGAAAAACATGATCTGTCTGTTGGCCATATTTTTGAACACCCGCACCAAACAGCCACTTAAGTGAATCAATACCTGAAGAGGCAGATGAACTGTCTATAAAGAATAAATGTTTCGAATTTGATGGATTTTCATTGTATTGAAAATCTGCAAAGCAATCTCGCTCCTGAGGCCTAACTTCTATATTTTTTATTATCGTATCACTACAACCATTGTGAGTAAAAAAAATAAACTTAACTTCATAAAACCCATCTTGAGGAAAATTATAATCGAGATGTAACCTTTCGGTATCATTACCTAAATTATCAAAAACCCATTCAAAAAATTCGAACCCTTCTACTTGTTGAGTATCTACTGTAAAGGTTACTTTTTTATAATCATAAGCATCTTTTTGATATGAAAAATCTACAGGACATTGACCTAAAACAATTGTGTTAAAAAATACAGTTATGAGAAGTAAAGAATAAATTTTTAAGAGTAAGGATCTTTTCATTTCGATTTGGTTTTATTGTAACGGTGCAATGATACGATTTTTGAAACAAAGGGTTCCGAGAATTTTAGATAAAAAACATATTATTCACGACGAAAAAAGTAAATATGTATATAAAATTAAAAAAACCGAAAAAAAAAAGACAAAATTAAGTATGAAATTCTATTAATTTCATAACCTTTTATTGTTGCTCCCAAATAAATATGACTACAAATTAACTTAAATATGAAGCTCAATTTTTACCTTAGAGAAATGAAGGTGTACACGAAAACAGGAGATTTAGGAGAAACTTCCCTTTTAGGCGGTTCAAGAATCTCAAAAGCAGAGCTGCAAATAGAATCATACGGAACAATTGATGAACTGAATTCATACATCGGTTTAATAAGAGACCAGGTTTGGAAACGACCACTTTTAGAAGAACTTATTGAAATTCAGGATAGGCTTTTTACAATCAGTTCTCATCTTGCTAATGATAAAAAGAAAAACAGAATAAAACTACCTGAAATTTACGAAAAAGATGTTCAGAGACTCGAAATCGAAATTGATAAAATGGACAATCAACTCACAAGAATGAATGCTTTTATCTTACCAGGTGGACATACTCTTGTTTCCTATACTCATATTGCTCGATGCGTATGTAGGCGAGCAGAAAGAAAAGTTGTTAGATTAAGTGAAAATTGGGAAATTTCGCCTGTTATTATAAAATATTTAAATCGTCTCTCAGACTACTTATTCATATTGGGAAGAAAACTTAGCAAAGACCTGGGTGCAGATGAAATTGAATGGAAACCCAGAAAATAGTCAAGAAAAACATTTGTCCACAATTATTTTAGTGCTTAGAACATTAGTATTCATATTACTTTTTTTCGTTTCCAAAATTAGTTTTGGAAATATCGATACAACTGCCAAAGAAGTTGTAGAAGTTAAAACAATTGTCCTCAGCAAACCCAACATACTAAAATATGTCGACACATTGTTAGTAAGTTCAACTTTATTGGACCCTGAGGAAGATATGTTTACTCCATCATTCTTTTCTGTTGGCTCTGGATTGTACAAGTTTCCAATACTACTCAATTTGGAAGACAATGGCTGGATTTCAAAAAATGTAATGCAGGCGTACAATAAAATTGAATTTAAAACAGATACTATCCCCTCTTTTTCTGCAAAATATGATCATGCTTATACAACTGCAAATTGGTTTAATGGTCGATTTGATAGAATGATTGGGAAGTCGAAATTATCAGCCGAATTGAATAGAAATTTTCAAAATAGTGTTTACTCAAATTCCAAAGGGAAAAGATTTAACTTTTCGATTGGCTCCGAACTACCTTTTCACAAAAACTACAAGGTAACTTTTAGCTATTTTAGGAATCAAGCTGAACTAAACGAAAATGGTGGTTTTAATAATTCTGATTTGATAATTTATCTTGACGAATTCAATGCAACAACATTAAATTCTAATTTAAATTCTGCCTCCAATTCTATTTTCATTCAAAAAACTTCGATTCTTCAGGAAGTAGGCATAAATTCTTTCGCAAGATTCTTTGTTACCTCTGAATATGAAGAACATAAATATAACTTTGAATTAATTGAAGAGGATATAGATGCGAATTTTTTTTCAAATACTTACCTCGATACTACAGAAACATTTGACTCCATCGGGTTTAGAAAACTGATTCTCGAACCTATTCTTGTATTAGACAACCTGAACAATGGAAAATCCATACTGAATCTTGGAGTTCGAAAAGAAATTAATGATAAAAGTATACTAAACAACTCATACGTATTGAGTAAACTAAATATGAACTTTAATAATGGATTACCGTTTTATTTACAAGGTAAATATCACTTTGAAAATGCATGGAAAGGAAACTATTCCATTAAGGGAAGTACTAATTTAATGTTCAAAAAAGAAACTATTGATACAATTCAATACGTGTCCAGTTTGTTTGTTCAAGTTGATTTTAGCAGCCTGCTTCCTTCATATTTATTTCTAAATTATTTTGGCAATCACTTTAAATGGAATAACGATTTTAATCCAACCCAAAAAATTACGTTTGATGCCCAATTAAACCTTGCAAAATTCAGTAGCATCGTTAAGCTTGAAGTTCAAAATGTATCAAATTATATTTACCTGGATGAAAACAGTCTACCAAATCAAAACAACGAAAATATAACAGCAGGAAGAATTTCGTTAAAAAAACAATGGGGAACGAAACACATCAAATTGTATAGTGGTTTAGGCTACCAATATTCTACATCAAATTTGATCAGAGTACCTTCTTTTTATACCAGGTCCAGTATTGTTTATGAATTTAAATTGAGAAAAGTTCCTTTTAACATGGGCTCGACCATAAATTTCTTTAGCAAATATGTCGGATTAAATTACAATCCGGCCATTCGCCACTATTATCTTGGAAAAAAAAATGTAGGCGGCACTCCTGTAGTTGACTTTTTCCTGGCATCAAGATTAGGCCCTGCTGATCTTTACATTAAATATGACAACACATTTTATACACTCAACAGAGATTTATTCATTGGAGAAAATTATCCAATCACCAATTCATTTCTTCGATTTGGTTTAAAGTGGAATTTAACAAATTAATTGGCTTTTACTTTTTTTAAAAAATGCTTTTTTTTTTAAATTTAAAGCTGAAAAAAATCACCGTATAATCATGGCTAACTCTATGTTCAAGCATTTCAAAAAAGATTTCCCTGCCTCAATAATAGTTTTCCTAGTTGCAGTACCCTTGTGTCTTGGTATCGCAGTAGCTTCCGGAGCTCCTCCATTGTCCGGTATTATTGCTGGTATTATTGGTGGTATTGTTGTTGGTTCTTTGAGTAACTCTCCTTTAGGGGTTTCTGGTCCTGCAGCAGGATTGGCATCAATAGTAGCTACTGCAATTATGGATTTAGGAGGTTTAGAAGGGGGGGGCTTCGAATTGTTCTTGGTTGCCGTTGTGATTGGAGGAACCATTCAACTGATACTTGGTTTCCTAAAAGGTGGTGTAGTTCTATACTATTTCCCAAATTCGGTGATTTTAGGAATGTTGGGAGGTATTGGAGTAACTATCTTCATGAAACAAATGCCCAATATAATTGGAATCAAAAGTGACACAACACTCACTGAGATAGTCTTTAATTTTTCTGAAATTTCAACAAAAATTGCTCCAGGAGCAATTCTGATTTGTTTGCTTTCCGTTGGAATTCTTGCACTTTGGGAACGCCCATTTATGAAAAAAAATAAGATCTTTTCATTGATTCAGGGTCCTTTGGTAGTTGTTATATTAGGTATCGCTTTGAATGAAATACTTTTGAGTATGGGTTCAAAATTGGCATTGACTGATTCTAACCTCGTTTCATTACCAGTTGCTGAAAGCTTAAAGGAATTTAAAGGATTTTTTGCTTTACCAAACTTCTCTGAAGCTCTAACGAATCCTCAGGTCTATGTTATTGGAGCTGTTATTGCTTTAGTAGCAAGTTTAGAAACCTTACTTTGCCTGGAGGCTACTGATAAATTAGACCCGGATAAAAGAATCTCCGATCCCAATAAAGAATTAAAAGCACAAGGTGTTGGAAACATAATTTGTGGTTTAATTGGTGGTCTTCCAGTTACTCAAGTTATTGTAAGGTCTTCAGCGAATATTCAATCAGGAGGAAAAACTAAATTATCAGCTATCATGCATGGTTTTTTTGTATTGGCTAGTTTAGTTCTTTTCCCAAGCTTATTAAATAAACTACCTATTGCAAGTTTAGCCGCAATACTACTCATGGTTGGATACAAACTGGCTCACCCCTCTAAATTTAAAGAGATGTGGGCAAAAGGGATTAGGCAATTTGCACCATTTATTGTTACTCTTCTTATTATCTATTATGTTGATATGCTTTGGGGAATTAGTATTGGATTGGCAATAGCTATTTTTATCATTCTATTTAACAACTTCAGAACACCCTATTTCTGGAAACCAGAAGACCAAGAAAAGGGAGCACCCATAACGTTGCGTTTATCAGAAAACGTAACCTTCTTAAATAAAGCGGCTATGTTGAAAACACTTAAGTCTATTCCAGATCAAGCTCATGTAATTATTGATGCTACTAATAATGTAAGAATTGATGATGATGTTAAAGAAATTATTGATGATTTTAAAATAGCCTCGGTACCTAAGGAGATTAAATTAGAAATAAAAGGGTTCGATGAAATTTTACCCGAAGATTCTGACAAAGCTTATCAAAAAGCATTAGACAGTGACTTATTTGTAGAGAGCAAATAGTTTTTTATCGTAAAATATACATTTTACCAATTCCCTTTTTGAAAAACTGGTTGGAGAGAGAATTTGTACCCTCAGAAGAAGAAATGGTAACTTCTCTTTCCTTTAAAGCTGAACCGTCCTTTTCAACTTTAACTCTGTATAAATATACTCCATTAGCAAGTTTATCACCATATTTATCTGTTCCATCCCATTCATATTCGGTTATATTTCTACCGATACGAATTGGACCTAATTCATCCTGAGTGATCTCTTTTACAACCTTACCTGTAATTGTCATAATCTGAATTAAAATATTATCAGGCAACTCTGACCCGGTTAAAGTAAAAACAAAGCGAGTTGAAGTAGAAAATGGATTGGGATAATTAATTAATTGAGTGATACTTGATTCTGTCATAATTTCAAATGAAACCCTTTGATCATATGTCCCATCCCCGCTTCCGGAAATATTACTTGATTTATCCTTTGCCATTATTCTTAAATCATAAATTCCGTCAGTTTTAAAATCACCCTGATATTCTATGGTACATTTATTTTTAGGAAGATCCGCAGATCTAAAGACATATTCAGAAGGATCGATTAAAACTAATGAATCTCTATAGGTTGAATTTGGATAATTAATAAAGACCTGAACAAGAGATTCATCATCTAAAATTAAATATTGATTTTCATCATCCAATGTTATTACAATATTAGCATTAGGACTAACGATATCTCCATCTAAAATATGCACTCCATCAAAAGTGATATCCAGTATAGGGTTTATTTCATCCCCATATACAGTAAAATCATGTGAGTACAAATTGTTAAAATGGTATTGCTCTAATTGCCAGGGTACCGGACCAACAAAAGGATTAATTTCATACCATAATTTATTGTCTGAGATAAGTGTTGATGTTGGAACAACAATTGTGTCAAATATAACTTCATGAGGATTCAGCGGCGCCTTTAAAGTATAAGTAAAAGGGTAATTGGCATACTCATGATCGATTACTTTATAACTAACCTGAAGCGAATCCATATGAATATTTGTTATGTTTTCAACAGCTATAATTAATTGAAGATTTTCGCCTTGCTGAACCGAATCCATTAGCTCATATCCAACCATTTTTAGTGAGTTAATCGCTGCCTCAGGAATTTCGTCATAGGTTACCTGCCATCGTATTAAATCATCAGGTGTTCTGTTCAAATCATCCGCAAAAAAAGATTTTAATTTTAAATAAGGATACAATGAAGCATCAATAGAATCCTCTAAACCGTACAAATCACCTGTTCCGGACAAACCTTCAATTAATAAATGTTCACCACCATTATAATCAATTCCATAAATACTTACGTTACCCGTATCCTGAGTATTGCCAGGTTCCCTTGATGAAATGTCCCAATGAAAAGAACCCCATTTTGAACTTGGGCCAATCACCGAGCTTTCAATTGTTCCGTTGTACCAATAATTTTCCATTTCAGCCGTTAGCGTTATAAAATCCTCTCCATCAGGTGAAAAACTCTCAATAACAGAACCGGAATCTCCTTTTTTAAAGAAAAGAATATAGGGATAATTGTTAGGGTAATTTTTTAAAGAATCAACATTTGCTCCTATTTCTTTAAACATATTTTCATAAGACAAAGAATTAGTAAAACCACTCTGACAATAATTACCATTAAAAGAATAAAACAGCACATAGTTACTATCTGGAATTTCGTTTACAAAATTTATTAATTTGTCCGTTTCTGAAAGAATATCATTTTTAAAATAAAAATTATATTCACTCCAACCCGATATGACCTTATCGTCAACGAAATTTAAATGACCATAATCACCATGATCTTGAGCATGCCAGGGTTGTAATGTTTTATTATCGATAACGGCTACAAAAAACATTTTATCCCAATGACTAGAAGTAAAACATTGAATAGCGCCATCAATTTCATATTTTATTTCTTCCATGTATAACCCCGCACTTAAATGTGTTTTTGCTTTTAATATTTTAGATTGCTTTATAAAATCAGTTGTTCGATTGACATATTTGTAATCAATAAAATTATATTCATTATCCTTAAATTGATGAAAATGAGCTTGTCCCCATCCTGATTTATCTGAAACAGATTGAAAAGTACTCTCTTTCCATAAAAACCCGTTATTTAAACTTGAATCTGAACTTACTCGCCAAAAAAAGACTTGAGGATTATCCAGGTCTCTTGAATTAGAGAATTTTGAATAAAATCCACTCAATAAATTTGATTCTGAGGGATTCCATTCAATTACCCCTCCATTACTCTCAATAATTTCCTCTACCATTACCGGACTGTCAAATGCATCGCAAGTGTCAATTTGAAAGTAATACTTTGTTAAAGGTGCGTATGGGTTAGCTGTTGAAGCCTTCAAAACAGATTCTGATTCAGGAACAATTGCATATTCATAAGGAAATACTGGTACAATGTCACTTGAGTTAATAAAAAGATTCACTTCTACATTGTTATTCATTTCATTTAACTCATCTATTTCACTCAATCCGTCAGCACGGATATAAAATTTATTTAATCCAACCCCATTGATTTTGTCAACAGGAAGCTTAAGTTTAAAAGTGTCCGAATAAAAAAGGCCTGAAACTTCAAAAGAGTATGTAGTGTCTGGAAATCCTTGATTTGGGAAATCACGCGTAATTAGCAAATCAAACGTATCTCCTAAAGCTTTTCCTATATTTTTAACAACTACATAAACGTTAAAAGAATCTAATTCGCTGGATACTTGTCCTGGTTCAAAAAAAACGTTCGGTTTCGTAAGCGAATTATTGCTGTAAACCGTATAATCTGATTTGACATGAGAATTAATAACAACTGCCGGATCGCAATGCAGTGTCATATGCATCGCAACATCTCTGTTTAAAATATTTGAAGAGTCCTGCATGTCTTTTATAGTCTGCTGAACAACTTTACCTACTGGATAACCATAATAATCTTTACCTAAATTTTCATAAAAGTTCCTGGAGTATTGATATAAATAACTTGGAACACCAAGGGAAGATGAACCTAAAAAACCAATTGATCCTTTGTCTTCCGAAAGAACAAATTTTTCACTTCCACTAGTATAATTATTCGTATGAATATTTCCTATTAAACAAGAATTTGCCAATATAAATGAATACTTACCCATATTTTCATAATTGTCTGGGTCATCAATACTTTGATCAAAATTTTGTCCATATGCATGTCCGAAAAATGTCATTAAACTAACCCCATTATTAATTAAACTTGAAACAGAATCGGATAAATTAATTTGTAACGGATCTGATGAATTCTTCAAAAAAGTATGTACGTTTCCTCCAAAAAGAGAATCTTCAATTATAGATTCAAACTTTTCCAGATATTGTTTGTAGATACTTTGTTCAGACTGATCAATACCTCCACCAAAATGGAGAACCTGTTTCATCCATTCATCAGATACTGAGAGTTCATACGCCTTAACCTTATTTAAATACCAGTTTAGTTGCTCTTCATTCGGAACAGCTAAACGACCTGTTGAAATTGAGGGCTCTAAAACAGTTCCTGAAGTTAACCCTGATGTAAAACCACCATCGGAACCTAAAACTCCCCAGGTGGGAACAATATTTTCTTCAAATTGATTACCATATCTGACTTCATAATAATCAGCCGTAATGGATTTTCCACATAAGAACAAATATTGTGGAT
Source organism: Flavobacteriales bacterium (assembly GCA_002720635.1). GTDB lineage: Bacteria > Bacteroidota > Bacteroidia > Flavobacteriales_C. Next base: position 11,948 of record PBJD01000015.1, on the reverse strand, counting down.
TAAATTCCCAGTTATTTATAATTGCATCAACCAGAGATCGAATTGACATGGGATGTTTTCGTATACCATAACTAAATTGATCGTACAATTGATCCATATCAAAAACCAGACTCTTCAACCCCTTCTCCTCTCGATATTCAGCATATTCATTAGCCACATCCAATAAATCATGACCCGTCAAAAGGAGATAATCAATCCCTCCTTTTTGAGTAATAAGATCTTTGTAATTAATGAATTTTGAAGAACCATCACTAACAGAAACAATATTAGAAACACTTTTTACAGACAAATCTGTAGTTAAATAACATTTTCTTTCATTACCTTCATTTGGAACCAAGGCATAATATTTACCACTTAATGGCTGAACCTGAATTCTATGACCATTAGTGACATCATATAATCTAGCAGATGAGTTTAAATTATCATAGTTTTCTATCACTAATAAATCTTTCGACTCATCTCCGGCAGGAATATAAAGCAAAGCGCTGGATGCCCCACCCATATTATATTTTTTAGGATATCTCAAATGAACATAAGCTATCCCTGTTACATCTCCTGAATCATATTCATCGGCAATATTTTTTATAGTAAAAGTGGATATATCCTCCCAGGATTCGGCAGGTATTTTTTCTTCTAAATACACATTAGCATTATTCGACAGGTTATCATCATAAATCTTATTATCGTTTACAAATACATTTATTAAACGGTCATCCAATGTAAGGCCAACCATTTCCAGCTTAACCCAACCATCCGGGCCGGACTTATAAGCGTGAGGTGTACTTACTACAGGCCGGGCTTGATGGTTTGCATAAAGAATTGAAGAATACCATCCCTCACCTTCTGAATACTCTGGAACAGGCTTTCCTAAATGAGTTTTGTAGCCATACGAAAAACCTAGATTAGTCATCGATATGAACTCACTCCAAAAGTATTTTGAAGGAGTAAAGGAATTAAAATTCAAGTCAACTTCATCCTTCATCCTGAAGTTATTCGTACTTGAATTCCAGGTCAAAAAATGATATAAAGTATCAGTAAACATACTGATATAGGGGTTTAATACATGAGCAGAGTCAGAAAAAAGTACATGATCATACCATCCCGTATTTTTTTCTGCATAAAATTCAATAAAATCATTATAATCAAATGAACCATCCGATTCTCCCTGGATATAAATTGGAATTTCTTCCCCTTTCGCAAAAATTTGAAAATTTCTTGGATCGAGTGTGCTGATATTTAAACCTGCATTTACCAACTGCTGAAAATTAATTCTATAAATTCCATCTTCAGCAATAGGAAACTTGAAGTAATTTTGATTATAATTAATCCAGTCATTAGTTAATTGTGCATTTACAAATAAGGGAATGAATAGCAATATGTTAATTACTTTATTAATCATTTTCTTTTATTAAATTCGAAGCGAATAAAAAATGAATTTGTGTAAAACCCAGAACTACCTCCTATATTGGTAAGAGCATAATCAATAGCAACCTTTTCAAAATTAACACCGACACCAATACCGGGACTACTATACCATTTTTCTTCATCATCGATAGTTGCTACTTTTTGAAAACCATTTATTCCTGCTCTCAAAAAGATGATTTTTTGATAACTTGCTTCAACACCAAAACGAGGATCTATACTTGCAAAATCTGATTTAATTAATGTATTTCTCTTGCCATCAAATGTAATTGAAAGATTAAGCTCCGGGTAAAAAGAAAATTTATCATTAATTTGATACATATACCCTCCACCAACAACCATTTGAGGAACAGTAATTTCTATTGAGTTTTGAGGAACCTCATTGTTTGTAAGTAAGAAGATCTCCTCCAATTCCTCCTTGTTAAAATTCCAAGCATTCCAGGTACCAGATATATCTCTGAAATTTAAACCCAAATTTACTTTTTCCAATTCATAAAAAGCGGATAAATCGACACCAAAACCAATAGCGTTAGCAAATTCACCAACTTTTCGTCTTACTATTTTGACACTACCTCCAATAGATAAAGGTGGCGGACCAATTTTTCTAGCGTAATGAAACATAAAAGCATCGTCAATACTTGAAAAACTTTGTATTCGATCATAATTAACATCTCCATTAGCATCAATTAAATTTCTGGTATCTGGAATATCGTCTACTCCGGATCGTATATATGAAAATCCCGCCGTAGAAAAATCGTCGATTTTGAAACTCATACCACCATAATCATAATTAGCAACACCTGCAAAAAGCTCACTATGCTGATATCCAAGCTCTATATTGTTCTCTAATTTAATTAAAGATGCTGGATTCCAATATCCTGCAGTGATATCATTTGTACTGGCAACAACAGAATTACCCATTCCGGCAGAACGAACACCAACTCCGATATTTAAAAATTCATTACTGTATTTAACCTGACCAAAACCAATAGATGTCAGCGTAAATAATGCAATAAAAACTATTTTTGTTCTACTCGTCATTTTATCTGTTTAAGCATCAAAAATACACAAAACATATTACCTTCATAACGGATTTATTATTCTTCTATTGTATGTCGAATTTTACTAGGTGATAGTTGCTTAAATCTTAATTATATTTGTATTGTAAATTAACAAATTTTGAAGTCCATCATTCCAAATTCGCTTACTGCTTTAAACTTGTTTTGTGGTTGTATTGCAGTATTATCATTTTTATGTGAAGAAAACCTTCTAGGAATTATTTTAGTTTTTGTTGCAGCAATCGCCGATTTTTTTGATGGTTTTGTCGCAAGACTTTTAAAAGCACAATCTGAACTTGGAAAACAATTGGATTCTTTAGCGGATATGGTTTCTTTTGGATTCGTGCCTGGAACTATTTTATATGTTGCTTTATTAAAAACTACCAATTACTCTGATTTTTCAGAATTGATTGAAAATAACGAATACATTCCTTTTATTGGATTTTTAGTAACTGTATTTTCTGGATTCAGATTGGCTAAGTTTAATATAGACACTCGTCAATCCACTTCATTTATTGGGGTGCCGACCCCAGCAAACACTTTGTTTTTTTTAACTATCCCTTTGATTTGGTTAAATATGGAGCCGACTGATTTTATTTTCAAAGTAATCTCAAATCCATCTGTTTTAATTGTTACGACCTTATTGTTTTCCTATCTACTTATTGCCGAAATTCCGTTAATAGCACTTAAATTCAAAGGGGTTGGATTAAAAGAAAATGTTTTTAGGTATGTTTTAATTGTTTCTGGAATTATCTGCACAATATTGCTTACTTACCTGGCAATTCCTGTTATTCTTGTTTTTTATATTCTTTTGAGTATTATCGAAAATATTTCTGCTAAAAAGGAATAATGGATGGAAATCACGTCTTTACCATTCTTAATTAATGTTATACTTTTTCTTGCAATCTATCAGATTATACCTTCAAGGTCTTTACAAGTCTGGATACTGATTGGAAGTGTATTCTTTTACGCCTCTATTTCTCCGGTTTTATGTGGCGTACTCATTGGGTCCATTTTGATAAATTATATTATCGCAAACAGTAATAAAAGAAGGAAAAATATTGTAGCGGTACTTTTTAATTTGAGTTTACTGGCATCCTTTAAACTTCAACCTAATAACTACTTGTTACCAATTGGTGTATCGTTTTTTTCATTTCAAGCTTTAAGTTTCATATTCGACAAAAAGAAAAATGTGACGTTGTTAAATTTTGCAAATTACATTTCATTTTTCCCTCAACTTATTGCTGGACCAATTGAATCTTTTGACCATTTAGGCCCTCAAATTGCTAAACCAAAAAAAATACAATCCAACAACTTAATTGTTGGAGTTGAAATCATTTTAAAAGGGCTTGTTTTTAAATTAGTTTTCGCAGATCGATGCAGCGCATTAATAGATCCATTCTTCAAGTCTCCTGCGCATTTTGATGGCTGGTTTTTGGTGATTAGTACCTTAGCATTCTCTTTTCAAATCCTGCTCGATTTTTCTGGTTATTGTTTAATGGCGGTTGGTCTTGCTAAGATTCTTGGAATAGAATTAAGTAGCAACTTCAACCAACCCTATCTTGCAACAAACATCTCTAGTTTTTGGAGAAATTGGCACATTACCCTTCATTGTTGGTTTAAAAAGTACGTCTATCAAAACATTAACAAAGGATGGATTATAGGTGCTTTCGTTGTTTTCTTTTTATCTGGTTTATGGCATGGATTGAGGCCAACCTATATCCTATGGGGAATTATTTGTTTTGCAATATTTGTTTTGGATAGGATACTGCTTCAAAAAATAAACTTTAAACCTTTCAATTGGCTTATTACTTTCTTTCTTATCAGCTTTTCTTGGATCTTTTTCAGAGTGGAAAATATGGTTGAGTTAGGAACATTGTCGCGATTAGATTTTGATTTATCTCCAATCAAACTATTTATTGCAGATAGTATCTACTCTCTGTCCAATTTTAATTTGTCAGGAATTTTATCCTACAATTCAATTGATTTAAAAATAACTTATTCCGATTGGTTTATTCTTTTATTTGGACTTCCTACTTTAGCCTTTTTTACTTTCAAGGTTAAAAGACATAACCTAGGAACATTATTATTTTGGTTCCTCGTTTTATGCTTCTTTGGTTATAGCAACTCAACTCCTTTTATTTATATACAATTCTGATGAAATTGATTAAAACCATATCATTCATTTTAGTTGTAATCATTACTGGATTTTTACTTCGAAACATCTTTGTAGACAGACTAGTTGAAAATTCGTCAAATTCAAATTTTAGTCAGGTGGCTAAATCCCTTTCGAACCCATATAAACTATCAGTTTGGGGATCAAGTACTGCTTATATTAATGTTGATGCTAAAACGCTGAAAAATCAATTGAAAATAGAATGTTATAATTTCGGGATTTCTGGAGCTTTTTTTAATCAATTGCAACACCTAAAGTATTTCGCTAAGAATAACCCAAACACGAACATCGTTTGGGTTGTAAACCCTTATGAATTTAAAGAGGATGTTGACTCTAAGTTAAAAGAAGAAGCTTTTTTTACACCGTTCTCTTATCAATTGGGTAATGGTTTCGACTATATATTTGGATGGCGACAAATCTATCATTTTAATTCAGAGCATTGGTCGATTATACTAAAGGACAAAAATTTTAATGAGTTTGATGAATATGGAAATCTTTTAATAACAAAAGAGTTCAGAAGTGAGAATGGTTATTATGGAGATGCAAACCCCTTCAACTTTTCTAATCAGAAAATCCAAGAATTTAACAAAATAGCCAATCAAATTAAAAAGGAAAACAATCTCATAATAGTACTCCCTCCCTACTTAGGTAACACCAATTTCAAACAATTGAAAACTCAATTGGGAAAAAATATAATCGATTATAGTGATTGGTCAAAAAATCCCCTAGACTTTCACGACTATATTCATCTTAACAAGGATGCTGCGCTAAAATTATCCGAAGAATTGGCTAAGGATTTAAAGCCAATCCTGAGGTAATTGATCTTTCCTTCAAGTTGAATAAAAGAAACTCCTTTTGATTAGAAGATTCAAGAATCTTTTGCGCGCCTTCAATTGAGCTACTCCAAACCAAATTTCTCTTGGTTAAATAACTTAAAATAACCAGGTTTTCTCCAAACCCATTTTGCTCAATAACCATTACTTTATTAGGATCGTTTTTGGCTTTTATGAATGCAGCTTCTTCAGATAAAGATTGGTCATTAGCATAATCTTCCCAATAAGACAAGCACGATAAATAAGCATACAAAATAATAATTGGTGCAATGGTCCAGCTTAACCTGCCTTCTTTAGTTATGGTTGATCCAATAACTGCTAATAACAACCCTACTTTACTTAAGTTTTGATAATGTAAAATGTTAGAGTTAAAAAGTAGAATTAGATGAATTCCAATTGGTAAAATCAAAACCCAAAACAAAACATTTGTTTGTTTAAACTTTGGTTTAAGCAATAAAATTATACCAAGTGCTACACCACTTGCATGAAGAAAATGATTCTTCAAAAACAAGAATGATTCACTTGAAAATAGGTTAACTCCTCTATCAGAATATTCTTGAGGAAAAATCCCAGATCTTTCCAAGTATCTAATTTTTAAACCTCGGATTAATCCATCCAGCCCATCAATTAAACTATATTGGAATATTAATATTAATCCGCCAGACAAACCTCCTATAAGTATATAATCCAAAGGAATATTACCTTTTTTTAATAACCTCATTAAAAGCAATGATCCAATAATTAAAGCCCCTAACCAATCTGTATAAATCAAAAGAAAGGATAAGATCCCAATTAAAACTGGTGATTTTTTGTTTTGAATAACAAAAGCCAATAAAACTGCTAAAAACAAAATCAGTTGTTCCGGGTAGTACATTCCAGAAAGAACAATACTTGCTGGGAAAAATAAAAAGACAGCTGCCCCAAATAGCCTCTGAAATTCACTTCTCTCCCTAAAAAGCACTAACAACGCAAGGTAGGTTAAGAGATGAAATATCATCCCAAACAGTTTAAAACCAAAAGGCAAATATTCCTTAGGAAACATTTGCAAAAAAGGATAAATCAAAATTGTTGCAAAGGGGGGATAGGACACAAAATAATTGCGACCTTCCTCATTCATTACTCTTTTGTAATAATACACATTTTTATCACCTTCATTTCCCCAACTATGCACTAGATTATAGTTATGATGTAAAGCACCTTCATCCATCCAGTTTTCAATGGTGGTTAAAGTGATAATCAAATTATGATTATTGGGTGCAATTTGATTATTTAATTGTGGAAGAAATATCAGGATATAAATTAAAGGCAAGACAACCTTAAGAAATATATACCCTCTTTGTTTCATCTTTCAAATGTAATTTATTTTTGTTTGCTCTAAATGTCTTTGACAAACCTCTTTATATCCTCTAAAGAGGAGATTAAAACTCTAAGGGCTTTGGGTATTCCTGTGGGTAGACAGGAGCTAAAACTCATTATTTTCTCAACTCGAAATTCTGACCAAGATATACCCTCCTTACCTGTTCATCTGCAGCTAATTCTTCGGCCGTACCAGTTTTTAAAATACTTCCTTCAAACAAGAGGTTAGCTCTATCCACTATGTGCAAAGTTTCTTGAACATTGTGGTCGGTAATTAGAATCCCAATATTCTTTTGTTTTAGCTTTGATACGATATCCTGAATATCTTCAACGGCAATTGGATCAACTCCCGCAAATGGTTCATCTAATAGAATAAATTTTGGATCAACTGTTAAACATCTGGCAATTTCAATTCTCCGTTTTTCTCCACCAGATAATACCTCACCTAAGTTTTTTCTTACGTGTTGTAGTCCAAACTCATCCAGTAAGCTTTCTAATTTTTNTTCNTGNTCNTTNTTNGAAAGNTTAGTCATNTCNAANATNGCTTTCAAATTATCNTCAACNGTCAANTTNCTAAANACNGAAACNTCNTGTGGTAAATANGCAATTCCTAACTGAGCTCTTTTNNACATNGGNACTTTAGTGATNTTTTTATCATCTAAATAAACAGCACCTTCATCNGGNTGAATAAANCCTACAATTTGATAAAANGAAGTNGTTTTTCCTGCACCATTAGGNCCNAGTAAACCNACNATNTCNCCNTGATTTACNTCNATNGAGACTTTATTAACTACTCGTCTTCCTTTATAAATNTTNACTAAATTATCNGTNCTTAACTTCATATAACTCNCCTTTTATTNACCCANCTNGAAATAAANATGGACAATTCGTANAGAATAACTATNGGAATAGCTACAATAATTTGACTAATNACATCAGGAGGNGTAATTATNGCNGCTAGNATTAAAGTAGCTACAAAAGCATGTTTNCTNTATTTCTTCATCACTTCAGGAGTNACAATTCCNGCCNTNGATAGAAAATAAATTAAAACNGGAAGTTCAAACATNACCCCTGCNGCTAANGTNGTTGATGCNACAATNGCCATNAAACTATTCATAGGAAAATGATTTAGTGTTTCATATCCCATATCAAAACCTATTAAAAAATGAATACTTAGCGGATTGATGACGAAATAACCGAACAATATTCCAGCAATGAATAGCAATGAAGAAAAAAAGACTAAGCCTCTTGCACTTTTCTTTTCNTTNGGATACAAAGCAGGCTTTAAAAATCTCCAAAATTCCCATAAAATATATGGGAAAGCAACAATTATAGCACCAATAATTGCAACCAACATAGCTGTTACGAATTTTCCTGTCACCTTACCCGGTAAAAAATCAGGATTTATAGGATCAAAACACATGACATCTGCTTCAATNAANTTNGGCCANACGGANTTAAAAAAATGAGATAAATTACAAAACTTAGTATACGTCCAAAAATCCATCTCCTTTGACGCCATAACTATTTCATGAAACACAAACTCACGAAAAATATACACAACACAAGCAATAACAAAAAGTACAATAACGATTCTCATAAAAACCCATCGCAATACTTCAAGATGCTCTAAAAAGTTCATCTTGTTGTGCCTACTATCTGAATATTTTTCTGAAGTATCCGTCATTTCTACTTTTCACTTATTCCTTCATTAATTAAATCATGAAGGTGAATCATTCCAAAATAAAATCCCTCTAGGTCTTCCACAATTATTTGAGTGATGTTTTTTTGATTGATTATTTTAATTGCTTCACTTCCAAGTGTTCCAATTGGCAAAGTTACTGGATTCGTCCCCATTATATCTGATGCGTTAACATTTGATAAATCTTTTNTTTTTTCAATCATTCTCCGAATATCTCCATCGGTAATCATCCCGATTACTTTTCCTCCTTCCACAACTGCAGTAGCGCCTAGTCGTTTGGATGACATTTCATAAATTACCTCATTAATTTTAGCATCAGGACTCACTTTAGGTTTTTGATTTTTAATCGCTAAATCATCAATTTTTAAATACATTTTTTTTCCAAGCACTCCACCTGGATGAGATTTAGCAAAATCAGTACTGGTAAAACCTCGCATTTTTATTAAAGCAACTGCCAATGCATCTCCAAGAGCCATTTGAGCTGTGGTGCTACTTGTTGGGGCTAAATTATTGGAGCACGCCTCTCGTTTGACACTGGCATTTAAAACCCAATCTGATTTTTGTCCCAAATCACTTTCCAAATTTCCCACCACTCCAATCACCCGATTGCCTCTTGATTGTATGAAAGGTAATAAAGATCTAATTTCAGGACTGTTTCCACTATTACTTAAGATCATTACAATATCTTCTTCCAATACTATTCCCAAATCACCATGAATAGCATCAGCAGCATGCATAAATACAGCAGGTGTACCCGTGCTATTTAATGTAGCTACAATTTTATGTGCCACGTTAGCACTTTTACCAATTCCACTTACAATTAACCTGCCTTTACTGCTGCATACTGCCTTTACTGCATGTATAAAATCTTGATTCAAAAGGGGTATTAAACCCTTAAGGCTTTCAACTTCAATGTTGATTGTTTGTTTCGCTGAATTTAATATTTCGTTGTCCGTTAGCAATTGTTAATAAATATTTAAATAATTAATAGGTTTTACCCCTTTACAGGCCTTAACTTAAAATGTACCTTATAATTAAGCCTACACAAAATTATTGAAAATTAACGACTATTAGTACCTAATGGAAATTATTGAGAAATCACCTGTTTCAGCGCTCAAAAAACATTTTGGATTTAATCAATTTAAAGGGCGACAAGAGGAAGTCATAAACTCACTTATTTCTGGCAAACATACCTTTGTAATTATGCCAACAGGTGGAGGTAAATCAATGTGCTATCAACTACCGGCACTTATGTGCTCAAATCCTGCTATAGTTGTTTCCCCATTAATTGCATTGATGAAAAATCAAGTAGACGCAATTCGNGGTCATTGCAGCAATGACTCAATTGCTCACTATTTAAATTCCTCTTTAACCAAATCCGAATCTGATATAGTTAAAAATGATGTACGATCNGGAAAGACAAAATTGCTTTATGTCGCACCAGAATCATTGACAAAACAACATACTATTGAATTCCTTAAAAGCATAAACATTTCCTTTGTTGCTGTTGATGAAGCACACTGTATATCCGAATGGGGACATGACTTCAGACCAGAATACAGAAAGTTAAGAAGTATCATTGAAAACGTAAACAAAGTCCCTATAATAGCACTAACAGCAACCGCTACTCCTAAAGTACAATTGGATATACAGAAGAATTTAGGCATGACTGATGCAAATGTTTTTAAAGATTCTTTTAACAGAGAAAATCTATATTATGAGGTAAGAGCAAAATCTAACTTAGAAAAAAACATTATCCAGTTCATAAAATCACGAGAAGGAAAATCCGGAATAATTTATTGTTTAAGTCGCAAAAAAGTAGAAGAAATTTCGGAATTATTAACAGTTAATGGGATAAAATCTCTCCCATATCATGCCGGTTTAGATGCTCAGACCAGGGCAAANCATCAGGACAAATTTTTGATGGAAGATGTTGATGTTATTGTCGCTACAATAGCATTTGGAATGGGAATAGATAAACCCGATATAAGATTTGTTATTCATCACGACATCCCTAAAAGTATTGAAGGGTATTATCAAGAAACAGGTAGAGCAGGAAGAGATGGAGGAGAAGGTCATTGCCTAACCTTTTACGCTTACAAGGATATTGAAAAGCTGGAGAAATTTTTAGCAAAAAAACCTATCTCTGAGCANGAAATTGGCAAACAACTTTTGCATGAAATGGTTTCATATTCAGAATCAGCAGTTTGCCGAAGGAAAATACTTCTAAACTATTTTGGACAAGAATACGATGAGAAAAAATGCAATAAAAATTGTGACAATTGTAAATGTCCAAAAGAGAAATTTGANGGAAAAGAATTTATTGTGCATCTTTTGTCAATTATGAAATCACTCAATGAAAAACATAAATTTCATTCAAAATATTTAACGGATTTCCTGACAGGGATTCGTTCTTTGAAAATAATTGAATACCAAGGAGATAAACATGAGAAATTTAGCGAAGATCTTTCGAAAGATGAAAAATTTTGGAATGCGGTAATCAGACAATGTATTGTAAATGGATTAATCAATAAAGAAGTTGAAACATACGGGACATTAAAATGTTCTGAAAAAGGATTGAAATACCTTCAAAACCCTTATAGCTGCCTATTGTCACAAAATCATGATTACGACAATTTCCCAGATAATGAAAGTTTACAAAATGAAAAACAATTGGGTTTTGATGAAGCATTAGTAAAAATTTTAAAAGACCTGAGAAAACAGGTCGCTCAGCAAAAAAAGGTGCCTCCATTTGTAGTTTTCCAGGATCCTTCCCTGGAAGATATGGCAATTAACTATCCTTGTAATGAAGAAGAACTTAGGAATATCGTTGGTGTTGGTATTGGTAAGGCAATGAAATACGGAAAGGTATTTATTGAAATAATAAAAAAGTATGTCGAAGAAAATGAAATAGAACGGCCCAATGATTTTGTGATTAAGTCAACTGTAAATAAATCTGTTTTAAAAGTTTATATTATTCAAAATATCGATAGAAAAATTCCGCTGGAGGATATAGCAGCTTCTAAAGGGAAATCTGTTGATGAAATCATTGATGAAATTGAAGCAATAGTTTATAGTGGCACAAAAATAAATCTTAATTATTTCATTGATGAAATATTGGATGAGGATCAACAAAACGAGATATTTGATTACTTCAAGGAAGCGGAATCAGATTCAATACAATTCGCCAAAGAAGAATTTGATGGTGAATATGACGAAGAAGAATTAAGATTGATGCGGATTAAATTTTTAAGCGAATTAGCCAATTAATATGGATTTTATTTAAAAAAGTAGGCATAAAAAAAGCCCTGCAAGAATAGCAGGGCTAAAGATAGGCAACGACTTACTCTCCCGGAAAAACCAGTACCATCAGCGCAATAGGACTTAACTACTCTGTTCGG
>PBJD01000014.1 GCA_002720635.1 Flavobacteriales bacterium | reverse complement strand
TTGAGCAATACCTAAAACATCCTCACCTTTTAATATTGATGGAATGGATTTAAATTGAATGTCTGTTGGCTTTTTAAACCCTAACCCGATAATCCCTCTTTTTACCTCATCAGATATAGGATAATTGCTAAACTTCATACGGTAAAGATAGGATATTTAAAAACTAGATAGTCCAAACACTTGTATTCTACTAATTTTTAACTATTGCGTGAAAAGCTTTAATAATTCGTTGAAATGTGCCTCTTTTTCAGGCTTGTTTACTTTTTGATACGAATAACAAATGTTTGTTATCATCCTTTTAACAATTGCAATATTACTGCAAGGTTTGAAATAGCTATCTTTTGGCTCCACTTCTATTTGCTCCAAAAAAGCCAAAACATCCTGTTTTCCAAAAACTGCTCCACGACTAAATGTATTAACGTAAAACAATATCCCGGGTGTTGCCATTTCCTCAGGTGCAAAATTAGCTAAAAACTCATCCTCATAAGCGAGAATAAAATGATGCGGCAAATTAACGCCATATACAGGAATATCTAATCCTTGAGCGATTATTGCATAAAGAATCCCTATAGACAAAGGGCTTCCCTTTTTCGAGTCGAGAACGCGATTTATGAATGAATTTTTTGGATTGTGATAATCCTCTCTATCTCCTTTAAATTCATGCAAATTAAAAATAATATGATTCAGAACTTTTATTTTTTCAAATGCAGTTAAATCATCATTTAACTCTATCCAGACGTCTTGCTTTATTTGATTTATTTTTGATCGAATTTTTTCCTCGTCAATATTGTGATACTGATATTTGGCAACTAAAATTGCTCCGTTTAATAAGTTTTGTCCCCCGTTTTCTTTCCAACTTTTCAATTGCTGAAACACGTCTTGAGATTTAATGGAATGTATTAAATTTTCAATTCTTTGCTGCACAATAATCTCCTCGGAAATTTCCCAGTTATTTTCTAAATGGGGAACTGCATCAAGACCCAACTCTAAAAATCTTTCTCGAACATGAATGTATACTCCTTCATCAGGATCATCTAAAAGTTTGATTAGAGCATCTAATTGGTTTTGTTTCATAATTGACTTCTAACAAAGAAAGAATATTTATTAAAAAACATACTTTACGTTTCTATGTTATTATACACAGATTTTTGTGAAGAAGGTTACTTTACAATCAATTTAAATGATTTAAGCCGCTATTCCAGCTACCATATCATCTATGTAGGTTTCTTCAAAATCCATTTCAAAAACAGGATTGGATTTGGCTTCACAAAATACGACGTCTGAAATCTTATAGTTTCTTAAATGCTTATTAAATAACAAAGGCAATGAACTCTCGCCAGGTGGAGTAATTGACTTACATTCAATTAATTTTTTAACCAATTCAACCTGTAAAAAAGAATCCTCTATTTCAACGGAATTATTCGTTATTTTCAATTTTTTTCCATTTATTTTGCAGTATACAACAGTATTCATAATACACATATTTAAGGTTATAATACAATAATACCATATCAAACCGTAATAAGTTTACGGTTTGTTGTTTTATTAAAAAAAACTATTAATTCTGTTAAATGGATAAAGCGACAAGAAACAAGTTCATTGCTTTTGTGCAAGAATATGTGCAGGAAGAACGAATAGAAAAGTTTCATAAAGTTTTACAGGAAAGAACTAAATACATCACAATTGTTTTAGAGAATATTATTCAATCTCAAAACGCCAGTGCAGTAATCCGATCCTGCGATTGCTTTGGGATTCAGGACACGCACATCATCGAAAACGAATACAACTATACAATTAATCCTCTTGTTTTAAAAGGGGCTAACCAATGGGTGAATATCCACAGATACAATAAGAAAGAAAACAACACACTGGATTGCCTGAAAACCCTGAAAACAAAAGGATATAGAATTGTAGCCACCTCACCGCATATTAACAATGTTGATCTGGATGAATTGGATATAAGTAAAGGAAAAATGGCACTCGTTATGGGAAATGAACGAGAAGGAATATCCGACATTGTTAAGGAACATGCTGATGAATTTGTGAAAATTCCAATGGTTGGATTTTCAGAAAGTTTTAATATAAGTGTATCAACCGCAATTTGCCTCAATCAGATTACAACCCAATTAAGAAAATCGAGTATAAATTACCATTTGACAGAAGATGAAAAAGAAGAGTTGTTAGCTGACTGGTGCTTAAAATCCACACACATACCACATAAAACTGAATATGAATTTTACAGAAGACACCCGGAACTCGCTTCCAGAAAATTCAATGCTCATGAATAAAAAATAATAATTTCTTGTACGTCAGTTAATAACTCCAAGCTGTTCTTTTGAAAGATAACCAACCCACCTGTTTGTAATTTGAAATTTTGGAGAAAGAACAACTGTAGTTGGAAATATAAGCTCGTTATTTTGAGCACCTAAAACCCATGACAAAGAATGATTACTTCCTTTCTTCGTGTATATTCTATTCAAAAAATAAATCGGCTCACTGGATTCAGCATTCAGCTTTATACAATAGTAGTCTTCATTTAATTCATTTACAATAGAAGAATCTTTAAACGTTATTTTTTCTTGCATTAAACAATATTTACACCAATCCGTATGAATAAAAATCATAACTGGCTTTGGTTCACTTTGAATTAAACCAGGCAATCTATCAAAAGTAACCCAGTTAATATCCTGAGCTGAATTATTCAGAGATATGCCAAACAATAATAAAATTGCTAACTTTTTCATTTTTTAAATGTGTATCTTATTCCAAAATTCCCTCTAATTCCTTGATTTGGGGCGAACATATATGCTGGATCAAATCCCAGATCATCGGGATCTTTATCATCAATACCAGGAGTTTCTGAATTGTTTCTCTTCTCAAAAGGATCATGAGCCCCCCAGATACTATTTGCAGGAGGAGTAAAATTCAAAATGTTTTTTACAGAACAATACATCTCCCAGCTTTTCTTAATTTTTTTGGTCACTTGAAAGTTTTGAAGACTCCAATATGGTGATTCGGGATTACGAGGATCTTTATCACCTAATAATGGCAATAACATAGGACTATATAAATTGCCGGTGTAATCAAATGTCAGTCCCTTCTTTTTGAGTTTGTATGAGATCCCCCATGTGGCTGTAAATCTCTCGGTTAAAATCTGACGCTCTGTTACCTCCTGCTCTGTAAAAGAAACATCCATAAGGGTAGCCCCCATAAGTAGATTAAGTCCATTAGGAAATGAAAAATCCGTATTCAGGGAAAGCCCTTTAGAAACAGAATATCCATCCAGGTTATCATATATTATTGCATTTGGATCAGTGCTGTAATCAGGTAAAATCTGATTGCTGAAATGGGTATAAAACCCGGTAAAATCAAAACTCAGAAAAACATCGTTTTTTAACAAAAACTTCCTGACATAATTAACATTCCCATTCCACGATTTCTCGGGCTTTAATTCTTCCTGAATAATTAATTCCCGTGTCCCCGTAAAAGCCTGATGCTCTTCTGTAAATATATTAACTACTCTAAAACCATTACCCGCAGTAAATCTTAAAATTGTTTTCCTGCTTTTGGACATCCATTTGTAATTGGCTCTTGGTGAAAATACGTTCCCGTGATTTGTATTGTAATCATACCTTCCCCCTAATAGTAACGTAGATTGTTTTGAAAACTGAATTTGATCCTGCATAAAAACACCCGGTAAATGAATTTGACTCGGCTGAACAGTAGCTATGGAGTTGTCATCGTAATAGGTGTATCGATAAGCCATTCCTGCAGTAAAATCATGTTTTTTTATAGTTTTAAAATAGGTTAATTGACCAAACAAAACGTCCTGATTCCCAATATATTCTGTTGTTCCATAGACTGAATTTTGATCATGACTGTTTGCAGAAAAAGAAAAATTCACCTTTTCTTTAAGTGGTAATTGATACACACCAAACAATTCCCATCTATTCGTATAGATTGATTCTCCATAAATGGAATCCCCACCTCTGAATTCAGGTGTCCAGTTAAGCTCCCCACCCCATCTGTCTTCATATAAATAGCGTCCGGCAATTGTAAATAAACGATTATCCTTTCTATCAAAACTCCATTTATTAAACACCGAAATTCTATCCTGAAGAGCTAAATCCGTAATTCCATCATCATTATTATCTACTTTATTTTGATAATTAAAATGATTTATACCTACTAAACTATATGCTTTTTTTACTTTGAACTTAACTCCAATATCAGAATTTATTTCACCCCATGTTGATCCAAAAACATCAGCACTAAATTGTGGAGCGCTTTGTGGCGATTTTGTTATGATATTGATTATTCCACCAACAGCTTCAGAACCATACAAGGTAGATGAAGGACCTTTAACAACCTCAACTCGATTAATTAAAGATTGAGGAATCCCCATTAAACCATATACGGTTGATAAACCACTTACAATAGGCATCCCATCAATAAGCACCATGGTGTAGGGGCCTTCAAGTCCATTGATATGAATATCTCCCGTGTTGCAAATATTACAATTCAATTGAGGACGAACACCATTTATATTAGCCATGGATTCAAAAATCGACGTGGTTGGATTTTTCTTAAAAAACTCTGAACTATATACCTCAACAGGAACCGGACTATTTGATTTGCTTATTGATTTCAAGGTTCCAGAAACAACAACTTCATCAATTTGATTATCAGATTCCTCCAGAACAGGATTTACTTCAACAGAAATTGAATTCACTGTCAATGGTGCACTATAATTTGTATAACCCAAAAGTTGAGCTCTTAAAACATATTGTCCATATGGAACAGACTTTATAACAAATTCTCCATTTTGATCTGTAAAAACCCCATGACTTGTTCCCTCTATGAAAACATTAACAAAAGCTAAAGGACCTTTTTGACTCTTGACAACTCCATAAACATTTCCGGATTTAGCATATCCCAAAAAAGAAATACAAATAAGCAAAAAAAAGATTAGCTTTTGCACACCCAACAGTTTAGACTATAAATATAACAATTTTTAGACTCGCCTAAAAATTATTTTAGACTTCATTTAAGAACGCCGTGATTCTGCAATAACATAACATTAATTGAGTGAATGAGCTTAATTTCTAAATTAGATCAAAATCATATTGGGCTTTTCCAATAAATATCATTTCTTTGCGAAAACTTTTTCAAATGAAAATCCACAACTTTAGTGCAGGTCCATGTATTTTGCCAAAATCTGTGTTTAAGAAAGCAGCTGAATCTTTAGTGAATTACAACAATACCGGACTTTCAATCGCTGAAATGAGTCATCGAAGTAAAGATTTCATTTCCGTAATGGAAAAAGCAACAAGTTTAGTAAAGGAATTAATGAATGTTCCTGAAGGGTATGACGTTCTTTTTTTACAGGGAGGGGCTTCAATGCAATTTTATATGAGTGGATTAAACTTACTACCTGAAAATGGTGCAGCAGCATACATAAATACGGGCACCTGGAGTTCTAAAGCAATAAAAGAAGCCAAACTTTTAGGTAACATTTATGAAGTGGCCTCCAGTAAAGAAGAAAACTTCAATTATATTCCCAAAAATTATGATATTCCAAACAATGCAAGTTTTTTGCATTACACTTCCAATAACACAATTTTCGGAACGCAATTTAAAGATTTACCCGATACTGACCTGAGGTTGGTATGTGATATGAGCAGCGATATAATGACCCGGGAAATTGATGTCAAAAAATATGATTTAATATATGCCGGAGCTCAGAAAAACCTCGGACCTGCAGGAGTTACATTAGTTATCGTTAACAAAAATGCGCTTGGAAAAACAGGAAGATCCATTCCAAGCATGCTTGATTATCAAATCCATATAGCCAAAGAATCTATGTTTAACACCCCCCCATGCTTCAGTATATATACTACCATGCTGACTATGGAATGGCTAAAAGAACTTGGGGGGATTCAAGAAATAAAAAAACGAAATTTAGCCAAATCAAATTTATTGTATCAGGAAATTGATAGAAATTCACTATTTGAAGGCACGGCAAAAACTGAAGACAGATCTGTCATGAACCCTACTTTTGTATTACGCAATAAAACTTTAAATGAGGAATTCCTTAATAAATCAATTGAAGCCGGGATAAATGGATTAAAAGGACACAGATCAGTTGGTGGTTTTAGGGCATCAATGTACAATGCCATGGAAATTGAAAGTGTTCAAGCCTTGGTTCAAGTAATGCAAGAATTTGAAAACGCCAGAGGTTAGCTAAGATTCCTGTTTTAGCTTTTCCTCCAAAGGCAAATTTGCTTATCGTCCCCAACAGAAACAATAGACTGAGTAGAAGATATTGAAACCAGGTTATTCACAGAATTTATATGGCCTTGAAATTCAGGAAAAGACAATCTTTGTTTGACCTTCATTGAAGTAGCATCCCAAATTTTTAAAATTTTATCTCTACTGCAGGTTACAAATTCTTTTGAGTTTAACCATTCTATCCTGTAAATTGGCCAATTATGAGCAGGTATAGATTTAAGAACTTGTTTACTTTCAATCTCAATTTCTGTTAAATGTGCATTCTTGTCTCCAATCAATAGGGAGTTGTTGGATGAAAAGCTACTTAAACAAAAAATAGGATGATTAATGGTTGTAAACAAGGAATATTCTTCAATGGCAAACAAGTTAATTGTAAAGATTTGACCTTGTGAATTGGCAATAAAAACATCATTACCCACGGATTGAATGGCTCTTATCTTACCTTTGCCCAATTGATGGCTTGCTAAAAGTTGAAAACTTTTTGTATCCCAAATTGATAGAGTACCATCTCCTGCCCCTACAAAAAGCATATTGCGATCACTTAAATAACACGAACTAAACACACCCAATTTATGCCTTTTAAAAAAGCTGATTTCTTTTCGAGTATCAATGTCAATTATATGGAAATCACCATTGAACAAACCTATAAAAAGGTGTTTTTCATTATTTAATAATTGAAAATTTAATACTGCAGAATCTGTCTTAATCGATAATGGAGTATTCTCACCCCTATCTAAATCCCAGGTGGCAACAACCTTATCAGAACCTCCGGTAAAAAGTAAATCATGCTGTTTTGAATATGCAACGGCATAAAGAGGTCCGGTATGCTTTTTATATTTTTGCAAGAGCTTATACACACTACAAAATTATGGATTTGTTTCACAGTTTTAGTTTAAATTCACTTTTTTATTCTAATCATCTTTATATTTCATAAAGCGATTAAACTCCCTATCCATTAGCTTGTCAAATTTTTTTGGAGGATCCAATTCGATATTTATTTCCTCTTCAGTTACTGGATGATTAAACTTTAATTTTATTGCAGATAAGAAAAGTCCTTTATGTAAAAGCGTATTGCCTTTTTCACCGTATGTTACATCACCAATAACGGGATGGTTAATTAAAGCTGCGTGCTTTCTTAACTGATGAGTTCTGCCTGTAAGTGGTTTCATGAAAACCTTCGTTATGTATTTATTGTTTAAACTTTCTTTGCATTCAATAATTGATAATTCAGAAGTCGAATCTTTTCCATCGAGTGGAATTTCGATACGGATATTTTCCGCTAATCTACCACACAGCAAGGCACAGTAGGTTTTTTGAATCTTTCGATTTTCGAACATCCAACCTAGTTTTACTCTTGCGTGTATTGATTTAGCAATAATAACCAAACCACTTGTAGGAGAGTCCAGACGATGAACGGGTTTAGGCCATTTTAAAGGATTATTCCTTGATTTATATAACTTTCCTTGAACGGCATTTTCGAGAGTTCGATAAAAATTTCCGGAAGTAGGTAATCCTGCAGGTTTAAAAACAACCGCTAAATCATCATCTTCAAAAACAATCCTGATAGGAATATCATAAGCTGGTGGAACCCTTTCCTCCAATTCCCAAAATTCAATCTCATCTCCTTCTTTGATATGATAAGCTGTTGAAACATTTTTACCATTCACTTTTATTACCCCTTTTAAAACTGACTTCTTAACACTTTTATTTGAAGGCAACTCCTCAAATAAGCCTCTGCAATATGCTTCTACCCGAGTAGAAGAATGTAACGTTTTTACAATATGCGATTTTAGTTTATACATATTCAAAGAACTATAGCGTTAAGTAGTATATCGAATACTTTAAATATCAAATGAAGTTAATAAAAAACATAAGGCCTTTTTATGCAAAATGGTGGTTTTTTTTAGGTTTAATAATGTTGGGTTGGTTAACTCCTATAACTAAAAACTGGTATTTATTTCTTTTTGGAGAATCTACAATAGCTCTTCCAATAAATATCTATGGAAAATCAACTACCCGATTTTACGCGTTTATATATACTTTAAACGGATATAGATATGTTAGCTCTCATGCTTTTAACCTAAGAGGAGAAATCCCTGAAAAAAGTATTAAAATCTATTATCATAAAAAATATCCTGAAAATAATATCACATTCAACTTAGATAGAATGTATAGCGGTCAGAACTTATTTTTTCCACTAGGCCTTCAAATTGCATTAGGTGTTTTCTTTTTTCTTGTAAGATTTAATGAAATCGAGAATTAAATCATTGAATACTACAAATGCGGTATAAAAAAAAGCATTTCACTATGCTTTTTAAAAGTATTTTTGTGCCCGAATGTTTGGAGTCTCTTCTAAAATAAATTTTATATTTCTCCTGTTCTTCAGTTTAGTACTCTCAGAGACTATAACTGCTTCGGGTTTAAAAGGAGTTATATTAAATACTGACTACAGTCCAATACACAATGCAAAAATATTAATTGAAGAAACAGAAAGTACTATTATATCAAACCATAATGGAAAGTTCAAGTTTCCCAACCTTCCTGCCGGAATTTATACAGTTCTTGTTTCACATAAAAATTATCGAGAGTCCTTACAAAAAGTGACGGTTACTAAAGAAAAAATCACTTCTATTACTGTTATTTTATTTGCAAAAGCAGCTGAACTTGATAATGTTGAAATAAATGTAAGTGCGCCTTTAAGCCGAGGTAAAGAAATCTCAGAGGATCAAATTTCTATTGGAAAAAATAAAATTGTTATCAAACAAGATGCTGAAAAAGGAACATCTTCTTCATTAAACAGAACAATTGATGCTCCGGTAAATATTATTGAATATGATGGTGCAGGACTTCAACTCGGTATTGGTGGAAGAGGATTAAATCCAAAAAGAACAGCACATTACAACACCCGCCAAAACGGCTATGAAATCAGTGCAGATGCACTTGGATACCCAGAGACTTATTACACCCCTTCAAGTGAATCAATTCGGGAAATAAGTATTTTAAGAGGCGCAGCCTCATTGCAATTTGGACCTCAATTTGGAGGAATGATCAATTTCATTTTAAAAGATGGTCCATCAAATCCAAAAAAGAAATTTGAACTGATTTCCAATAATAAATACGGAAGCTATAAACAATTCCATACATTTAATAGTATTGCTACAAAAAGTAAAAACATAAAAACATATTCTTTTTACCATTATAAAATCGGGGATGGGTGGAGAGACAATTCAAGTTACAATTCGCATACAGGATACTCAAGTATCTCCTGTCAAATCAATAAAAAATTAAATTTAAAATTTCAATTAACTAAATATTATTATAATGTTCAACAGGCAGGTGGATTAACAGACAAGCAATTCTATAATAATCCACAACAAAGTTTTAGAGAAAGAAACTGGTTCAGCATAGACTGGAATATTGCTGCTTTAATTGCGCATTATAAATTCAACTCCAATTCGTGGATTAATTCTAAAACATTTTATGTAAATGCCTCCAGAAATTCTGTTGGTTACATGGAAAATCCTCAACGGACTGACCCGTTAGGAGACAGAGCAATAATAGCCGGTAATTTTGAAAATTTAGGTAACGAGACACGGTGGATCAAGCGTTATACAATTAAAAATAAAAATGCTGCATTAATAAGCGGCCTGAGACTTTATAAAGGTTGGGCTCAAACCTCTCAGGCATTAGGCACAAAAAACTACGACGCTGATTTTTCGATACCTGAAGTTCCGGAACATTCCCAATATCAATTTCCCAGTGCGAATGCATCACTATTTTTTGAAAACACACTTTTCCTGACAAAAAAGTTTTTTTTAACGCCCGGTTATCGTTATGAATATATAAGTACTGAAACAGACGGATACTACAATAAATATGTAATTAACAATGCTAATGATACTCTTTTAATAACAAATTCACCAACAGATTTCGTTAGCAACAGAGACATACACCTTTTCGGAACAGGACTTACCTACAATGTTGCAAAAAATGGCAAGTGGATTGCTAATATTTCAAAAAATTTCAGATCGGTAAACTTCAGTGATATAAATATTGTGGTTCCCAGTTTGCGGGTTGATCCCAACATTCAAGATGAAAAAGGATATACGGCTGATATAACATATAGTAAGGGATGGAACAAAACAGCATTTTTAAGTGTAACCGGCTATATGCTTCACTATGACAACCGAATTGGCTTAATTTGGCAAACCGATGATCTAACATTTGACACCTATCAATACAGAACAAATATCTCTGCCTCCAGAACTATTGGAGCAGAGCTTACCAACTGGATTAACCTGGGAGAGCTAACCGGACTAAACGACACCATTCACAAACTAAATCTGATGACAAATATTACCAGCAACTATGCGAAGTATATTGATACGGCTGCGATCGTTTATGGTAATCGAGTTGAAATGGTACCTTGGTTAACTCTTAAATCTTCCTTAACCCACGAATACAAAAAATGGCTTTTTTCTGGCTTAATTAATTTTCAAACAACACAATTTTCTGAAGCAACAAATGCAATAGAAAGTATGAATGGCGTATATGGGTTAATACCTTCTTTTTATGTAATTGATGTCAAAGGTGGCTATAATTTCAAAAATATTACGTTACAATTGTCTGTAAACAATGTAACCAACAAGAGTTACTTTACTCAAAGGGCCAACTCTTATCCCGGACCTGGAATAATTCCATCGGAAGGCCGTGTATACTGGGTTTCTGCAGTATTTAAACTATAATTGTCCTGTGTTTTTCCGCCTAATGCGACTGATTTTGTCCGGTAAAAAAAGTAGACATTTATTGTATCGTGATGTATATTGTGAAAACAAAATTTTAAATCTTATGAAAACATTTCTCATTCTCACATTCTGCTGTATTGGATTTTTTGCAAAAGCTAATCATTCTATAATTCCTGAGCCTTTTTCTTATGAAGAAATGAAAGGAACATTAATTACTGGTGGATTTATTTTGAAAGACAACTCGAAACTAAAGAAGGTTAAGTATGCGAAAACTATATTTACAGAATACCTCAAGTCCATTGAATTATTTACCGAAGGAACAACAAATATTGAGCTTAACTATACAAATTCCGTAAAAAACAAGGAAGGATACACTCTTGAAGTAAATTCAAAAGGAATAAGTATTGGTGCAAGTGGTTTTGGTGGTTTCCATAATGCCCTGCAAACATTAAAACAATTACTTCCGACTAAACTCTCAAGTAAACCCATTGAGATACCTTTTTGTAAAATCATTGATGAACCAAGATTTGAATGGAGAGGATTAATGCTGGATGTAAGCCGACATTTTTTTACTGTAGCAGAAGTTAAAGACTACATCAACAAAATGTCTGAATTTAAATTCAATAAATTTCATTGGCATCTTACAGATGATGAAGGGTGGAGAATTGAAATTAAATCTCTCCCTAAACTAACTGAAATTGGTGCATGGAGGGGAGAAAGAAACGGAAGATTTGGAGATCAACGTCCATCTCCAACTGCCAATGAACCTAAAACATACGGCGGTTTTTATACCCAAGATGAAATTACAGAAGTTGTTGAATTTGCTGAAAAACGCAACATAACTATTATTCCCGAAATTGATGTTCCAGGACACAGTATGGCACTTCTGGCCGCGTACCCTGAGCTGTCAACAAAAAAAGAAATCACACAAGTTTCAGTTGGCCATAAATTTGCAGAATGGTTAGGCGACGGCAGTTTTAAAATACACACAGAAAACATGCTCAATCCTTCAGACGAAAAAGTATATAAAACATTAAACAAAATTTACACTGAAATTGCCAGTTTATTTCCAGGAGAATACATTCATATGGGTGGTGATGAATGCTATAAAGGATATTGGGAAGAAAGTAATGAAGTAAAAAAATTCATGAAAAAGAACAAAATGAAAAACATGCATGACCTTCAAGCTTACTTTATTGATAGAGTCCAAAAAATAATTGAATCAAAGGGTAAAAAAATGATTGGATGGGATGAAATTACTGAAGGGCACCTAAACCAGGACGCAGCTGTAATGAGTTGGCAGGGAATGAAAGGGGGAATCAAGGCAGCAAAACTCGGACATAAAGTAGTAATGTCACCAACCACCTACGCATACCTGGATTATATTCAAGGCGATAAAAGCGTAGAAAATTCAATTTACGCTGGTTTAAGCCTGGAAAAATCCTATAAATTCGAACCCGTTCCCGATAGTGTAAACCCAAAGTATATAATGGGAGGACAAGCAAACTTATGGACTGAAGTTATCCCTACACTTTCGTTTGCCTACTACATGACTTATCCAAGGGCCTTATCAATTTCTGAAACATTATGGAGCCCCATGGAAAAGAAAAACTGGGAAAACTTTGCTAAGAAAACACTATTTCATTTTAATCGATTTAATGAACAAAACATAAATATATCCAAAGCTGTTTTAGATCCTATTATAACAGTATACAAATCTGGTGAAAAATTAATGTGTAAACTTGAAAATAATATTCCTGGAACAATCATTTATTATAGTATTGACAATACATATCCTGTTCAATTCGGGGAAAAATATATAGCCCCTTTTGAAATACCTAATGGTGATTTAAGTTTAAGAACTCAATCATTTTTAAATGGCGAAGGAATAGGTAGAACTCTTCAAATTCACAGAAAAGAACTACTGAAACGTCTTTAATTTTTTGATATTTTATGAAATAAAAAAGCCACCCTCATCAGGGTGGCTTTTTATTCTTTTTGAAGAACGTCAAATTAACTGTTTTCCTTCTTTCTGACTAAATCTGTATAAATAGGAGATGCAATACAAATTGATGAATACGTACCAACGATAACTCCTACCAATAACGCAAAAGCAAATCCTTGTAAAGAACCTGTACCAAAAATAAGAATCGCCAACAATACTACTAAAATCGTCATAGAAGTGTTGAATGTTCGCGAAAGGGTACTATTAAGTGCTTTATTTACAACAACGTTAATGCCTTCTGAATTGGTCCCTGAAGTTCGCTCCCTTACTCTGTCAAATACAACTACTGTATCGTTTATTGAGTAACCTACAACCGTTAAAACAGCTGCAACAAAGGCAGTATTAATCTCTAAAGAAAAAGGAAGAACATCCTGTAATAATGAGAAAATACCCAAAACAATAATTACATCATGAAAAATAGCCACTAAAGCACCTAATCCAAATTGCCACTGACGAAATCGGAAGGCAACATACAGGAAAATAGCAATTAAGGCATATACAACAGATGTGTAAGAAGCATCCATAATATCATCAGCAATAGTACTTTGAACATGAGCACTTTCCAGAACTCCTTTATTTTTGCCGTCATATTGACTTACAAATTTTTCAGATGTCATGTCTGCAGGCAAATACTTCTTAACTCCTGCATAAAGAAAACTCTCTACCTTGTTAGACGCTTCTTTTGACTCATCACTGGCCAAAAACTTTGTAGTAATTATAAGATTACCCGTTCCTCCTGTTTTTACTTCCGGTTCAAGTTCTTTCCCATTTTCCAAAAACACACCTTTAAGCTCTGATTTCAAAGTTTGAACATCAGGCACGTTTTCAAAAGCAACTTTATAAGTTCTACCACCTGAAAAATCTGTACCTAAATCAAATCCCTTGGTGAATATTGATAATAATCCAATAACTATTAACAATCCTGAGGCTACATAAAATTTCTTTCGAGAAGATATAATGTTATAGGTTGTTTTCGTAAACCAATCTTTTGTTTTCTCAGTAGAAAATTTAATATTCTTTTCTTTTCCCAACAATGAATCAAAAATCAAACGCGTAATAAATATTGCGGAAAATAAAGAAGTAAAAATCCCAATGATTAGTGTTTGAGCAAAACTCTCAATAACTGATGTACCGAAGTACCAAAGAATAACTCCCGTAATTAATGTTGTGATGTTGGCATCCAAAATAGCTGTATAAGCATGTTTGTAACCATCAGAGATAGCTAACTTTAAACTTTTACCTATTTTCAATTCTTCACGAATTCTTTCGTAAATCAAAACGTTTGCATCAACCGACATACCAACGGTAAGAACAATTCCGGCAACACCAGGGAGAGTTAATGATATAGTTGGAGCAGCGGCAAGTACACCAATTATAATTAAAATATTCGCGACCAGAGCCACATTGGCAGCCCATCCGGCAGAGCTGTAATAAAATACCATATATATCAACACAAGGCACAATGCAAAAACAAACGACCAAACCGCTGCATTAATAGCCTGTTCTCCCAGAGTCGGACCAACAAAAGTTTCCTGTACGATTTTTGCAGGTGCAGGAAATTTACCCGCATTCAAAACATTTGCCAAATCTGAAGCCCACTCGTATGCATTTTCCATATTTCCGGGTGTAATTTGAGTTCCGCCACCTGATATAGGACCATTATTCGCGCCCGGAGCAGCATAAACCAGACCATCCAATACAATAGCAATTGGTTTTCCTTGCGCTTTGTAAGATTTACCTGTAATCTGCTCCCATTTACCGGCAGCTTTTGTTTTAAAATCGAGTAATACTATATCTCGCCCATTTTCCAGTTGACGAGAAGCACGTTTAATAAATTCCCCCGACATGTAAGCACCTCCATTTGATTCTTTTCTTAAAGCATAAAGTTGTAACGCATTTGATTTCTCACCTAAATCCGTTTCTGAAGACCATGCCAATTTTAATCGCTTATTAAAAACCTTCTTGTCATAACCGATTTTAATAATTTCATTGACTTTAGCAGTATCACTGATTCTAAAAATTCCTACACCTGCTCTATTTCTACTTTTCAACAACTCCTCATCTTGTACTATCAAAGACGTTAATGGTGAATTTCTTTTTGCTACCAAAGCCAGACTGTCTTCAGAATCCAACCCCTCAAAATCGGCTGAATCAAGAGGATTTTTCAGGTTGTAATAATCTCTCGCTTTTTCCTCTAATGCTATGAAGGAGGCCTGTAAATCTGAATAAGAATATGTATCCCAAATCTCCAAGTTCGCGGATCCCTGCAACAATCCTCTTACTCTTTTTATGTCTTTAATTCCGGGTAGATCGACAACAATTCTCCCGGTATTGCCAACTAACTTAATATCCGGTTGAGCAATTCCAAACTGCGCGACACGAGTTCTTAAAACTTCTTTTGCCTGACCTATGGCACCTGAAGCAGATTCTCTTAACATTTCAATTACATCATCATCTGATGAGTTCACATCAATATCGCCCTTACCAGCAAACCATTTTGCCATAGGTACACCATTCATTTTCTCAAAATAAGCTTGTTCGAACAACTCAATATAGCTCCCCGGCTGCTCTTTTTTTAGCTCTTTAGCTCTTGCGGTAACTTCCTTAAATTTTGGCGAACTTTTAATATTACTACCAACTAATGAACCAACCAGTTGATCAACAGCAATTTCCAATGTTACGGATACGCCTCCTCTTAAGTCCAGCCCTAAATTAATTTCTCTTTTCTTACATTCTATATAGGAGTAACCCAACCAGATCTCCTGATCAGAGTTTTCTTTTAACCACTTCCTTGCTTCCTCGGGAGTATTCGTTAATTCATCAGCTTCCTGCTCGAACCCTCTTGCAAAATAGGTGAACGAAAACTCAAAAAGACAAACCACTCCAATAATGGCTAATAAAATCTTGATTGCTTTTTTGTTTTGCATATTAAAATTTGTTCAAATAAGACCAACAAAGATAAATCATACCAATCGATTAGCCATATTTCTAGTGAGGATAATTAACCATATTTTACTACATTTAATGTTATGACGCGCATTACACTGACTATCACGCTATTACACCTTTACACATTCTCGGTTTTTGCCCAGTTTTCTTTTGAGAGGAACTATAAAATTGTAGTAACAAAAAACAATAAAAGTCTAACAAGAGCATGGGAAGGAGGTTTGAATTACCCAATATTTAGTAATGTTGATTTTAATAGTAATGGAAATCAGGATTTAATTTCGTTTGATAAAAGTGGTAACCGCCTTATTGTTTTCAAAAACAACGAACTTCATTTTGAGCCCCTTACACTGAATCTGAATCTTGATAAATGGGTTCTGTTCAGAGATTTTAACTGCGATAATTTACCTGATATTTTTACGGGGACCCCAGGTGGAATAAAAGTTTATAAAAACAATGGAAACTTTTCATTTATTCCGGAAACATATCAGCTGCAATCCGACCTTGGTTCTTTTATTTCAAACCTTTCTGTTTCAAGTGAAGACATACCGGGAATTACGGATATTGATGGTGACGGTGATCTGGATGTACTAACTTTTGACAATACAGGTAAATTCGTTGAATATCACAAAAACACATCCGTTGAAAACACAGGTTTATGCGGATTGGAATTTATCCTGGAATCGAATTGCTGGGGTAATTTTTCTGAAAGTCCAACAACAAATGACATCACTTTAAATCAAAGTTGCTCTGGAAGTGATATGAGTATTCTTGGCGGTGGAGAGCATACGGGAAGTACAATCACAACCATCAATACGTCTGCCAATGACCCCATTGATCTGATTATTGGAGATGTTTCATTCAACAATTTAAACTACTTGACAAATGGAGGTAATCGACTGGCCAGTAATATTGTTGATGTTGATAACAACTTCCCGGGTTATGATAACCCAGTTAATATGTATCTATTCCCTTATGCATCATATGTCGATGTAAACCATGACTCAAAAAAAGATCTTGTAATTTCAAGTAATAATGCTTTAATCGGTAATAACAAAGAGATTCTGTACTATAAAAATATTGGAACTGAAACAGATACTTTTTCTTTTCAAACAAACTCATTTCTGGTAGGAGAAATGCTGGATTTTGGAACAGGAGCATACCCGATATGGGTAGATGAAAATCAAGATGGATTAACCGATATTCTTGTTGGAAGTAACGCCTTAAATCACAATGGAATTGCAAAAGCATCCTTAAGTTTACTTCGTAACTCAGGTACTCAATCCAATCCTTCTTTTGAAATCATCACGGATGACTACTTAAACTTTTCAGAAAATGAAGAAGCCTATTTATATCCAGCCATAGGTGATTTAGACAAGGACGGTGATGATGATTTGCTTATTGGTCTTCAAAATGGGAAAGTTCTTTACCTTAACAATCAGGCGGGAGCTAATATGCCCTATGATTTTTTCATTGCTTCTGCTGAATTTGAAAACATTGATGTGGGCAATTATGCTGCACCTGTTTTGTTTGATGTAAATGGAGATTCTGCAATTGACTTAACCATTGGTGAACAACATGGAAGTTTGTTCTACTATGAAAATCAAAATTATTCTGGGTACGATTACTCTGTTGAAATAGAAGATTTTGGAGGAGTTTCCACACAAAATTATTCAGAAGGAATTTTCTTTGGATACTCAACTCCGTATTTTTTCAAAGATGATGAAAAAATTAATTTATTGGTTGGTGGAGAATCGGGAAGAACATTAGGGTATATGGATATTAAAGAGGAAATTAACTCAAGCCTGCAGCTTGACTTTTCTGACTTTCACAACACAAAAGATGGAGGAAATAGTAAACCACTACTTGGTGATTTAAATGCAGACGGAAATCCAGAACTGATAATTGGGAATCAATGCGGAGGTCTTGCGTTCTATATGGGAATAGAGCCTGAAAAATCAAGTAAAATTATATCAACAAGGAAAATAGAATATCTGTTATCCGAAAATATGCTTCAAATCAATTCAATACCCATTCAAAAAATAGAATTATGGGATTTAAATGGAAAGCTGATCGCTCAATCTATCGGGAACCGTATTCTACTCCCAAAGAATAATGGAGTATTTTTTATTCGAGCAGAATCATTGTTTGAAATCATATCCATTAAAATAGTAAGATGACTAAAAATTATGATAAAAGGATATAAATCCCCCAAATGTTCCTGTTTCCATGAAAGGATTCCATATTTGAGGATTGTGTAAGGTGTTGTCCACCCATGGCTGAATCCATTTGACCTCGGCTGCCAATCTTGACGCTCCTGGCCCAATACTAAGCCCCAGGTGTGGGGAAAATAAAAAATCACTGTTAAATGGTGTTTTCAAATCAAAATCAGAAACAACATTATAATGGGACTGAAAACCGGTAAACAAAAACATGTTCCATTTAGGATCTCCCGGACAATCGCAAAAATAATGAGGATCACTCATAAAGTGCCAGTAAAGATTTGCGTCAAATTGAGGAAAAAACGTAAAACCTCCATCTATGCCATCGGTCATTGCATTGGCAACAAAATTAGTGGTAAAACCTATCTTTTTTTTACTCCACCATTTCCACTCTTTTAATGCTCCAGCCTCTACTGCAAAAAAGCCATCAAAAAGCGAGGAAAGTTGAAGTCCTCCAAAATAAGTTAAACTTTTCGTTTTTCCTTTCGCATAAGTAAAACTTAGAAAAGGTGCAGGAGTAATATACCCTCTTTCTTCAATTATCGGACCACCAAAAGAAACACTAATTGATTTTTCTTTTTTTGTTAAGGGAACAACATATCTGGTTGGTGCGCAACTTGCCATGAAAAAAACAAGCGATATGAAGATTAAATTTCTCAAACACACAGTTTTCCGACAACAATTTTATCAATAGGAAATGTAACGTCATTTGGATTTATTTTGTTCAAATCCAACCATCTGAAGCATTGCGGTTCATTTGTTTCAAACAAAAAAGGAGTTTCCGTGGTATTAATTTCACCTTCATCAAGTGAAACTTTATAATATATACTAATCAGTTGCTCATTTTTATTGAAGGAAGAAAATTGATAAAAATCATTGACATAAAAAAGAGTTTTAACAGTAATTTTTACATTTAATTCCTCTTTAAATTCTCGAATTAAACACTCAACAATTCCTTCACCAAATTCTAAGCCTCCGCCTGGAAATTTTGTCATTTTCACCCCGCTGCGTATTTCATCGGTAACTAAAATTTTTCCTTCTTGAATTAAAATACCATATACCCTTATATTGAAACGTGATGGAATCATAACTTTCTTGCTCTTAACATTTCGCGTTTACCAGGAGGACCAGGAACCTTTTCAACCTCAAATCCTGCTGAAATCATATTTCTTTTGGCCTGACCCTGACAGCAATAGGTAACCATTAAACTATTTTTATTCATTAATGAATATATTTTTTCAAACACTGAAGTATCCCAAAGTTCAGGTTGCTTGTTGGGAGCAAAAGCATCAAAAAAAACGATATCAAAGCCATTTGGTAAAACATCTCTAAGTAAATCCAATTTCAGCTTTCGCAATTTGAACGATTCAGAAATAACCGTAAAACCATTCCAGGCAGCATCCGTAATCTTAGTGTACAAATCATTTGCATCAACAATTCCCCCATAGTTCAGTTGTTGAAATTCCCTCTTTGAAACAGGAAATTTTTCAATGGAAGTATATGCTAATTTTTTCTGTTTGAAAGTTGACCATTGAGCTGAAAGCAATGCATTCAATCCCGTTCCAAAACCTACTTCAAAAACATTTACAGAAACTCTATCGGGATGTATAAATTCGTCCAGGCCCATTTTTAAAAAGACGTGCTCTGCTTCTTTTACAGCACCATGAATAGAATGGTATTGCTCATTCAACGCTGGAACAAACAAAGTGTGCGAACCATCATTGGTAGTAATTATTCTTCTGTTTTTTGAAAGGTCCAATTAGAACAGGTTAATATGCCATGATTTATTTACTGTAGTCTCCCAATTGGAAATAAATTCACCTTTATTTTTGACTAAATTATTAAACACGATCATATCGGTATTAAATTCACCTGAACGCGCTTTTTCCTGAAAATCTCCAATTTTTATATTTTGAATGGAATCATCCAACTTGTACGCTAAATTCATTCTATCGAGCATTTCAACACCAAAATGGTCTTCAATTGATTTCATTAAGGCAACAGATTTGTCAATTGAACATCCCGTAGCATGCTGAAAAGCTTCATCAACGTAAATCACAACAAATTGATTGTAGTACACCTCTATTGCACTGTTCAATTTCTTACCATGTGCCTCCCAGCTTAGATTAAATTTCGAAAGTTCTTGATGGAGATCGGATAACTCAGAATCTGTAAAAGCTCTATTCGATTGATACACCCAGACACGAGAGGAATCGGGCAAATTATTCGCTATTTTAACCATAATCCAAAGTTAATAATTTTAGGAAAGTATTGAATTTTTAAACCTATGGAATTATGCCTATAAATCAGAAGCCCTTGCAACCAATTCCGCCAAATCCAAAACTTTTACATCCTTACCTTTATTCTTCAATTTAACTCCATCAGTAATCATTGTATTGCAAAACGGACAACCTGTTGCAATAACATTTGGATCCAATTCCAACGCTTCCTCAGTCCGATCGATATTAATTTCTTTTTCTCCTTTTTCAGCCTCCTTAAACATCTGGGCACCACCAGCTCCACAACAAAAACCTTTTCTTCTGCTTCTTTTCATTTCTACAAGCTCAGTATCCAGTTTTTCAATTAAAGTTCTTGGAGCATCGTATATATCATTTCCACGCCCCAGATAACAAGGGTCATGATAGGTAATTCGTTTACCTTTGAACTCGCCACCTTCTATTGAAATTTTACCTTCATCAATTAAATTTTGTATGAATTCCGTATGATGAATTACTTTGTACTTACCACCTAATTCGGGATATTCATTTTTCAAAGTATTGAAGCAATGCGGACAAGTAGCTACTATTTTTTGAATTCCGTATCCATTCAGCACCTGTATATTCATCATTGCTTGCATCTGGAATAGAAATTCATTCCCAGCTCTTTTAGCAGGGTCGCCAGTACAGGTTTCTTCTTTTCCTAATACAGCATATTTGATATTTGCCTTATTTAAGATTTTAATAAAAGCACGCGTAATTCTTTTTGCCCGATCGTCAAAACTACCTGCGCATCCAACCCAAAATAAAACATCAGGTTTTTCTCCCTGCGATTGATAATCTGCTATTGTATTAACCTTTAAAGCTGCCATCTAATCTTCTTCATTTGCCCAGTTAAGTCTGTCTGCTGAGGGGAACGCCCACGGTGCTCCATTATTTTCTATATTTCCAAACATATTATTTAACTCACTTGCTGCTTTGGATTCCTCCATTACTAAATATCTTCTTAAATCTACAATTACTGCCAAAGGGTCATTATTAACAGGACATGCTTCCACACATGCATTACACGAAGTACATGCCCAAAGCTCTTCCATGGTAATGTAATCGTTTAACAGTGTTTTAATCTTTGTTACATCTTTTCCATGCTTATCAACTCTTTTTCCATATTCTTCAGCTCTATCTCTTACATCCATCATAATTTTCCGTGGTGAAAGCAATTTACCGGTTTGATTTGCAGGACACTGATCTGTGCACCTTCCACATTCGGTACATGTATAAGCATCCATTATGCTCTTCCATGATAAATCTGTAATATCCTTGGCCCCAAAGACACTAGTTCCGTTTGCTGTTTCATTTGTTTCCGGATTTGAAGCATATGGATCTGCATTAGGGTCCATCATTAATTCAACTTCTCGCTTTACACTATCCATATTGGTAAATTTTCCATTTGGCGTTAATTTTGAATAATAAACATTAGGAAATGCCAATATGATATGAAAATGCTTGGAGAAAGGTAAATAATTTAAAAAAGCTAATATTCCAATAATATGAAACCACCAGCAACCTCTCTCAACAAGAAAAACCTGTTGCATATTTAAATCATTTAGGAAAGGAATTAAAAATTCACTTACCGGGAATGATCCCGCTTGAACATATCCCTCGTATTCAATTTTTTGAAGTTGCAAATCAGCAGCATTCATAAATAGAAAAGCGGTCATCAATGCTATTTCTGCATACAGGATAATTAATGCATCTCGTTTAGGCCACTCGGTCATAGCTACCCCTTCAAACCGTTTAATACGCTTTGAGAAACGTCTTGCAAGAAAAATAGCACAAACAATAATAACACCCAATGCTAAAAATTCAAAAAAGGCAATCAAAAAGTCATAAAACGAGCCTAAAAAATCAGCGAAAAGCCTGTGCGTTCCTAAAATGCCATCCAGAACAATCTCCAATACCTCAATGTTGATAATTACAAAACCAACATAAACCACAATATGCAACACAGCAGATATAGGTCTTTTGGTCATTTTACTTTGACCTATTGCAACAAGCATCATTGTTTTTAAACGCTCCCACTTATTGTCTATTCTCTTATAACCGACACCAAAAAAAATATTTCTTCTGATTTTCTTTACTCTTAAGTAAAAAGTTAATGAAGTAGCAACAAGTAAGACAGTAAAAATAATATTCGAAAGATATTGCATGAAAGTAAAGTAATCTATTAAGATTATTTACTGTATTTCTGGAGAATTTGTTTCAATCTTACCGAATCACATGGAGTTCCGCAAGAATCTCTTATCTCGGCCGCTAATACGCCATATATTTCTTCATTGAGTTTTTTCAAGACGAGAGCATTCCCCTTTAGAACTGCATAGTCAGTTGAATCCCATCCATTGGCGGACTTTTGACGCTTACTACCAAAGTTTATTAGGGATACATTAAGGTATCTTCCTGGATTTTGCTTTAAATCCAACAATAAAAAATCCAAATCAGCACTTGCCAAAACTAAATGATCATATAATTTTTTATCGTTAAGCAACATTCCAACAGTACCTTCACCTTTGTTGATTTTATCAAGTATTAATTCTGTCTCCATAAGAACATCGTTAACTCGTGCTATAGTTTGCGTAATGCGAGACTTTGCAATACTGTCGGTAATATTGTCTAAATTTTCTATAATGCTGGTAATTTTGGAGCTGTTATTATTTAATGTTTTTGTCAGAGACTCTATATGATCTACTATTCTTTCAACTTTTGCATTTTTAAGATCTGTCGTAATTGAATCCAATGAGTTTGTTGCGTGCAGTATATTTGACATCGCAAGTGGTATTTGCTCAAAGGATTTCTTTAAATTGCTTTGAGTTTTATCATCCATTACCACAACAAATGTTTTTACAAGTTTATCAGCCGAAGAAATTAATTCATCAACTTTATTTTGCAATGGAGCTAACCTGGCATCAACCTCATCTTTTAGCGATGGAGAAAGTTTACCAAAGAGTGTATCTCCTACTTCTACAAGAGAAGCTCCTTTTTTAATATCTGATAATTCGATAACCATGGTACTCAGTAAACCAACGGAAGATATCTCAGCAATACAGCTATCGTAAAGCTCAATTCCATCTGTTTCCACTTCAAACTTAACTACCCAACAGTAACCATCCGTTGCACTTGAATCAAATTCAATATTATTAACTGACCCAACCTGCATACCTCTGTAGTTAACTCCACTGGAAGATGCAAGCCCATCAAGATTTTGGTATTTTGCATATATCCCTTTATCGGCAGAAAAAACGTCATTTCCTGACAGAAAATTAGCACCCCAATACAACATGAAAATTGCTGAAGTTACAGTTAGTCCTATTTTAAATTCTTTACTCACTATTTTGCAATTTTTACTGTTTTCCCTCCGCTATTAATTCTTTTGCTTTTTTAACGGAAACCCGGTTTCCCTTGTAGAAAGCTACAACAAATGCATCATTAAAACTAGTTTGTCTTACTTTTTTCTGCAATTCTATCGCTTCCTCTTGAGTAACGCAGTTTCCTACAGCATATTTAAAAACATCACCCGATTTATATTCAAAGACATCTTTCACATCTTTAAACCTGCGTGAATTTAAGGGTATTTTTTTACTTGATGAAGTTATTTGAACCCTAAAAAGCACTTCGTTGTTTTTTGGATCGCGTTTTTCAATCTCTTTCTTTACCTCTTCAGCTTTTTGAATTTCAATAACCTTAGCTATAGAATCATTACTTAACTCAACCTTTTTTTGTTGCTCATTAAATTTTTCATTATCCAATTTGACATTTAAAATATTTTGTATCATAGAGTCTAATTGCGAAAACAATCTGGCCTCTTCAGCAATAATTTCACTGGGATTGTACCCTTGCATTTCTCTTTTATATTCTGCGAAAGCTCTAAATATGGCTGCTGCTGTTTCCGCCTGACCAACTTTGTCCTTAAGCAAAGCCTCCTCTGATTTATTTGTTAAAAAACCAAGCTCAATTAAAACACTGGGCATTGTTGTTCTATACATAACCAGGAGTACTCTCTGTCGAACTCCCCTACTGTGCCTGTTATTTCTTGTTTTGAACTGATGCTCCACCTTAGTGGCAAAATTTATACTTGATTGTAAATATTCCTGTTGATATAACCCCATTAAAATATTGGTTAAAGGGCTGTTCGGGTCATAACCATCATAATTTTTTTCATAATCTTTTTCCATGAAAATTACAGAATTTTCCCTTTTTGATAATTCAAGATTTCTATCTGTATATTTTGTACCCATGACATAAGTCTCGGTACCATATGCACTCTTATTTTGGGCTGAATTCGCATGAATACTAATGAACAAATCAGCTTTATTTCTATTTGCAATGTTCGCCCTTTCATGAAGTTTCACAAAAACATCTTTATCTCTGGTATAAATTACATTAACGTCCGGAAAATAAGCATTTATCAATTTCCCAAGCTTTAAAGCAACACTCAGACAAATGTGTTTTTCTTGTGATGAAGAACCTAAACAACCTGGATCATGGCCACCATGACCAGCATCTATTACAATTGTTTTAACATCAAATTTTTTTGACTCAACTGAATCATTTTGACCTAAGGATTTGAAAATACTAAACAAAAACAATATTGAGAGAAGAATATAAACTCTTCTTCGTTTAAATGTTCGGGCATATTTTTTGTATGGTGTGAACAAATTAGACCCTAAATTTTGTGTAATTTTAAACACCATTTTCATTTTATTAAAACAGTTTCCTAAAAGGAATAGTATAATCTTGCCATCAAAATTAAATATAACTTCAAGGTTTCTGGCAATTCTGCTTGGATTATTAATTAACAATGGTTTTTCAAAAACACAGTACTCCAATTTTTCAAAAAACCTTTTTCTGGATTCAAACTCTGTCTTTTTATCACCGGACACTACAAGTAAAGACAGTACTAATATTGATGAAATTTCTGATGGGTCTCCTGATTTTCCTGTTAAATACACTGCTAAGGATTCTATTAACTTTGACAATACCAATCAAATAGTATACCTTTTCGGAGAGGCAAAAGTTAATTATGATAAAATTTCCCTGGAAGCTGATAGAATAAAAGTTTTTATAAGTAAAAACGAGGTTCATGCATTTTGTAAAAAAGACAGCTTAACAGGTAAAATTTTGCAAAAAGTTATTTTCACAGATGACGGGGATAGTTTTGAAGCCCCTGAAATGAAGTACAACTTCAACACCAAAAAAGGAAGAATCATTCAGGCAACTACCCAGGAAGGTGAAATGTATTTGTTATCAAACGTTGGAAAAAAAATGCCCAACAACGATATTTTTTTAACAAAAGGAAAACTCACCACTTGTGATCACGAACACCCTCACTTTTACTTTGAATCAAGAAAATTAAAAGTTATCCCAGGTAAAAAAATAGTTGTCGGCCCAACCAACCTTGTAATAAGAGAACTACGAACACCAATGTGGTTACCTTTTGGGATTTTCCCAAACAATCAAAAAAGAAAATCAGGAATACTTATGCCTGGTTATGATGTTAGAGGCGAATCAATTGGTTTAGATAATTTGGGTTATCATTGGGCAATTAACGATTATGTACATGCCGAATTTTTATCAAGTATTTACTTTTCAGGGAGAACCATACTTTCCGGAGAGTTGAAATACAAAAAAAGATATAAATACAATGGAAACATATTTTTCAGACACAACAAGACCGTTTCAGGAACCCCTGATATAAGTGGATATAAAATAACAAAAGACTTTAATATCAGGTGGAATTTCCAACAAGACTCAAAAGTTCACCCCAAAAGTAGTTTTAGAGTATTTATTGACTATAAATCTCCTCGATTCAACCAAACTCAAAACCTTAATACGTCAAACGCCATATCTTCCGTTCAAGGACAAAACGCCTCCCAGCTAAAATGGAGCTGGATTGATAAAAAATGGAGTTTGACAACAACATCCACTTTAAATCAAAATTTTTCTGAAAACAGAGCTACGATGACTCTTCCTCATTTAAACTTAAGTGCAAGAGCAATAAAAAAAGGAATCTTTTCATTTTCCGGAAGTGCAGAGACAAAAAACAAAGTAACAACAGGAGATTCAACTTTCTTCTCACAACAAACATTACAGAATTTTAAAAACGGAGCCAGAGCAACTGTAATTGTTGGACTTGTAAGCAATAAACCAAGCTTGTTCAAATATTTAAAATTAACACTCCCTACAGTTACATGGAACTCCTATTTAATTACCGAAGAGATGTCAAAAATACAGTCCGAAAACGGGTTGATTGATACGACTAACAAATTATTAAATTATGCTTATGACCTGTCTTTAGGTAATATTGGATTAAATACAAGAATCTTTGGAACATATAAACTTAACGACAAATTTTATGTCAAGGGCTTTAGACACACAATAACCCCAAGTGCAAACTTCACTTACCAACCAGACTTTTTCATTGATGCTCAAAAAATTAACAAAAATGTTTTTGATACTGTCACAAACGAATATGAAGAATACAATAGATATGCAACAGCACTTTATGGTCCAAACGCCAACAAGGCTGCAAGAATAAATTTCAGTTTAGACCAAAACCTTCAATCGAAAGTTAGAGATCTGTCCGACTCAACAGGACTTAAAAACAAAAAAATAGACATCATAAATAAATTCAGTTTATCTTCTAAATATGACTTATTGAAAGACTCCTTGAACTGGAGCGATTTTAGAATATCTCTAAGTACAGCTCCTGTATTTTTGAAAAACCTAAGTATTACAGGGTTTTTGTCTCCATACGCAATAAACGAGAATGGTAAAATTTACAATGAATTACTTTGGAAGAATAAACAATTAGGAAGATTAACAAATTTTACTGCTCAAACTCGCCTAAGTTTAAATAGAAATATGCTTACCAAATGGATGTTTGGCCTGGAAAAAAGTCCAAAAGACAATTTTAGCTGGACAATGGATATAAACTATACTTATACCTATAAAAAACCGACATTTGATGCCATTATTAACCAAAGTCTTGGAGTCACAGGAAAAGTACAACTAACAAAAAAAACAGAATTTAACTATAGTTTACCTGTAAATCTAAAAACTAAAAACTTTGCAAAAGAAGGGTATTTAAACTTCACAAGAAATTTACACTGCTGGGAAATGAAAATGAATTGGTTTCCTTTTCGAGATCGTTTATTTTGTGTATTCACAATATCTCCGAAAGCGAGTATGCTGAAAAATATTATACCACCTAAAACTTTTACCGAAAAAGAATGAAACTAACAAAAACTCAATAAATGGCTGAAATAATCAACACAGAAAATGCTCCCGCTCCCATCGGGCCTTATAATCAATCTGTTCGAACAGGAAATTTATTATTTGTTTCCGGGCAGGTTCCATTTATTCCTGAAACAATGGAACTAATTACAGAATCTGTAGAGGCAGAAACACACCAGGTGATGAAAAACATAGAAGCAATTTTAAACAAAGCTGGATTAGATTTATCCAATATTGTAAAAGCATCTATTTTTTGTAAAGACTTAAACGACTTTGCACGAATTAATGAAGTTTACGGATCTTATTTTGAAGGCAATCATCCAGCGCGAGAATGTGTTGAAGTTGCAAGATTACCAAAAGACGTAAGTGTTGAGATTTCTGTTATTGCCGAATTCCAATAGTACTATTGAAAATAGCATAACTAAAGAAATAACTTTTATGAATTTTTATCCGTTATTATTCATAGGCAGGCCTATGAATAATAACGGATTATGGCAAATAAAATAACAGATGAATTAATTAATGAAACCATTGAATTAGCCAAAGAAATTCAACTGCCAAACAAAAACCACGGTACAAATCCTTTCTCTGACCGACTAGGTCCTTTACTTGACGCTCCAGAAAGTAAACATTTCCTGATAAAACTCATGGATGTTGCTTTTAGAAGTAACGATTTTGACCGAATATCGAATTATGTATTCAATCTTTTCAACTCTACAAATGCACATAAAAACTTATTTAATCCTTCAGAGAGTATTCTTGTTCGTTTGTACAGAATTATAGGACATAAATTTCCCTCTGTAAGCATTCCATTCATGTTAAATCAAATCCAGGAAGTGACCAGTCCAGTCATTTTTTTTAACGGCTCCAATAAGTTTAAAGAACACGTGTTGAAACGAAAAAAACATGGAATAACGCTTAATGTGAACCCAATTGGTGAAACTTTGATTGGAGAATTTGAGGCAAAAGAAAGAATCAACAAATACATTGAGTTTTTACATGATGAAAACGTTAATTACTTATCCATTAAACTTTCTACAATACACTCCCAAATAGATGCTATTGCGCACGACGAAATAATTGAGGAATGTATTCAACGGTTATCCATATTATACCATGAGATCTTAAAAATAAGAGAGTCTACAGGCGTTGAAAAATTCATAAATCTTGACATGGAGGAATATCGAGATTTATCCATTACTCTTCAAACATTTAAGCGCACATTAA
Source organism: Flavobacteriales bacterium (assembly GCA_002720635.1). Taxonomy (GTDB): domain Bacteria; phylum Bacteroidota; class Bacteroidia; order Flavobacteriales_C. The sequence continues at coordinate 86,092 of PBJD01000014.1, read as the reverse complement.
ACAAACCAGAATTTAAAACAATCAGGGCAGGAATTGTATTGCAGGCGTACCTCCCTGACACCTATAAAGAATCCGTAAAATTAAGAGATTGGGCAAAAGAAAGAGTGAAACAAGGTGGTGCGCCCGTAAAGGTCAGAATTGTGAAAGGCGCAAATCTGGAAATGGAAAAAACTGAAGCTTCCATGCATGGATGGCCACTTGCAACCTATTCCAATAAACTGGACACAGATGCTAATTACAAGAAGATTTTACTGGAACTTCTTGTACCATCTTCTGTAGCTTCATTAAATGTAGGTGTTGCATCACATAATATTTTCGACTTGGCATTTTGTTTGAACCTTACTTTAAAAAACAACCTTCAAAAACACGTAGATTTTGAAATGCTCGAGGGCATGGCAAAATCCACCACAATTGAAATCAATAAAAAAGGTGTAAGACTAATTTTATATACGCCAATTGTTGAAAAACAAAATTATTTAAATGCAATTGCCTATTTGGTAAGACGACTTGACGAAGGAACTCAAGATGGTAATTTTTTAAAAGAAGGATTCAATCTTGATATAGACTCTAGGAAATGGAATGTTTTAAAAGACCAATTCTTAACGTCTTTAAAAATGATAAATTCTGTGCAAATTGACCCCAACAGAAAACAAAATCGCTTATCGGAGAAATATGAAATTGAAGATGGATTCAAAAACTGTCCCGATACAGACTTTACACATGAATTGAATCGAGACTGGATTCGAAAAATCCGAAAAAAATGGCTGAACACATCCGATATTTCAATTATCCCGATTGTTGGGTCGAGTCATAAAAACAACCGCTTAAAAATTCACCAAAAAAACTGGAGAAAACAATTACCCTGGGAATACGAATTAGCCACAGAGGAAGACTATAAAAATGCAATTCAAAACTCTTCTTCATGGTATACCAAAACTCCAGACCAGAGGTATAGACTGCTTAAAGAGGTAGCCAAACACATCTCAGAAAAAAGAGCTGATTTAATTGGAATGGCTGTTTCAGAATTGGGTAAACTTCCCAAAGAAGTGGATATTGAAGTATCAGAAGCAATTGATTTTGCAAACTATTACGCTGAATCCATTCTTGATTTAAAAAAAGAAAATATTGACTACAACAGCTCCGGAATAAATTTAATTCTCTCTCCATGGAATTTTCCCGTTGCAATTCCCATTGGAGGTGTATTAGCATCGCTTGCGTCAGGCAAAAGAGTTATCCTTAAACCATCCCAAAATGCTGCCGGAACAGCATATTTAATCAGTAGCTGTCTCTGGGATGCAGGAATTCCTAAAGATGCTTTTTATTTCTTGCCTAGTGAAGAGAAAACTTTGGACAACTTTCTTAGTTCAGGAAATATTTTCGACGCAGTAATTTTAACTGGCGGTAATGAAACCGCGCAATTTTTATTGCAAAGAAACCCTTATTTAAAACTTTATGCAGAAACAGGGGGTAAAAATGCAACTATAGTAACCGCATTAGCTGATAAAGAACAAGCAATTTCGAACGTTGTTAATTCTGCTTTTGGAAATAGTGGTCAAAAATGCTCAGCAACATCATTGCTTATTTTGGAAAAAGAAGTGTATGAGAACAAACAATTTAAACTACTACTGAAGGATGCTTCCGAAAGTAAGAAAGTGGGTAATCCATGGGATTTTGAAACAAAGATTGGCCCTATTACTGTTCCCATAAATGATAAAATAAAAAAGGTGTTAAAAAACACAAAAGAAAAAGACTGGCTATTAAAACCATTGATCAAAGAAAATCAAATTCTCTCACCAGGTATCAAATGGGGAATAACTAAAGAAGATTTTGAATATAAAAACGAACTTTTTGGACCAATTCTTTGTGTAATGAAAGCAGAAAACCTGGAAGAGGCAATTGACCTGGTTAATGGCACCCCTTATGGGCTAACAAGTGGCATAGAGTCTCTCTCTCATCAAGAAGTGGAGTACTGGAAAAATAAGGTGAAAGCGGGCAATTTATATGCCAACAGAAGTACGACCGGCGCAATTGTTCAAAGACAACCTTTTGGTGGTATAAAAGCCTCTTCATTTGGATTTGGGATGAAAGCCGGAGGACCAAACTACGTCAGACAATTTATAAATTATAACCCAGATAAAATTTCGAATACAGAAATAAAAGACAGCTTCAAATCTATTTATGAAAACCACTTTAAAAAAGAGATTGACTACTCCAAAATTAGAGGTCAACACAATATATTTCGGTATCAAAAAGCAAAAAATGTCATTATTCTCATCGATGAAAAAACCAAAAAAGAAGACCTGGAAATCGTACGGTTCTCATGCGAAACGATTAACTTGCCTTTTACACTCTTCTCAACAGACGCAAACAATAAATTGAACGGCACACCAATTAAACCAGACGAACTAAACAATATCCTCAAAGATATTGATGAAGACACCATACTAAGGAGCTTAATAAAAATACTACCTGAAGAGTTTATGAAAGAATGTCACCTGAACAACATACATGTTTCAAATCGAACTCCGAATACAAACGGCCGATTTGAGCTCCTGAATTACTTTACAGAGCAAAGTTTATCCATCAACTTTCACAGATATGGGAATTTAATGGGAGAAACCAATATTTAATAATTCATATGAGAAGTAAAATTACTACACACAAAAACAAGGTCTCTTATTCCAATTACCAAACTCTCTTTTATACTAGTCTTGTATTTTATCTGGCAGCAAATTTGCCAGGGGATATCTGATTCCAAAAAGTATACTAAAGTAATCACCATTTGAAAAAACATTTGCTGTTTCCTCCTTCCCCTCATTGATGGAGTACAAAACATCTAATTCAACCACCTTACTTAAGCCAGCTAAATATGTTGTACTTAGATAAAGAGTTGAGGAATTATTTAATTTATAGTCCAATTCAACACCTGTTTCAATTAACCCAAAGAACCTTTTTTGACTTTTGGAAACATACTCGGAATATACGTGGTAAATACTACCGGAAGACGAACTAAAAGATTCATATAAACCGGATGATGTAACATCATAATAATTATTAATTACGAGTGAATAACCAACTATTGTCGAAAGATCTAATTTATTTTTCCATAAGTTAATCCTGTTTTTTAATCGTAATGGCAGTTGACAGGCTAAAATAGATGTAGATGTAAAATCTCCAAAATCACCTTTAAACCTATAGCTTTCTCCATAATTATTAATCAAAAAACCTGTTTCAAATGCTAATTTATTTTGTACCTCATGACCAACTATCAAACCACCAATAGGACTATGAAAAAAAGGCTTTGTATGAAGTTCATTACCATTGTCGAAATGTTGATAATTTTCAAATTTAGGACCAAATTCAAGAGCTAAGTAAGTAAAATTTTGACTTTTAACTAAAATTGGTGAAAATAAAAGAATGTATTTTAAGATGAATTTCATGTTAGTTCAAATTTGATTGTATCAAAACAATGAGCTAAACGTTAATTATAAAGAAATAGTATAGCATGTTTTAATTCATCTTTTAAAACTTTATCAAGACCTTTACTAATTAGACTTTTTGATAAATCGCTACAAAAAACCGGTAACCTTATAAAGGCTGTAGAATAAAAATTAAACTTCGTATTTGTAAAGCCCTTTACTATATTTACATCATGAAACTAGTAGTTATCGGGGGTGGAAATATGGGCATTACCTATGCAAAAGGAATCCACCAGGCAGGTTTATTAACAGAAAGAATTTCAATTTTAGAAACAGGAGATGTATTCACACAACTTGTAAAGACAGAACCTGATTTTGATATATATAATAATGCTGAAGACTGCATTAAAAACGCAGACATACTATTAATTGCGGTGAAACCTTTTCATGCCAAAGATGTGTTTGAATCTATCAAAAATCACACCAGTAAACATCAAGTTGTTATTTCCGTTATGGCAGGGGTAAAAATAAGTACTATTGAGAATGGTATAGGCCTTGAAAAAATAGTTCGTTCAATGCCTAATCTACCTGCTATGATAGGGAAAGGAATGACAGCATTTACTGCATCCAAAAATCTCTCTATTGAAGAAGAAAAAATTGTTGTTCAAATTTTGGAATCAACAGGAGAAGTGATTCAAGTAAAAACCGAGGATGACATTGATAAATCAACAGGGTTATCCGGGAGTGGGACAGCATACATATTATACTTTATGGAAGGCCTTATAAATGCCGCTAAAGAGTTTGGATTTTCTGAAGAAGAAGCAAAAAAAATAGTAAGTCAAACTTTTGATGGTGCGGTTGAATTATATCGTAGAAACGACCTCTCAACATCGGAATGGATTGAAAAAGTGTGTTCAAAAGGGGGCACAACAATTGAAGCAATCAACTCATTTGAAAGCAACAATGTTAAAGATTCTATCAAAAAAGGGGCTTTTGCTGCTTATAAACGAGCTTTAGAGCTTGGGAATTCATAATATATTACGAACTTTAGAATATGATTTTCTCTACCGAAACAAAAAATAGAGCGCTAAAAGATTTAGCCAAACTAATTGACGAAAACAAATCGGAAATTATTGCTCGAAATAAAATTGATTTAGATAATGCTCAAAATATCGACCCTACTCTGATTGATCGATTAAAAGTAGACAAAAAAAAGGTAGACGGAATGGTCTCAGCGGTTGAAGAAATTATCTCTGATGAAGATCCTCAGGGAAAAGTTCTTCATGAATATACACATCCAAATGGTATGCTTGTTCAAAATAAGGTAGTCCCTTTTGGAAACATACTTATTATTTATGAATCTCGTCCAGATGTTACTATTGAAGCTGCGATAACAGCCTTTAAAGGAGGAAATAAAATTTTGTTAAAAGGAGGAAAAGAGTCTAAAAATTCAAATCTTTTTTTAGTAGGTCTATGGCACAAAGCCCTGGAAAACAACAATATCCCAATCGATTTTGTTACCTACCTTGATATTAATAGGGAAGAAACACAAAAGTTATTAAAAGAAAACACGCACAAATTAGACCTGATTATCCCGAGAGGAGGCGAAGGTTTAATAAATTATATCAGAACAAATACCTCCGTCCCTCTTCTCATTAGTGGAAGAGGAAACAACTTTGTATACATCCATGATAAATGTGATTTTGACATGGCTATTGACATTGTGCTGAATGGAAAAAGTAGATTAAGTGTTTGCAATGCTATCGATAAAGTTTTAATTCATAAAAGCCTGCCCAATTTCGCTGAAAAAGTGGAAACTTTAGTACAAGAATTAGCTCGATTGAATATGGAAATATTAGCGGATGGGGAGCAAATAGAAGCAATAAATGGCGTTCATAAAATGGAGGAGAATGTTTACTCTGATGAATTTTTAGCTGCAAAGATTCTCCTTGGAGAGGTAAACAATATAGATGAAGCCATCGACAAAATAAACTTACATTCTGGAGGACATTCAGCGGTAATTGTAGCATCAAATGATGCAACAGCAGAAGATTTTCAAAACAGAGTTGATTGTGCTGCTGTATATCAAAACGCATCATCACGATTCACAGATGGAGGACAACTAGGTTTTGGAGCTGAAATCGCAATATCTACACAAAAGCTTCATTTCAGGGGACCTGTCGCTACTGGACAATTGGTTACCAACAAATGGTTTATTAAAGGAAACGGTCAAATAAGAGGATAATGAAACCGATTATAGTTTTAAAAATAGGCACCTCTACTTTAACTGCCGGAACAGAAAATATTTCTCGAGGGAAAATCGAAGATATCTCGAGACAAATCCTTGAGTTAAAAAAAGAATACAGTGTCATTTTGGTGTCTTCAGGTGCAATTGCAACCGCTCGTCAGTTTATTAAATTGAATAATGAGAAAAAAATAATCAAAAATAAATCCGCTCTATCTGCTATTGGTCAGCCTAAATTAATGCAGATATATATCGAGGTTTTTAATGACTTTGGCTTAAATGCCGCGCAATGTCTTCTTACCCATTATGATTTAAAAGGAAATGATTCTCGAGTAAATACAAAAGAAACAATTTTAGAGCTTTTAAAACACGATTATATACCCATTGTTAATGAAAATGATACNGTCGCAGTTGAAGAAATAATATTAGGCGATAACGATAAACTTTCAGCCATGGTAGCAGAACTTGTTGGTGCAAGTAANCTAGTAATTGCNTCTGATATAGATGGNATTTTTAATGGAAANCCCAACCTTAACCCAAATGCAAAACTAATTGAAGAAGTCAAAAGTATTGATGAAATAAAACCTTTTGTTCAAGATGTTGATAATGGTTTGGGAACAGGCGGAATGCAATCAAAAATTCAGGCTCTTGAGATATGTGAAGGTACCAACATTGAAGTTCTTATTGTAAATGGAGGAATCCAGTTTTTTCTTAGAAAAGCACTTAATAAAGAAATTAAGTTCACCACTTTTAAGTCCTGAAAAAATGGATTTATTCTATATTTTGAAGCTCATTTAAAATTGCACCTAAACGAGTTTTACCTGATAAATAAGTTACCTTTTCTTCTGATATCAGAGATTCAATCAACTTCCGGAGTATTTGAATTCCACTCTTTATTTCTATTAAAATAACATGATTAAGCTCTAATTTTCCTTCTCTGATTACTCTAAAAANATCTTCTAATACATGAGCCATTGATTCAATTGCCTTGAAACCTAACCCCATAGCATTTCCCTTTAAAACATGAAATTTCATAAACAAAGCATCTATTAAATTTTTATTTTTTTGATCTTTTTCTAAAAAACTGAATAGTTCATTAATTTCAACTTGACTATTAATGGCGTCANCGTAAAAAATTTCCAGATATTGAGTAGTTGCCACGAATAAACCTTTTAAAGTAAAAAAAGTTACTAAATTTCATAAATCATACAGGGTATTGAAGCTTATATTAACTTGTTTTTTTCTATTAAAGGCCACCACCTTTTGGCTCTAATTTTAGAGAATCCCTAATTCCGACAGTATCAATAACCATTGTAGGAACAGAATCTTTGAGAAGTTGGACATCATGAGACTGAACCTTAACTAAACTATCTTTTTCAGCTATTTCCGAATAAGGTATTTTAGGTGTGGATTCAGAAACGACTTCATTTTNTTTCTTTTCCGGGGATTTTGTTTCTTCACCGATTTCTTTTGCATCTGATTTCAAATCCCTTTTCTTCTCATTAACAACTCTGACTTCTTTTTTAATTTCTTTTGCTTCTGATTTGACATCCTTAGCTTCAGACTTAATTTTTTTCTCTTGCTTATTGATAGCTTTGGCTTCCTTCTTGATTTCTTTCGCCTCTGATTTTACATCCTTAGCTTGCGACTTAAATTCTTTCTCCTGCTCATTGATAGCCTTAGCTTCCTTCTTGATTTCTTTCGCCTCTGATTTCACATCCTTAGCTTCAGACTTAATTTGTTTCTCTTCCTTATTGATAGCTTTGGCTTCTTTTTTAATTTCTTTTGCCTCTGAGTTTTCTTTCTTAGCTGCTGACCTCAATTCCTTCTCATCAGCATTAACAGCTTTTACTTTTTTATTATTCTCAGCTTTCTCCTTTTTATCTTCAGCCTTCTCCTTTTTATCTTCAGCTTTCTCCTTCTTATTTTCAGCTTTCTCCTTCTTATTTTCAGCTTTCTTTTTCTTGTCTTTTGCTTTATCTTTCTTATTTTCCGCTCTCTTTTTCTTTCCTTTTGCTTTCTTTATTTTCCTGTCGTCATTGTCTTTAAAAGTAAAATTCAATCCAAAACTGGCAGCTAAATTACGTGTATGATCAATTTGCGTAAGACCATAAATATTATCCATCATTGCGTAAAGTTGAAATGCTCCGGCATGTAAAACAAGACCAGCACCAATATTATCATATGTTCGATTTGCGCCACTGTAAGTCAACTTGGCAGTTAACCACTTTTTTATATCTACTCCTCCCGAAAACATATACACTGGGTAGAGTCTATTATTAAATATTCTACCATACAACATACCTTGAACACCTAAATAATCATTGAGGTCGTATGAAGCTCCTGCATAAATTTTTGTTTTTAGACGTGTTGTATATGTTATTTGGGAACGTTGTAAATTAAACGTAGAATTTAAAGTATCCAACAAATCATCGGTGAAATTAGAATTATCATTCGAAGAGTTATTTCCTGTCTCCAAAAAATCATCTAAAAGAAACCCTTCAAATTTAAATGAANCGCCATCATTATATAAAGTTTCACCATATTCTGACCATTTTAAATAACCTAAATCGACAATACTTCCAAAAAATTGCAATTTTTCTGAAAACTGATAATTAACTCCTAAATCAAGGCCTAAACCAAAGTTATCTGGATTAAAAAAAGACGGATTTCCCATTTGATCCGCTAATTCAGAATCTGCAAAAAAGGTTCCATAAGCATTAATTGAAAAGTCGGAAGTAGCAGTNAGAGAGTAATCATCCGGATCGGTATACAAACTTACGCCATCAAAATCTCCATTTATATTTCCCAGACCAGAAAGTAGCTTTAACCTTCCTCCTGCACTTAATTTATCATTTATTTCCCTTGTGTAACCAAGCCCTGTTTCAACATAGGCAGAAATATCAAATGAAAACCCATCCAGAGAAATCTCTTTATTTATGTAATCAGCATTTCCGTTTAGGATAAAATCAAAAATACTTTTACTGTAGCCCAGATTAAAATCTGTTTTTGGTGTAACATTTAGAGAAACAAAGTTTTTACCAAATTTTAATCCTAGTGCAACTGCATCAAGAGCAGAACTAAAATGAAGAAGGTTTTTATCCTGAATGGATGTCAACAAATTATATGGGTTAATTTTCCCATCTTGAAATAAATCGTTAAATGCAAAACCGCTGTTTGAAACAGTTATTCCATAACCAGACAAAACGGGTATACCTATATAACCATTATATTCAGGCATAATCCCCGGATTGGTATACCTTGCCTGTGGAAGACTATTGTATAATGTTTGCTGGTTAGCATATTGTGCTTGAACGAAATTAAAAGCACATAAAAAAACTGTTAATACTGTATATATCTTTTTCATTTTACTACTATTGATCATTACTTGAATTAAATAAATCCAGTTCATCCAAATCATCCAAAAATATTTTTGCTTTAATGCCCATTTTCATCTCCATCTTGTAATCGGAATATATTTTAACATAAGCACCGGAATTAGCTGTATTCAGAGTGGCTGACAAAATCAAATAATTACCGGATATCTTTAACAGATTCACATCATTTTCGGAAGCTGTCAAGTCAGCCTGTCTCAANCCGTTTTCTATAACGTCTCCGCTCGTGTTAACAATTGCAGCATTGATTAAAACATCACTAGTATCGGAAGATTCCAAAGAATCTAAAATCACATAATTTTCATCAGCTATATAAAATTTAACGGACGCTTCTAAAGGAAATCCGTTATCTATACTGGTTCTAAGCGAGGCATGCTTAACATTTTCAAAACCTTGAGAAATTGAGGAGGTTATTTCAATAGTATCCTGAATAATAAACTCACCAACATTTGCATAAAGAGGTATGGATAAATCCAGGGTAATGTCCATTTTACTGGTATCAAGAGCGAAATTATATTTGCCATCATTCAACGTATCCGGGTTTACAGCACCCGAGAAACCAGTAGTTACAACATTTGGCCAGATGTTNATTAATTCTGCAATATTTGTTGAATTTCCCAAAACCAGTTCACTTGTCACAGGAATACCGGGAGATGAAATATCTCCACTTAAAATCCGGAAAGGAATAACACTNGAAACATCCAAAGATCCTGAATCATCACCTCTTTTCATGTTAAGATCCAAACTGGAAATTTCCATGGGTAAACCAAATGTATTGTGAAACCCGAGTGTTACAGTAGGATCTGCNAAATTTATATTTTCAAAAAATTCTGCTGCACCCAGATCAAAATCAAATGTTTCCGGATCAAGCGATAAAGCTTGATTCCCAAAATAACCATCAATGAAGGATGGTTTAATATTACTCATTGTAATATCAGCAGTAACTGAGTTTGCTGTATCAAAATTAACCGTAGAGCCGGAGCCAACCAGTCCTCCTCTTATTATAACTTCAATTGCATTAACTGCCTGACCTTCCTTACTCAAATCAAAAGAATATCCCGATAAATTGAATATTCGATTAACAACCGTCGGACCTCCTGNGATGAATATGGAATCTATAAATGAATTACCTACAGATTTAGCATAAGGTATCTCTATATACAAGTTAGCGGCCTCCTCTATTTCATAATCAATATTTATTGATAAATTCCCGGATTTTAACTCTAATGTTTCCAGTTTCTCTCCTGAGGCCAATTCCATTGCAAAATCAATCGTATCGTTAATAACCTCCTGATTTGGAAATTCTGCGGAACCTGAAACCACGACAAAATCAGTTCCATTAATTGTTGCTACAATTTCATCGGATAAGCTGACACAAACCGGATTACCATTTGTTCCATCTGAAGAAACACTTACAAATTCACCAATCATGCTCGACTCAACAGTTTTTCCGGCCAGNTCAATAACATCTGTTAAAGAATCTCCGGGTAATATTTCGTTATACGTTAGTGAGCCAATGAGAGAATTATCGGATAAATTTTTCAGATCCAGCTGAACATCATTAATCGGTGTCGCCCAGCCATTTTTTAACTGAACGGATAATTCTCCACTTGAAAAAGTAGCCGATGCAAAAGGGGCTCCTGCAATCGGAAAAGTAACATCTGGTATATCGATATCAGCAACTTCAGGAAATGCATTTGCACAAGAATCAACAGCAATAAGACCAGCTACCAATCCAGACAAACCGGGATCATTATCTGTAACGGATTTTAAGGAAACTGTGGTTTGAAAAGTAGGAATATCTCCAATACTTAATGGTTCCAGTTGAAATTCGAAATCAAAGTTAACATCCTCTATATTGATGAATTCCGTTAAGGAAAGTGAATAAACCTGATCAGAATACCTGTACTCAAACAGCTTATCATCATTCTCTGTCAAAATCGATGAATCCAGTAAGGATAAAATTTCACCTGCCTCAATAGTCCCTTTTAGCAGCGGAGCTGCAACTTCAGGAGAGTATTGAGTTTTTGCCAGTTCTAATTTATAATCATCTTTTACACATGAAGACATTATAACCGCAAGGAAAACAGCTAATTTTAGTTTTTTCATTTGTTACTTTTATAATTAAATAATGTCCACAAAGAAAACTTGTTTTTTTGGATAAATCTAAATTTATGACACTAAATTTAGTCAACAATACTTTTTAATTTAATTGTGAATAAACTACTGTATTCTNAAATTAAAGAATTGATTTACAGGAAAGTTTATAGNTTTGCCAGAAAATTNTCNACATTANATTTAACTCTATCAGAAATATTAGACACGTCNGCTTTTTGAAAAGTATCTCCAATAATNTTTTCATAAAGTTCAATATACCTGGCACTTACAGAGTCTACATATTCAGATGTCATCTCAGGTATAATTTGCCCATCTTTGCCTTGAAAACCTCTTTCAATTAACCATTGGCGNACAAATTCTTTCGATAATTGCTTTTGTTCCTGACCATTTAGTAATCTTTCCGTATAACCATCAGCATAAAAATAACGAGAGGAATCAGGAGTATGGATTTCATCAATCAATATTATATTTCCATCTTTATCCTTACCAAACTCATATTTAGTATCCACTAAAATCAATCCTTTTTCCGCGGCTAATTCTGTTCCTCGACGGAAAAGCTCATGGGTATACTTTTCCAGTTGAATATAATCCTCTTCCAAAACAATTCCTTTATCAATAATTTCCTCTCTTGAAATATCTTCGTCATGCCCTTCATCCGCCTTAGTAGTTGGAGTAATTATTGGATTTGGAAACTTTTCATTATTCTTTAATCCATCCGGTAAATTAACTCCACACAATGTTCTTGAGCCCGATTGATATACTCTTGCGGCATGACCGGTCAAGTAACCTCTTATAACCATTTCAACTTTGAAAGGTTCCGCTTTTTTTCCTATTGAAACAACTGGATCAGGAGAATCAATTAACCAATTAGGAACAATATCCTCAGTTGCTTTTAAAAACTTATATGCAATCTGGTTTAAAACCTGCCCTTTAAAAGGTATACCTTTAGGTAGAACAACATCAAAAGCAGAAATTCGATCAGAAGCAACCATGACCAGTAAATCATCATTTATTCCATAAACCTCTCTTACTTTTCCTTTATAATAAGATGTTTGATTTGTAAAACAAAATTCAGCAGATGTTAAAGTATTCATTCCAAAAGTTTTTCCAAAAATAAGAAGTTTGAGAACAAAAAGAGGACGTTTACTAAACCTTTTCAAAATTATTTTGTTATGAAAAATTAAACAATACTCGTTTCGTTAAGTTACAGCAAAAAGCCCTTATGTTGGAAACTAAAAAGGCTCAAAGTCATTTCACGAATAAAAATTAAAGAACAGTATTAATCAGCGGTTGTTTTGTTAAAGAATAAATAAACAATATTTTAGTATTTATGAGCGCTAAAACCACCTTACTTAGTAAAGAACAAATCCAAGCCAAAATTAACAGAATTGTTCATCAAATCCACGAACTTTGTTTTTCAGAAGAAGAAATTATCATCTGTGGAATAAAGCCCGGGAATGGNTCAACTATTGCAGAAAGAGTNGCTGATGATCTTAAAACGATTTCCTCTATAAAAATCAATAGAACGACAATTGAGATAAATAAAGAAAATCCATTAGAAANTAAGATTAAATGCGAACTGCGTTCAGAGGAATACGCAAATAAAACTATCGTNATAGTTGATGATGTAAGTAACAGTGGNAAAACCTTAATGTATGCTGCAAAATACTTTTTGGAATCACCAGTAAAAGCAATACGACCTCTTGTTTTGGTTGACAGGAATCACAGTNTATACCCAATTAAACCNTCATTTGTTGGCTTNACCGTTTCAACAACACTCCAGGATCANATCCATGTTGAAATGAATGCAGATGAGGAGGCTGTTTATTTAATTTAGTAACTCAAAGAAAATACCGGAGCGAAAAATAAATTATTATTCCGATCTGTTCCTATTTGAANACCAAAAGAAGATAAATAAGAATATCTAAACGGGTTAAAATCAAAATATAGAGTACCCCCTTGTGAACTGAAATAAATATTATCTACATCATCATTTACTTGTAAATAGTCATAAAATAAATCCAGTCTGACTCTTTGCAAATAAGCCAACCTGCTTATTTTCCAATCCGGATAAAATAACGGAATTACGTATTGCATTGTAAATCGCTCTCCTCTCTTGTAACTTTGATTCAATACTCCACGAGGTTCACCCAGATAATCCGGAACAAATACATCTGTTCCCCATTGTTTTCCTGCTATAAATTTGAATCCATCATTTTTTAATATGCCGGGTATAGTTGTTGAAAGATTAAGCATNTGAGCGTTTTGATTTTCGTTTAAGTTAAAATAGCATGCAGATGAAAGAACAAAACTCCACGGGGAATATATATCTCGAAGCCCATATTTGTGAACTACTCCAAAAGCAGCGATCCATTGAGTGTTTTCAAATNTTAAAACAGTGTCAACATAACCCGTCTCAAAATCATAGGTAATTTCATCATAAACATATGCTCCTTTTAAAAAAGCCGACTTTCTGAACTTAGTCCCATTAAAGTAGAGTTCCAGCTCACTTCCCCCTTGATACCCTATACTTTGTACATCTGCCAAAACCGACTGAATTGTCGTGTTCGGTTGAATAAGCTGATAAGCCTGGGCATAAAATTTGGGATAGAAATGATCAAAATCATAATTTGCGGATACTTTTTGATTTTTTGTATAACCAAAGTAATCGTAATTTAAACTCAAAACAGAAGACCCCAAAAGGTTTTGAGAAAATATAGAAGCNCCTAAATTAGCCGTTTCATTATTTGGATTAACAGAGAACGGAGCCCAGCTGTGCANGTTAAACAAATGCATCAGTGGTCGATACCTTTTAATATTGAATGTTTTCCTGGGCACCTCTAAATTTTCAAGAACTCCAGTCCAGTTCGAGGGAATTAAAGAACCAATTTCAATTTCAGATTTAGCAACTTTAAAACCATCACTATGATAATCTGAATACACTATATTCTCTTCTGATGAATCAATGGAAATAAACTTTAATCCATACTCGGGATTAACAACCTCAATCAATTCACNCCGATTTTTAAATTCAAAAAATGCAATACAATCTTTGTCTCCATTTAATGTTTGAACTAAAAATCCATTCCGATATTTTGTTGGATAACTAAGTGGAACTGAAAAACTTTTTGATTTTTTTAATGACTGAGTAGTTAATTCAATAATTTCCAAAGTATTATTAACACCATTCAAGCGTGTAAAAACGATGCTGTCTTTCGCAAACCAGNTGGGATGATAAACCTGTCCATGATGCAGGTCAAATCGTTGCAACTCCTCGCCTTTTAAATTAATTATTACAATGGAAGGAGTGTTGTTTTTCGAATATTCAATCACCACTATCTTATCTCCCTGAGGACTAAATGATGGAGCAAACCAACGCGTTTTTCTTTTTAATCTTTTTCGATTTTTCTTATNGATATCAAACAANATTATTTCTGAATAATCAAGATAATCCCAACGTGGGTGTCTTCTCTTTTCAGCCCAAATCAACTTTGACTCATGAATATTTAAAGAGTTATCGTCATAATTGCCAGGAGAATGAAGAACACGTTCTTTCCCATCTTCTATTACTACAAATTTTAACGGATGATTGTATGATTTTTTACAAGCAATAACAAAAGAATCATTTATAAAAATTGGATTTTCAAAACTTACATAATCATCATAAGCTGGACTTAAGATTTCTTTTGGTGAAGCATCAAAAAAACCTTTTTTACTTTCTATTTTCTTCCTGGTTGCCGATATCAAATCTCCATATAATTGACTTGTAGATTTACCCGTGACCTTTTTTAAATGGTAGCTGAATGGATATGGAGGAAAAGGATTTCGNACNACTCTATGCATTACACTATCCCAAATATGGGTTCCATATTCATTTTTCACAAATTCGGATAAGAAATATCCTAATTTATAATAATCGGTTATGTAATTCTTAAAAGAACCAAACGATGCTTTCTCATAGCTTAAAGAATCCATTTCCATAATTTGAGCCTTAAATTCTCTCAAAAAAGGACCATAGTCTCCCCTGCCTCTTTCTGTGTGTTCTGTTTCAACTATAACTGCATCACCTTCAATCATCCATAACGGAGTTGTTAATAAAATNAANGCTCCCATTCCCTGTTCACCAAAAACTAATTTTAACACCTTACCGANACCATCTTCAAACTTCTCAAATTGTATTACATGACGATACTCATGAACCGCCAGTTTTTTCAACCAATCAACCCCATCATTTTCTTGCGATGGNGTAGCATAAAATTCNGANCTTTTAGGCGCCAGGGTTACAAANCCATTATCAACAGTGGTGTTATTNTGGAGAACAATAGATATTTTCCTTGGTTTGGTTTTTAACGTCAATCTGGACTTTTCGTTTGCATAAATCAGTAAANTTGCCAATTCCTGAGCTTTACCTTCAAAATCAGCAGGAAATATTAATTGAAAATCATCTGTTTTTATCTGGCTCCATTTAGTCGAGGATGGGTTTTGGCCCAAATTGAAAAATTGTGCTTTTGTACTCAATGAGAAAAGTAAAAAAATAGGTATTAAGTAACTTGCACGCATCAAAGTGTTAAATTAAAGGAATATATCAGCATTATACTAACAATATTATATCTTTAAATTACTATGACAAAAAAANNATTGGGCTTTATTTNNATTCTNTTNNTCATAACCANCTGTATTCCAGAGGATAAAACAGATGTTTTCTGGAATTCAATTACAACAACGAACAAACATCAACCTTTCGTTTTTATTTTTAGCAATACTCAAATGCCAACATGTGAAAAACATGGTCTACCCCAGCTTAAACAAGTATTGAATGGAGAAATTGATANTATAAATNCTGAAGATGTAAATAGTTGTATGATGTATCCTTCAGTCATAGACCCTCAATATTCCAGCACGGCTGAAGAATTAAAATTTCTTTTTGATCAGAATGGCAACAATACATTTAATACCTGGCCTGCATATGTAAATAATTTAACGTGTTTCAATAATGATTCAANCCTTTGGTATGAATCAATAAANAATTCCCAAAATAAAATATCGGCTGTAAATTTGGGTATTAAATCCACTCCTAGCAATCAAGAAATTAAACTTTATGTAAAAGGAATATACACTTCTTCAGTTGCAGAGCATAGTGTTGCAGTATATGCTTACAGGAAAGAAGAATTAGTCAGTCAAAAAACAGATTCCGGATCTGAAATTTTAACAGTTAAAAATAAACTTATTTACGCACTTACTCCAACTGCGGGAAAATCGTTACCCTCTAATTCATCGGGACAGGAGTTCAGAGAAATATTCACTTTGAATACATCTGGTGAAAACCTTTCCAGCCTTGGCCTTGTGGCTGTAATATACAGTNTAAAGAACAATGTTCCTCATGAAGTAATCAATTCAATTAAACTTGAAGAACTTTAAAAATAAAAAAGGGGACTGGTTAATCCCCTTTCTCTATTGACAGTATCAATCAAATAAAGGCACAACTCAATTGATACTAGTTGAACAAACGGATTAGTTTTTTGTTACAGTTACTACTAAAATCAAGAAATCGAGTTTAATTAAAAATTGGTATAATTTTTTCAAAAACCAATTTATGAGAGTTTTACTTGCAACCTGTATTTTGTCATTGACAGTAAATGTCCAAAACCTAAAAGGGTTCAAAAAAATAGATGATGATTACAATTATTATTTGAAAAACAATTTTAAATCTTCATTTATTGAAAAAAGACAATCAGAAGATAAAATTCANNTGAATTTTATTTTTGGAAAACTGAATAAAAACGATAATCTATTAAAATTGACAGAACAGCACTCTTTTGCAATATCAACCTTGAACAAAGAGAACAAATTACTGGCAGCAATTCTTTATGGAATAAAGCACTTTGCAACATATGAATTTATTGCTGATGACTATGAACAATCCAGGACATCAAAAACAATAGTCATGAAAGAGTTTTTAAAATTAAAAATCCATACTATTCCGGATACCAGTACTATGAAAATAGTAAAACAACATAAAATCAATAGATTGGAAACGTTTACTCAATTTAAACATGAAAATTTAACTTTTCTCAAAAAACCCATTATAATTTCTTTTTANTCNAATCACCAGGAAAAATTNAATGGAATTAAAAAAAGTTCAAAAATTATAATTAAACATTACGATAAAATTATATTTTCNTCTATTCAAAATGGTCATAAAAATATTTTAAAGCATAATTCAAAAATCAACAGATACATCTTTGTTTATAAGCTACAAAAGCAAAACAAATTAATTACAGGTGGTTTAATGAATCATATACTTAAAAATATTCTTTGTAAAATCAGGGATGATATCCACTTAAATTCAATTCNAATAAGTAACGTATCCGACTTGTACAGAAAAGGTATTAAAGACTTAAAAAGAATTTATAACAGAGGAAGGCTATACTTGAACAAAGACTATTACGAATTACAGGATTATTGAAGATTAAAGAACTCCTTTAAATCAAGCGTTTCCAGGTAAGGTTGCCAATCATCCTGAGAAATTAAAGCTTTTATTTCCAATAAACTTTCATTGTTATTATTATAAACTGCCTGAACATAAAAATTATGGAGACTAAATATTTTTATCCGTATAAAACCGAAAATAACAACCTCATCAACGAGAACACCTTTTCTATCAATCATATTGATACAGGTTTCATTGGTTAAATCGTTATACATTTCAGTAGTAATTTTCATTTTTGTNTTTACTTGTTTATTAATTAACGTATTTCTGTTTTTAACGGTTTCAGTTTTTTAAGTATTTTTTAAGGCACTATGTTTGCTTTTAACCTGGAACATTTATACTTATTAANCGTATNTNTCACATGAAAAAATTACTCAACTTNTTACTGATTTTGTGTAGTTTTATTTCTCACGCTCAAAGTGGATATCAGTTTAAAAAAAAAATATTTGGATACACATTAGATCAAATTACTTTAATGACTGATGATGGTGACAGCAAATTGTATATNGATGATTTGTTATACAAAATGTTTAATCCTGACTCAACCGTATCTGACTTTGAACTCGCGATGGGATATTACGGGTTTGTATTGCAACCCGATTATAATCCCGATAAGTATATTGGTCTTGAAATGAAAGTAATGACCTTAAATGACAATCTCAACTGGNTGAAGGCTAANAGATACGCTGATTCTTTAATANCAAGTTATCCCACATGCCTNATGGGACANGTTGAACTTTCCTATNCATTTAACCGCTTACAAGATACTGTTCAAGCAGCTTTACATCGAAGAATTTATGAAAGATTAGCAGATATGATTTTTCAAACCGGAGATGGAATGTCTATGGAAACAGCTTATATCATTACAGGGTATAAAGACATAGAGGTACTAACTCAAATTATGCGAATGCGAATAAAAAAACGCAAAATAAAAATCAGAAAAAAAGCCACTTTTGAAATCATTACCGTGTATAAAAACTTTGAAAAAATGAATGTATATTTTGACACATCACTAATAACGGAATTCAAACGCTGAAGATTTGAAAAATATTTTTACCATAGCACTAATTTTTTGCTGCATATTCTCTTTATCTCAAACAGGAAAGAAAATAATAAAAGAAGATATAGATGGTGATGGAGTTGATGAAAAATTAGAAGTCTACTCATACTTAGGAAAAATTGATTTCGCCATTTTAACGTATGAAAAAGGAACAAAAAAATGCACATTAAATATTAAATCGCAAGAAAATCACCCTTCGCTAATCAATACAGTTCCTCTTTGTAATGATCTTATTAAACCAGAATACAGCAAAATAACCCAATTTGTTGACTCTGTAATTTTTGCCATTCCCGCCAGTAAAAACCTGGATTTAACTTTAGGTTGGTTACTGGACGTATACTCATCAAAAAAAACAACACCTGACCACCCTTATTTTATATCCTATTCGAAATTTAAACCGAAAATAAAAAAAAGCCCATATAATACTCCAAAGCCACACAGACTACTTGTAAAGGGAAACTTAATTGAAAAGATAAACCAATTGCATCAAAAAAGTGACACTACTATAAAAAGCTGGATTACATTTGATGCGAATCGATTAAACAGAGCAAGACAAATAACTGAATTTGAACTTAACCCAAGCTGGCCTCAGTTCATAGATAGTACTGGACCAATTGAAATTTATAAAACAGGGCATAGCGTTTTTATCGAAACAGATACTTCACATCAAGTTTTATTTGTTTCAGACGGTGTATTATTTCAAAATCTTCAAAAACTATCATGGGAATCCATTCAGCAAGTTGGAAAATACAAAAACTACTATCTTATTTTAACGCACCCTTATCCAGGTATTGAAAATAAATTGTTTTTAATTGACGCAAAAAAAGGAATCATGTTTGAATTTAAAAAAGAAATTTTATACGATTTTGAAAGCTATTATCTGAATATTGAATCTTTTGAAGTAATGGAAGATGAACTTTTTTTGTTCATTAGAAAATCACCAGATTTTAATTATAAAATTAAAGAGAAATTAATTCCTTTAGTTCTAATTGAAAAAAGCATAGAAAAGTTAGAACTCAAATAATTACAAAAAAAAACCTCGCCTATAGCGAGGTTTTTATTCATGTTCTTGGTAAAGAAACAATTACTTTACTTCTTCAAAGTCAACATCTGTTACCTCTTCATCACTACTTCCGGTTTCTTCACCAGCACCAGAACCTGCATCACCAGCTTGTTGCTGTTGAGCGTAAGCAGCTTGAACATCTTGCTGAATAGCCTGAAGTGCTGTATTAAGTTTCTCCGTAGCAGCATCAATTTGAGGAATATCTTGGGCAGCATGCGCTTTTTTCAATTCCTCAACTGCTTCTTTAACCGGAGCAAGTTTAGCTTCATCTACTTTATCTTTAATCTCTTCCAATTGTTTTTCAACCGAGAAAATCATCGAATCAGCAGCATTTACTTTGTCTACTTTCTCTTTAGCAGCTTTGTCCGCTTCTGCATGCTCGTCAGCTTCTCTTTTCATTCTTTCGATATCCTCATCTGATAAACCTGAGGAAGCTTCTATTCGAATAGACTGCTCTTTTCCTGTTTTTAGTTCTTTTGCCGAAACATTTAATATACCATTAGCGTCCACATCAAAAGTAACCTCAATTTGAGGTTCTCCTCTTCTCATTGGAGGGATACCATCTAAATGGAACCTACCCAGAGACTTGTTGTCTTTTGCCATTGGTCGTTCACCTTGAACAATATTTATTTCAACAGACGGCTGATTATCAGCAGCAGTAGAGTACGTTTCCTTCTTATTGGTTGGAATAGTTGTGTTTGCATCAATCATTTTTGTAGAAACACCACCCATTGTTTCAATTCCCAATGATAGTGGAATAACATCCAGTAAAAGTACATCTTTAACATCTCCAGTTAACACACCACCTTGAATAGCGGCACCTAAAGCAACTACTTCATCTGGGTTAACTCCTTTTGATGGTTCTTTCTTGAAAAATGCTTTTACTGCATCCTGAATAGCTGGAATTCTTGTTGACCCACCTACTAATATTACTTCATCAATATCTGAAATATCAACTCCTGCATTCTGTAATGCTGATTTACATGGCTCAATAGTTCTCTTGATTAAACTATCTGCTAATTGCTCAAATTTAGCTCTTGTTAAAGATCTAACAAGGTGTTTTGGAATACCATCTACCGGCATAATATAAGGCAGGTTGATTTCAGTAGTAGTCGAAGAAGACAACTCAATTTTTGCCTTCTCAGCAGCTTCTTTCAATCTCTGAAGAGCCATGGGATCTTTCTTCAAATCTACATTCTCATCCTTTTGAAACTCTTGAGCCAGCCAGTCGATAATTACCTGATCAAAATCATCTCCTCCTAAATGAGTATCTCCATCAGTAGCTTTAACTTCAAATACACCATCTCCCAATTCAAGAACTGATACATCATGTGTACCACCACCACAGTCAAATACCACAATATTTAAGTCCTCTCCTTTCTTATCCATACCATACGCTAAAGCAGCAGCAGTAGGCTCATTGATGATTCTTCGAACTTTTAATCCTGCGATTTCACCGGCCTCCTTAGTCGCTTGTCTTTGCGCATCATTAAAGTAAGCTGGTACAGTAATGACAGCTTCTGTAATCTCAGTGCTTAAAAAGTCTTTAGCTGTTGACTTCATTTTTTGAAGAATCATAGCAGATATTTCCTGAGGAGTATAATTTCTATCGTCTATTTTAACTCTAGGCGTATTATTATCTCCTTTAATTACTTCATAAGGAACTCGTTCAACATCTGAAGAAACTCTATCAAAACTTGTCCCCATAAAACGCTTAATCGAATTTATCGTTTTTGTTGGATTGGTAATCGCCTGACGTTTTGCAGGATCTCCAATTTTTCTTTCTCCATCTCCAGTAAAGGCAACAATAGAAGGTGTTGTTCTTTTACCTTCACTATTCGCTATAACTACAGGTTCAGACCCTTCCATTACCGCTACACACGAATTGGTTGTACCTAAATCAATTCCAATAATCTTACTCATCGTTTACAAAATTTATATTCGTTTATTAAAAAATTCAAATTTGATTACTCATACTCAATCTGCGTGCCATTAAGATTTCCCCGGCTTTTGATGAAATGTTGGCAGAGAGCATTAATTAAAGACTATTTCTAATGTCATATTTACTGACATTATTGCAGAATTAATTAAATTTACCTTAAATACAATGTAAAAATGAAATTAATCAGCTGGAACGTCAACGGCATACGCGCTGTAATGAAAAAAGAATTTATTGAATCTTTAAATTCTATGGCACCCGATATTTTGTGTTTACAGGAAACAAAGGCACAAGATAATCAAGTTGTTGAAGCGTTAAAAGACATTGACGGATTTCATATTTACATAAACTCAGCAGTAAAAAAAGGATATTCAGGGACTGCTATACTATCCAAAAAGGAACCGTTAGGTGTTACTTATGGTATAGGAATTGAAGAACACGATCAGGAAGGGAGAGTAATTACTGCAGAATACAAAGAATTTTATTTAGTGAACGCTTATGTTCCCAATTCACAAAACGAGTTGAAAAGATTAGACTACAGAGCCCAATGGGATAAAGACATATTGACTTTTTTACAAAAATTAGACACTAAAAAACCAGTTGTTTTTTGTGGTGATTTAAACGTTGCACACACAGATAAGGACATTAAAAATGCCAAAAGCAATTACAACAAATCAGCGGGTTATACCCAAACAGAAATTGATGGATTATCTGCTTTTATAGAGTGTGGATTTGTAGATACCTGGAGGTATTTTAACCCAGATGAAATAAAATATAGCTGGTGGAGCTACCGATTCAATAGCAGAGCTAAGAACACAGGATGGAGAATCGATTATTTTTTAACCAGTAGAAGATTACTTGAAGTAATCTCAGATACAGAAATTCACAACGATGTGTATGGCTCAGACCACTGTCCAGTAAGTATCAATATAAATTTTTGACAGAAAGCACTTTTAAATCTCCCAACCTGATTTAATGGCTGCCTGAAACTTTTTTATCTCGAGAGAAACATCATGAACTTCTAAAATTCCGGTTGAAATCGCTAAACCATGAATTCCTGAAGGCGCTAAAAAAGCCACATCCGTTAAACGAATTCCACCTGCAGCAATCACTGGGATATACAATTGCTTTTTAACCATTTCATCAATCAAAGTTTTATAACCGGTTATACCAATTCTTTCATTTTTTTCATTCTTACTATTTCTGTTTTCATAAGGACCCAAAAACAAATAATCAAACTCATGCTTAAGACCAATAACATCATCAATTGCATTTAAAGAGCAACCTAGTAAGAATTCTTCTTTGAGCATATTAAATTTTTTCGAATCAATAGAATTCCATTTAGTAAAATGAATTCCATCGGCATGTATCTTTAGAGCTACATCTGGATAATCCCAAACAATCAATTTAGAATTATTTTCATGAGCAATTTTGACACATTTCTCTGCAATTTTTAAATACCCTTTTTCAGTAGAATTTTTGATTTTTAAATGTACGTAATCACAACCACAAGAGGATATTAGTTTAACCTGTTCCTCATAAGTGAACAATAAGTTTTCCTGCGTAAAGTATTGTAATCTGGATACTGTTTTCACGTTTAACAACTTACATTACCTTACAAAAAATATAAATCTTAGTCGAAAGAAGCAAATAATCTACTGTAATAGAACCACTTAAAGAGTATAAAGGAATGGTTTATTGTAAAAAAAGTCAGGCAAAACACCTGACTTTTTCTCTAAATAAATTCTACTTAAAATTTAATTGTCACACCGGCCAAGAAGTTTGTTCCAGCTTGTGGATATAACCAGTTCTCACTAACTCTCCCCCCTGAAATAAACCCCCAGGTATATCCATTACTGCTGTACATTTCATTAAAAATATTATTTACCAACAGGTTAAACTGAACCTGCTTAAGCATTAAACATGAAGTACTATAACTGGCGATAAAGTCACTAACCAAATAAGCAGGAAGATCCCTATCATCACTTTGCGTATTGTCCAGATATTGCTTGCCTACATATTTAGTTTGTAATCCTAACTCCAGCCCTTTGGTGGGTTGATAGGAAATTAAACTTCCAACAATAATAGATGGAGATAAGGAAATATCCGTATTTGTATGCGGAATCTGAATAGTATCTTCTGTCCAATCAGAATTATAACGAATGATATCCTCGTTGTATAAGGCAATCTTATTTTGTGAAAGCGTAGTATTAAGAGTCCAGCTTAATTGATTTGTTATTTTAACAGAACCAACAAATTCTATTCCCGCTCTGTAACTGTTTTCAACATTAGTTCTAAGATTACTTCCCACATCACTCAAAGCACCTGTAAGTACTAACTGATTTGTATAATCCATGTAATATAGATTAACCTGACCTAATATATTTTTTAACCTTACTTCAGCACCCGCTTCATAATCAAACAGCGTTTCATGACTGGGCTGATTATCTTTATCATTATCAATAAAATCATTTCTTACAGGCTCTCTATTAGCTACACCAAAAGAAGCATAACTTGACAGGGCATCATTAATTTGGTATGTCAAACCAAACTTTGGATTAAAAAATGTAAAAGATGTATCTACATCGATTTGTCTGGTTCCAATTTTATCACCGAAATCCTTACCACTATTTGAGTACCCTATACTTCTGACTTGAAGATCAATAAATGCATTTACTTTTTTTGCTAAATTTATCTCAGATTTTATGTAAGAATTAAAATCTGTTTTTTTACCTCTGTTGGTATAAAATTGATCTCTTATCTTAGAACCACTGGAATACTCTGCCCAAATAATCTCACCAAAATGGTCTCCAATGTATTCGTTATAGCCTCCGCCCAAAATAAGATTGGCTTTCTTGCCATTGTATCTTAAATTATAAACACCACCATAAAAATGATTATCCAGCCATCTTCTTCTTATGAAATCTGATGTATGAATTGTATCACTTTGAGAATAAACAGGTTCAAGGTCATACAACCACAAACTATCTTTTATTCGATTTTGCTCATAATATCCTCTACCATAGGTATAGTGAAGAGAAGCATTTGCTGTTAATTTATTATTAAACTCATGAGTTAAATGCAATTGATAGTGATCCTGGCTGTAATTATCAACTTCATTATCATACAAATAAAAATTATATGTTCTGCCGGAGGTATCTAAATGATTAGAATTAAAGTTATTGTCGTAAGGAGCATTGTTAGCAATAGTTGCAGAAATACCCGCTGTGTCATTATTTAATTTCGCTTCAGGAGTTCCCCACCATGCTTGATATGTTTTCTCCTTCCCTGCAAAAGTAACTGCCTTAACAATTGTTTTTTCTCCATAATAGCCCCCTTGTAAAAAATAAGAGGATAAATCTGCTGAAGCTCGATCCAGATATCCATCGGAAGAAATTGATGACAACCTCCCGTCCATAGCCCAGTGCTTGTTTATCAATCCAGTACCCAGTCGAATTGTATTTTTATTGGTATTAAAAGAACCATAAGAGGAAGAAACTTCTGCATAAGCTGAATCTGAAACTACGTCTGTTTGTAAATTTACAGATGCACCAAAGGCTGCAGCACCGTTGGTAGATGAACCTACTCCCCTTTGAATTTGAATGTTTTGTGTAGAGGATGCGAAATCAGGCATATTCACCCAAAAAGTTCCATGAGATTCCGCATCATTGATTGGAATACCATTTACAGTAATATTAATCCGCGTTGCATCAGATCCCCTGATTCTAAACCCTGTATATCCAACACCTGCTCCTGCATCTGAAGTAGTTACAATTGAAGGAGTGAGTTTAATTAAAGAAGCAATATCCTGCCCCAAATTAATTTTCTCATAGTCTTCCTTATTTACATTAATATGGGCAACCGGAGCATTTCCTTTAACTCTTGTCGCCTGAATAGATACCTCATCCAGGGATTGCGGAGAAACTGAAAGAGAGAAATTAGCTGTTGCATTTGCATCTTTTATAACAACCGTATTGATAACTTTTTCTTTCCCTGAAATTTCAGCGGAAATTTGATATTCACCATTTGGAAGGTTCGAAAGTTTAAATTCACCATCAGGATTGGTATAAACTCCTTGATAGGTATTTTCAATTTTTACTAAAGCTCCAAAAACCGGATTTCTTAGTGTATCCTTTACAACTCCGGAAATGGAGTATTGGCTTAACATCGAAAATGATGAAAGGATACATAACGCCATTAAAAACAAATTACTTTTTTTCATAGTAAATAAACTTTTAAGACGAATGCAGAGGAGTAATACAAACGCGTGTATTAAACTTTATTGGTTTATTATCTCGTTTACCTACGCCAGCATTATCTGGATCAGGTTTATTTCCCTTGTTTGGGAAAAACGGGTATAATCTCAGCCTTTAATTTTTAAGGCACCCCTCAATGAGTGGCACAAAACTAGCAATAAAAACCAGAAAAAAAAACCTAGTCATTTAGTTTATTCAATATGTTTTTTGCGATTTCCAAGCGTTCTTGACGATTACCTTTTACGATGCTAAAAGGCAGATTATTAACCATCAATATGGATTTATACGCACTAAACAAACGCTGCCTGTCCTTTGCATTTGGATGTTCACGTAACGGGTCATACTTCCATGGAATATCAACATCACAAAGCAAATAATGCGTATTATCATCAACCTTAAGTAACTCTTCAATAAGAGGTTCCTCGCGTTTATATTTTTCTTGTATCCAAACCTTGTAGGTAAGGTAATTTGTATCCAGAATGATGAATGGATCCGCCCCATTTTCCTCAATACAATTTCGCTCAGACTCCAACTGACCATGAATCATGTTGAGTACATCCTGATAGGTATACTCTGCTCCATTGCATTCAAGATAAACGCGAGCATATTCGGGAACACTGGTTATTTGAAAACAACTCGATAAATCCATACAAAGAGTAGATTTACCGGTAGATTCAGGACCTATGACCACAATTTTTTTCACGAAACAGAATTAATGGTTTTGAATACGCTTGAAAATCGAATTGACTTTAGTTCAGATTTTTTCCAGGAAAAATAGCCATAAGCAGCAAGAACAGTATAAAAAATCATGAGTAATGCATACAAATTCAAATCTCTGCTCCAGTATAAACCAGCGGATACAATATCAATTATAATCCAGTATATCCAACTACTCAACCATTTTCGAATCGTAATCCAGGTTGCTAAAAAACTAAAAACAGTTGTAAATGAATCCACTAAAGGTCTTGTTGCGTCGGGGAAAATAAAAGAAATTAAAAAATACAGTCCAAAACTTAAAACAACTCCGATGAGAACAAAGACAATATGTGTAGAGGAATTAACTTTAATAATAAACGGGCGATCTGTTTTAGGATTGCTCCATTGGATCCAGCCAATTATTCCCGCTATCACATAGTAAAAGTATAGAATTGCTTCTGCGTATAATTTAGAATACACCCAAAATAGATATACACTTAACAATGAATGTATGACTCCGGAAACCCAGCATAAAACATTCTTCTTCGCAGCTAAAAAAATATATGCAACTCCAAAAAAAGTTCCTGAAACTTCAAGTATGAGGGGAATATTTTCCATCTGATAATTCAATTCAAAAGTATAAACTTGTTGGAAATAAAAAAGAACTCTTTTTGAAAAAAAGTAATGTCTTAATTTATGAAGCGTTAAATTTTTTCTAAAACAAATAGGGTTTTCTCTTTAGAATTTTAACTTAATTTACGCTGAAATTAAAGAACATTATGAATATATTCTGGTTCAGAAGAGACTTACGGATTGAAGACAACACAGCATTTTCAAAAGCACTTGAAAACGCAAAGTCCGTACTCCCAGTTTTTATATTTGATGAAGACATTTTAAATGAGTTAGACCCAAATGATTCAAGAGTAAACTTCATTTACCAATGTTTAGGAAAAATAAATACTCAACTCTTTAATCGAAACTCCAGTGTCCTCGTTTTGAAAGGGCAGGTTGAATCTGTCTGGGCTTATTTAACCGAAAGATTTCCAATACAAAAAGTATACTTTAATCACGACTATGAACCTTATGCTCGCAAAAGAGATAAAAAGGTAATTAACTTTTTGAAAAATCACAATATACAAGTTGAGACCTACAAAGATCAAGTCATCTTTGAAAAATCAGAAATAACAAAAAAAGATGGAACTCCATACACGGTATACACACCCTATAAAAACAAATGGCTGGAAAAGTATGTTACCAACTCAACAAAACATGTTAAAAAAGAGCCAAAATGGGAAAACTTGTGTAAATCTGAATACAAATTACCTTCCCTGAAGTCTTTAAATTTTATGCCTTCAGCAATAAAAGTAAAACCCTGGGATTTAAGTCAAACAGAACGGTATGATGAATTTAGAAATTTCCCGGAGCTAAATGCCACATCAGCACTTGGACCTCATTTGAGATTTGGCACAGTTTCCATTAGAAAACTGGCAGATGAAGCAAGCAGAATAAACCAAACCTTTCTATCCGAACTCATATGGAGAGAATTTTTTATGCAAATTCTTTGGCACTTCCCAGAGTCTACTCATCAAAATTTCAAATCAAAATATGATGGAATTCAATGGAGAAACAATTCCGGAGAATTCAAAAAATGGTGTGCCGGACAAACTGGCTATCCGATTGTTGATGCTGGCATGCGGGAATTAAATCAAACAGGCTATATGCATAACAGAGTAAGGATGATTACAGCCAGTTTCCTCATAAAACATTTACTCATAGACTGGCGTTGGGGTGAAGCTTATTTTGCAAGTAAACTGTTGGATTTTGAATTGTCAAGTAACGTTGGAAACTGGCAATGGGCAGCAGGAACAGGTTGTGACTCTGCTCCCTACTTTCGTGTTTTTAACCCATACGAACAAGTTAAAAAATTTGACAAAAATTTCAATTACATCAAAAAATGGGTTCCGGAATTTCAGGAATTAACCTATCCAAGGCCAATAGTTGAACATAAAAAAGCGAGATTACGTGCTTTGGAAACCTATAAAAAAGGATTAAACGTATAATCTAATAATTATACATTATTTATTATTTACAATAATCAGATTCATTTGCTGATTGTATCCATACTTAAGAAATTCAAGTAGAAAAATAAAAATCCGGAGTTAAAAAATTATGACTTATAAAAAAATATGTGATTCAGAAGTTGTGTTGACGGAATTAATGATTCCTTCTTATGCCAATTTTGGAGGTAAAGTACATGGAGGGGTGATTTTATCATTAATGGACAAAGTTGCATATGTTTGTGCAACCAAGCATGCTGAAAACTATTGTGTGACAGCTTCTGTCAGCGCTGTTGATTTTCTTGCTCCAGTTGACGTTGGTGATCTGGTATCATTAAAAGCTAGAGTAAACTATGTTGGAAACTCCAGCATGATTGTAGGTATTCGCGTTGAAGCTGAAAATTTTCAAAAAGGCATCACAAAACATACAAATTCCTCCTATTTCACCTTTGTAGCTATTGACAAAAATGAAAAACCTGTAAAAGTTCCCGGGCTTGAATTAATTACCGATACTGAAATCAGGAGATTTGCATTTGGAAAACTGAGAAAAGAGCAGAAATTTGCCAACCAAAAAGAATTTGATGAATTAAAGGCAAACATCAATTTAAAAACTGTTCATGAATCTTGGAAAAAAGAAAACTGTAAGGTGATATGAAATAGACACCTTGAGCAAAAACTCTACTTTTTAAACTTTCTGTACAAATAGATTCCGCCAGCTATTAGAGCTGCTATAACGATTACGTTTAAAACTATGTTTAAAAACACACCAAGAAAAATGATGATTATCCGAAACAAAAAGAGCCCTAATGCAATTGCTAGTGCAAGTATTAAAATTTTTTTCAAATTATCCATCCATTTCAAAAATAAATAAAAAGTTACCTTTGAACGAATGGCAACCAGAATAAACAAATACTTGAGTGAAGTTGGCTACTGTTCGAGAAGAGTTGCTGACAGACTTATTGAAGAAGGAAAGGTTAAGATTAATGGAAAAGTTCCAGAAATGGGAACGAAAGTTGAAGACGGTGATGAGGTTGAAGTTGATGGACAAATAATCACAAAATCGATAGAGCAAAAACATGTATACCTGGCCTTTAATAAGCCTGTTGGAATTGTATGTACAACGGATACAAAAGTAGAACCCGATAACATTATCGATTTTATAAATTATCCAAAAAGAATTTTTCCAATAGGAAGACTTGACAAACCCAGTGAGGGTTTAATTTTTTTGACAAACGATGGTGATATTGTAAATAAAATTCTTCGTGCAAGAAACAATCACGAAAAAGAATATATCGTTACCGTTAACCGCCCAATAAATAAAAGCTTTATTCAAAAAATGAGCAATGGGGTTCCCATATTGGATACCGTAACAAAAAAGTGTTTTGTAAAACAATTAGGGCCTCAAAAATTTAAAATTATTCTTACCCAGGGATTGAACCGCCAAATTAGAAGAATGTGTGAACATTTGGGTTATCGTGTGCGATCCTTGAAACGAATTCGAATCATGAATATAATACTGGATGTTCCAGTGGGAAAATACAGAGAATTCAGTATTGAAGAGCTAATAGAATTAAATAAATTACTTGAGAATTCATCAAAAACGTATGACTAAGTTAAAATACCCTCCTTTTTACCTTTTTTATTTACAAGCTCAATTGATTTTTGAATTAAAAGTATATAATTCATGATTTGAATATTAAACCGCTCTTCATTTTCAACATCTATACAAAACTCTTCAAGCCCTCTGGAATAATTAACCAAAGTTTGACATCCAATTAAATTAAAAGAAGCGATCATATTGTGAATAACTAAAGCAATCCTATCGTACGATTTAGAGTTTAATAATTTTTTAACTTCTTTTATCTGCTCGGCGGTTTGTTGTGAATACAATCCAATGATTTCTTTTTTAAACTGTATTTCTCCCTGACCAAATTCATCTAATTTTGAAAAATCAATATCCATTTTTTTTAACTCGTCAATACTCATCAAAAACTCAATAGGTAAAATTTGAGTTGTACATGGCTTGCCAATATATTCGGCAATTGAATTAAGTATATTTTTTGACCGTTTGATGATTGTGGTTAAAGTATCGTTCGGGTTTTTCATTTTTTTAGAATTTTTCCCCCATAACTCCAATAACTTTAAATCAGTTTTAACATCTTCTCTTTTTATGATTAAAAATGAAGACTGAAGCCTGTGTGCGTATTTAGCAATTCCCTGTCTATCTCCCGAATTTAAGCTTAAAATCATTTTATTCAGCAAGTCTGGAATCTCATGAATAAAAACAGTTAGCATGTCATTAACAAATGTTTCATCTCCGGCGCTTAGCTCTTCTATATAATCCAAATTACAATGCTCTATTTTCCGATTCGCATCCTTTTCATCCTGCTTGACTATCTCCTTTGGCAGGTCGTCAACATGTAAATTTAGATAATCAACCAATTTCTGCTTCAAATCACTTTCCTCAAAAGGTTTTGTCAAAAAATCGTCCATCCCTGCTTCTGAGCAAAGGATTTGCTCTTCTTTATAAGAATGGGCTGTAATGGCAATAACAGGAGTTTCTATACCTTTTTCACGCAATATTTCAGTAGCTTCCACCCCCCCCATTTCGGGCATTTGAACATCCATAAGAATGATGTCGTAGCTATTCTTCTCTAATTCTTTTAATAGCTCTTTTCCGTTATTCACTATTTTCAAATTAACACCCCACTTTTTAAATATACTCTTTGCTAAAAGACGATTCATTGGGTAATCCTCAGCCATTATAATATTAGCCGACTTGAATGTGAAATCTGTAAATTCATTTTGAGTTATTTTTTTTTCTATTGCCTCATGTTCCGGAACGCCGTATTCTATTTCTATAAAAAATGAACTTCCTTTATTTTTACTTGACTCCACCCAAATTCTCCCGTTTTGCAAACTAACCAATTGTTTAACAATCGCCAGTCCTAAACCTGTCCCACCATATAATCTGCTCGTATTATCGGATTCCTGAATGAATTCTTGAAATATTTTTTCTAAATTTTTGCCCGCAATTCCTATACCTGTATCCTTAACCCTAAATCGCAACTTAACATTTTTATCAGATGCATGCATCAATTTAGCTGAAAGAGCAATCTGACCATGTTCTGTAAATTTTTCGGAATTACTCAATAGATTCAATAAAATCTGATTCAGTCGAGTAGGATCACCAATTAAATATTCAGGTATTTTTGAATCAATGTCATACTTGAACTGAATGCCCCCACTTTCAATTTTATGCTGGAAAATAGATTTTACACCAAGCATTAACTTAGTAAAATCAAATCGTATATTTTCCACAGTCAGCTTACCACTTTCAATTTTTGAAATATCTAAAATATCATTTATGATTACCAGGAGATTATCCGCGGAAAGCTTAATCGCATGAGCAAACTCCAATTTATCACCTTTAAGGCCTTTATCAATTAATAAATTTGAAAGGCCGATAATCGCGCTCATTGATGTTCGAATTTCATGAGTGATTTTAGCCAAAAACTGTTGTCGAACCATCATATTATTCTCAGCTCTATTCTTGGCACCAACTAATTTTTGAATTGCCTCCTTACTTTCTGTTATATCTCTTACAATAAGATAAAACCCTTCTCGCAATGAAGAAAATCCAACAAATGGTATGACTTTACATGTAGCAGGAAAAACTCTGTTTTCAGTGTGAATTGTCAATTCTCCAATCCATCCATTTTTCTGCATTACTTTTGGAACAACTTCATCTGTAAAGTACTTTTTCTCCTTAATAAAATCTACAAAAGTCTTAGTATTATTATCCTCTGAAAAGCCCAATAGAGTTCGACCGGCACGATTCAAAAAATCAAACTCAAAACGATGGTTACAAACAGCCATGAATTCTCCTGAGGATTTTAATAAAATTTCTTTTTTAGCGATACTCTCCTGAATATATTTCAACTTTTCTTCACAACTACTTTCACTTAATTTTGCAGAACGATTTGAAATTGTTAACAAAACATCCTGAATACTCTTTTCCAAAGAAGACAGCTCTTTTTGCAAAAGCTCTTTTTCATTTTGCAATGCTTCGTAAGACTTTTTTTTGTTCCCCATTATACTCCCAAAACTTATCGTGCCAATACGACATAATACTGCTTTTTGTTTCGAATACAATGTTCATCGGGAAAATATTGTAGGTTATCGATTTAATGTTACATTTTCGAATCAACGAGCGTTAGTTAAATTGCAAGGTAGTTACTCATAGTTCCATATTTTTGTTTAATAAAGAGAACAAAAAGCTTAAAATCCTCATCAAATAGATGGGGATTTTATTTAATATAAAGCTACTATCTGAAAATAGCTTGATATCAGAAAAAAGCTTTGATTCAATCCAGTAATTCTTTTAAATCAAAAAAACGAATAGAAGGATAGTGAGTATTAAAATATCCTAAACCGTTGTTTACATTGGACGGATAATTTACAGGTTCATTTGTTATGTCTGAAAGTAAATTGCCTGATCGTTCTCGACTTTTTAAGAACTGATAGTACCCTTCACTAATATTTGAAAGTAAAATCATTAAACTGTCTTTAGTTGAAACAGAATTTAAATTAAAAGAACGGTTAAAGACCTCGCCATCTTTATTCTTATCTTCTATCAATTCTTGATATTCTATGTTGTTGGAACCGTTGTCAAAAAAAGTATTTACATCCAGCCCTCCTTTGTTTGAATTCCTGGAATAAACACTTAAAACATAAAAATTCGGTTCATTGAGAATATCTCTAAAAGTCAAATCAATATTAATACTGGTATCTTCCTCTTGAACACTTAATGATGGAATAACTGTTTCCAACACTACATTACTTTGCATGATTGAAGTAGCTGTTGCAGTTTTATTCATCTCGTAATCAACTACTTTTAAATGATATGCACCTCCCGGATTTTCTAATTTATTTACACTGGCAAAAAGTCCGGGAGAAATCATAAAAAGAGTATCAACTCCTGATCCCGATTCAATAGTAACCAAAGCAGAATCAATTAATACGCTGGAAAATGTTGCACTGTCTCCTTCTCCTTCATACCCGGCATTAGAAAGCACAGTAAATGATCGTGTTAAACCAACCATCATAACATAATCAGGTACAATTTGAGATGCAACCACAATTTCTGGTTCGTATTCATCTAACTCTACATCAATTGGCTGCGGCCTGCAGGAGAGTAGAAAATTTAAAACAAATATGGCTTCCAAAATCTTTTTCATTAAAAGTCAAAATTATAAGCAATTGAAGGAATAAAGCCAAATAAACCCGGCTGTATGTACTTAAAACCTCCATTATCATTAGTTTCCAGTTCTATTCTCCAGGGTGTAGCCCTGTTATATAAGTTATACGCACCAAAATGCCACTCTCCTCTAAACTTCTTTGTTTCCTTGCTTTGCCAGACAAAATTGATATCCATACGATGTGATGGCGACATACTGACGGAATTTCTACTGGTATACACCGGTATCCAGTCAATACCCGTTAATGATGCATTAGGCATGGCGTATAAACCAGTTTGCGGCGTAAACCTGGAACCACTTGAATATACCCAAACTGAACTGAAATTCCATCGATTAGTGATTTTAAAGTTCTGAACAACTGAAACACTATGTCTTCGATCATATTTAGCCTAATAAATATTACCCTCATTTAATTCATCAAAAAAACGGCGACTCCAACTTAACGTGTAGCCAACCCAACCATTCCATCGACCTTCATCTCTTTTTAGTAAAAACTCTAAACCATAGCTATCTCCATTTCCTTGCAACAACTCAGTTTCAAATTCTGCATTGAAAAGAAGATTAGCACCTTCTTTATATTCCGTCAAGTTCTGCATGAGTTTATAATAAGACTCAATGGATAAATGTGTTTTAATGTTTCGCAAAAACCATGAATAACCTCCCGATAGTTGATGAGATGTCTGAGGTTTAACTAAACTTGTAACCGGATACCATAAATCTGTAGGTAGTGCAACTGTACTTGAAGATACAAGATGCATATACTGACGCATTAATGAATAACTAAACTTTAAATTACTATTATCATTTATTTTAAACTTAGTTGAAAAACGAGGTTCTAATCCAGCATAGTTTTTATCCTTAACATTTGCAGTTGAGAATCTGATTCCTGATCGAAATTCCCAACTGGAAGAATCAAGACGATAAATATGCTGTAGATAAAAGCCGGATTCCAAAGCATCTAAAACATCACCTTTATTACTTTCTACATATTCCATCAACTCTCCTTGAGAATTAACAATATTAGGCCTGAACTCATGAAATATAGACATTGCCCCATATTTGAATGTATGATTTTTATTTTTATGAAATTCCCAATCAGCTTTTCCTCCATAATCATTTATAGCGGATAGTATATACAAGGAATACTCTTCACCAAATTGAGTATTAATATTGTAATCGAAGTTGGTATAAATAATGGAGTAATTTGCAAATAGTCGGTCGCTAATCAATTGATTCCATCGAACTGATCCTGTTATATTTCCTAACGTAAATCCAAAATTAAATCTGGAATTTTCTATCACGTCACTTTGATTATAGGTTAAAAGATCATTACCTGAATAAGTGCTTAAATACAAGTGATTCTTTCCATTAATTTTATAATTAAATTTAGCATTCACATCATAAAAGTAGTACGGAAGAAAGCTTCCAATCCATTTAAAAACCTGATCGATATAAGTTCTTCTTCCCGCTATCATAAAAGACCCTTTATTTTTTAATAGCGGACCTTCCAACATCAATCGTGAACTTAATAATCCAACCCCGCCTCTACCATGAAATTCATTTATATTTCCATCATTCATTCTAATATCCAGAATACTTGAAAGCCTTCCGCCATATTTTGATGGAAAGCCACCTTTATAAAGGGTAATATCTTTTATAGCATCCTGATTAAAAACCGAAAAAAAACCGAACAAATGACCAATATTATATACTGGGGCTTCATCCAGCAGAACCAAATTTTGATCAACATCACCTCCACGAACATAAAGACCTGTACCTCCTTCTCCCCCTTTTTGAACACCAGGCATTAATTGAATAACTTTTATAACATCAGATTCTCCCCCAATGGAGGGAATGTACTTTATATCCTTAATCGGAATTTTAACGGCACTCATTTGAGTACTCTTATGAATTTCTTCCTGAGGTGTTCTTGATACATTTATAGTTACTGTATTTACTTCGGTAGAAGCTTTACTTAAAGTAAACTTCAACTCACTAATGTTTCCTTTCGATACAAGAAATGTTTTAGGAATATAACCAAGGTAACTCAATGTTATTTTTACAGTGTCCATAGGCAGAGATAACGAGAAAAACCCATATTCATTAGTTACCGTACCTAAACCCGATTTTTCATTATATACAGAGGCAAAAAGCAATTTTTCACCAGAATTATCATCCGTAACTATTCCACTTACCGTCAACTGAGCAGACAATAAAAAAGGAAAAAAACATATTATGATTAAAATACTATTTTTCAATGCTTTTATAAAATGTAAACTATAATATGAATTAAATAGACACCCTAAAAAACATATCCAAATATTGAATCTTTAACAAAAGGTTCTAATTGAATTTAAAACGTAACCCAGCCAGAAAGGTTATCCCTTGTTGAGGATGATAAGCAGGAATAAAACCATTAGGGTTGAAAACGGAAGATTGAATACTTGAAACAGGTCGAACACCACTTCCTGATTGACGACCTATGTAAGCATATTTTGTATCCAAAAGGTTATTAATTTTAATAAATGGATCCACTTTTATATTCTTGGTGTTAATATTTTTTTTACCGGTTAGAGTGATATTTAATAAAAAATGACCCCCTAAAAACCCGTCGGGGTTATTTTCAGTCACATAATCATATCCTACACTTTGAATTGTCTGATCAGTTTTTTCAAAATAATATAAATTTGATTCAGGTGCTTTGATTTTCCCAACCCAATTACCTCTGATATTTATATTCAATTTTTTAAACGCCAGATAGTTTAGTACAAAATTGAGTTTGTTGGAAGATACATTATCTAATCTTCCAAAAATACTATCTGCAAGAATTTGATAATTACCTGAAATAAACAGGGCCTTGTTAGGAGACCATTTCCCACGTAGGGAAAGCCCCATGATTTGTGATGCCCCTACATTTTGATAAATGTCAGCTTTTTGACCATCTATACCAACTTGTTCTGCATTGCTATTTTGGGTAACTCTTATTAAATTTTTCAGGTTATTATAAAACACATTAAAATTTAAAGTCCATTTGGGCCTTGAATACCCCATTTCAATTTCGCATGTTTGAATTATTTCAGGTTTTAAAGTATCCACACCCCGCCACTCGTCATATAGCTCGAAAATAGTAGGGGGCTTATAACCCTGACCAAGCAATAACTTAAATTTAAACCCTTCAGGATTAGATGAAACCATGGCCATTCTTGGATTAAAAATATCACCGTAAAACTCATCATAATCATACCTAAATCCTGATGTAAGTATCAAATTATTTATAATTGAGTATTCATGCTGAAAAAAACCTGCCCCATTCGCTGAAAAGAAAACAGGCCTTAATTCTGGTGTTTCATTTATTGATGAAAGAATTGATTTCGCATCATCTTTTAAATAATTAATATTAAAAAACTCTCTGATTTTTTGCTCAAACTGACATCCGAAAATCATTTTATGCTTCGAACTGACATCAACATTTAATTGTTGTTCTAAACCCATTAAATACCCTTCACTCTCATAGGTCTTTTTATAGTTTGGAATAATAGAATCTTCAGACATTAAATCCTGAAATTGATACGTATAAGTAAAACCCGTTTGTGGTAAAACTTTTTGGGAAACTGCATATGCTCTGGAAGTATATTTTATTTTTTTTGATGGAGAGCACATGTATTTCATTTCAAATGATTGACCAGAATGGTTCGCCAAATAATCCTTGGCAGAATCATTAGTGAAATATTCATAACCAACAACATAACTACCCAAACCTTCTTTTTTCTCCCAATGAGAAGTAGCGACACTAAAATTTTTATAATTAATCTTTGCTCGTAAATAATAATTTTGAACACTCGTACTAAAACCATCTTTTAATTCTGGAGAACGACCATTCACAAAATTATTCTCTATGGTATCATAGGTTTCAAATTTATCATCATTAAATATCCTTACAGAATCAGGCTCAAAATTATTATGAAAATAATTACCTGGATCAAATCTGTTTATACCGTTGTCCCCATTTGTTTGAAAATACCTTCCTGTAAAGCTAACCGAAACCTCATTTTTAAAACGCAACCAACCGTCAAAATTTTGGTCATAAGTATTGTTTGACCCAACAAAAGAATTTGAAAAAACCTCAAAGTTTTTTGTGTTGTCCAAATATGGTTCTTTGGTTACAATATTTACGAAACCTACAAATGCATTTGCCCCATAAAGAGCAGAACCAGGACCACTAACCAATTCAATCCTTTGTATATTATTTAAAGTGAAATTATAGCCGACGTGTCTAAACCATCCATTTGAAATATCATTTTGCAAAACTCCATCAATAAACAAAGCAAATTTAGTTTGACCGACATCTCCTACACCTCTAAATAAAAAATGGGTTGGATATTCTCCAGAAGGCAAACCTACGGCGAAATCAAAACCAGGCAGATCTTTAAATACCTCCTCAAGAGTTAAGTATCCTCGATTTTGAATTTGTTCTGATGTTATAACGATGATATTTGCAGGAGCGTTATCAATACCTTGCACCCTTTTACCAGCGGAAGTAACCTGAATGTTCATAAGATCCTCCCAATCTAAGTTATCGATTGATATTCCGTCTTGAGCAAAAACAAATGAAATACAAAAAATTAGAAATAAAACAGCTACTCTCCTGATCAAAATATTTTTTTTCTGAAGCTTTTTACGATTATTTTTATTCCGGGTTACAATAAAATATACTTAAAAAAAATATTCTTCTTTCTATTCACTTTTACCCATTTCTCGAAAGGAGAGAACTATCACCATAACTTAAAAATCTGAATTCATTCTTCATTGCATAATTATAAATAGCTTTCCAATCTTCACCAACAAAAGCAGCTACTAATAACATTAAGGTACTTTGAGGTTGATGAAAATTAGTGATTAAATGATTACAGACTTTAAAATCATACCCTGGAATAATCATGATTTCAGTACTTGCATGTAATTCTTGAAAATTATTTTCTGTTAAAAATTGAAGTAATGCTTTAATAGAATCTTGATAAGAAGCAACTTCTTTAGAATCATAAGGTTCTAATTTTGAAACAAATCCTTTGTAATTATTATTAATAATTTGATTTCCCAGCCAAAAACAACTTTCCAGTGTTCTCATGGATGTAGTTCCAACAACAGTCACCTTTCCTTCGAAATCGATTAGTTTTTCTAAAACACTTTTCTGAACTACAAACTGTTCAGCATGCATACTATGATTCGTAACATCTCCTTCCTCTTTTACAGGTTGAAAAGTACCCGCCCCAATATGAAGCGTTACAAAGTCTCTTTGAATATCTTTTTGCTTAAGTGATGTAAATACTTTTTGTGTAAAATGTAATCCGGCAGTAGGAGCGGCCACAGCGCCATCATTTTTTGCATAAACAGTTTGATAGGATTCTCTATCTATCTCCTCAGCATCACGATTCATGTATGGAGGAATAGGAATTTTTCCAATTTCATGAATTACATCAACAGCCATTTTATCCGCAGGTTGCCAACTTAATTCAACATGTCTTAACGCTCTATTTTTCAACTTAGCCTGGATTTTTAACCCTTTGGTTTTTAAGTATAAAACCTGCCCCTCTTTCCATCTTTTTAAATTTCCAATCATACATTTCCAAACAACAGCTCCCCTTACCTGCATAGCTTTTACAACCTCAGAAGTTGGATGGATTGGATCCAATAAAAAAATTTCAATGATCGCACCCGTCTCTTTTTTAAAGAATATTCGAGCCGGAATGACTTTTGTATTATTAGATATCAGTAAACTGTTTTTTTCCAGTTCCCCGGAAATTTCCTTAAAAAACCGATGCCTTATTTTGCCTTCTTTATAAATAAGCAACTTTGATTCATCCCGATTTTCTAATGGATATTGAGCTACATTACTTTCGGGTAAATTATAGTTAAAATCAGAAATTTTAATCATCCAGTTCTTAAAAATTAAATAAGCCCTTAAAATAATACCATATTTCGACATACAAGGCAAGTTCAGGTTTATTTCTTTGTTTTATGGATATTAAAATACTTTTCATAGATTTTTTGTCACCTTTATTAAAAAAAAAGCATATAAAAAAATAACAACACTAACACCTTAAAGAACCTTAAAACATGCTTTATAAACCTATTTTAATAAAAAACATATTCCTTCTGAGTATTTTTATTTTTTCCTTTGAATTGTCCATTGGACAGTTTACTTATGCTTATGGTTCATATTCCGGAAACGGATCGAATACTTCTTTAACAGGCATCGGTTTCTCTCCAGATGCAATTATGATTAAATCCGAAGGAGCTTATGAGGCCATATTTTCAACCGGAGACATGCCTTCAGGTTATTCCAAACGAATGGCAACCTCTGCAACGGCACTGGTAACCAACCAAATTGTTTCGTTAGATTCTGATGGATTCACAGTCGGTGATCAAGATGAGACAAACAAAGATGGAGAAACCTATCACTGGATGGCTTTTAAAAGTGAAGGAGATATTCATATTGGAACCTATTCAGGTAACAGCCATGGTGGCCAAAACATATCAACACCAGGTTTTAACCCTGAAATGACATGGATTTGTGGAGACGAGGCTCACATAACTGCAGATATGATAATATGTTTATCCTCAAATGCAGACGATTGTGACTATTTGAATAGTGGAACAAAAAACACAAACAAAATACACAGAGACGGCAGCGGTTTCGATACAGACGGAGTATCCAATCAATCACCCGACAGGGGTTCAACAAATTATTACTACATGTGCTTCAACAACGGAGCATCCAGCAACTTAAAAGCGGGAGGATGGAACAATGGAGGTTCTGTGGATAATAAACACATTACAGGACCCGGTTTTGAGCCTGACTTTGTATTTGTAACAACATATGTAGACGGAGCCGGAGCTCCAATGTTTAGACCTGGCTCATTATCTGGAGATGCCTCATTTTCTTTCACAGCTCAAGCGGTCATGTCCAACGGAATTCAAAGCTTTAGCTCGAGCGGTTTTAAAATCGGAACTAGGAACCGAGTACAAGATCCCTGGAATGCCCACGATTATGCGGCAATGAATGGTGGCATAAATCCGACACTTGCTCTACCTGTAGATCTTTCTGAATTTGAAGTAGACCTGGAGGATGATAAAAAAGTAAGAATTGAATGGACAACAAAAAGTGAGGTTAACAATCAAAATTTCGCTATTGAAAGATCAACAGACGGAGAAAATTTTGAAGTTATTGAAGATATTGAAGGGGCCGGAAACTCTTTCGAAGAAATCAACTATATGACATATGACTTAAACCCTCCAAAAGGCATAGTTTACTATAGAATAAGGCAAACAGACTTTGATGGAAAAAACGAAACATTTTCAACTAAAGTAGTATTTATTGGTGAAGGTAAACCCATAAGTTGGTCGTATCTAGAAAGCGAGAAAAATCCAAAAATTTTATTACAAGGAAATTTAGAACAGAACTATACTATTCAACTATATAGTATTCATGGATCAATTGTGTTCAACAAAAATTATCTGGTTGTGGAAAACAACACTTCGAGTATTAATTTCGATTTGCCACAAAACTTGAAAAAAGGGATTTACCTAATCAAAATTGATAGTGAATTTTATCAGAGTTCTGGTAAAATAATCATCAAATAATTTAATAACGGATCGTCATAGATACTCCAAAAGTAGATTGAAAAGCATTCGCATCAACATCACCACTTAAAAGACCTATCAAATTTTTCGTAAATAGCGGCTCGATATCCATACAGATTTTCTTTTTTAAAAAAGTATACCCAATACCAATATCTCCTGAAAAGTTAAACCAATTGTAATCAATATCATCAGCTGAAATTATTGTAGAAGTTGAACCATCACTTAAATCGGTTAAAACAGTTGTAAGGGTATTACTAATATTTACCAAAGAAGTCATTCCCAATCGAAGAAAAAGTCTTTTTCTCAACTTAAGTCGCATATACATAGGAACAGTTCCATAATCATGGACATAAGTTAAAGATTTTTCCTCTATCAAACTTGTGATAATAGTTTCAGTCTGCTCACTTAACCTTTTAAAACCTATACCTGTACCAAATGCTACTTTTTTGAATTTTCGCTCAACAAAAAAATCACCATTAATCAGAACAGACATAGCAAAACTTCTAAACAAATCCTCATTAACCTTAACCGTTAATTCATCCCCTTTAAAGGAAACAAACGATAAATTAGGAGAGAAACGAACTCCTCCTCCCAACTTACCCCAACCAAAAACTTTTAAAGTTGACAAGCAGAAAATAAAAACAAGAACAAACAAAAATCGCATGATTAAGCTTCAATTAAATCGTGGAACTGATGTTGCATATACCTCAAAGGAAACATAATGTTGCGATTGATACATTAGAAACAGAATTAGATTTTTAACAGTTACATGTTAACGGCTTAGGGGCAATCTTATTTATTGGGTTGTGGGCGATGTAGGATTAGTTCGCCAATTGCTTGGCTCATATGTTCGTCGCTTCATTCCTCATAACGAACCTCTTACGGTTCGAACCCAACATCTTAAACCACAAAAAAAGGTCACAATTTCTTGTGACCTTTTTGTGTGGGCGATGTAGGATTCGAACCTACGACCCCCTGCTTGTAAGGCAGGTGCTCTGAACCAACTGAGCTAATCGCCCGATTTATATAAGAACGTTCAGTTTTGTAACGGGAGGGCAAATATAAGGCTAGAATTTTCTTTTGCAAAGCAATTGGTCAAAAAAATAGAGCTCATCGTTAATTAAATAATTTATGACGCCTGATTTTCTTCCCCTGTCTGATTTTCCATGCGTGATAACTTGATGGTACATCGTGTGTCCATTTTGGTAGTATCCATGTAATGAGTAATCGGTCAACATGACTAACTACACCCAAAAAAACAGCCAGTGTAAAAGTAACCCCTCCATATGCAAAACCTAAAATCCCGGTAAAGGCCGCTAGTAAGGATACCCCCCATGTTTTTGATAATAATGGATGAAAAGCGGACTCTTTACCAAATTTCACAAAACTCATAAAGTAGCAAATAACTTCCATAGCCAATACCCCTCTTACCAAATTAATGTGTTCATTAATTATTTCAGGATGTACCCAATAAGAATAAAAGCCAATTGTTAACCAAAACAACATATCTACCTGACTATCGAGCCTTCTCATTATGGCGGTTTGAACACCTAAGTTACGAGCAATAATCCCATCAAAAATATCGGATAGTAAACCCAGGTACATTAAACCTAAAACTAAATACCTTATCGAGTCACCGTAGTGGTATCCCAGTATTCCAATGATAGGAATTAAAAAAAATCTAAACGCTATAAAATAATAAGGAATGTGTAATCTTTTCATTTTCTTGATTTGTTTCAGCAAACTTACACCAGGAATCAAAAAGACAATTTTCTATTTTTACAACTATATTTTTTGTTTTTGCAGTTTATGCAAAATGTCATATGGAATATGGTGAGATAAAAAAACGCCTAATTGATTAGGCGTTTTTTTATCTCTATTTATCTTTTAATCAAGATTCTTTTTGGGACTGTTTTTTCGATATTTCATCTAAATTGATGATGTCATCTGCTTTTATTTTTGAATCACTTGGTCGGAAGACAAATTTATCACCTTCAAAATAGTCCAGGGTTATTCTGCTTCCTGGAGTTATTTCTTGCTTTAAAATTAATCTTGATAGTTGATTTAAAACTTCTTTTTGCATTACTCTCTTTAATGGACGTGCTCCAAATTGAGGATCGTATCCAAGTCTTGCCAGTTCTTCAAATGCAAA
Source organism: Flavobacteriales bacterium (assembly GCA_002720635.1). Lineage (GTDB taxonomy): Bacteria > Bacteroidota > Bacteroidia > Flavobacteriales_C. The sequence continues at coordinate 42,300 of PBJD01000014.1, read as the reverse complement.
GTCAGTTGCTTCCAATTCAACATTCTGATCGGTTAAACGTTCTTGAATGTCTTTAAATAAAATTTTAACTATTTGTAAAATTTCACTCATATTCAATGGAGTAAACATAATCGTTTCATCAATTCGATTTAAAAATTCAGGTCTCAATGTTTTTTTAAGCAATTCAAAGACTTCAAACTTAGTTTTTTGAGCAATTGAGTCTAAATCTTTCGTTTTTACGTTTTCATAATTATCCTGAATAATATGAGAACCAATATTTGAAGTCAAAATTAAAATCGTATTCTTAAAATTGACTAACCGCCCTTTGTTATCCGTTAACCTACCATCATCCAAAACTTGCAAAAGCGTATTAAACACATCAGGATGTGCCTTTTCTATTTCATCAAAAAGAACTACTGAATATGGCTTTCTTCGAACAGCTTCTGTTAATTGCCCTCCTTCTTCATACCCAACATACCCAGGAGGCGAACCTACTAACCTGGAAACCGAGTGTTTCTCCTGATATTCGCTCATATCAATTCGAACCATTGCATTACGATCATTGAATAAATATTCACTCAATGCTTTTGCCAATTCCGTTTTTCCAACACCTGTTGTTCCAATAAAAATAAACGAACCTATTGGTCGGTTTTCATCCTGCAATCCTGCTCTACTTCGTCTAACGGCATCGGAAACCGCTAAAATTGCCTCATCTTGCCCAACTACTGATTTATGAAGTTCGTCTTCTAAACGCAATAATTTCTGAACCTCAGCTTCTACCAATTTAGTAACAGGAATACCTGTCCATCTACTAATCACATCAGCAATTTCATCAGAATCAACTTCTTCCTTAACCATCTTCTCATTACTCTGAATTTGAGCAAGTTTTTGCTTCAGTTCGTCCTGAAGTAATTTTGCATCTTTAATTTTCCCGTATCTAATTTCTGCAACCTTTCCATAATCACCAGAACGCTCGGCTTGTTCCGCTTCTAACTTGAAGTTTTCAATACTTTCCTTTGCTTGTTGGATTCCATCAATCACTTCTCTTTCTGCTTCCCACTTTGCTTTCAATTCATTTTTTTGATCAATTAGTTCCGCTAATTCCGATTTTATATTCTCCAGTTTAGCGCTGGCTCCTTCCCTTTTTATTGCCTCTCTTTCTATCTCTAACTGAAGAATTTTTCGCTCTATCAGCTCAAGTTCCTCAGGTTTGGAATTGATTTCCATTCGTAACTTTGAAGCTGCTTCATCTATTAAATCAATAGCCTTATCCGGCAAAAACCGATCACTGATGTACCGCTGAGACAATTCAACAGCAGCTATAATTGCTTCATCTTTAATTTGAACTTTATGATGCGTTTCATACTTCTCTTTTATTCCCCTTAATATTGATATGGCATCTTCTGTTTGAGGTTCTTCTACCAATACTTTTTGAAATCTCCTCGCTAACGCTTTATCTTTTTCAAAATATTTTTGGTATTCATTTAAAGTTGTCGCTCCAACTGCTCGCAGTTCCCCTCTAGACAATGCAGGTTTTAATATATTAGCGGCGTCCATCGCTCCTTCTCCACCTGACCCGGCACCAACTAAAGTATGTATTTCATCAATAAACAAAATAATACTACCATTACTGGTGGTTACTTCCTTTACTACCGATTTTAATCGTTCTTCAAACTCTCCTTTATATTTTGCTCCTGCAATAAGCGCTCCCATGTCTAAAGAATAAAATCTTTTATCCTTTAAGTTTTCAGGAATATCTCCATTGATTATTCGGTGGGCAATTCCTTCTGCAATTGCTGTTTTACCCACACCAGGCTCTCCAATAAGAATAGGATTGTTTTTGGTTCTTCTGGAAAGAATCTGAAGAACCCTTCGAATTTCATCATCTCTCCCTATAACAGGATCCAGCTTACCTTCTCTTGCTAATTTGTTCAAATTCTTAGCGTACTTGTCCAAGGAGTTATATGTATTTTCTTGAGACTGAGAAGTAACTCGCTCTCCTTTTCTCAATTCTTTAATAGCAGCTTTAATACCTTTCTCATTAACTCCACTGTCTTTAAGGAGTTGAGAGGCATTATCAGAGGTATTCATTAAGCCAAAAAGCATATGTTCTATGGAAACAAATTCATCCCTGGATTGTTCTGCGAAATTAGCCGCTTTATTCATAGCTTCATTTGCAAATCGTGAAAGGTTCACAGATCCACCTGATACTTTTGGGTATCCTTCAATAATTCTGTCTAAGGCCTGTTTAACAGCATTATAGTTTACTCCAAGCTTTTTAAAAATAAATGGGATTACATTTTTATCAATTTCAAAAGCTCCTTTAAGTATATGGCCTAACTCAACGGTTTGAGTATCATTTCCAATTGCAATTTGTTGAGCTCGTTGAACAGCCTCCTGAGATTTTATTGTAAAATTATTGAAGTTCATATTAATTCGCTTTTTGTATCCTATCGTTCAATTTCTGAAACAGCTTGGTCAAATTGTATTCCAATCTTAATTCTTCATACGTTATATGAAATATCGGCAGAAACAATTGAAAACCAGCGACTTTTTGACTTATGAATAAAATGCAACACGATATTTTGGCAGATTTTTTTGAAAAAAAATTATCGATACAACACTATAAAATGCATTAGATTTAGTAGTTAAAACATCTTAAACAAAGCCTGTTAAAAACAATATTAAAAAGATATCAATTGTTTTTAAATCAGAAACTATTTTTGTTTTAGAAAATGATTGTTCAATTAAAAATCAGTTTAGGGTTAGCCATTGCATTTGCCTGCACAAGTTTTATAACCGGGGGCAATAAATTAAATGAATCAACTTTGAAGGTCAAACCATTGGAAATGGTTAAAAACTCCCTAACGCCTGAAGAAATTTTTAATAAAAAACATCCAAAGCGAGAGTTAAGATCTGCCTGGATTACAACATTCACAAACCTTGACTGGCCGAGTTCAAAAGGATTAACCTCCCTTGAACAAAAAAAAGAATTTTTAACTATTGTAAACGATTTTCAAAAAAACTCAATTAATGCGGTCATTGGGCAAATCAGAGCTTCCTCTGATGCATTTTACAAAAGTAAACTATCTCCATGGAGTGAATGGTTAAGCGGCCAACAGGGGCAAGCTCCGGATGGTAATTTTGACCCGTTGCAATTCATGGTGGACGAATGTCACAAAAGAAACATGGAATTTCATGCCTGGTTTAATCCTTTCAGAGCAGTTTCACACGTAAAATTCTCGAGTATATCTGAAGACCATATTTCAAGAAAAAAACCGGAATGGTTTTTTAAATATGGTAATACACTTTACTATAATCCTGGGATTCCTGAGGTAAGAAAATATATATGCGATATTGTTAAAGAAGTCGTTAAAAATTATGATATAGATGGAGTTCACTTTGATGATTATTTCTACCCGTATACAATTAAAGGAGAGAAAATACCTGATGATAAACAATTTAAACTCTATTCAAGGGGTTGTGAAACCAAAGAAAATTGGCGCAGAGACAATATTAATCTATTAATTCAAGAAGTTGCGCAAGTTATTAAAAGAGAGAAAAGGCATGTTAAATTTGGAATTAGTCCTTTAGCAATATGGAGAAACCATAAACAGGATCCAACAGGAAGTTTCACTAACTCCGGACAATCGAGTTATGATAACCTTTATTGCGATACAAAACTTTGGATAGAGGAAAGTTGGGTAGATTATATGGCCCCTCAATTATATTGGAGTACCTCAAATGAATTTGCCAACTACAACCACTTAATAAATTGGTGGACAAAAAATGAGTACAATCGACATCTTTATGTTGGTCATGCCATTTATAAATTGAACACCAAAAACCGACATAGTTTTGGAAAGGAAGAATTGGTTAAGCAGGTAAATATTTCTCGTCAAAACGGAAAGGTTAATGGAAATATATATTTCAGAGCAAAAGCGTTTGTAAACAACCATCAAAATTTCCAGAAAACAATTGGCGAATCAATATACAAATACCCATCTTTGGTTCCTGCTATGACCTGGATTGACAGCATTGCTCCATCAAAACCCGTTAAATTGAAAGCAAAAATAAATGAGGGAAAAGTTCACTTAAGCTGGAAGGCTCCAAAATATAATTCCTGCAATGATTCTGCTGCTTACTATGTAGTATATCGTTTTGAAGAAAATGAAACTATCACAACTAAATTTTCAAGTAAAATTCTAAGCATTCAAAAAAACAATCAATTAATTGATACAACTGCTTCTGCAGATAAAAACTATAAATATGCAGTCACATCTGTTGATAGACTTCATAATGAAAGTGAAAAATTTGCTTTTACAAAAATTCAATAAAGGTTCAAAAAACTAATGCTCAATTTCATAATCTTTAATTTAAGTTTACTTAAATTAAAAAGCCCTGATAATTAATCAGAGCTTTCCCAAAAAATTTATTTTTTCTTTACTTATTCAATTGAGGTTTCTGAATATGGATCCATCTGCTCATCATGTTGAGATATATCCAGGCCAATATCCTCGGATTCTTCTGAAACTCTTAAAGGGATAATTTTATCTGTTAATTTATACAATAACAAAGAACCAAAAAAAGTAAAAATTGAGACAACCACCAGTGCCATCATATGATGACCAAAAATCCCCCATCCACCATTTAATAAGCTAGAACCTTCGCCATTAGCGAAAATGGCTGTTAAAATCATTCCCATAATACCTCCAACACCATGGCATGCAAATACATCTAAAGTATCATCCAATTTTTGCATTCTGTTCCAGTTAACAATTGAATTAGAAATTATAGATGCAATAAATCCAAAAAATATAGCTTCAGACACCGATACATAACCAGCAGCTGGAGTAATAGCTACCAATCCTACAACCGCACCTATACACGCACCCAATGCAGAAACCTTTCTACCATTAATACGATCAAAGAAAATCCATGTCAACATCGCTGTTGCAGATGAAGAATTTGTAGTAATAAAAGCTAAAACAGCATCGCCGTTCACACCAAATGCCGAACCTGCGTTAAAACCAAACCACCCGAACCAAAGCATTCCTGTTCCAAGTATAACGAAGGGTATATTAGTGGGAGTATGCTCTTTATTTTTTCTTTTACCCAAAATAATTGCACCAGCAAGAGCGGCAAATCCTGCAGACATGTGCACTACAGTACCACCCGCAAAATCTTTAACCCCAAAATAAGTATTTAACATACCGTCTGGATGCCAAACCCAGTGTGCCAATGGACAATACAAAAACACAACGAAAAAGCTTATAAATATTAGATAGGATATAAATCGAACTCTCTCAGCAAAAGACCCTGTGATAATAGCAGGAGTAATGATAGCAAACTTCATTTGAAAAATAGCGAAAAGAACAAAAGGTATTGTTGATGCCATTTGTTTGTGAGGGGAACTTCCAAATTCCTCAATAAATTCAAAAAAAGTATATGAAAATGGGTTTCCTAATATACTATGTTTAACAGTCTCTCCTGAGTCTAAAACGGATTCAAAACTTAATATTGGATCACCAAATGCTAAACCAAACCCTACAACTACCCAAACTAAACTGATAATACCCATACAAATAAAGGATTGAAGCATAGTTGAAATAATATTTTTCTTGCCAACCATTCCTCCATAAAAAAAAGATAAACCGGGAGTCATTAAAAGAACCAAACATGCCGAGGTTAGAACCCAACCTGTATCTGCAGCATTATATGAATCCGGAGATAAAAAATTATCAGCTAATCCGGAAGGAGACCCTTTAATAAAAATTGCTTCAGATATATTACTCCAAAACAATGCAACTATTGAAACTAATGCAGTCAAAGCAAAAGAAACAACCCACCTTTTTTCAATTTTCATGTAAAACTATCTTAAAAAAGAGGTGCAAAAATAAGTTTATAATAGAAAAAAAACAAATTAACCTAAAAAAAGGGGGCTAATTTATACTCTTTTTAATTTATTAAATCGGTAATCAACTATCTTAAAATGACCATTTTAGAAACAAAAATAAATTACAATTTTATTTTCGTTTCCCTTTTAAATAGATTTCCTCTCCTTCTTTAGGACGATAACCTTCTCTCCAATTATTCCTTTTGTACAGATTTTTCAACTTTATTCCGAATTTTTGTGATATTCGGTATACAGTATCACCCGACTTAAAAATATATATTTTTTGAGTACCTCTGGATCGCTTAGGCTGGAGAAAAACTCTGCTTCCCACTTGAAGTAAAGTATCTGAGTTGCACTCATTGTATTTATACAATCTTGATAAAGAAATATTAAAACGTTTTGAAATACTATAGTAAGTATCACCTTTACGCACCTCGACATAATTAATCCAATTCGCTGATTTTTTAATTTGACTCAAACCTTTACCAGCCGATATTTCAAAATCATCGTTTCCTTCTACTTCCAATCGCGAGTTTTTTCTATTCTCTGAATCATCTTTTATTTTAATTGAATTTCCTAGCTTGTTTCTCCGCCTGGTGTTTTTCGATTTATTTACCAAAACGAATCGATTAAGGTCATATCGCTCAACCATTTCAATCAGAAGAGTTGCATACTTTTTATTTGTCGCATACCCTGCCTTTTTCAAACCTCTGCACCAACCCTTATAATCCGTAATTTTTAACTCAAACAAAAAAGCATACCGTCTACTACCTTTTAAAAAATCAGAATGATCGCGATAAGACTGCCAAACTGTTTTATATTTTCGGAAACATTCATCCTTTTTATCATCATCTAAACGGTAAATAGGTCCCGTCCAGCTCGAATGACATTTTATTCCAAAATGATTGTTTGCATTTTTCGCCAATTCGCTATTTCCATAACCACTTTCCAGCATACCTTGAGCTAAAGTAATGCTGGCAGGAACACCAGAGCGCTTCATTTCCTTGATGGCATCTCCCTTATACGTTTGGATGTATTCCTTTGGAGTTATCTTTTTTGCTTGAAGAAAATGCCGCCCCCCTGTAAGAAGCAGAAAAAAAATTGCAACCTTAATTTTCATTATTAAAAATTATAATCTATACCAACCAGCATATTAAATCCATAATTGGCATATTGATCCCAACGCTGATGTTTTGTATTTAGAATATTATTCGTTTTAATAAATGCCCCTAATTTTTGAGAATAATTGTACCTGAAATCAATATTAAAATCAAAAACAGGATCTATGGTAATGGTATTTGGGCGACCATTCTCATTAAACGATTCAATACCCAATTGTTCTCCATAAAAGAATAAATCTGTGCCAAGTAAAAATTTATCCTGAAGCTTATATACTAACCTTGTTTCACCATATAGAGCTGGTAAATGATACGCCTCTAAATTGAACACATCGTATAAATTGTATTCGATTTTAGTCAAAACATTTAGCTTTTTCCCCTCGTGTAAAAACTCTAAGAAACCTTGCCGGTTGACAACCTCATCCTCCACTACATTAAACTCTAAAGTTGGATTATCACTTAAATTATAATAAATGGGCATAGATTTATAGTTGCGGTATCTAAAACCTAAAGCAAAACTGGAATTAGAGCTAAATGCACCTTTTATGCCCCCCATAAAATCAACAGGAACATTTACGTTAAGTATATCTTGATAATTCGCAATAAAAGGATTTTGATACACATAATCCAGATAAGAAAGTCGTTTGTAATCATTTTGTAACCGGCCAAAAATGTGTAACACATCTTTTACAAAAGACCAATCTCCTTCTAAATAAGGCATTCCAATAAAATCCTTGTTATTGGTTTGGTAAAACGCCTTTACACCAACAGCAAAATCGATTTCTTTGAACTGCAAATCAAAGGAAGGAAAAACAGAAAAATAGAAAGACTCATGATCTTTATTTGGCCTTCCTGAATTTAAGTAACTTGCACTGTAATCCAAGTTAAAAACACCCTTAAACCATTCATATTTGGTCCATACAAGGTATTTATTCATATTAAGATCAAAATCAATTTTATGTTCCACCGTGGCCATTTCGTCCAATGACAATTGATTATAGTTCACACCCACATCATATCCTAAACGAGATTGGTCTTTAGATGTACTCTTTAAACCTGCTTCGACTGTGTATTTACCAACAGCCCTTTTAAAATCTTTTGGATCGAATGAAATGAACTGGTCTTTATCAAAACCATGAAAGTTGAAAACGTTATTTTCATAATCAGCAGAACCGTATAGTGCTTTCCTTCTTAAAAATCGTTTTCCATAAATCGAAACTGTGGAATTTCCATACAACGCATCAATTGAAGAACCTACATTCTGTTTTTGAGAGAAATGCTTCATGTCAAACCCTGTATTGTATTTTCTGTTTCTTAAGGTTGAATACCTTAACTCGGCCATAGGAGTAGTTTTGAAATCGTTTATACCCAAGGCCACATAACGTTTTCTAATCTTTTCCAGCGGCTCAATCATTCTGATTTTTGGCGCTTTTATGGTTTTAACCTTAAAAGCAGAACTTGTTTTTTTGTCCAGAAAGAAATATTTGACTTTCGTTTCAATTTTAGAGGAATCTTGAAAAAGTGGATCATCGCCTATCTTCTTTCCATAATTCACACTTACCTTACCTTCTCCAGGTATGTATATCTTCATTCCATCAACAACCTTTGTTGTATCGTTAAATTCAGTTTGTGCAAAAGCACTTGTTGAAAAAACAATTATCAATGAAATTATATTTTTTAAGCTATTTGTCATGTTATTCTTGTTTTAAAGAATCAGAAGGATTTGTTGTGTCAAAATTTAAAGAATCTAAAGGCTCTTGACTCTCCTCTTCCTCAACATTAAATAATTCTTCATTTACATTATTCTCATCTCCTATATCAATAAACACCTCCTCTTTTTCAACCACTTTTAATGCAGCCTGCTCAATTGCTTCAATTTCAGCTAAGCGCTTATTTACTTCATCGATAATTTTTTGATCTGTTGAATGTTCTAAAACATTTTTCAATGCATATTTTGCATCAACCAAAGCCTCATTCTTAATAAGTATATCTGCTAATAAAATATAGCCTTTAGAGTACCAATAAGGATAATTAGAAAACTCTTTTAACAATCGAATAGCAAGCTCCTGACTTGTTTTATAATCTTCCTTCAAATACTTTATATATGACATTTGATAAATTGCCTCAGCAGCCATTACTTTTTGCGTTTCATTTGCAATTTTTTCAAAAGCTGTAAAGGCGGAATCATATTTATGAGATTTTAAATAGGCATTACCCAGTAATAATCTAGCTTGAAATTTGTTTGAATTTTCTGTCAATTTATTACGCTCTACTTGTAAAGCATACTGAACAGTAGACTCAAAATCTTCTAACCTGGAATATGCAATCATTAAACCTACCAAAGCGTCTTTCTCATAAACATCATACTCCGTTTTTTCTACCAAAAGTAAAAATCTACCAATTGCTTTTTGATACTCCTCATTTTGCATGTAAATAGCTGAAGCTTTGTACAAAGCCTCTTCTGTCCATTCACCATAGGGTGCCTCAATAACTTTTTCAAAATACGGTAACGACTGATTTTCCTGGTTAAGTGCAAAATAACTTTCAGCAATCATATAGTTGGCGTCATTGGAAAAAATACCATTCGGAAAATCCGACAAATACGTTTCCAGTTTATTTGTTGCAACTATATATTCTTTGTCCTTGTAGTATCCTTTGGCACTTTCAAAAACTAAAGTATCCTTTGCGCCCAATGATTCATCAGGCAAACCTAAATTGGCTCTAAAATTCAAATATCGATTTACATCTTTCAAATCAAATGTAGCAACCTGCCTTAAGCCCCTAAGTGCATTAGCAGCATATTCAGTCTTTGGATCTTTCTGAACGGCAGATTCAAATAATTTTGCAGATTCTTGAAAAAGTTTTCTGTCTCGCTTAATATTGGCCATCTTATTTAAAGATTGCTGAACCAATGCGGTATTGTTTTGATGGTTGTCTACAATATCCTGGAAATATTTATAGGCGATATCAAATTTTTCAAGCCTTTGATAGTATACATCGCCAGCCTTAAATTTAGAATCATCTATATATTTACTTGCAGGATAATTAAAAATTAAATTTTCAAAAGCTTCGGCTTCCAGCTCATACTTGTTCAGAAGTTTATACGCCTGTCCTAATTGAAAGTACCCATAATCCGTTTCTCGCTCCCCAATTGTAATAGCTTTTTTGTAATACTTAACCGCATGTATTAATTCATTCTGCTTCTCAGCCCCAGTTAATCCATTACTTAAAATTAAATACGCATCACCTGTTCTTAAGTAAGCATCCTTAATTTTATCTGTAGGCACATCATTTGAATGCTTGTTTAAATAGTTTCTAAACGCCTTTATTGCTGGACCATATTCTCTTAAACGCATATTGGTATACCCCAATTGGTAGTCTACTTCCTTGTATTCATCGAGTAAAATAGCTCCTGATGAAGACTTAAACACCTCATATTGAGCTAGTGCAGCCTTAAACTCATCCAGCTTGTAAAATGACTCCGCCTTCCAATAATTTGCCAGAGCAACAATTTCTCTATCCTCAGGATTACTTAATGACTTATTAAAATAATAAATAGCCTTTCGGAAATTTTCCAATTTCCCTTTGTTGGCAAATCCAATTTTCTGATCATTAAACTCTTGTATCCCCTTATAATAAGTGACTTTTTGATATGCATAATTTAACTCAGGCCCCTTATTCTTTATTTTTTCTAAAGCGCTAATCGCTCTAGGATAATCCTGAGTGTTTAAATACACATTCAATAAAATTTTTCTGGCTCTGTCTACATTTGCCGATTTTGGATATTGGTAGATGTAATTTTCTAAAGCTATGATGCTTTCATGATAAGGATCTATATCCAATTCAAAAGAAAGCTTGGCATAATTAAAGAGTGCATTCTCTGTTATCTCAAAATCATGGTGGTTTTTATGTGCATTTCTAAATGCTCTCCGAGCTGCCCTTTTTTTATCGAGGTGTATATAACAATCTCCAGAATAATACATTGACAACTGCCCCAATTGTGTTTCGTCGTCTGAAGACTTGTTCAAATTATCTAAAGCTTTTTCATACTCACCATTTTTGTAATAAGAATAGCCCAATTGAAAATAGGCCATTGTATCCATCTTAGTTACTCTTTCTTTAAATTTTTCAAAGTAAACTACGGAACTATCATAATTACCCAATTTATAAAAACCCTCTCCTACTAAACGGGCAATTTCAGGCGCTCTCTTCGTGTTTGACTTTTTTAAAAAAGGAGCCCCATAATTAACCAACTCCTCATTTTTATTTTGCAAATACAGAATTTGGGTGATATAATAAGGAACAATTGGAGCAAAAACAGAATCATTTTCTAAATTTTTAAACTCCTTATAGGCGATTTCATAAAAATTAAATTTATACGAGAGATGTGCAAAATAAAACTGAGATGACTTTTGGTAGTCACCTGCAACCGATTTTGACTTGTGAAATAACTTTTGAGCTTCCGGGTATCTTTTTTTACAAAATAATGCATAACCATATTTAAACTGATATTCTGGGAGTTCTTTTACCTCTAAATCATTTTCATCTACTTGCTCAAACCATTTAATAGCTGTCGTCCATCTTTTTTTACGGTAGTTGTATTGCCCCAATTGAAACCTTGCTCTACGTACTTTTGGACTTTGAGGGTGGTGTTCTATAAATCGTACAAACAAATACTCAGCGTCCTGATTAAATAATTCCAATGCACATAAGGCAACATAGTATTCAGCATTCATTTTTACCTCAGAGTGAGGCTCGTTAATTTTATCGTATACTTTTTTAAACTTTCTTTGAGCAGCAACATATTTTTTTGCAGTAAAGAGCTCTTTAGCCCTCTTAAAATCAGCATTTTCGTGTGCATACACCAAACTTTGCTGGGCATTTGATAAACTTGTAAAAATAAGCAAAACAAGCACTGCTGTTATTTTTTTCAATTTCATATGAAACAATTTGTCTTTAAAAAAATGCTGGCTAAATGAGAGTAAAATATTACAAACTCAATAAATTATGCTTCAAAGCAGTTTATACCAATATTAAAAATACTACTGTCAGAGGTAAGCAGACTTTAGGCCAAAGTTTTCTTATCAACGCATTATTGTGGAATAAAGTATTGAAATTGATGGTGTTAACAGGTTAATCTAATGTTAAATATTGCTGTTCATCGTTAATTAATGAATTTTTTTCATCTGTTAATCAAATAATTACAGTAACTTGCAGCCATAATTATAATATAATGGCAAAAGGTACAGTAAAATTTTTCAATGACTCCAAAGGTTTTGGGTTCATTGTAGACGAAGAAACAGGAAAAGACATTTTTGTTCACGTTTCTGGATTAGTTGATGAAGTTAAAGAAAATGATGAAGTTACTTTCGACGTAGCTGACGGACGTAAAGGTCCAAATGCAGTTGACGTTAGGTTGGCATAAAATATTTTTTTACTTGATTACTTAAGGCTATCAGATGATAGCCTTTTTTATTTATTACCCTTTCAATCATAACTTCAGCTCTGAATCAGGCATAAACAATACTTCCTGAAGATGAATCACTCGATGCTCCCGTTACCGAGCTCAACACATTGATTTTATTGTTTATTCTTAAATAACCAAGCAAACCAAAAATAATTGCCTCTTTAAATTCAATAACTTCATCAGCGGGAATAATAATGTTACAATCAGAATATTTCTGAATACAATTCATCAAAAATGAATTCTTAACACCTCCACCTGTAAACAGAGCTTTATTTGTTTTACCTGCCAAATGAGAACCAATAACTTGAGAAATATGCTCATAATATGTTCTCAGCTTGTCCTCAACAACACATGAATAAATATCCAAAATGGGGATAAAACTATCCTCTAAATTTTCAATACCTAAACTTTTTCCGCTCAAATAATACGGCCACTGGCTCAACTTATTAAGAAGATCTTTTTGGATTTTACCATTTCTTCCAAATTCACCATTTTCATCAAATTCGGCACCAAGTTTTATTGACAAAAGATTAGAAACGATATTACAGGGCGCAATATCTTTTGCTTTTCTTTCCCCGTTAACGACTCTACTATAATTAGATATTCCACCAAGATTCACGCAATAATCGTATTCTGAAAACAACATCTCATCTCCAATAGGAACTAAAGGAGCACCCTGACCACCTTTTGAGACATCAAAACTCCTAAAATCCCCAACAGTTGTAATTCCGGATACTGATGCTATTTGATTTAAATCTCCAATTTGTAGGGTAATACCTTGTTCAGGTTGATGAAAAACGGTGTGCCCATGAGAGGAAATTAAATCCGGCTTTTCCTTTCCTTTTAAAAAAAGGACTAATTTATGACAAATAAAGTTGCCGTATTCGAGACTTAAATCTTTAAGCTCATTTTTAGATAATTTTCTCGCATTTTTCAAACGAGAGGACCAATCTTTACCATAATTAAGAGTTAATGCAGAAAGTAGCTCATACTTTTTTCCACCCTCTGAAAATCGAACTAAAGCCAGATCTAATCCATCCAAGCTTGTTCCAGACATTAAACCTAAAACTACCATTGTTTAATATACTGCAAGACTTACCCATAATGTTACCTTTTGTTTGAGTTATTATAAATATTCCCGAACATCTATGGTCATCATTCCCGCTAATTTTGCAGCCTCCAGCCCAGGATGACCATCTTCAAAAACAAGACATTCATGAGGTTTTACACCCATTTCTGAAGCAGCCTTAAGAAAAGTTTCAGGATGTGGTTTATGATATTGAACATCATCACAAGTAATAATTGAATCAAAGAAACCATCAAAACCAATTGCCTTAAGTGTCAGGTTCACTGTATTCTTCTGGCCTCCACTTCCTATTGCCATTGGAATTTCACCTTGATGTGTTTCCACTATTTGTGCAACAATTTTTAATGGCTTTACTTCAGAAATGAGCTCTATAAATACCTTTTCTTTCTCTATGCCCAACTGGTCACCATCAACGTTTTTTATACCCAATTTAAGTATCAAGTTTCTAAACACCTCAAGAGTAGGTTTTCCTGCCTCTTGGTAAAAATAATCTTCAGGAAAATCAAAACCGTTTCGATTGCAAACCAATTGACATGCTTTGTAATGAATTGGCATTGTATCCGCAAGGGTTCCATCTAAATCAAAAATAAGTGCCTTGAAACCAGCAGGAAGTTTAATCATAACTAAAACGCAAAATATTGATTCGTTAGTTTTGGAATAAGTCTTCTTTTCACATAAGTTTCTGCTTTTGAATACGCATCCAATGATGCTTTTACTCGGTTCAGCTGAAGCCCTTTGGCGGGTTGTATGATTTCGGAAAACACAATTTCTCCATTAGCCACTTTTTTTACTTCAATAGCACCTGTTAATTCCACTTGGAAAGTTCCTCTATTGCTTCCTAATATTTTTGTATTTGATTGAATAACCATAATTAAATCAGCTTCTTTTTTTGAAGAAACTACTTGTATCCCCCTGGAATTTAAAACTTGTTTTGCAGTGGGTTTTAAAATAGGGTCTTTTATCATTCCAAATTGTTTTTCATATGACTCTATATAAACCTTTGGTGGAGTAACATTAAGTTTTATTTTACCTGTTTTAACAGGGATGTAATTCAACAATTTAAGTACAATTTTATCTTTGGTTTGGTTAGCAGTCAACTCTTCAAAATCCAAATTCGCAATTATAAATTGTTCCTGTTTACTTTGTTTTATTTTTCCTATTGAAAGACCTGCTCTTCCCAACTCATCAGATTGTATTTTATAATTTTTAAAAAATACTGCCTTATATTGACATCTAAGCGGAATCTGGGATAAAAGAACTCCCTCATTATTTTTAACAACAAAATAGATATCGTCTTCTTTTAAGTGCTCACCTAAAACAATGGAATATTTTGGTTGAGAAGGTGTAATCACAATTTCACTTACCATTTCCTGAGTATAACTCATAACTTCAGTTGCAAAGCAAACCTCCTTTCCATCCATAATCGTTTTTAATGGCTGGTCAAGATACTTACTTACGCTTTCAAGTGATTTGACGCAAAGAATAAAAGCATCATGATAATTATTCTTATCATGATTTTCTTTAGACCTTCTAAAAAAATCCTTCCCAATAGTTAATGCTTTATCAATCCTTTCTTTCTTAATTTGAGCATATTTTGATTTTGACAAACGATAGTATACCCAATATTGAGTATCACTTTCCCACGCCCCCATCAGTTCATAACCCTCAATATCCTCAGTAGATTGAATTTTTATTTTTTGCCTGTATTCTTGATTAAAAGCACCTTCTGTCTCCAAAGTTTTTAAAACAGATTCACCGGATATATAAACAGAAATCTCACTTGCTATATTTTCTAAAGCCCCTCTTTTAGCTTTTTCTCTATAATCAATACCAACCTTCTGAACACTGTATATACCTATGTAATAATCCGAATTAACAGGCGTTTTCTGAACCCAATCAGGTACAATACTTTTTTTTGAGAAACTATCCTCGCTTGATTTACAACCAATAAATAGTGTACAAAAAAGTATATATAAAAAGTACTTTTCCATTATTTTTCAGGATTAAAATGGTACACTTTTGAAGCTACAGAAGAGCCGATATATTTTAAAGCCTCCATGCGTAATTCAGAAGTTTCTCTCATAGTTTTAGTTGCAGTAAAAGCTCGTCTGAAATTGTTCACCTTCGTTCGGTTAGTATACAATCTATCACTTGTGGAATCTTGAAACTTAAGACTCCAGGTCCCAGGGTATAAATCTTTATAATTTCCTGAATACGTATTATAAGACACTTCATTTCTAATAACTTTTTCTTCAATACCAGAATCCAGAACCTCTCCTGTTTCTGTGGACACCAAAATATATTGAAAAGAGATACTCACTTGTCTATAACCCTTATAATTGTTGTAGTATATTTTATCGTAAACATATTTAGTCTCCGTTTTTTGAGTAACATTATTATAATATTTTTCAACCCTCCTTTTGTACGCCTTCTCCCTTTTCAATTGAGGAGAGCGATTTTGACTTTTTACTGACAACAATTTACCACTTAAAATAGCTTTAGCACCTAACAACTCCCCTGTCTTTACAGCTCCATTTCCTTCAACCCAACCATTCATAGCCAGATATTGCTCATTCAATACCTTATCCATATGCGTTCTATCCAACACTTTTAAAAAAGGCCCTTTATTTGCTAATAAATCATTAATAATATTTGCCTCAATTATAGCTGCACCTCCATTATCACCTGAATAATTTTTAAATTTTAAAATAGCGACAGGATACTGGGATAGATCTAAAGCTTCTTCCATTTTAAATTTAGCATCTTTGTAAGCTGAATTCTTATCTGTTACCTTCTTAAATTCATAATAAGCAGATCTATTCTTGCCTAAATCAAGAAAATTACTTCCTTTTCGATAAGGCGGCTCTAACTGGGCTATTTCTTTTAATTTTTTCAAATCTCCTCCTTTATAGTTCGGCTCTATCTTTTGAATTTCAATAAATACAGCTTCAGCAGCTTCAAACTGCTCTTCACTCATTAATTTATTAGCCATTTCAAATTCTTCCTTTAGATACTCCTTTTTTGCATTCTGATAATCTTCTATTAAGTGAGTAGGAACATTAATTTCTGCATTGTATGCATATATTCTTGTTTTAAAATCTTCAATTTCAATGAACGTATAAACCGCAGATTTATAATTATTTGAATTATATTCTTTGAAAAATTTAGATTGATAATCAGACATTACCTCTTCACCACTTTTCCTCAAACCTACTTGAGCTTCTACGTTAGAGCGATCACGATTTAGAGCTTGAATATAATACTCAATCGCCTCTTTATGAATACCAGCTGATGCAAGTTTAGCAGCCTTTTTTGTATAAGCTTTTGAGCCATTGCAACCAACAATTGTAATTACCAGTAAAAAAATTAAAAATGGTTTCAATTTTTGAATTCTTATCCTCATAACTTTATCCCCTTTACCTTTATATATATCGCGCATGCAATATCTGTTCCAAACTTAAATAAAATGAATACACTAAAGATAAACATCTCATTTATTTCCCAATAAAAAGTTAAGCTTTGTTATTCAATAAAATTCATGTGGTTATCACTTAATAACCTTGTA
The DNA here is from genome assembly GCA_002720635.1 of Flavobacteriales bacterium. Classification (GTDB taxonomy): domain Bacteria; phylum Bacteroidota; class Bacteroidia; order Flavobacteriales_C. The sequence goes on along the minus strand of PBJD01000014.1, from coordinate 25,188 downwards.
TCTTTGTTTGGAATTTATGAAACATTTACTATTTTTTCTCATTGCCTTTTTCGGACTTTCATGTACTGAACACGGTACTAAAATAACAAATAACACTAAAGAAAATTTAATCCTGGACTCAAGGGATTTTGAAAGCATTAAAATTCCCAAATCAGAAGTTCAGAACATTCAAAAATACTTTACAGAATTCGTCAATAAGCGAAGATTTAACGGGCACATCATAGTTGCAAAAAAAGGAAAAGTGGTTTTTGATACAACATCGGGTTATTCAAATATTAGAAAAAAAATAAAACTTGAAAAAAATTCAGTAATACAACTGGCAAGCATTACAAAACCAATAACGGCAACAGTCATTCTGCAATTATTGGAAGAAAGTAAGCTATCACTAAATGACACCATTACGAAATACCTTACCAAACTTCCTGAAAATTATCATAAAATAACGATTAAGCAATTATTATCACATAGATCAGGTCTTTCTCCTTATCCTTATTATTGCCACGATATGATTGCAAACAAGCAAAAATTAATTTACAACGATACTGTACTTTGTGTTATCGATTTTCACAATCCGAAACCCTATTATTCTCCCGGGCAGAGATATAATTACTGCAATACAAACTATATGCTTTTGGCATCAATTATTGAAAAAATTGAAAAAAAATCTTTCGCAGATGTAGTTGATAAAAGAATCGTAAAAAAATGTAATATGAAAAACAGCTTTGTATTTGACTACAAACAAAACAAAATACCTTCAAACCTGGCGCTTGGACATACAAAAAGCAATAAAACTTTCAACCTTGACTACTTAGATGGAGTAGTTGGTGATAAAGGTTTTTTTTCCAACGCAAAAGATATGCTTCAATTTGACAGAATGCTCTCTGAAGGAAGAATGATAAGCGACTCAGTTATTAACCTGGCATTTACAGCGCAGAGTAGCATTAGACACAATAAATCATATGGACTTGGCTGGAGAATTAAAGCGCACAAAAAACTTGGAAAAATAATCTATCATACAGGATGGTGGCACGGAAACAGAAGTATTTATATAAAAATTCCAAAAAATGAATATACAATAATTATCTTAAGCAATTCGCTTCGTGGTTCAAATTATAACATAAACGATCTACTAAAACAATTTGAGCTACCAAAAATAAAAACAGCTAGTAAAACAAAACCAAACACAACAGATACTGAAAATTTTAATTAAAAAGCCATCTGAACAGATGGCTTTTTAAAATTTAAACACTATTTAATTAAAATATAAAATTTGCTTGTTTAGTTCATCCACATATCAGCTTCAAGTGCAGACTTGAAAAGTTTCGTTGGCTTGGTATGGTTGAATGAGTTTACCATAACCCTTCCTATAATATCTGTATTCTCATTATTCACTAAAATAGCTTTACTCTGAGAAAAATTATCCAGTTTGTGATTAAGTAAACTTAATCCTTCCAAAGTAGCACCTGAAACACCATCTAAATTGACTAAGCTTACTTTATTTTTCATACAATTTACCTCACTGTATTCATCGAACATATTAATAACCAGATCAGCATCAATAACTGAATTCTCTTCAAAATAGAAATTTACTATTCCGTCTTCTTCCCATAATGTAACATTAGAAATAACGGATTTTTCCTCGTGTATTTGTTTAATTGCTTCCATACCTCAAAGATGAGAAACTTTAAACCCAGGTAAAATTTAATTTTATTGTGAAAATATTACAAAACAGATAGGAAAACCCCTGTTAGACACTCTAAAACAACAAGTTAAACAAGTGGTAAATACAAAAAAGCTACTCAAAAAAGTAGCTTTTAAATATTTCGATCACAAAAATAATTTTTTATCAATCTTTAAAATTTTAAACTTAATATATTTAAGTCAACATATTATTCGCGACTAAAAATAGCTCCTTGATTAAATCAACTAATTCATCCAGGTATCAGCCTCAAGTGCAGATTTAAAAACTTTCGTTGGCTTTGTATGATTAAATGAATTCGCTAAAACTCTTCCTATAATATCAGTTTTTTCGTTATTAACTAAAATTGCCTTATGACGGGAAAAATTTTCCAGGTTTTGATTGAGAAGACTCAAACCTTCCAGAGTAGCACCTTCAACACCTTCCAGGTTTAATAAAGTAGATTTGTTTTTCATACAAGTAAATGAGCTGTTTTCATCGAATATCTGGAATACCAAATCAGCATCTATAATTGTATTTTCTTCAAAATAAAAATTTACCGTTCCCTCCTCTTCCCAAAGTGTTACACCTGAAGAGACTATGTTTTGATCTTGTATTGTTTTAATTGCTTCCATGTTTCAAAGATGAGGAACATTGAGAGTGAAAAAAATTGAACTTTTTAATCAAAATACATCAGAAAAAGCAGACAAACAACCCGTAAAACACTCAAAAACAGTACTTTATACATTTTGCGAATACAAAAAAAGCCACTCATCTGAGTGGCTTTTTATTTAATATTTAAATGGATTATCCTCCGAAATCGTCAAATGCAACATTTTCTGGTGGGATTCCCCAGTCATCGGTCATTTTAATTACTGCCTGATTCATCATTGGAGGACCACAGAAATAGAATTCAATATCTTCAGGAGCATCATGAGCTTTTAATTGATGTTCAATAACTGCATTGTGTACAAAACCTAAAAATCCATCTCCTTCATCATCCAGGCTTTTCTTTTCCTTCCAGTTATCCGACTCTTCAGGTTCAGATAGAACAATGTGAAATTTGAAATTCGGGAATTCACGTTCAATCTGACGGAAATCTTCTTCATAGAACAATTCTTTTCTTGATCTACCACCATACCAATAGGTAACCTTTCTCCCAGTTTTTAATGTATGGAATAAGTGAAATAGATGAGAACGCATTGGAGCCATTCCGGCACCTCCACCGATGTATATCATCTCAGCTTCGGTTTCCTTAATAAAGAACTCACCATAGGGACCTGATATAGTAACTATATCTCCTACTTTTCTTGAAAAGACAAAAGATGAACATATACCTGGGTTTACGTCCATCCAGTCATTTTTCTCTCTATCCCATGGAGGCGTAGCAATACGAATTGTAAGCATCACAATATTTCCCTCCGCAGGGTGGTTAGCCATCGAATATGCTCTAAAGCAAGGCTCTGTATTGACCATTTTTAAACTCCACAATCCAAATCTATCCCATTCAGACTTGAACTTATCTGGTCCTAAGGGATCAGAAGGATCCGGTTCAATATTAATATCATTTTTAAAGTCAACGGTCAGCTCAGGGACGTCAACCTGAATGTAACCACCTGCTTGAAAATCCAAGTTTTCACCTTCAGGTAATTTCACTGTAAATGCTTTTATAAAAGTTGCAACATTGTAGTTGGAAATAACCTCACAATCCCATTTTTTAATCCCAAATATTTCAGCAGGTATTTCAACTTCCATATCCTGCTTAACCTTAACCTGGCAACCAAGACGATAATTTTCAGCAATATGTTTTCTCGAAAAATACGGTTTTTCTGTTGGCAATATTTCACCACCCCCGGCATGCACCTGACACTCGCACATTGCGCAAGTTCCACCTCCACCACAAGCAGAAGGCAAGAAAATTTTATTATTACCTAAAGTAGATAACAACGTTCCGCCAGCATCAGTTTCAATTACCCTTTCGCCATTAACCGTAATCTTCACCATACCCGATGGAGATAATTTTGCTTTTGCAAATAAAAGTAAAGCAACAAGCATCAATACTACTATTAAGAAAACCGCTACACTTATAACTATTGTCATATCTATTAATATAAAATTCTTCTTATCCTATCTAAAGTTCAATTCCCAGAAATGCCATAAAAGCAATTCCCATCAATCCAGTAATAATAAAAGTTATTCCTAAACCTCTCAATGGAGCAGGAACATTCGAATAACGAATTTTTTCTCGAATCGCTGCTAAAGCAACAATTGCAATCCACCAACCGATACCTGAACCAAATGCAAAAGCCGTGGCTTCTCCAATAGAACCATACTGTCTTTCCTGCATGAATAATGCCCCTCCTAATATGGAACAGTTTACTGCAATAAGCGGCAGGAAAATTCCCAATGCACCATATAGCGCAGGAGCAAATTTCTCAACAATCATTTCAACCAATTGAACAATTGAAGCAACTACTGCAATAAACATAATGAACGAAAGGAAAGATAAATCCATTGTTTCACTTCCATTCAAACCATAGTCCGCATCCAACCAATCAAGTGCGCCTTCTGCCAAAACATAATTTTCCAACAAATAGTTTACAGGCACAGTTACACAAAGTACAAAAATAACGGCTGCACCTAAACCTGATGCGGTTTTAACAGACTTTGAAACTGCCAGATATGAACACATACCTAAGAAGTAAGCAAAAATCATATTTTCGATGAAAATACTTTTAACAATGATATTTATGTAATCTAACATCTCTTTAAATTTTGTCGATTAATTTTCTTCAATTAATTTTCTGTTTTTCGCCCTTTGAACCCAGATAACACCAGCAACTAAAAACAGAGCTATTGGTGACAACAACATCAACCCGTTGTGTTCATAAAATCCTCCGTTTTCAATCATCCAAGACTCTGGAATCAGACCTTCCAAACCAAACATTGTTAGTGAACCCGAACCAAATACTTCACGAATCAAACCAACAACCAGTAGAATCCATGTATATCCAAAAGCATTACCAATTGCATCCAGGAAAGAAGGACCAACCTTATTACCAAGAGCAAACGCTTCCAAACGCCCCATAATAATACAATTGGTTATAATTAAACCAACAAATACCGATAGTTGTTTAGACACTTCATATACAAAAGCCTTTAAGATTTGGTCAACGGTAATTACTAATGTAGCAACAATAACCAACTGAACAATAATTCTGATTTTATCTGGAATCATATTCCTAATAACGGATACGATTACATTGGCCATTATCAAAACGAACAGGACCGACATAGACATTACAAAAGCATTTTCCAACATGATTGTAATAGCCAAGGCAGAACAAATCCCTAATACCTGAATGGAAATTGGATTAGAATCATTTAAAGGATCCTTAATCAACTTCATGTTCTTTTTAGAAAATAATGATTCTTTTTTCGCACTCATTGTGTATTGTTTAAATCTTTATACTCCTCTTATTTAATTTTATCCCAAGCTTTCATATAGGGCTTAAAGGCACTTTTTAACATTGCCGAAACACCATTTGAGGTTATTGTAGCCCCGGCTATCGCATCAACTTCATGGTTCGGCTCTTTTAAACCACCCTTAACCACTTTTAACCCCATATATTTATCGCCTTTCATTACTGTTTTAGTTGTTGAAGTAAACATATCAACGAAGGATTGATCAGTGATTTTTGCTCCTAATCCTGGTGTCTCTGATTTGTGGTCAAAAACAATACCTGTAATCGTATTCTGATCTGAACCTAAGGCCGCAAACCCCCAAACCGGACCCCATAAACCATTTCCTGCCATTGGGATTACATAACTGGTATCGGATTCATTAACACATGTAAAAACAGGATATCTACGGATTTTTGGTTCATTTTTAGTTGCCTTGAACTCTTTGACAATGTCAATTAAAAAAGCGTCCTCACCCTGGATTGGGGAACCTTCAAAATCGTAAACATTACTGGTTACAGACTCTGAGAACATTTTCTCAATATCTGATTTTTGTAATTTTTTCAAACTATCCAATGACGCAAAACCTGCCGCAGACAAAATGAATTGTCTTTTCTCATTAGCAATATTTGCATTTTGGAAAGGTTTTAACTGAGTAGCTAAAAAAGCCAGCAATGCACCGCATATACAAACCAAAACAACTGAGAATGTAATTGTATATCCAGTACTATTTTTATTTATTGCCATTTTTAAACGTGTTAATGGTTTGCAGTATTTAGTTTCAATCTTTCTAAACGCTGTTTGATATTATTTTGTATTACGTAATGATCAATCAGTGGAGCCATTACGTTCATGAAAAGAATTGCCAGCATCATACCTTCTGGATAAGCGGGATTAAATACCCTGATCATAATACAGAAAAGACCTATAAAGAATCCGTAAATCACTTTACCTACTTCAGTTTGAGCGGCAGATACAGGATCTGTAGCCATAAATACTAAACCAAACATGAAACCACCTGCAAACAAATGCTCTAAAGGCCCCACAGTCATGTAAGGATTTAATCCTGCTGTATTGAATATTATGGTCATGAAAACAGCACCAAAAATACCAGATAACATTATTTTTAAGGAACCAACTCCAGTATGCAATAAGAATCCCGCTCCAATTAATATGGCAATTACCGATGTTTCTCCAATAGATCCAGGAATAACACCTACAAAGGATTCCCACAATTCGTACTTTTTTGCTAATTTATCCAGTCCCGCATCGAAAGCCTGAGCATTTGCACCAACAGCTTCGCCAAGTTCTTCAGCTTTATCTTTCATCGCCCCTATTGAAGCATTAAATCTTGATAATTGAGTAGCTCCGGCTATAGCATCAACCTGTCCTACTTTTTGACCCAACTCATTCAAAACGACAGTACCATTTTCAGCATAAGAATAACCATCAGGCAACTCCATATTCACCCATGCACTATCACCAGATAACTGCTTTGGATACGCAAAGAATAAAAATGCCCTTGCAGTTAAAGCCGGGTTTAAGATATTCATACCAGTACCACCAAAAACTTCTTTGACAAAAACTACCGAAAAAATTGTAGCAACAGCTACCATCCACAATGGAGTATCAGCGGGCACAATTAATGGTATAAGCATTCCCGAAACCAGAAAACCTTCTTCAATAGGATGCCCCTTAGCAATACAGAAACCAAACTCAACCCCCAGACCAACTACATAAGAAACGATTACTACTGGAATAACTTTAAGCGCACCAAATAATATTTGATCCAGAACGCCAAATTCTTCCGTTAAACCAAGGGCATTGTAATGCTGGTAACCAGTATTCCAAATACCAAACAACAGACATGGAACCATGGCTATGATTACGGTATTCATTGTTCTCTTTAAATCAACGGCATCTCGTATATGCACACCTTTCTTGGTTGTATGCTTAGGTGTGAACAAAAATGTAGCAAATCCATCAAAAAGCGGGAACCACTTCTCATACTTCCCCCCTTTCTCAAAGTTGGGTTCCAGTTTGTCTACAATTTTTTCTAAAAACTTCATCTTCCTTTTAAAATTGAATTAATTATGCGCACTCTTTTTTAACTAAATCCAGGCCTGTTTGAAGAATTTCCTGAGCAGGTTGTTTAGAAGTACAAGCAAACTCACATAGAGCTATATCTTCTGGTACTATCTCATATATCCCCAGACCTTCCATAGCATCGATATCTTCTACTAAACAAGACTTCAACAGCTGAACAGGAAAAATACTCATTGGTAGTAATTTTTCATATTCACCGGTTACAACAAAAGCTCTTTGTTCACCATTCATATTAGTATTTAATCGATATGCCTTACTTGGCATTATCCATGACCACAGTGTTCTGCTTAGTGAAAACTTATTTGGCTGAATAGGGACTGCCCATCCAAACAAATCGTACTTATTTCCTTCTGGGAGAACAGTTAATTGCGAATCATATGCACCCAAATAACCGTCTTTTTCAACTTTTGTACCTGTCAAAGGGTTTCCAGAGATGAATCTTGGGGTATCTTCGCTTTCCTTTAAATTACCTTCGAATATACTTTCTAGATTTTGACCTAGAGTCACTGAGTAATATCTTGGAAGAGCAACTTCAGAACCTGTAAGTGCTATAACTTTTTTAGCATTAAAGTTACCCGTTCTTAGGAACTCACCGATCATTGCTACATCTTGTGCATTCACGGTCCAAACAACCTCTCCTTTATTAACTGGATTAATATGATGTATTTGAATACCCACATTACCAGCTGGATGTTGCCCTGAAATTTCTCCCAAAGAAACATTCTTTGCTTTTGTGAAGACAGTACTTGCTTTACCGTATTTATTTTTTAATGACTGTAATGCTTTTGCTGCCCCGTGAGATGCGGCTACATTTGAAGCCGTTTTGTAATCCACTTCTATTTCTCTGCCCACATCATCCGTATAGGAAAAAAGATCGGTTGAGTTGAATCTTAATACCTTTTCCGCTGGAATATTTAAATTCACAAATCCGTTCCGGGCAAATTTGGCCAATGCATCAATACCTAACTGGAAATCTTCCTCTCTTCCCTCCAACAAAAAGTCGTAATCTGGAGCAAGTGGGCTTGAATCAAAGCCGGAAACGAATACTGCCTTCGGTTGATCATCCGGATTAGCGATACAGTTAAATGGTCGCTGCTTTATGAATGTCCATAAACCGGAATTAAGAAGCTTGTTTTTCAAATCTTCAACAGGTACTTTTGTAACATCAGTCGTACCAAAATCTTCAAAAGAATTCGTTTTGTCAATTTTAATTTTAATTTCCAGAATAACACGACGCGCTCCTCGCACTATTTCAATAATTTCTCCGGAAACTGGTGAGGAAAACTTAATTCTATCATTCTCTTTATCAAAGAATATAGGTGTACCAGCTTTAACCTTAGCGCCTTCTCTTAAAATCAATTTTGGGATTACGCCATGAAAATCTGAAGGCTTAATTGCTACTACATCAGACGGTGGCGCATCTACTTTGATGCGACTTGCGACACCTTGTAATTTGATGTCCGCCCCTTTTCTCAGCTTTATTTGTACTGACATTCTTTATAGATTGGGTGATAAATCAATACTGCAAAAATAAAAAAACAAGAGGTTCAATACTAAATTTTAAGGGGCCCCGTTGTTATTTAAATCCATTCTAAATAAATTATTATTATTTAAATTAACAACTCGAGCTTTATTTTAGATGTATGAAATTGTTTTTAACTCTCATCTTAATCCCTTTTACCAGTTTGCACTTATTGGCATCATTTAAAAATGAAATATTTTCTCCTTCTATTAAAAGTGTTCAGTTGTCAAACTACGGTTTGACTTATGATATGCCTATTATTTCCTTAAACACAGATGAAAAACTCAATTTAAGTTTTGATTACCTGGCTAATGAACCAAAAGAATTCTCCTATACATTTATAAAATGTGATGCAAATTGGGAAAAATCCGAAAACGTATTTTTTCATGATTTTGCTGAAGGAATGGAAGATCAATTTATTACTGATTTTGAGTTTTCTGAAAACACAGCAATAGATTATATTCACTACAATTTAGATTTCCCCTCAACAGAATCTAAATTTTTAATGAGTGGAAATTATATCTTAATTGTTAAGGAAGTTGAGACACTGGAGGTTATGTTGACACATAAATTCTATATCGTTGAATCAAAAATAACGATAACTCCCCAACCGAAAAGGCCAATAAATTTTGATTTGAAACATACACATCATCTAGTAAACTTTGCAGTTAACCACTCTATGATTCCAAGTAACAACCCCAGGAGCGAATTTAAAGCTGTAATTATACAAAACGGTAGGTATGATAACGCAAAGTACAATATAAAACCATCATTTGAAGGAAACAACCAATTGCTCTTCAACAATGAAAACGAAACCTTATTTGAAGCAGGAAATGAATACAGAATATTGGATTTCAGAGACTTAAAACAACCCGCACAAGGTGTTGAAGAAATTTTTTACGAAGACTCAATATATCATATTATACCTGAAACAGACTACAATCGTGCTTACCTGAAATACAAACAAACTATGGATCATGATGGTAGATTTTTTATTGAAAAAAAAACGTTCAGGGAAAACCCAAACCTAACATCAGACTACGCTTTTGTTCATTTTAGATTTGCACGTAAAATACCTTTGGACAGTAGTTCAGTTTTTATTCTGGGGAAAATAAATGGTGGAGAAATCAATAGAAATTTCAAAATGATCTACAAAGACTCATTAGAACATTACGAATCACATATATTACTAAAACAAGGTGTATATAATTATGCTTATGCTGCAAAAAAAAATATGGAAAATTCACTCTTCTGGGAAAATACTGACGGAAGCCATTTTCAAGCAAAAAACACGTACACAGTTTTTATATATCATAAAGGTTTTAATGATGAAACAGAAACGTTAATAGGTGTTAAAAGATTTACTTTTCAGTAGCGCTGAGTACTTTCTTTTCTTACTTTTGCATTATGGAGAGTTTAATAACTGAGGGTGTTGAAGTTATAGTCAGAAGTAACTATGAAGAAGAGTTCTCAAAACCCGCCCAATCAGAATTTATTTTTTCGTACCAAATATCAATAAAAAATGAAAATGACTTTTCAGTTAAATTGCTCTCCAGAAAATGGTTTGTGTTCGACTCCAAAGGAGAGCACTATGAAGTAGAAGGAAATGGAGTTATTGGTTTACAACCCACACTGGAATTTCAAGGGTCTCATGACTATGAATCAGGAACATCACTTACTTCACCCATTGGAAGAATGCGGGGATATTACATTATGCAAAACCTAATGACACGCGAGAAGTTTAAAGTTTACATACCAGAATTTGATCTTATCGCACCTTTTGTTTTAAACTAGCTGTTTTTTTTGGGTAAAACTGATACAGTAAGTCGTGAAATACATGTTAAGCGACCCCCCTCATCGTTAATTTTGATTTCCCATACGTGAATCTTACGTCCAATACTCAAAGGTTTTGCAACTCCTGTAACCCAACCAGATTTAACAGACCGAATGTGATTAGCATTGATATCTACGCCTACACTTATTTCTTCCTCTGGATTAATTATCATTAAAGAAGCAATACTACCTAAAGTTTCAGCTAAAACAACATTTGCGCCTCCATGTAAAATTCTCATCGGTTGAACCGTTCTGGAATCCACCGGCATTTTACCTGTAAGGAAATCATCTCCTATTTCAGTTATTTCAATTCCTAAAACATCAAGTATTGTATTTTTACTCATTGAATTAACTTGATCAACACTATAGTCACTTTTCCACATATTTATGTTATATATCTCCAGATGCTGGTATATCTAATTGCAATCCGAAAGTTAAATTAGGCAAATCCAAATCAAACATGGAACGATTTATTAGATTACTCAACCTATACCTTGAAAATAAGGATATATTCTTATACCCACCTCTAATTTCAAATCCATATTGATATTTATCTACAAAATTAAGTTTTGAAAATTTATTTTTATACTTCATCCCATCCAATTCACCCCATGTGATATAATTGGATCGAATTAAATATTCATTTGAAAAATTAACTTCTAAACACCAGGATTCATTCGGATATTTTTTCCCTTGAAATCTCAAACCGATAACACTCGTTATATTTTGAAAACGCAATTTTCTTTTTTGATGAAATAAAGAATCAATATAGAATGAATTACTATCATTATTTAAATTAAAAATATTCCAGCTTAAACCAATACCTGAAGTGAAATATACTTTTTTTAATATAGGCAAGTTATATTGATAGCGAAAATCAAAATAATTGGAACCCGACACTTTGATAAGGTTTAATTCGGAGTTATTTACATTTAACCCCCATGAATATATAAAACGGTTATTGGAACTAACTTCTGCGAATCCTCCCGAATAATCATCCGGTTCAAATATTTCGTCAACTACGTAATCCTGTCCCATTGAGAAAATGGGAAAAAGGATTAAAAAAAGGATTTCAACTCTCATTCAATTTTCTTTTCAATATATGTTCCTCTGTGAAAAACTCTAATAACCTCCCCTTTTGAAAGGTCTTTAAAATAAATTTTAGGAGATTGGTTATTTTTTTCAAACGTCACTACCTTGTAGTCTCTTATATAGCCATCTTTATGGATTATCTGATAAAAAACATGGGATCCCTTATTGCTCAAATATTTAAAATAATAATACCCGTCAACTAAATAATTTGGACTTTTTAAAAGTGCTATTGATGGATTTCCATTTTTTATTGTGTCTTCGTCAAAATATAATGTTGCACGAGGAACACCATAACCATGAGAATAATCATAGTAAGGATAAAGGGAAGCTGTTTTTTGAATTGTATCAATCAAGCTCATTGGTATTAAATCAGGTTGATTTTGTAAAACACAAGCTGCATAACCAGTAACCAGTGGCGTGGAAAAAGATGTTCCTTCTAACTTCTTAATACCACTACCGGTGTGCCAAAAGACATCTCCAACAGCAGTCACATTGGGCTTCAGGTTTAAATCTTTTGATGGTCCATAAGAAGAATAATCAGTTCTTACACCTGATTTTGGATCAATTGCACCAACAGTTAAAACACTATCCGCATCACTGGGAAAACCAATCATTTTCCAATCATTAGCTCCTTCATTACCAGCAGAATTAATAATAAGCATACCTTTTCTGGAAGCTAAATTACCAGCCAAACTCATTAAGCATATGTCCCCTGTTAACATATCAATTGTATGATTTCCTTCTGTATACCCAACAGAACTATTCACCAATCGAGCCCCTTTCCTGTGGCTCCATTCAACAGCTTTTAACCAGGCTTCTTCAATCGATTTATTCGAGTTCGTAATCGACTTCATTTTTGCAAATAAAACCTCAGCTTTCGGCGCGTGACCAATTTGAATCGAATCCAATTTACCAACAACAAAGGAGGCCACCATAGTTCCGTGCATGGGACCTTTTGTAAAATCCAAAGGTTTATTTCTCGAAAAATCCCATGAATCAATAAATTTATTATTTGTAAATACATGATTTAGTTGATTGTTATCATCAGCACCTCTGAACCCAACATCAACAATCGAAATTCGAACCCCTTCTCCAAATATATTTCTCTTTTGAAACAACTCACCCCCCATTGTGTTCAATTGCCACTGAAATATGGGTGATTTTTTTACTACGTCCTGTTTAATCTCTTTTGCTTGAGGTAAAATTTCCATATTACCCTTCCATTTAATAACCTTTTTCACAAAAGACAATTGCTTTATTTTTAAAATAGATTTTTCCGAGCAATAAACAGTAACACCATTAAACCAACGTAACCTATACCCTAAAGAATCAGAAAATGACGCTACTTCAGAAACATAATCAGGATTTACAGGTAAATCATACCAATCATAAATTGGCAAACCCATACGTATTTTATTTTCAATAGCTTTTTGGTCAAAGTAGCTATATGGATCAAAATGATAAATCGAACTTTTAGAATTAAAAATCACAAAATATCCATTATCACCAGCGAACAAGGAAAATGAAATCAAACAAAAAGTAATTATTAATTTTTGCTTCAAAATTTATATTTTTCGTAAACCGTTAAATCATCAGGAACTGCCCCTGATGTTTGACAAATATCCCCGGCAAAATCAGCTGCTCTTTGCATGGTAAGATCTAGCGGCAAATTATTTATAACGCCATGCAAAAACAATGAAGTAAATGAATCGCCTGCACCTACAGTATCTTTAATATTTTCAATCATCTTAACTTCACAGGAAATAATTTTATCGTCCCAGAACAAAGTTGCACCCTTTGCCCCCTCTGTTAAAATAATCTTATGAATACCAAATTCACTTTTCAGCCAATCTATAACATCTACAACTTTATACGATTTTGACAAATAATCCAGCTCCTCATCATTTATTTTAAGTATCTCTGCAGCATTCAAACACAACTCAATAGTGCCCTTATCATAGTATGGTTTTCTTAAATTAAGATCACAAACAAATGCTGCCTTTTCAAATTGATTTCGATACTCATTAAACGATTTTTTGTTCTCTTCAAAAAACAAGGCTAATGATCCAAAAACAAAATAGTTCGGAGTTTCAATTTCCTTTACTCCTATAAACTCCCAGCCACAACCTTGATGAATGTGGTAGGATGGCTGACCATTTTTTAAAGTAACATCAACCCTTCCTGTTGGATATTTTTCATCTATTTGAAGCTGAGCTGTTAGACCTTCTCGAACCAATATTTGATGAATTTGACTACCCAGATCATCTTCGCCTACTTTAGTAATTATACCTGCTTCCTGACCCAGCCTTTTTAAATGCACTGCAACATTAAACGGAGCTCCACCTATGACATTTTTACCAGGGAAACAATCCATTAAAACCTCACCAAAACTTAAAATCATAATTTCTTAAACTTTACACTAATGCAATCATGAATTTTCTTAAAAAAAACTAAAACTTATTTTCGTGTTATAATTATCTCTCTATCCAGTTAACAGTTTTTATAAGATTTTCAAATACTTAAATTAACCTAATCAAATAATTCAAGACCAGACAAATCAAAATTAAACAGGAACCAATCATGGTCCACAAAGGAGTTTTTGTCTCCTTTTTTAAAAGTTTCGAAACCATCCTTTGCTGATTAGAGAAATCCTTTTTTACTTTAACTTTTCTGCAAGAATAACATTGAGAAGCAGCCCTCCTTGATAATGGGAAAAATGGAATTTTAGCAACATGATAGTAAATCTGAAAAATACTTACAATCCCCCCTCTTTCACCGCAACTCTCACACAATTCCTCGGGTATTTCTCTTGTTGCCAATAACTTATCCTTTCTTCCAAATAAAATCATTTGGATAACCTTTTAATCAAGTCCTTTTGAGCTTTTTCCCAGGATTTAAAATACCCTGAGTCCAAAAACATTTCTTTGGCCTCACTATCGGTCATAATTAATTTAACTCCTTTTTTAGCATCATCAATTGTGATTTGTTCAATTTTAATATACTTTGATTCAACCCATTCCTTCAGCTCCTCTGGAAAATCTTCATTAGGACTGCCGATTATTGCAGCAACTGTTTCAGCTGCAGTTAAAAACTTAGAACAATCTATTAAAGATGTGGATTCTCCGGAAAAATCTTTTAAAAAGGTTTTAATTGATTCTTGTAACCCGGTTATCTCTTGTTCCTGAATTATTTCATTCACCCAATCAAGTGCTGTATCATTTTCAAAGTTTGATATTCCCCAAGCAGACATAAAAATATTTTTTTTTCAAATTTAGTATTTTATTCCATCTAAATGATTTTATAAAGGAATTAGTAAATTCGTTTTATAATGAAAAAGGTTGCGGTTGTTATTTTAAATTGGAATGGAGAAGAACTACTCAAAAAGTTTTTACCAAGTGTACTGGCTACATTACCCGAATATGCAGAGGCAATTATTGCAGATAATGCGTCAACTGACGGCAGTATTGCCTTTTTAAACTCAACCTATCCAGAAATAAAAATTATTCAAAACAAAACCAACGGCGGATTCGCTAAAGGATATAATGAAGCTTTAACACACGTTCACAATGAATACGTGGTGTTATTAAATTCTGATATTGAAACCCCGGAAAACTGGGTTCAACCTATGACAGAATTCATGGATAAAAATCCTTCGGTAGGTGCGGCCATGCCTAAAATTTTACAATACAGAAAAAAAACACACTTTGAATATGCAGGTGCGGCAGGGGGATACATAGATCAATGGGGGTTCCCATTTTGTAGGGGAAGAATATTTGATACTCTTGAAGAAGATAAAGGCCAATACAATAATAACGAACCTGTTTTTTGGGCCTCAGGAGCCTGTATGTTTGTTCGAAATGACACCTTTAAAAAACTGAATGGCTTTGACGAGTTCTTTTTCGCTCATATGGAAGAAATTGATTTATGCTGGAGAATGCAGAGAGCTGGTTATTTAGTTTACGCTGTTGGTGAATCACATGTTTATCATTTAGGCGGAGGAACACTAAATAAACTGAGCCCCAAAAAAACATTTTTAAACTTTCGAAACAGTTTATTTTTATTGATCAAAAATTACCCCCGTAATAAATTTTTAATCAAAATGACACAAAAACTTCTTTTGGATGGTTTAGCGGCTGCAAAATTCCTTTTCGAGGGAAATGTCAGACACTTTCTTGCCGTTTTTAAAGCTCATATGTCTTTTTACGCCAATTTATTAAAATACTTAAAAATCAGAAAAAAACTTAATCAACAGCATACAAACAAAGAAATCATTGGAGTTTATAAACCATCAATAGCTAAAGAATATTTTATTTCAAAAAAAAATAAATACTCAGACTTAGCTAAAGATTCATTCTTATAAAAAAAACAGCAAATTGATCATCAAATATTTAAACAGCTATTATTACTTAATCTATAGAAACAATTTAAGTCAAAACAATTAATTTATATTGACACTAATGTATTTTTCGTTAATTTTGCTGATCCTAAATTTACCTGAAAATTGAAATTATCCGTTATAATTGTCAACTACAATGTTCAGCATTTTCTTGAACAGTGTTTACAAAGTGTTTTTAAAGCTTTACAAAATATAGATGGAGAGGTATGGGTTGTTGATAACAATTCAGTTGATGGCTCAGTAGCCATGATTAAAGACAAATTTCCATCGGTAAAATTAGTTGCATCAAAAGACAATTTAGGGTTTTCAAAAGGAAACAATCTTGCTGTAAAGAAATCAAAAGGAGAATATACACTTCTTTTAAATCCGGACACACTTGTTGAAGAAGACACTTTTGAAAAAGTCCTTGAATTTATGGATGCAAATCCCAATGCTGGTGGACTAGGAGTAAAAATGGTTGATGGAAAGGGAAATTTTCTTCCCGAGTCTAAAAGGTCATTACCAACCCCTTCAGTTGCTTTTTACAAAATTTTTGGACTCTCTAGTTTATTTCCAAAAAGTAAACGTTTTGGAAAATACCACTGTGGACATCTGGATAAAAATGAAAACCATGAAATTGAAATCCTGTCTGGAGCATTTATGTTAATGCGAAAATCTGCACTGGATAAGGTAGGATTGCTTGATGAAGATTTCTTTATGTACGGAGAAGATATTGACTTATCCTATCGTTTAATTAAAGGAGGCTATAAAAACTACTACTTTGCGAATACTCGAATAATTCATTATAAAGGAGAAAGCACCAAAAAGAGTTCTGTAAATTATGTTTTTGTTTTTTACAATGCTATGATCATTTTTGCGAAGAAACATTTTTCTTCAAAAAACGCTTCTCTATTCAGTTTTCTAATCAAAATCGCTATCTATTTCAGAGCATCAATTGCGATTTTAAACCGTGTAGTAAAAAAATCTACCCTACCCATACTTGATGCCCTTCTTTTACTTGGCGGAATTTTAGGATTCAAATACATATGGGAATCTAAAATCAAAGGATTTTCTTATCCCAATGAGTTGTTGTATTATTTTATTCCAGCTATAGTCGGAACCATATTGCTTTCTGTGGCCTTTTTCGGAGGATATAAGAAAAAATTAAAACTCAATAGAGTTCTTAAAGGTGTAGGATTTGGGGCGATATCGATTTTAATTGGTTATGGATTTATTGATGAAAACTACAGATTTTCAAGAGCGATTATAGCTTTTAGTGCAATCTGGTCATCAATATCCTTAACTTCTTCAAGAATGCTCCTGCAATTCCTCAAATATGGAGATTTTGAAATAGACTCCAACTCAAGAAAAAACGTAGGAATAATTGGAAATAGTGAAGAAATAGAGCGAGTAAAGGAAATACTTCAAAAATCAAACTTTTTATTGCAAAACTTTGTTTTTATTGGATCAGAAGAAACTTTAAGAAGTAACCCATTTGTAGGAAACATTAATCAACTGGATGAAATCATCCAAATACATAAACTGGATGAAGTGATTTTTTGCGCAAAAGACCTCTCTTCCAACAAAATAATAGAAACAATGGAGTCGCTGTCCAATCATGATGCAGAATTTAAAATCGCACCTCCGGAATCACTATTCATTTTAGGAAGCTCCAGTATAGATTCACCTGGAGAGCTATATTTAATTGATATTAACTCTATCAACAAACCTGAAAATATAAGAAACAAAAGAGTATTTGATGTTGTATCAAGTCTTATTTTGCTCATTACATCTCCTCTTCTGGCATTCCTTGTAAGCCAACCCTCAAAAATGCTTGGAAACATAATTAATGTTTTCAAAGGAAAATTTACATGGGTTGGTTACAGCAAATCATTTGGATTGAAAAATGAACTTCCGGTTTTAAAATCAAGTATCCTTTCACCACTGGATAGATTCAATGATAAAAATTTAGAAGATGATACTATTGAGCGAATTAATATGCAATATGCAAAAGATTATAACCCTTTGAATGACTTAGCTATCCTCATAAAAGGCCTGAAAAAAATTGATCAATAGTAATTTCAAAAGTAATTTATTCTGATACACTTCATTGCTCAGCTCCCCTATTTTAATTAATTTTACCCCAACATTTTTCATAGTGTTTTATGGCGCAAATTGAACTATTATTACCCAAGATGGGAGAAAGCGTAGCAGAAGCTACGGTAACCTCTTGGTTAAAAAACGAGGGAGACTTTGTAGAATTAGAGGAGGGAATTTTAGAAATTGCTACCGATAAAGTCGACTCTGAAGTCCCATCGGATTATGAAGGAACATTAGTGAAAAAACTATTTAAAGAAGGTGAAGTAGTAAAAATTGGAACCCCTTTTGCGATCATTGAAGTTGAAGGTGAAGTAAAAAAGGAAGACAAGAAAGAAGATGTTACTACTTCTGCTTACGATGAACCTGCTGCTGCCCCTGAGCACCCAAAAGTTCACCCTCCTATCTCAACAACTGTTCTCTCAACAACAAGTCAAAAGGAAAGTAATAGATTTTACTCTCCGTTGGTGAAAAGTATTGCTAAAATAGAAGGTGTCTCCTTTGATGAACTCAATAAAATATCCGGTACTGGACGTGAAGGAAGAGTAACGAAGTACGATATACTCAACCATATTGAAAACAAAAATGATTCATTAGGCACGGTATCAACAGATTCAACGCATGAAACCCAATCAAAACCTGCCATATCTTTCTCAGGAGTTTCAGAACTAGTAGAAATGGACAGGATGAGAAAACTCATTGCAGAGCATATGGTGGCTTCCAAAAAAAACGCCCCTCATGTTACCAGTGTTGTTGAAATTGACGTAACCAATCTTGTAAAATGGAGGAATAAAGTAAAAAATCAATTCTTTGAAAAAGAAGGATACAAACTTACTTTCACTCCCATATTTGTTGAAGCGGTAGCAAAAGCAATAAAAGACTTCCCTATGATTAACGTTAGTGTTGAAGGAGATCAAATACGCATTAAAAAAGATGCAAATATTGGTATGGCAGTAGCTCTACCCTCTGGTAATCTTATTGTTCCCGTTGTTAAAGGAGCCAACAACCTCAATTTGATTGGAATGGCAGAATCTGTAAACAACCTTACTCAAAAAGCCAGAAACAACAATCTTTCTCCGGATGATGTTCAGGACGGAACATTTACCATAACCAACATTGGAACATTTGGTAACATTATCGGAACACCAATAATCAATCAACCAGAAGTTGCAATCTTAGCAACTGGAGTAATTCAAAAAAAGCCCGCAGTAATTGAAACTTCTGAGGGAGATTTTATTGGAATTCGACACATGATGTTTATGTCTATGAGCTATGACCATAGGGTTGTTGACGGAATGTTGGGCGGAAGCTTTTTAAGAAAAGTTGGAGATTATCTTGAAAATTTCGACATAAATAGACAAATTTGGTAATTATAACTTATTTTAGCTTCTGAAACCTAATGGTTAAAAGTTAATTATTTGTTAATCAGTGAATTTAGCATGGAGTTTGATTTACTCCTGAAAAATTAGACATATGAAACGACTACTATCCCTATCTTTACTTACATTATTTGTTTCTTCAAATATTAGTGCCCAAGTACTATATAATAGAAACAACGAAGAATTCAACGAAGAAATTTTTGAGAAACCGGTCAAGAAACAATACAATATTGCGGACGGATACTGGGATGACCAAAACTATGACTTCGCACTGAAAATTTACAAAAACATTCAAAATGCCATTCCCTCAACTGCTTTCTTGAATTTTAAAATAGGAGACTGTTACTCAAAGGGAATATTGCTAAAAAACAATGACTCAGCACTACACTATCTTTCCAGATCAGCTGATAATGTTTCATTAGACTTAGAATTTGACGTTAATGACAATACTTTGGAGTCTGCACCAGTTTTTGCTTATTTGGAATATGCCAGATTACTCAGAAAGAATCTCAAAATTGATGAAGCACAAGAGAATTTTAAATCTTTTGAAGAATCTTTGGGTAAAAACATAAGCAATGAATGGGTTAATACCCTGAAAAGAGAAAATAAAATTTGTGAAACGGCTAAACTTCTCCTTGAAAATCCTGTAGACATAATTTTAAAGAGTTTAGAAAAAGTAAATTCAGAATATCCCGAGTATGCTCCTGTTGTATCTGCTGATGAGCAGACTATGATTTTCACATCAAGAAGAAAATTCAAAGTTGGGAGTGCAAATCAACCAAAAGATCCTAATGATTTTCAATATTATGAAGATATTTATATTTCGAATAAAGATGCGCAAGGAGATTGGGGTGAACCAAGATTAATTTCGGATAAAATAAACACATCCGGTCATGAAGCAACTATCGGATTATCAGTAGATGGTCAACAGCTTTTAATTTACTCCGCCCAGGAAGATCCTCAAGGTGATATATATTACTCTAAATTAAACGGAAAAGAATGGAGCAAGCCCATACCTTTCGATGCATTAAATTCAAAAGCATCTGAAACTCATGCTTGCTTTTCTGCAGATGGAAAAACTATCTTCTTCACATCAAACAGAAAAGGTGGATATGGCGGATTTGATATTTACAGAGTTACTATGCTCCCTAATGGAGCATGGAGCAAACCTCTAAATTTAGGCCCGAAAATTAATACGGAATTTGATGACAGGGCTCCGTTTATTCACCCTGATGGAGTTTCTTTATTCTTTTCCTCAAATGGTCATGAAACTATGGGTGGATTCGATATTTTTCAGGCAACTGACTTGGGAGAAGATGGATGGAGTACACCAGAAAATATAGGATACCCAATTAACACTACCGAAGATGATGTTTTCTACACAACATCAGTTGATGGTAAGCGATCATATTATGCATCCAAAAAAGAAGGAGGAAAAGGAGGTAACGATTTATATCTTATTACTATACCAAAAGCCCCTGTTCAACCAATGACGATTATGTCTGGTTATTTCACAACAGGTGATGAAGAAGGAACAATTCCAGAAGATGCAGAAATAATTGTAAAGGATAACGAGACAGGAGAAATAGTAGGAATTTTCAAACCAAATAGAAAGACAGGTAAATATCTATTTATTTTACCTCCTGATAAAAATTACAATGTAACCTATAATGCTGAAGGTTATTTGTTTAAATCAGAAAATTTAATAGTTCCTAAAAATTCTGCTTTTCAATCAATTAAAAAAGAAATCAAACTGGCACCTATAAAAGCTAACGAATCCATAGTTTTAAATAATGTATTCTTTGAGTTTGAAAGCTATGACCTAACCAAAGATTCCCGTTCAGAATTAAATAAACTATTTAACTTATTGTCAAACAACCCATCAATCAAAGTTGAGATACAAGGTCATACTGACTCAAAAGGTAAAAAATCCTTTAACAAAAAGTTATCTCAGAAAAGAGCTGAATCAGTTAAAAATTATTTAGTTAAAAAAGGAATTAATACAGATAGAGTTAATGCTGTTGGATACGGAGAAGATCAACCAATAGCTAAAAACACAAATAAAGATGGTTCTGATAATGAAGAAGGGAGGGCTTTAAACAGAAGAATTGAGCTAAAGATTCTAAGTAAGGACGGAGAGGAAAAAGCAAATGTAAATAAGATAGTCGTTCCTGACAACCTTAAGAAATAGTGAATAATAAAATTAAAACAATACTAAAAAAGCGAGTCCAAAGACTCGCTTTTTTAGTACTGTTTTACAGCTTTTAAAAGTCTCTTGTGAATGATTTTTTTCAACTCTTCTGGCTGCAGAACAAGAACATCTTCACCATAACTCAATACAGTTTCGATAAGTTCATAAGTAAGGTAAACTTCCAACCCAATAGTAAAACTATCCTTATCTTCTGATATTAATTTTTGAGAACTATGTAAAGGTTGAGTCATTAAATAACCTTTTTGAGCAGAAGAAAATTTCAAAAGAACTTTAAAGAAATCATTTTCAACCTGAGTAATTCCAAATGAATACTTAAAAAATTGTAAAGGCTTAAAATTTGAGTCTATAATAAAATCATCTTCAAGTATATTCAAACTCTGTATTCTATCCAGGGCATAAGTAGCGAGTCCTTTTTTCGCATCAACATAGGCAACTAAATACCACCTGTGTTTGTATTCTTTTAACAGATATGGGTGTACTACTCTTTTATTGGCTTTATCCGAATTAAATCTTTTATAGACCAGTTCAATTTGTTGATATTCTTTAATTGAGGTATATAAATCCTGTAAAAATTCTTTTCCAGGATAATTCGGGTAAGAATCAAATTGAACAATCTGATCTATTCGTTCATCCTGGGCATCAGATGAAATGTTTAATCGATCAAATATTTTTTCTATTGCAAACCTGAATTGATCGAAAATTGGAGATTCCCTGAAGTTCATCAAAGTATTTGAAGCAAATTTAATAGCATCTATATCCTCATTTTTAAGCGGTATCGCATGAATGGTATACTCAGGATCGGTATAATAATATCCCATGTGAATTCTTGAAAATTTAATAGGAGCAAAAAAACCAAGTTCCGCATCCGTTCTCATTGCTCGAAAATCCTTTTCAATGGTACTGATTGAAATATGGTCACCCCAATCAGATCCAAACAATGACTCCTCACATTTCGAACGAATCTCCTCAATATCAGGATACGGTTTGTAGTTATTTCTGAGCATGGAATCGATAATTCTATATCGTATCAGAGCATGTTTGTGTAAAGACATAAACCAAAATAAAATATTTTAACTTGAACTCTTGCTAAATTAAGAAAAGACATTAATCTTTAAATTAAATTATTAAAATCAAAAAAAATGGCAACAGTAACATTAAAAGGAAATGAAATTAACACATTAGGAAACCTTCCGGAAATAGGAAATAACATGCCTAATTTTAACTTAGTAAAAAATGACTTAAGCGAACTGTCAAACAGTGATTTAGAAGGTAAAAAAGTGGTTTACAATATTTTCCCCAGTGTAGACACAGGAACTTGTGCAGCTTCCGCAAGAAGGTTTAATCAAGAAGCTTCCTCTTTAGAAAACACCACAGTTGTTTGTGTATCCAGAGATTTACCATTTGCACAAAAACGATTTTGTGGCGCAGAAGGAATTAACGATGTAATTATGGCATCAGATTATAAAAATGGAGATTTTGGAAAATCATTGGGCGTTATTTTTACTGATGGCCCTTTAAATGCACTTCTTTCAAGATCAGTAATCGTTGTAAATGAAAATGGAAAAATTATATTCACGGAACAAGTAGCAGAAACAGCTGAAGAACCAAATTATGAAGCAGCTTTAGCCGCTTTAAAATAAATTCATTAAACCAAAACACCCTTCACAAAGGGTGTTTTGGTTTAATACAAAAGTTTCATTTATCTAATTCGTAAATTTACAGTATGAATTTAGAGGAACTTAAAAAAAGAGCGTTAAGTCAAAAAAGGTCCAATAAAAAACTTTTAGAAAAACTCAAGAAAAAAAAAGGGACTTTAATTGATGATTTATTTCAGGAAGCTCATGATGATATTTTCAGTTGTGCCGATTGCTTAAAATGCGCAAACTGTTGCAAAACCACAGGACCTTTATTTACCAATAAAGATATTGATCGAATTTCAAAACATCTAAACCAAAAACCAATTAAATTCATATCTCAATATTTAAAAATTGATGAAGATGGAGATTACGTATTACAGTCGACTCCATGTAAATTTCTTGCGAAAGACAACTATTGTTCTATTTATGATGTTCGACCAAAAGCTTGTGCAGAATATCCCCACACAAATAGAAAAAAGCAACACCAAATACTTAATCTAAACTTAAAAAACACCGAAGTATGTCCGGGCGTATTTAAAATTTTTGAAAGGATAAAAAGTCAAAAAATATAGGATTCTCAAATAAAATTCAAGTTCATATAAATGGGCTATTTGAAATGATAACACCTTGGATGATAAATTCCAGGCAAGATTTCAAAATACACTTTACACTCTAAAATACCCCAATCAATTTTTAAGTCTTTAGGACAGAATATTGATTATAATTTTGTCTGTTCTTCCCGGGCAACTGAGGGCCTGGGTAATTCCAATAATTCAAATATTATTTTCAATTGTCGCTGGATTTAGTTTATATCAAGTTGCAAAAAACCAATATTTGCATACGAATAGCAAGACCTGTCACTTATTCAATTTCGACAAAAAAACAAAGTCAACGTGTCAAAATATTAAAAAAGGGTACAAATATTGTTCTGAATAAGCCAAAAAGTTATTTCCAGAAATTTGCAAATAGTAATTTTAATCGAAGGAAAGCATGACCAGTTGAATTAGCCCGATTATAAAGCCTAAGATACCACCAAGTAATTCAATAAACTTGAATTCTTTTCTCATAATTGAATATAGAATATCCTCTAATTTATCACTTGAAAAGTTAACTACCTTTTCATAAACAATAGCTTTCACATCAATTTCATTTTTCAATTTTTTCGCATAAGAATCTATAACTCCCGGTATAACCTGACTAATTTCCTGAAGTAAAGTAGTTTTTATCTTATTTTTCAAATCATCATTTAAAAACATAGCAAGCATTGGCATGGAGGAAGGTAATTTAGCATTAATAAAATCATCAATCTTTTGCTCTACAAAACCAAAAACCTCACTATTATCCAAAGATTTCATTTTTTCAACCACATCATCTATTGAAAAAAGTTCAGAAGCCACAATATGTCCTAATTTTTCAGCCATTGCTTTCTGTCTCTTCGGAAATACACCCTGAACCTTAAATAATAAGAAGTTTTTTGGCTCTTTTGGGTGAAAAAGCATTTTTACTGCAACCCAATTCGTTACCCACCCCGTCAAGGCGCCAATTAGTGGAAATAAATAATACCAACTCATTATTATCAACTTTGGAACATAAGAAAGTCCCGCTTAACGGGACTTTAAAATTAAAAACAAATCTTTTTATAAATGCATGAAATCTTTTTTTGCCAACAACTCCTCTTCTGTTTCCTCGTTGTCTTCATCATCAACACAACAATCAACAGGACAAACAGCAGCGCACTGAGGTTCGTCATGAAAACCGACACATTCAGTACATTTTTCCGTAACAATATAATAAA
>PBJD01000013.1 GCA_002720635.1 Flavobacteriales bacterium | reverse complement strand
TAGATGCAGCTCTTACCTACACTACTTACGAGGGTGAAAATCAGCCTAACTCGGTTATGGGGAATGAACTAAAATGGAACAACATNACAGTTGCCTCTGGAGAAACAAAACGATTAAAATTCTGGGCGGTTCTGGANCGGCTAACTCCATTGGAAACNGTACTTTCAAACACAGGAGTNCTTTTACAGGCAGTNNCCGACGATGTTACCTCNAACGATACAACTGTTTACGANCCNNTAGTTACGGGTTCATATGACCCCAATGATAAACTGGTAAGCTACCAGGGNGCCTACACAGAAGGATATGTTTACGANACAACCAATTTTGAATANACCANNCGTTTTCAAAATACAGGNACGGATACGGCGTTTAANATCCTNGTAACCGANCCTNTTTCCAGCCACCTGGATTTATCAACTTTAAAAATGCTNGATGCCAGCCACAANTACNAAATGACTATTGTTGGAGATACTATAAAATGGTTTTTCCCAAACATTTTGTTGGCAGATAGTTTTGTAAACGAACCCCTGAGTCATGGGTTTATCCGATTTACAATTGATCAGAAAGAAAATAATGAGCAAGGAAGTCTTATAGAAAACACCGCCTACATTTATTTTGATTTTAACGACCCTATTATCACCAATACCACAGCGGCAATAGTAAATAATGGAATAATCAATAATGTGAGAGAAGTTAAGTCCTCCAATTTACTGCATAAATTAACCACCTATCCGGTACCAACGGATTCCGAAGTTTTCTTTGAAGGAGTAGAGGGAGGTTACATTGAAGTGTTTGACTTACAAGGTAAGCTTTTACGAGCCGAAAACTTTAACAACTCCATTAATGTGAGTGAATTAAACTCAGGAGTATACCAGTTTAAGATAATAACNGGAGACAAGTCCTACGCCGGAAATATTNTACGNAAATAGAAATAAGTACCAGTATAAAATTTAAGGNCGAACCNNNGGTTCGCCCTTTTTTTGATGGAGATTGTCTTATTGTAATACCTTAAATTGAGGGCATAAAACGTTATTTCCGAGCGATTTTAAATCGAGTAATTTTCTCTCCTTTTGAAACTTCCAGTATGTATGATCCTTTTACTAATTTATCAACATTGATTACGTTTCCATTATACTTTCCGCTCAAAACCAAACTTCCAGTAATATCAAAAATATTGAATTGATCAAAATCGCCTTTCACAAAGATTTCAGTTTGGAAAGGATTTGGATATANAAAATCAGGGNTGTTGGATACCTCATTCGAACTGGTAATGCATTCAAGAGCAACTGTTGAATTTGACCATACAGGTCCATTAATGAGATTACCGTTATTGGAATTACCGCTTAAATCATATGCAGTGTTTAAATCGGTTTCATTTAAATTATATACAGCNAACAGATTGGGNTGTGCAGATNTTATGGAGCAATTTTTATNTGCATTAATTTCATCCTTAGTTCGAGCTGTATTCCATATTCTTACTTCGTCAATTTTACCATTAATAAATTCATTTACTGGATATGAACTGCCTTTGTGAATTGCTCCCAGAACCAATGGCAAATCNGTATCAACATNAAATGTAGTNNTTGTNGTNTCTTCTTTTACAAGAACTCCGTCTAAATACAAGTATAATTTTTTTTCNNGTCGTACCCCTGCTACATGATACCATCTGTTGGTTGTAATTCCATTATAAATAACTCTTTTGGAAGATCCATTCGAGTGACCTATTTGAAATTCTATTTCATCAGATCCGGTTTTACCGGCTCGTAAAGCGTAACCCGCATTTGAGGGATTTCCTGCACTGCTAAGACCTTTATTAATTATTTTATTTCCATTACCTGTGGTACTATTTAAATAGATCCAGCTTTCAATTGTAAAATCCGATGTTTCTAAATTATTGACATCTCCAATAAATACGTAATCATTAACACCATCAAATTCAAGACAATTATCAGATTGGCCTATCGAATATTGAAAAGTCAGAACACTNAGCATAAAAAATAAAAGTCTTTTCATAANNTGAATTTTTGGTTAAATTTTAATTAGTTGATTTACTCTGAAACTATAATTTAAAAAAAACAAAAATAAAATAATCTCAAGTTATTGGTTAATAATTCANTAGTNTTTTTTATAATTTGACAATTCCTGTAAGTATTATCGTGATTCTGTTTGTCATGCAATAAGGTGGTTTTTTGAAAATAAGGATTATTATAATAGTATCGAGTTCAGATTCTCAGTCCTGCAATGAAAAGCTATTTATTGATATCCTGTTTTATAATTTTACCGGAGTTAAAATATAATTGGTAAGACACATTCATCCAGTGATCAGGGTCATCTTTCAATGGGTAAACAAAAAGAGTTCTGGAGCTGTTTTCAATAGNAGGTATGAGGCACTCAGGNTGCTTACACTCTTGTATAATCTTATATCTATCATACATNTCCTGATTGAATTGAGAAATGTCTCCATTGATTAACTCTTTGAACATGAAAAATTGATTCTTCCAAAGAGTAAGGGAGATNACTAAAATTATGAATCCGTATTTAAACAGTGAATTAAATTTTAGTCTTTGAATTAAGTAATCTTTATTGGCCATCAAGATTAAACTGTAAGTAATAAGAAAAACATAACAAGCGAGATTGGCAGTTCTGTATTGTCCTAACAAACCGGTACTCCATATAGGGCCAAAACAACATATGAATGTTGGGATAATTAATGCGGATAAAGCAAAAAAAGGATTTCTTAAAAATGCTNATTTATTGAGTTGNTTACTATTGAAATTCATTTTTAAAATTATAATTCCCCAGAAGAAAACCAAAGGATTAAATAACCACTCTCCAATAAACCTTGCGGTATAGACACAACTCATAAAAAATGAGTGGAAAATTTGATGATTATCAGGAAAGTTTTGTCCCCTTATTGAATTTCCGGGCGCCAATGCAATGTAAGTAAACAGAGCAAGGAAGAGCAGGAGAAAAATAAGAAACTTTAAATTTTTAATGTCTTTGAATAAAGCGATGGAGAATGTTAAAATACCTAAAAGTGAGATTACTTCATTAAAGCCACTTGCTAAAAAAATCAGTACAAAAAGTATTGCATAATGATGCATTTTAAATTTCGCCCAGTATTTAATAATTAAAGAAATACTTACCAAAAACAAGACCCCGCCTGGAATGTACGTCCAGGCTCCTGTGTACCAGTAAATACCCTCTGTGATATCAGGCATAACACTAAATGTTATTAGTGTTGAAACCATCGACAATAAAATATAGTGTTTGCCTACCACATTTTTGAAGAAAAATGCTGTTCCCAGAATAATGCAACCAATTAACAATAGCGGCATTAATTTATACCCTGAAATCCCTCCCCAGTTTAAGGGGCTGAAGAGGACAATAAAATTGCTGATGTATCTACCATTCCAATGTTGCCTTTCATTCAGTACCGTTTCTAAAAAGTTATCATTTTTTGCATCAACAGCATATGTGAAATCATCACCCGAGGGATGACAAAAGAATCCTGCTGTTATATAACATAGAATTATGAGTGAACTCAGTGACAGTAAAACAATGTATTCTTTTTTTGACAATGTGGCTTTATATTTTCAGTTCCGTCACCCGATAAGAAAAGTATTTATCTATCATTTTCATAGCAACACTTGAAGGAATAGCTTTGAAAAAAAGGTTCCTGATGTAAATCAAGAATGGGTTGGTGATTTGTCCTATTTTTCCAAGCTTTAAACTTTCAGTAACAATTTTTTTTGATCGAGGAAATTGATATTTTTCATAAGTGCTGTAAGCTTTTGAAGACAATCCATATTTATTTATGCACTTCGCTAAAAGGTAGGCGCCTTCAACAGCCATGCATCCACCTTGTCCTAAGTTAGGTGTGGTAGGGTGCGCAGCATCTCCAACCAAAGTGATATTTCCTTTAGTCCATCCTTTTTTCGGAATACGATCGGCTAAACTGTTTTTTAATATTTGATCTGTGTTTTCAATTAATTCAGGAATAGGATGATGAAAATTTCCAAAAAGACGTTTTAGTTTCTGTTTCGCACCCTCTGGTTCGTCATTTTCCANAAAGTCTTCATTACAAGTTGCCCACCAACCATAAACACCATCTTTAATGGGAACAATTCCTACACGTTTACCTCTCCCATACGTTTCACTCGCATAGCCAATATCAAATTTTGTTTTTACTACGCCTCGCCATACATTATAGCCACGATATATTGGTTTACCATCATCCAGTATATGNTTTCTGACAATAGAATGAATTCCATCCGCACCCACTACTGCATCAAACTCAAAAGTATCAGNATCTTCAAAGACAATTTCAATCTGACCACTTTCCAGGTGATTAATATTTTTTACACATTTATTTTTGTGCAATTCGGCTTTTATGTCGGTGAGTAAAACCTTATGCAAATCAGCTCGATGCATACAAATCACAGGGTAATCTCCTTGAGGCGAATTTTTACTTAGAATATTTCCTTTTTCGGTTTTCAGGAATACATTTTCAAATTTCCCACTGGTATTCAGGATTTCATCAATGAGTCCAATTTCGTCCATGACACAAAGTGCATTTGGAAATACACTAATTGCAGCACCTACTTCTCCAAATTCTTCCTTTTTTTCGAATATGTGTACTTCATATTCGTCGTGTGAGAGACATCGAGCAAATGTAAGCCCCGCAATACCTCCTCCGATTATGGCAACTTTTTTTTTCATTTTTTTTTAAAATTAGTAATAGCATATTGGCTTTAAGGTATCACCAGGTTATTTCTATTAAAAATGCTTATTCTTCGTAAATGTTTACCCATTCGTTTAAAAGTCAGTTTTTAAAACAAAATATACAGGATTGTTTCCAACCTCCGGACTTGCATTTTGATAATTTGGGTTTAGTATTAAAGAAGCTGTTAATGGCAGTTTTCGTTTAAATACGTTTAAATTTCTATGGCCATTAATTCCCAGAGTAGTTATACCCCCTTTATCGTAAAAACTCAACCATTGTGAGGCTGTTAAATATCCTGCAGTAAAAGATAGCTTTTTATTGGGCTTGTAGGTTGCTTCTACATAAACTCCGTTTGTATTATCTGTGTTATTACTGTAAATAACATAACCAACCATTGCATCTAAATAGTCGTTTTCATACTCTATTCGGGCTTCAACCAGGTGCTGAGTATTTTGATGGCGGTAATCAAAATAATTATTTAATGAGTCCTCAGAATTGAAGAAGAAATAATCGTCTACAACAAAAGTTAGGTTTTTGAATGTATAGGAGGCGTAAAGCTCCATCCAGTTTCCGTATCCCGATTTCGAACCATTTAAAGTGTTGGTTCCCATTGCACCAATGGAAAAGTTTTTGAAACTACCATACAAATCTCCCCATATAGAAGGTGATGATCCATAGTCAAGACCTCTCCATATATTTCTCGATGATACTCCTAAGTCGACATTAAAACTTAAGCTGGAAGAGTCGGAAACAGCTTGATTCTGAGAATAGGAGCTATTGGCTGAAACCAGTATATAAATGCTGAGTAGTAACTTTTTCATTATGATTAACAAATTTAATGTTTTTACTTTTTCACTTTATGTCGTCGATAATCCAGGTTTGAGGGCAACATTTCAGTGAATCTTGTTGTTGTAGCCAGCTGAAAACACAGTTGATTTTAATCAAATACACTACAAACACTTTTTATTTATACTTAATTTAATCTGTTGAAAATTAGTAAATTGAGCTGGTTTTAAAATCATTTTACTTNTTTACAACTTTTTTTATTGTTTCAAATAGGTTTACCCAATTTACATTCCCGTATTTTTCTCCTAATCGAACAATAATTAAATTTTCTGAGGGACTCACGAATATAAATTGTCCTAAAATTCCTTCAGCTGTGAAATCTCCTTCTGTATTGGGTATCCACCATTGATATTGATAATAGTCCTCGCTCCCTCTTGAAGTGTCAATTTTAGTTGATTGATCAACCCAATCTCTTGATATTATTTGATTTCCTTCCCAATTTCCTTTGTTTAGGTAGAGGCGGCCAAACTTTGCGAAATCAATGGCTCTTGCATTAATACAGCAAAAAGTCTTTTCAATACCATTTTTATGTTTATCAATGCTCCAGGTGGCATTATATTCCATTCCAATTTGTTTCCATANTTTCTCNTCTAAATACTGAGAAATNGTTTTTTCTTTCAATACTCTGTCTAAAATCATNCCTAGCAACTGGGTATTNCCACTTACATATTCTGTGGTTTTATTTGGTTCGTTTTTCAGTTTCAATTTTAAAGAGGACTTTTTCAGTTTCTTACCGTAATAAAAGGTGGCTGCGTGTCCAAACGGATTAAAATAACTTTCATTGAAATCAAGTCCTGANGTCATTTGTAAGAGGTTTTCAATTGTTACACTATCAAAACCATTNTTTTTTAGTTCAGGAATGTATTGTGTCACAGGGTCATTTACAGAACTTATGTATTTATCTTCAACAGCGCAGCCAATTAAAAAGGAGGTAAATGATTTTGCCATTGAAAAAGAAGCAACAATAGACTCTTTATTGTAATTGTTAAAGTAGTTTTCATACTTTAAAGAATCATTGTGAATTATTAAAAAAGCTACGGTTTTATTTTTTTTCAAGTAATCTTCAAAACTATCTCCATTACTGAACTTTAAATCCAACTTTTTAGTTTCTCCATTTTTGAAATGGAAAACTTCTGTTGAATCCATACTTATTTCACGACCCGGAAATACTTTGTGATCTGTAATGTCAGCAAAATTATACCATACAAATCTTCCAATCTTGCAGGATGATAAAGCAAATAGAAGTGTAATTACAGCTATTGTTTTTTTCATTTTCACTTAATATCAGTCAAATTGAAGAAGCTAATCAACAAGCAATTACTCACGAATTTAAAACTATTTTTTTATTGAATAATTTAGTTAATGAGAGTTTACAGTGTACTGGAATATTATTAAAGTGTAATTGCTTATTTAATAGTATTTTTTGCCGGAGCTACAATTCGTTTTGACATTGACTTTATAGGTGTTTTTTTAAAAGTTGAGGTAAATTATTTTTTAATAATTTTCTGCGTCCCTGTAACTCCGTTTGTTTCATAATGGAGAAAGTAAATACCGGCATTATGATTCGATAAGTCAAATGTCAACTCTTTTGAAGAAAGTACCTTTTTACCTGAAATATCAAAAACCGAATAATTTCCTTCAAAATCTGAATTAAAAGAAAATATGGCCGTTGATGGATTTGGATATACCAACTCCATCGCAGGAATAACTTCTTCGCTGGAAACAGATGGAGAAAAACAGCTGATATTACCGTAAGACCTGTATCCTGTTGTTATTGGTTCTACATCATAATTATGACCAAACGTGTAAACTACGTTACCTGGAGTAATTTGAACATTATATAAAGATTGAATTTTATCTGAAAAACTATTAATCTGCCAACTTTGTCCGTAATCATCCGAACAGACAAGAATTAAATTACTTGAGGTTGTGCAAGCTGCAACAACATATTTTCCGTTATCATCCATAGAGTATAAATATTTCCCTTCTTCAAGAGAAATTGATTGGGTATCCCAGGAGTTTCCATTATCAGAGGAAACATTTATATCATTCGTATAAGGTTTAATTGAAATTATATTCCCATTGTCCATTAATGAGAAATTCATACTATAAGAACTAATTGATAACTCTCCTCCATAGGTCCAGTTATCTCCATAATCAGAAGAAGTATAGATATTAGTTGAATTTGACTTGTATTCAGCAAATATTGCTTTTCCACTTGAGTTAATTTCAATACTGCGAATCTTATTAACAGTTGGATGGTTTGTAGACAACCAGTTTTCGCCGCCATCAATTGTTTTGTAAACATTATTGCTCGACCTCATCAAACAAGTATTCTTATCGAAGCATTCAATTTCATAGCCTCCTGATGGTAAATTTAATGTGTCCCAACTTTTTCCTCCATCTGATGTTTTGAATAATTCACCAGTATTTCCAATTACAAAACCATTATCCTCATCATAAAAATATACGTTTCTTATCTCACTGAATTTTGTTAATGAGTCTATTGAAGCTCCTTGGTCTGTAGATTTATAAAGTATATTCTCGGCTGTTGCAGATTCAAAGTACATAACATTGTCAGTTACAACTTTTGTTTCCGGATTTGGTAGGGTAAAGGATGTGTTTTGGCTTACTGCTAACTTTGTTATCACTAATAAAAGCAAAGCTGAAAATATATTTTTCATGATTTTTTTTTTACAAATCTAAATAAAAAAATGGTTTTTTAGCAGTAAAAAATCTTCCAATTAATGTAATAAATATTGATTGGCAAGTGTTGTAAAACGAAGGATTTCTTCTTGCTTCCATTCGTCGCTAAGGTTTAATTCGTGTTTGAAAATTTCGGCAACGCCCTCTGCGCACTCAATGCTGGCTTTTGCATCCAAAAACAAAAGCCTTGAGCGTCTTGCCAAAAAGTCTTCAATTGTTTTGGCATCTTCATTATGGATGGCCCAAACCACCTGACCTTTAATAATTGGATAATCAGGGTGTATTTTCTCCTTTAATTCAGGTCTTTTTTCAATCAACGCTAAAATNAAATCNGCATCTGTTCCGTAAACACCTAAAANGTCATNGGGTCGAATATTGTTTGAATAACCGTGGATATGCAAACATTCTGTATTTGATTTCACATAAGGTAACCCGGCAATTACTGCGGCTTTATCAATAGTATCTTCGGCCATTTTACGATAGGTTGTCCATTTTCCCCCGGCAATAGTGATTAAGCCATTATTACTTACTTCAATAACATGTTTCCTGGAGATTGATTTTGTGTTTTTAGTGTTTTTATTTTTCACCAATGGACGTAAACCAGCAAAAACACATTGAACATCACCTCTTGTTGGAGCTTTGACCAAATACTTAGCGGTATGCGTGAGTAAAAAATCAATTTCTTCTTTTTGAGGCATTGGTTCGTATGAATATTCCTTTACCGGGGTATCTGTGGTTCCTATAATGACTTTATTATTCCAGGGTATAGCAAAAAGCACACGGCCATCATCCGTTTTAGGAATCATAACTGCAGTATCTCCAGGTAAAAAATGTTTATCCAGTACAATATGTACTCCCTGACTACTGGTTATTATTTTGGATACGGTACTTTTATTCATGTTTCGAATAGAATCTGAAAATACACCTGTAGCGTTTACGATTGCTTTGGCTTTAACGTTATATTGCTTCTGATTTCTGGCGTCGTTAATTTTTCCACCATCTAATGTACCGTCCTTGGTTTTCGTGAAACTTAAAAACTCATGGTAATTTAAAATAGTTGCTCCCAGTTCTTTTGCCGTTTGCATCATATTGATCAACAGGCGAGTATCATCAAACTGTGCATCGTAATAGAGTATTCCTCCACGCAAATCTTTTTGGCTTATGACAGGCAATAGTTGGACAGTTTCTTTTTTAGAAAGGATTTTAGAATTTCCTATACCTTCCTTACCAGCTAACCAGTCGTATATTTTTAAGCCAATTCCATAAAAAGGGTTTTCCCACCATTTGTAAGTGGGCACTATAAATTTTAAATCATGAACAATATGGGGTGCATTTTTTTTAAGAATTGCACGTTCTTCCAACGATTCTAAAACCAGCGATAGATTTCCTTGTCGTAGGTATCTTACCCCTCCATGTATTAATTTGGTACTTTTACCAGAAGTTCCTTTTCCATAATCTTCTTTCTCCAGTAAAAGTGTTTTATACCCTCTTGAAGCAGAATCAATGGCACAGCCCAATCCGGTAGCTCCTCCACCAATAATTACGATGTCCCAATGTATATTTTCTAAGTCATTTGTCATGTATAGTATTTAACTGCTCTTTCATCCATTTGGGTTTATCGGTTGTTATGCCATGTGGTGAAAAAGGAAGATATTGCTGAGCATGTTCTACTGTGTTAATGGTCCATAGGTAAATTTCAAACTTTTCCTGATGCATCGTTTTGAAAAATGATTCATTAGCCATCTCTCCGGCAAAAACATCAATACCGTCTAAATCGTGTTGCCTGATTTTATGAATTATATCCTTATTTGAAGGCGTGTTTTTCTTGGTTTCGGAGTTGTAGTCTAAATCAAGCAGCCAAAGACATTTGTTATTGGGGAATATTTTTTTAGCCATACAAATGGTTTCGTAATGAAAGGAAATGAATTCCAGTTGTTTCCAGATTTTGGCATTCCTTTTCTTCAGTTGAACCAAAGAATTTTCCATTTCAGTTCCATCCTTAAGTTCAACCACCAATGTACCGTTTGCAGGAATCGTTTTTAAAACTTTTTCCAGAGTGGGGATGGATTCGTTTCTCCATTTCTCACCCTTAAATAGCCCAACGTCTATGGCTAACAACTCCTCAAAACTATATTCATTTATTGATTTGTCTATTTGATTGAATCGAATGGTGGTCTCGTCGTGAAACACAACCAAAATATTGTCTTTGGTCAATTTTACATCAACTTCAACATAATCAATGTTTTGCTCCCATGCTAAATGTACACTTGCCAGTGTGTTTTCTGGAGCATCAAACGAAGCACCTCTATGGGCAATAATTTTAGGATTCTCCAAACCAGTTCAGTTTATCATTTATTTATTCATACAAAGAAACATACTGTTTTGTTTTAACCTGGAAAAAGGATCAAATGAAGTAGGAGGGGTATATATAATTTCCTTTTTCAGTCACAGAGAAGACATCTGATCTATGAAAATAACGACTAAAACAACCGAGGTTATACTGTTTAGATAGGTTTCTATTTTAGAGGTTTTTATGTCTCAGACAGGAATATATTGTTGCGTTTTGTCATTTATCAAAATCAAGTTGGACTTAAACCACTATTAAACGTGTTAATTGCTTTCCTGACTTTTTTGAAGAATTTTTTTTCTAAGCTAATCGATAATATCGCTAAACCTATTCCAACTCCAGCAAATTTTAAGTTTGGTTCCTTGCCTGTCAGAGCCCCTCCGAGTTGATAACCAAATAAAAATCCTCCAGAAGCACCTGTTAGATATGATATTCTTCTAATTAACCTCGCATATTTTATTTGTCGGTAAGCTTTTTCATTCGATTTCATTATGTTTTTAACTTCCTTGAGTTTTAAAATTCTAGAGCCCTGGTAAAAATGATAAACGATCGGATTTTTTACTATAAAAATTGAATCAGATTGTCCGAATGAAAAGTTCACACTTATTGTTAGTAATATAAAGGGAATTAATATATTTTTCATGGAAAAGATATTTGTATAAGTAAGAGAGTCTCAAAGTTAATCTTAATAATTCTTTAAATTTTGAGCAGGCACTTTGTGTTGAGATTTTCTAAATAGGAGAAACGTTAATTTTACTTAATTGGTTTTTATACTCTTCCATGTTTTTGAAATAAGATATTTTATATTCCTCTTCAATTGGTTTTGCAGAAGGAGGTTTTACGGTAAGAGGATCAATTGCCTGTCCATTTTTCCAGATTCGGAAATCCAGGTGAGGCCCCGTAGATCTGCCTGTACTTCCCACGTAACCAATAAGTTGACCTTGTTTTACATAAGATCCAGGACGAATTCCTTTTCCAAATTTCCACAAATGCAAATATCCAGTAGTATATACACTGTTGTGTTTGATTTTCACATAGTTACCAGCAGCACCGGCATATTTGGCTTTAATAACCTTTCCATCCCCAATTGAATACACAGGTGTTCCCTGAGATGCAGCGTAATCCACACCAAGATGTGGCATTCTGCGCTTTAAGATTGGGTGCAAACGATTGCGAGAAAATTTACTGCTGATCCTGCGATAACTTAGAGGCGCTTTAAGAAACGCTTTTCGCAGACTATTTCCAGTTTCGTCAAAATATTCCGTAATGCTGTCCTGTTCATGAAGAAACGCATAGTAACCAGATCCCATGTGATCAAAATAAGCCGCTTTAATTTCTCCAACACCTATGAATTCATTATCAACATACAACTCATCAAATATGATTTTATAATTGTCCCCTTTCTGGATACCAAAAAAATCAATTTGCCAGGCATAAATTTCCGAAAGTTCAATCGCCAGTTTAGGACTGTTTCCGCTATCAATTAATGTTTTGTAAAGTGAAGAGTTAATTTTTCCTGAAGTTGTTTTCGTCACCCGTGAAACTTCAAATTTTCGTTTTGATACAGAAACGGAGTCATCAAATTTGTAGACGATATAATCAACCTGGTTAGGATGATAAATGAAGCATTTTGCTTTTGGTATGGAGTCTTTGGAACAGATAATTTCATATTGTTTATTTGTTGCCAGTTTTTTTACATCGTAAACTATTTTTGAGGCGACAGCAATTTCATGAATTGTTTTGTATGAAATGCGATATGGAGCGAGTATATCAGAAAGGCTTTGATTTTGTTTGATGGTTTTTTTTATACATTGTATAGAGTCTGAATGGTAACCATATATTGAGTCATTAAGGCTCTCTTTTAGTTCAGAATGCTCTTTCTCTATTTTTG
The DNA here is from genome assembly GCA_002720635.1 of Flavobacteriales bacterium. Classification (GTDB taxonomy): domain Bacteria; phylum Bacteroidota; class Bacteroidia; order Flavobacteriales_C. The sequence continues at coordinate 8,022 of PBJD01000013.1, read as the reverse complement.
TTCCTCCTTTTTTGTCGTTACACGATATTACCAAAGGAAAAGCAATTAATAATAGTGAGATTAACCTTATAATTTGATTCAAAGTTTTCATTTTAAAAATGGTTTAGTGATTCAGGGGATATAGGATTCAAAACTATTAATTAAAGCTTAATTAAATTAATGGATAATGTTTAGTTATCCCTTTGTTATCAACAGTTCTCATTTTATAAGAGCTATTTCACATTACTGAGTTATTTCAAACAGAGCAGGAGAGAGGGTGGTTTAAATAAGTGTTGGGTTAAGCTAATTGTGTGAATGAAATACACCCATTATTGTATACTCATATTTGAGACTATCGGTAAAATAATCTTCAGAGCTATAAAGCTTGTGGATAAATTTGTAATTGCATCGGCAGGGTAGTAAGTCTATTAATGATCATTTCCTTCATAAATCCACATTGATTGCGTTTTTCCAGCTTTTTTAAAACCGTTTTTAGTGTAAAAATCAATTGCTTTGTCATCGGCGGTCAACATTTGTTGATGGAAACCATCATATTTTTCCTTTAGTTTGTTGAGTATTAATTTGCCTATTCCATTCCCTTGATAACCTGGGTGAACTAATAGATGCGGAAAATAAACAACGAGATGTCCGTCAGAAATTGCATTTCCTAAACCAACAATCTTATTCTCACATGAAGCAATTATAAGGCAATGAGAGTTTTTTAAACCATTAATAAGTAATTCAGGTTTTTGAACAGACGACCAATTGTTCAACTTATATATTTCCAGAATTTCTGCGGAATTAAATTCAGTTGTTTCTTCTATATGAATCTTCATTTTCTTGTTGGTTTTGTTGTGATTTTTCAAAAGTCAGCAAAACTAAAATTCTGAGAGTTTGTTTATCTCCGCTTCAAGGTTTTCAATGGCAATTTCATTGTATTTGAATTTATCAATCGGTTTAGCATTTACTCTGATATTTTTTTTTGCGATGAAAATTTTCCCATTATCAAACCTGACTCCTAAAATAGTTCCTAAAGCTCCTTCTGGCATTTTTCTGACAAAGAATGTTTCTCCGTTTTGATAAGCTCTAACAGCAGAATTGGTTTCCTTTAGATATAACATAAAAGTTTCATTTTCTGATGCGCCTACAATACTTAAATTGACTTTTTGTCTTGGGTCATTATAAAATCTGTCACAATTTATCCATCCAAGTTTGTTTGAATTTAGAATGTAACGCTCAAGTTCCCAATCTTTAAAGTTCTTATATCCTTCTTTTGCAAAATAGGCCAAAAATTTCTCATTGTATTCCGTGTTCGAAACGGTGTCTGATAAATCTGAAAATTGAAAATAAAGTCTTGAGTTTTCTCTTAGTTTTGGATAATACTCAACAAATGGACCTTTTAAATTATCAGAAACCTTTCGAAGCGTTTTATAGAATTCTAAATCTTCCTCATATCCATCCCTTTTAAAAGTTAATAAAGAATCAACCATTTTATTAACCCGCAACGGAAACTCGTTGCTAAAACTATAATCCATCCTTCTTTTTATGATTTCAACATCCTTTTCGTTCAGGAAATCGAGGCTGGTTCGTTTTGTTGAAAATATAATCAAATCATTTTGACAATGTAGTGTTACTGATCGAACTCTTAGGTTAATATTTTCATTTAAGTTATTTTCCCACTCAATAATAGAGTCTGTTGAAAACACTTCATTAAAAAGCTGAAATCCTGGTTTCTTTTTTCCTTTTACAGGAAAACCAATTTTAATTGATTTTCCTTTTTTAAGAGCCAGTTCTTTATTACTCATTGAGTAAGCTTTTATTTCAATCATACCTGCAGTCTCAAGATTTTCACTCTCAGAGGTTTGAGTACTCAAACAATTAAAAAGGTAGGAGCTATTTGAATAACTTTCTTTTAAAGAGACTTTCACCTCTCCAATATTGCCAAATGCATTTTCAGGAAAATATAATACTGTTCCTTTTTTCCCCTCAATAATGTTTGCTTCTCTGGTGTTTAAAACAAAGAATTGAGGTTTTGTACTTAATACAAGAAATAAGGAGTCTAAACCTCTTTTTTTATTTTGTTTCAAATGAATTTCAGGATAAATGGTTTTGTCTTTTTCAGCAGGGGCAACAAATGAATCACTTTGAAACTTAATTTTAGACGTGTCTGTATTTACTATTGAAGAATCAGAATTAACAAACGTTGAAATTTTTTCCTTATTCGATGTGTTGATTTGATTTAATTTCCTTTCATCGCATGAGAATAAAAGAAAGGATAGAAGAGCTGCAAATAATAATTTATACTTCATTGACTAATTTTTGTAATAAGAATCCAAAATAAGGAATAGGTTACAACTTATTAATTACGAAAAACAGAATTTATCTCTCACATTTTTAATTGATTGATGGTTGGTTTTTTATTTTGAATGTAGTCGTCTAATTTTATATTTAAATAGTATGTTCCTTATTTAAAGGATTTACACTTAATGGTGTTTATCTGTACTTGCATGCTTATTCGCTCTATACTCTTTCTTGAGTTTTAAAAAATAATTTTCAAATACTCTTTTAGAAATAAATGAAACTGAAATTACTCCGGTTGTGGCAATGAGATAAAACAAAATTGTAGCGCCTGCATTTGACATTTCAGCCAGTGAATTTTTCAGGATTAGAATTATTCCAAATATTATTATCATATGATACATGTATATTCCATATGATATGTCACCCAAAAAGTCCAGAACTTTATTGTCCATTCTAATTAGTGATTTTTTGTTCAGCGAGATATTAACTATTAACCAGGCGAAGGAACAGGTGTATAATGTTCTGATTAAAATACCTGAACTGTATAGATAATCAAAGAAAATTGAATGTTCCGAAAGAAACTTTTTAGAAAAAATAAGTGCTCCTATGAACAAAATAAGAATAATCTGGGCAGGTTTTGAGAAAAGGAGACAGGATTCGATTTTGTTTTTTCTGTTATAAATTATATAAGCTGCCGCTCCCCCGATTGCCATTGATTCAAACTGTAATATTCTTATAATTCTCGACAGAATTGAAGGGAGTTGAAATGTACTGTCAATAACCAGTAGTGAGAATTTAACAACTATAATGGATAGAATGACCCTTAAAATATGCTTTTTCAGGAACTTAAACAGGGGTGCCCACAGGATATAAAAAAGTTCTTCAACCCCAATAGACCATAGAGGTTCCAGAAAATGATGACCGAACAAAATGTTCACCATAAAAGGAGAGAAAAAAACATAATANAGTATGACTTCCTTAAAGGTGTATGACATTTCATANGAGTGGTTCAATATATTCAGNATAGCNGGAANGANAAGTGTTCCAATNATAACCAGNAGGAAATAGAGAGGCCATATTCTTAATATCCTTCGCACNTAGAACTTCTTTATCGATATGTTGTTTGTTCTTGTTCGCTCCTGAAGTAACAAATACGAAATCAGGAAACCACTTAAAACAAAGAAAAAAGTTACTGCTGTTCCTCCATTATTAAAAAAAGATAAATCTTTTAGATTGTAGATGTCATTTTTTAATCGTATCTGTTCCAGATGATGAATAACAACTAAATAAGCTGCAAAAAACCTTAATCCATTGAGTCCTTTAAAGTATTTTATTTCTTTATACATATTTTGTCAAACTGCCTGCATAAAATGGTTATTGTCAATGTCTGTATTTTTGAATTTCAGTCAGCAGTCTGGCGGTCAAATATAAATGATATTTAGAGGAAAAAGTCTAAATGACTTTCGGTTTTTTAGACTTACAATTTACAAAGCGAGTTAAAAGTACAATTAAAGTTATTTTGAATTAGTATTCACTCTGAAGTGAATACAGGTGCTTAATTCGGTCGGAGGAATTTATAAAGTTGTGCGGTTGATTGTTCATTTAATCAACCTAAAATCTTGCACCCAGACTTCCTCTAAAAATACCTTCAGGTTCAAATCCAGCGTTATAACCCCGCTCCATTCTTCCGCCTAAACCTNTAGAAACTCCAAGNTATGCATATTTCAAAAACTTAATATCGAACCCTTGTTCAATNANAANTNGAGTAGCNNTTGATTTTACAACACCATCATCACCAGATTCATTACCCCATTTTTGAAATAAATTTGCCTGGAAATAAAAGTCAAAAATGTTTCCCGGCCCATTAGGGATTATTCGATACGCAAAATCAATTCCATTTAATTGGTAATTGTCTAGTCTAATTCCTATATTAGGAAGTATCTCGGGGGGACGACCTATTGAGGGACCTAATGAAAATTCATGTATTCCAAAACCATATGTCCCNTATACATNGTAGTTNNAGTCCGTCAAATAGGAGGTGAGGTAAGCACCGGATTTTATTCCATATTTAACATCTTTAACGGTTGTTGATGTGGAATCACTTTTAGCAAACAAGGTGTTTACGGATAGAAGGATTAAAAGGGTACTCAGAAATTTTGACATGGCTGATTTTTTAAGCATGACAACAGATCAATAATAAATGTTACACTTAGAGCATGCGGTTGTTTAAGAATGAGGTATTTGTGTCAATCTGCGTAAGCAATGAATTTTACTTACGTTTTAACATTGTTTTTTCCTTTTATGGTTAATCGGAAACTGTCAATGTTATTATTTTTTTTGATTCAAAGCCAACTTTGTTTTCGACTAAATAGATTCCAGGTTCTAAATTGGAAATGTCAATTGTTCCATTGGATGATAGATTATTAACCTGGATTAATCTTCCGGAAAAATCATAAATTTTAATTGATGATGAGGTTTTGCTGTGATAGTTGATTAACGATTGAGCTGGATTGGGCCAAATGTTAAATGAATTAACCCGTAAATTTTCTTTAACATTAGTAGCGCTTTGAGGGCTGTTTTTGAACCATGCAATCTTGTTACTCCATGATACAACAGCATCATCAAGATTATCACCATCAATGTCCATAAACTGCACGTCAACCAAAGAATCTGTTGTTGTGCACAATTGAGTTTGAGGCCCAAAAATTGCTCCCATACTGTTCTCGTAAAAATTAACTTTTTGGGTATGATATCCCCAGCTTACCACATCGTGCAAAGAGTCATCATTTAGATCAACTAGCGATATTCCATTTACTTCACTTTCAATATTAGAGATAATCTGTTCAGAACCAAAGTTCCCATTACCATCATTCTCATGCCATGCAATTTTGTTATCTGTATAAGCGGCAAAAACTATATCCACATCACCATCATTATCAATGTCTGATCCTATGGCTGAATTGGTTCCATTGGAAGTCGAATTGATTAATTGTTCTGAACCAAAATTGGCAGATCCATCATTTTTATACCAGGCAACTTTATTGTCATTAGAGGAACTTAAAATTATATCGAAATCATTATCTCCATCCAGATCTTTAAGGTCAATTGAATTTGGCCAGTCTCCTGAAGTTGATATTACCTGTTGACTTCCAAAGTTCGCTTCTCCGTCATTTAAATAGTACGCTAATTTGTCATCTCCGGAGGAAATAGAAAGCACGTCCAAATCCAGGTCACCATCAATATCACCAACCGCTAACATTCTTGGACCAGCGACTGAATTATTCAAAAGTTGTTCTGACCCAAATATGCCTTCTCCTAAATTTTCAAAATAAACTATTTTATCCGAAGAAATACTTTCAACCGAAACTATATCTAGGTCATTATCACCATCAAAATCAGCAGTCAAAGAATGATTAAATAAACCAAACCCTGAAATTTGTAAAGGTGGACTGAAACTTCCTTCACCATTATTCTGAATCCAAGATACTCCATGTCCCCAACATGAGGTTAGCAGGTCTTCATCTCCATCACTATCTATATCAGCAATATGAACATTACATTCGCTAATAGATTCAACAGCAATATAGCCTTGGTAAGTAAATTGCGCATTGGAATTTAAACAGATGAAAGTTCCGAAAATTAACAGGAGTAACTTCAATTTCATATTTTTCTAATAGGGAGTCTAAATTTAATAAAAAAGTGATACAAATAAGGGTTGAAATTTATTTTTCGAATTATAAAGTCCTGATGTTCAGGATTGGTTCAGTTGAATATTTGACGAGTTAACAGAGTTCATTAGAACTTGAACTAATTAATTAAGTGATAGCTGATTAGGTTTATATTTTCGAATATTGTTTCATAATGTTCAACTATTGGAAAAGGATCATGGTAATCATGCAACAATTCTTTCCATTTTTGTAAGCATCAGATTTCCGAAAGTCAACTTCATGTACCAAATTAATTTGACTTATTTTTTGTTTTGTGAAAAGGTCTTTTTTAAAAAAATCGACAATGTTGGACTGGCTTTCTATATTATTTCCTTCTTTAAACGTATTAAGTTGTCACTTTAAAATAATTCGGAGGATAATCATTTAAATTAGAGACAACTTATTTTGCATTACCAGTTTCGAGATCCCAGAAAAAGAAAAAGAAAAAGCCCGCAGCCCATTTGCGATTAATTCCATCACATTTTCCAACTCTGCTTCCTTTGTAATAAACATCCCCATCACTTTCAATCTCACCAATTCGAGAACCATTAAGGTATATATCGCCATCATCTTCAATTTCCCCAACTCTGCTTCCTTTGTAATAAACATCCCCATCACTTTCAATTTCCCCAATTCGCGAACCATTTTTATAAACATCTCCATCAATTTCAAATTCACCCACACGAGAACCATTTATATAAACATCCCCATCACTTTCAATTTCCCCAATTCTGGTTCCTTTGTAATAAATGCTTTGTGCTTGACAAGTAATTCCAAAACATAAAAGCAATGCAATAAATAGTGTTTTTTTCATTGTTATTTATTTTTCATTATCGAAGAGTTCTTTTAATTAAAGCAACGCTTTANGGTGNTTAGTTAGAACAAGTTCTCATAAACTTCGTTACTTCCGAAAAGATGGTTNTACTNATGGAAAAAATCCACATTTTATAATTCGTAAGTTCCGATGTCTTACGAATTTAAAATATTTGAATGAGTTACTAAATTTACTTCGCAGTTGTTCACGAAATTAATGTGAAATGATTGACAATTGTTAAAACATAAAAAAAGCCACTCNNNGAGTGGCTTTTTTTATGAATAGCAAATCTTTATTTTGTAATGACTACACTTTTTGTATATATATTACCTTNAGCAAGAACTTTAANAAAGTATAANCCTCCATCCAAATCAGTTGTTTTAAACTGAGTTATGTTTCCGGAAACTGAANGAANATTNTNAGAANTTACCAGTTGNCCAACAGAGCTNTANAGTTCAATNANNNTGTTNTNTGCATTGATATTGCCNAGGTCAATATTTATAACCTCAGAGGCTGGATTAGGATAAACTGTAATTTCGTTTGAAACAACTTCCTTTCGATTTGTCGTAATTCCACAGTANGCTGTTACGTCTGCAGAAGCTCTTCCACACGCACCAGCTNATCCAGATTTGAATACCCAGTTGTAAATACCTANATGTGTTCCGTCAACCTCTGGATAATTCCATCCTGNAGNTAGGTTAACTCCCTTGATTNCTACAACTCCTTCTGAAGTGAATTTTGGATCACTGAAGTCAACAACTGACTGCGAAGTATTAAATGCAAATGTACTTCCAATGAATGATATCTCGTAGTTTCCTTCAGAGATTTCAAGGTCTAATTGGATTTTGTTTAAAGGATGTGTAGTACCATCAACATATAAAATATCATCACCATTTAATTCTACAGTTTTTGTCATAATAGCATTATTTGTACCTAATTCGTAAACTGTTACAACTATTGCAGGAGAAACGGGGACTGGCCAGATATCATCCAAAACAATATCAACAGACTCAAGAGTAACTTTTTCTAAAACGTTAACAACTACTCTGTAGTTATTCCAGTTATTATTTGTTGAAAGGTTAGCAAAAGATGTACTATTAACAGACTCGCTACCTCCAAGTGAGATAGGAGGTCCACTGGGTTCTTGTACATAAAACGTTTTTGTTTCACCATTTGAAACATGATTACTGTTTACAACGAAAGATGCTCCAGTTGCTAATG
>PBJD01000012.1 GCA_002720635.1 Flavobacteriales bacterium | reverse complement strand
TAAAATTGTGAACATATCCAATATAGATTTTTCAATTCTAATCATATATGCCGTTACAATTTTGTCAATTGGCTTATATGTTTCAAGAACAAAAAAAGGCAAGGAAAAAAACTCAAGTGATTATTTCTTAGCCAGTAAATCCTTACCGTGGTGGGCAATTGGCGCCTCTTTAATTGCAGCCAACATCTCGGCTGAGCAATTCATAGGCATGTCAGGATCTGGATTTGCTATTGGTCTTGCAATTGCCTCTTATGAATTCATGGCGGCACTCACATTAATCATTGTAGGAAAATACTTTCTACCCATTTTTATAAAAAAGGGCATTTACACCATTCCAGAATTTTTGGAAAAACGATACAATTCCAATGTAAAATCTGTTCTGGCTGTTTTTTGGATATTCCTTTTTGTATTTGTGAATTTAACATCTGTACTTTACCTGGGAGGAACAGCATTGGACACTATTATCGGAAATGGTGATGGCTCCCTTGTTTTGAATAGCGTTATTGGGTTGGGGTTATTTGCGGCCGCATACTCTTTATGGGGTGGATTATCCTCCGTTGCCTGGACGGATGTAATACAAGTCATACTGTTGGTAATAGGAGGATTAATCACAACAATTATAGCCTTAAATCACATTACAGAAGACGGTGGTGTCATAAACGGTTTGGAACATGTTTTTAAAAAAGCTCCTGAAAAATTCAACATGATTCTAAACTCAGAAGACGAAGGGTACTCTGATCTACCAGGAATCGCCGTACTTGTAGGGGGAATGTGGATTGCCAACCTTTATTACTGGGGATTTAACCAATACATTATCCAAAGAACTTTAGCCGCAAAAAGCATTGCCGACTCGCAAAAAGGAATTGCCTTTGCAGCAATACTAAAAATGATTATTCCAATAATTGTTGTTCTTCCCGGTATCATTGCATATGTAATGTACTCGGAAAATCCAGAAACTGCCGCAGCATTTACCTCCAACGAAGGTTCCATCTTAAACGACAAAGCCTATCCGTGGTTAATTTCGAGTTTTATTCCTACAGGTCTAAAAGGGATTATTCTGGCCGCTCTTTCAGCAGCCATTGTTTCTTCTCTCGCCTCTATGATTAACAGTACCTCAACCATATTTACGCTGGACATTTATAAACCAATGGTAAACAAAAATGCTTCAGAAAAAAACTTAGTTACTGTAGGTAGATTATCCGGACTTTTAGCTTTAATCACAGCCATCATCATAGCTCCTGTCCTTGGAAATATCGATCAAGCATTCCAATTTATACAGGAATGGACCGGAGTAGTTAGCCCCGGAATACTCGCCATATTTATGCTTGGACTTTTTTGGAATAAAACAAGTGCAAAGGCCGCAATAACAGGAGCTTTGTCCTCTATACCCATTGCATTATTTTTTAAGGTTGGCCCAAAAGGATGGAGTAGCATGGAGTTATTTCCCAACCTTCCTTTTATGCACCAAATGGGATTAACCTTTGTAATCACTTCACTAATAATGATTGTCATATCCTACATAGATAACGGAAAAAACAAAGACACTAAAGGAATTGAATTGTCCAAAAATTTATTCAAAACATCTTCTGGTTTTAACATTACTTCAATCATAATACTATTGACTTTAATATTTATATATACAACACTGTGGTAAAATGAGATCGATAATTTGCATTCAAATTGTATTACTTTCTTTGGGATCAATAGCTCAGGAAATTAAGAATGTAAAACCATCACCTCTCCAGAATTTCAGCATTAGTGGCAATTACCGATTTTATGCACAACATCGAATATTTACTGAGCCATATATCATTGGATACGAAAATAACGTTCCAACACAACTTGATGGAAGAGCTATATTAATTGGTGATGCATCTCAACTACCGGAATTAACATTAAATATCAGCGGAAGACCAAACTCAAAAACCTCTTTCGGAACCGACTTGATAGTATGGAATCAAAATTCAGGAGATTTTGACTACTACAGGAGTTTACAATTGGGAATTAACCTTTACGGTGATTTTTCAACAAAATACTTCGATGTATCCGTTAAAACCGGCGGTATTTTTTGGCATGAAATTACCCCTTTAACCTTTGGCTCCTTTTTTGGCTACAACAGATTCAGCGTTTTTGAAAGAAACCCATGGGATCCACAAATGAGAAACGTTGATGATCGCTATAAAAACTATCTAAAAAGTGGTTCAATTAATCAAGATACCCGTTGGGCCAACCAGGCAATTCAAGGAATTATTTTAGACGCAAGCTTACCCATGAACGTTTCCATCGATGTGATCTACGGGAAAGCCCAAAATATGGGAGCCGTTTTTAATATTCCAGAGAATGATCTCAATAATCAAACTTCAGTCGCGAATATTCGATTCTACGACAATACNATTCCCAATTTGGTATACGGAGGAGCAATTAGAAAAAAAATAAAAAAACATACGATTTCTCTGAACAACTACAGCGAATTATCCTACAGTGATGTCTTGGCCACAAGACCAATAAATAACCAAATATCAACCACAGGACTTAATTTTAATTTTTCAGAAATTGAATTTGACNTGGAAGGTGGGCTTGGGAAGTACAGCGATGAATACAANCAGGACAGCCTTGGTTTTGGAGAATTGTTATCGTTTAAAATCAATACCAGTAAAAAACTGACTTTCATTCCATTCCAAATCCATGCTTACAGAATTAGTCCTAATGTTGTGAACAATAACTCCACCTTNATNAANACGTCAGTGAACCAGGCTCAATCTGCTGCAGNCGGNGAAAATCAACTCATTGGAGCAAATGGAGTACTGCAACAAACGGGAAGTGGGATAGTTCCAATGGGTCAAATGGCCAACAACAGGCAAGGACTCAACATAAGCACCGATATTCAACTAATGCCCTTAACATTAACCATAGGAAACAGTATTGCAAAAGAAATCAGTAGAATTGGTAATAAAATAAGTTACACCCATTTAAATGGCCTAACCCTATCGCGATTTTGGAGATGGTCATTCCCATCAAATGTTGGTCCGTACAATAAAAAATCCGTTTTGTATAGATCTGTTTTCGAAACCGTAAACATTACCGAAACCGACAACGATGGAAAACTTCCNTATGACAAACATTTCAATACTATGGAGGCACAACTAAANTATAAATTTCATTTATTCAAAAACCCATGNTACGTTTTTTACTTAGGCTCTTATAACTCTGTTCAAAACAATTTTTCCTTAATTACAGTATTCAATGAAAAGGCTTTCTTGAGAGTTTANAACCATCAACTTGAGAATTACTACCACATATCTCCGAAAATAATTCTGGCGCAGTATTTAGGAGTTGAACGNATTGTNGCCAACTACTCAACTCAGGTTAATATTGAAACCCAGAGGCCCATTAATCAGGAAGGAATCGGAGTTGGATTAGGTATAGATTACATGATGGCAAAAAATACAGGGCTATACATCAGGCATAGATATTTCACATTTGAAGACACCAGTTTCCCATTGGATAAGTTTTCCGGACATGAAACAACACTTGAAATAAAAGTTACATTTTGATGAAAAATACAATTTTAACCATATTGACCCTCTTTTTCATTTTTCAACTCAAGTCGCAAAATGAAAAGTTTCAAATTAACGGTGCAGCTCGTTCCTATTTATTCTCCAATGAACTCGAAATCGAGAATTCAGTTGACAGCATCACACCTAAAAAATCAAATTACGGTCATAATATGCTGGACTTAGGAATCAGTATTTTTCCAAACGAACAAACTGAAGTCATTGGAATATTTCGAATTCGAAATGAGTTGGGAGGCTTTTGGGGCGGTGGAGTAACCTTTAATGTGCGACAATTGACATTGAAAGGAGTTGCCAACAACAGCATTCGGTATGAGGTTGGTGATATTGATTTAAAAATGACACCCTACACTCTGTTTAATAATCGAGAAGAAGGTGTAATTAATGAATCTGATGCATTCAAAATAAGAAGAAAAATCTTCCACTACGATTTGTTTTATCAAGAAAACCATTGGAGAATGCAAGGAGCAAAAGTCGATTTCAACGTGCTTACCAATTCAACTTTTAAAAAAATAAACTTCAAAGGATACTTAACCCGACAACGAGCTACCGATGGCCTAAGCTTACCCGAAAGACTGTTTGGTGGAGGGAGTATTAATTTCATCAACAGCCCCTCACTGAACTTTCAAATCAACAGTTCAAACATGTTCGACCTAACAAAAACACTCGGTAACGACAGTACAAAATTTTCAAACTCAGTAATTACCTCTAATTTTCAATGGAAAGGAGCCAACAGAAAAAAAATCATTTTAAAATTATATGGTGAAGGAGGAATCTCCAATACAAGATACATCAATTACAACGATCAAAATGCTCCTGAACTATTGTCCGATTGGTTTTACGACGTTGCATCCTCNACTCTTTTTAAAAAGAAACAAATTANATTTAAACTTGGAGCAAAAGACGTAGGAAAAGATTTCCGATCTCCAGGAGCTCAAACCAAAAGAATCGATTATTCAAAATCACCCGGATTATATCAACAATTCACAAACAACTTTGTTGGAAGAGAAGTAAGTTTTTCGGACATAATAAATGGAAATGCAGAAGCTTCATTTAAAATTTCAGAAACCCTAATGTCCTATAATGCAGCATACAGTAACACAAACCCATATGGAGCCGCGACACCCAATCGAAGAGGGTTTTACCTACATTTAGAAAAATTAGATTCAGGAGAAGTAAAAAAAGGGTATTTTGAATGCTCATTCTTACAAGAATCGGTAGGTTCAGGAACAACAAAAAGAAAAAGTTTTCTACTAACGAGAATTGGGACTGACATCAATATTAACAACTATTTCAATTGGAAAAAGGCAACAAAATTAAATTTTGGTTTTCAAAGTGAATTCACNTTNAGGGGAGGTGAAATTTATGAGAAAATCAATTTGCAGAGCAACTTTATCGATTTAGGCTTTAGCTATGAATTCATTCCAAAATTCAGTTTTCTTTTGGGGACAAAGTTATGGATAGCAAAAGGGAACGAAAATTTAATCGTTCGTGATGAATTCAATAATGTGATTGATTTTGAGGCTATTGATATCAATTTTAGTGAGACAGTAATTGCAACAGGATTCAAATTGGACTTTGATGAAAATAACACATTAACCATACAATATCAAAGCTTTAACATAAACAATCAGGTTGAAAACGGAATTGATTACGGAATATCAGAATTCATAATACTTTACAGTTTATTCTTTTAACATGAAAAAAATTATATACATAACCCTATTAATTTTGCTGACAGTATCCTGCAGAAAAAATGATGAAAACACTATTGAAGGACCAAGCCTAAATGATTTATATGGACCTTTTAACATACTTTCAGAATTGGACATTCAAAACACCGTAAACTTTACCTCAGGCGAAAATATTTCGTTTGATATGGAGTTATCAAAAAGAACCAACTGGGAAATTGAAATTATCGGAGGAACCACAGGAGCAAGAAGAATTCTATCGGGCAGTGAACGAATCCTATCATCGGATAATGCATTATGGCAAGGAGGCGCTGATGAATTCCCATCATTTGGGCTGGAAACTGCCTACATTACAGTTCGTTTTCCAAACGAAGAGAACGCTCCAATTGTAAGTGACTCAATAACCATAACCGGCTTAAAAAAAGACAAAGGAATTCTAATTACAAGCTTTGAAAACGGATTTGCAAGTCATTGGGAATTGTTCAACCAAACCACAGTGAGTGGAGAAATAGTCTGCTCAGATGGTAAAGCAGCAAAAGGAAATTGTTATTACAAATGGGATGGACTCGTAAGCTGGGACTGGGCCGTAGGATATGTAAAATTAAACGCTCCCGATTCGGGATTTAATTTACCGGCTAATGCAAACACCTTATTTTTTAACATGGGCGTGAAAATGATTAGTAATACAGGACCTGCCCCCAATGGAAGTTTTGTTCAAATTTTATTTGAAGAAGATGAAAACGGAGATGGAATATTCAATGANAACACGGAAGACGGATACATTTATGAATATTGGTATGAGAAAGATGAGTGGAGCCTTTTTAGTATAAAATATGGAGATTTAAAATACGATTCTGAAGGAAACCCTGCCCAAGTAAATGGAAATGGTTTACCTGAACCCACCAAACTAATTGGAATTAGAATATTCTTTTTAGCCAATAAAGATTCTGGAATACGATCAGAAGCATTTGTTGACCACGTAATTTTTACAGAAAACGAAAGTTATAAACCTTGAATANATTCATCTCCATATNATTCTTTGTCGTTTTGATACAATCTTGTCAAATAGAAATGGGAAAAGTTCAACTATACGATGAATATGAACAACCAAAACAACAAGAAAAAATTAAGTCGGTNGTATATTCTGANGCAGAAGGAACCATGTGGAATTCANTATTCAATTGTGGTGAATTTANCATCAGTAAAGAAACCTACTACAAAGGAAAAGCATCAATTAAAATTTCATGGGATAAAAACCTGGGTTGCGAATGGATTGGTTTTGGTAACAGCTTCAACAACTGGCAGCCTGTAAACATCAAAAAACATGTTGAAAATAAAGCACTTAGCTTTTTTGTAAGAACCCATTCTGGAGAAGTAAACTCCATACCAATTGTAGCATCCCTCGAAGATTTTTCAGGAGGAGGAAGCTACCTATTCATAGATTGTAAAAAATACCTAAAAGGGCTTTCCATCGATACATCCTGGAAACAAGTAATCGTTCCACTTTGGGACTTTCCATTGGGAAATGAAATTGAAAATGATGACATTGATGCATCATCAGTCAAACAATTAAAATTTCAATTGGAAGGAGCAGGGAAATTTTTTATAGATGAAATCACATTAATAGACTTCTCAAAAAACCAATACAAAAATATGCTCCAAGAAGTAGAAAACATGAAACCAAAAGGAGCAAAAAANCAACAAATTTACAAAGAGGGGAACCTGATTAAATCTGCATGGGCAACGGGCAGAAAACTCTGCCACTCACTAGAGGAAGCTATCGACAGCAACGGAGAAAGATATATAAAATGGGAATTTGAAACTAAAAATTGCAATTGGGCACAATGGGGAATAAATTGGAACAACTGGTATCAAATAAATTTCAGAGGAATTACAGAATTCAGTACATTAGAATTCAAAATAAAAACAGACTCTATTGCTGAATTTTACATTTCAATTGAGGATTTTAAAGGTCACAAATCTTCCAAACTCATTACACAGCAAGAAATATCAAATCACTCCCAATGGACCCTCGTAAAAATCCCACTTAAAGATTTTAAATTAANAGAAAANAATTTTGTTTTAGACCAAATCAAACAAATCACCTTCAAAGNCAAAACATCCGGAAAAGTATTACTAGACGATATCAAAATCAATGAAAATGAAAAACATTAAAAGCTCCTTATGGCTCCTACTGATTTTACTCATAGCTGAAGCATGCAGTGAAAAAAATCACAATCAAAAAGAAGTAACCAAAAAAGTNTCAAAAACAGAATCCGCAATTGACAGTATAATNAATACNATGTCCATCGAACAAAAAATAGGACAAATGACACAGGTAAATATTGACGTCATTTCAAAAGGAGAAGTCTACAACCTAAAAGTCCCACATGAAATAGATTCTTCAAAGCTGGATATTGCGGTTAACAAATATTATGTAGGGTCAATTTTAAATGCAGCAGGCTATCCATTTTCAAGAGAACACTGGAAGAAAATCATAACAACCATTCAAAAAAAGGCAACATCTCAAGGAAGTAAAGTACCCATTATCTATGGAATAGACGCCATTCATGGAGCAAACTATACTGTTGGAGCAACCTTGTTTCCTCAGCAAATTGCACTCGCTGCAACATGGAATCCTAAAATCGTTGAAAATGCAGCATCAATAACAGCCTATGACGTTTCGGCATCAGGTATACCGTGGAACTTTTCACCCGTTCTCGATTTGGCACGTCAACCTTTGTGGGGGCGCTTTTACGAAACATTCGGCGAAGACGTCCACCTCGCAAAAACAATGGGAAAAGCCTTTGTAAAAGGATATCAAGGAAACGATGCAAAACATCCTCATAAAGTAGCCGCATGCTTAAAACACTATGTGGGTTACAGTTTTCCTCTCTCTGGAAAGGACCGAACTCCTGCATGGATTCCAGATAGAGTGTTAAAGGAATATTTTTTACCCACCTTTAAAACCGCAGTTGAAGAAGGAGCCATGAGTATTATGGTAAACTCAGGTGAAGTAAATGGGATTCCTGTTCACGCCAGCCGCGAATTGCTTACAACAGTTTTAAGGGATGAACTCGGATTTAAGGGAGTTGTTTTAACAGACTGGGAAGANATAATCAAACTTTACAAAGATCATCATATAGCATCCAACATGAAAGAAGCCGTTCATTTGGCCATAAACGCAGGAATTGACATGAGTATGACACCAAATGATTATTCCTTCAANGATGCACTAATTGAATTGGTNAAAGAAGGAAAAATCAAAGAAACAAGATTGGACGAATCCGTNAGAAGAATCTTAANNATGAAACAAAAGCTTGGATTATTTGAAACNCCNTTTCCAAACTTTAATGAATATNNAGACTTTGGCTCTGANAAACACATCANTCAAAGTTTAAATGCAGCCAANGAAGCCATAACACTNGTAAAAAATGAAANNATACTTCCATTGAGTANCGAAAAAAAGNTTTTGGTNACCGGACCNGGNGCAAATTCATTAAACTATATGAATGGNGGNTGGACACACACNTGGCANGGAGATGAAACNANATACAACACACCAGGNAANAANACNATACAANAATCTTTNAAATNACTTTCNCCNAATGTAACCTACATGGAAGGAAGCAGTTTAGATTCAAACATCAATACAGCTGAAACATTAAAAGAAGCAAAAAATCATGATGTAATTATCATTTGCCTTGCAGAAGACCCTGCAGCAGAAGGGCCTGCAGACATCAATTCACTTGATTTTCCAAAAGCGCAACAAAACCTCGTTCGCGAACTACACAAAGCCGGTAAACCCATCGTTGTGGTGACTACAACAGCACGTCCAAGAATACTTCGAGAAATAGAACCCTTAATGAATGCAATATTAATTGGATACCTTCCTGGAGATGAAGGAGGAACAGCAATAGCGGAAACAATTTTTGGACTGAACAATCCTTCGGGAAAACTTCCTTTTACCTACCCAAAATATCAAGGCCTAAATATAACCTATGACCATAAGCACACCGAAAAAACCAACCGTTTTCTAGGACAAACATCCTCTCTCAGCGATTACGATGCAAAATTCAAAGGAACTGTATATCAATGGAATTTTGGTTACGGATTGAGCTATTCAAGTTTTGAGTATTCAGAACTCAAATTGGATAAAAAAACATATGCTAAATCAGATACCATTAAAATAGAAGTTACCCTAACAAATAATTCAGACATAGAAGGAAGTGAAGTCGTACAAGCATTTTGCTCGGACCTTGTTGCCAATATAACTCCCAGTGTAAAACGACTGAGGGGCTTTGAGAAAATCAAACTAAAACCGAGCGAAAAGAAACGCTTTAAATTAACAATACCCGTAATAGAACTTGCATTTGTAGGTAAAGAAAACAAATGGATTGTGGAGTCGGGAGACTTCACCTTAAGCGTTGGTGATTTAAAGACGAATTTTTCAGTAAATGAATAATTTATTAAGGGTTTAACCTCCTTTCAACTAACGCTTTATATTTTGAATTTAAAGGAATAAATGGTATATTTTATTAGTTCTCTGAAGTTCCATTTACCCCTTATTTAAACCTTGAATAGCCATGAAACGAAGCAAAATTTCGCTGTTAATTTCCTTTCTTTTATTGTTCACGTACTCAAAAGCACAGCAACTTTACGATGATTTTGAAGGAACTCCAAAAATCACCTATGGTTTCAGAAATGGAGATTTGGAAAACAATACAACAAACACAAATCAGTCAGGAATAAATAGCTCCGCTACTTGTGCAAAGTACACAAGAAACGTAGGTGTTCCCTATGATGTAATTATAATGGACCCCAGTTCCCCCATGAACGACCTATCGGATTATCTAAGCGGTTCAAAAAAAATCACCATGATGGTAAAAACAGATGTTTCTGTAACCGTTCAAATCACCCTTGAGAACAGCTTAAGTGCGCAACCCGGTAATTACCCAACAGGACGACACAGCGAATATAAAACCACCACCTCAGGTACAAACGACTGGGAACTTCTAACTTTTAATTTTGACCAGCAACCCGATGCTGGCGTTGATAATACAGTCGTGGATCGAATGGTAATTCTGTTTGACCCAGGAAACAATACCAATCACGTCTTTTATATCGACAACATAATGGGACCTGAATTCTATAATCCATGTGAAACAAGCACAGCAATTGACTCCATTGCCGAGGATTTTGATTGCCAAAGAAACGTGTCGTTTGATTTTTCAAACGGAAATTTTACAGTGTTGAAAAACCCTATAACGAATGCCAATAATACATCAAACAATTGCGGTCAGTTCATAAAATGGACAACTGTTCCAGACGGCGCCTTTGGGGGTTCATTTAGAAATCCATTCACTACAGACTCATATATTTCAGCCAAAATTGATTTGTACGACCCTAACGCACCTCAAAAATTTTTAGTCAGTATGCAAGACGCCAACAGCACTCAGCTTTCAATAGACTCCATAACAACAGTTGCCTCTGATGATTGGGAAACCTATTCCATGGATTTCGCAAACATATCACCCTCTCAAATTGTTGAAAAATTTGTATTCTTACTGAACCCTTCGACGGAAAACGAAGATACCATATGGCTCGATAATTTTGTTTTGTCTAAAGAAATTGCTTCCACTTATACTCAGGAAGAATTAAAAAAATTAATCTCAATTTATCCCAATCCAGTTCAAGAATCAAATCAAATTATTTTCGAATTAAAAAAGGACAATTCAGTAGAAACGATAGACATCATATCCATTGATGGGAAACTCATGGAAACGCTTCCTGTAAATTCAAGCAAAACAATTATTGATATGAGTAATTATTCCAAAGGAACTTACATTGCAAAAATTACACTCAGCGACAATAAAACCATAGTAAGCAGAATAACCAAATAATATTTTTTCACTTGAGAACATTAATTAATTTAATAATCATTTTGTTTTCATTCACATTGCTCAACTGCAAACAAAGTGATCCAATAGAAACTGAATACACACTTGTTTGGGAGGATGTATTCGGAGGTAATGCAATTGACACTATAAACAACTGGGAATTTCAAATAGGCGATGGAGCAAATTATGGTTTGTGGCGATGGGGAAACAACGAAGACCAATACTACAGAAAAGAAAATGCACGTGTAAGCAACGGTAAATTACTAATAAAAGCAGTTGCTGAAGATTACAATGGCTATAGTTACACCTCTGCAAGAATGCGAACAAAAGGAAAAGTGGACTTCAAATACGGGAAAATTGAAGCAATGATTCGAATGGCAAACACAAAAGGGCTTTGGCATGCCTTTTGGCTGTTGCCTTCCACTCCATCGCAAAACTGGCCCATGAGTGGCGAAATCGACATCATGGAATATGTTGGAAATGCACCTCATGAAATTTTAAACACACTCCATTTTGCCGACAATTTTGACAATCATCAATACATTGGATCAGCAACTCCCTTCACAGAAGACAATCAATTTCACTTGTACAGCATCGAATGGGACGAAAATAAAATCATCTGGTATTTTGACGATGAAGAAACATTTCGAGTAATCAGAAGCAATCCAAACATATCGAGCACCTGGCCGTTTGACACTGAATTTCATATCATTTTAAATACTGCTGTTGGCGGAAACTTAGGAGGAACAATAGATGCTGCCTCTTTGGAATATCCTAAATATATGGAAGTAGATTATGTTAAAGTTTATCAAAAATTAGAATAGTAAAAACAAAATCAAAATGAAATATTCAGCTCAACTTGTTCTATGTATGATTTTTCTTCCCGTTATGGTTTTTGGGACGAAAGTTGAGATTGTAAAGAAAAAAGGAGGTTATAAACTCTTAAAAGATGGAAAGCCTTATTATATTAAGGGAGCTGGAGGAACCGAAAACCTTGAAAAATTAAAGAAATATGGAGGCAATTCGATCCGTACCTGGGGAGTTGATGCACAAACCGACAACATACTAAACAATGCTGAAAAGCACGATTTAACCGTTTGCTTTGGTATCTGGATAGGACAAGAACGACAAGGGTTTGATTATTCCAACAAGGAAGCACTAGCCTCCCAACTAAAAATGGTACGAGAGACCGTTCGCAAATACAAAAATCATCCCTCCATATTAATATGGGGTGTTGGCAACGAAATGGACTTGGATTACACCAATTTCGAAGTTTGGAAGCACATGGAAGAGGTTTGTAAGGTTGTAAAAGAAGAAGACCCCAATCATCCAACCATGCTGGTTACAGCAGGATTGGATGTTGCGGAGGTGAAACTGATTAAGGAACACACACCCAGCTTGGACATTTTAGGGATAAACACCTACGGAAACATCTCCTATTTAAAGGACGCTATACACATGTACGATTGGAACAAACCCTACATTGTTGCTGAGTGGGGACCCTATGGATGGTGGGAAGTAGGAAAAACCTCCTGGGGAGCAGCCCTTGAAGAAACCAGTTCCGAAAAGGCAAAAACCTACCAAGCCAGCTTCACAAGTATCCTTAAAGACACATCAACCTGCCTGGGAAGTTACGTGTTTTTGTGGGGTCAAAAACAAGAAACCACCTCAACCTGGTTCAGTATGTTCACCCGGGAAGGAGAAGAAACTGAAGTAATGGACATCATGATTAAAGGTTGGACTGGTGAAAAACCGCAGAACGGAGCACCAAGCATAGCTAACTTTACATTGTCCGATAAAAAAGGACACAACAACATTACCCAAAAAGTTAGTACACCGCTACAGGCTAATGTAGACATCTCAGACCCCGACGGAGATGAAATACACTACCAATGGCAGGTAATACCCGAAAGCACCGATAAAAAAACAGGAGGAGATAAAGAAAAAGCCCCAAAGCCACTGAGAGGAGTTTTTAAAAAGTCCGATACACAAAAAAACAACGTCACATTTTATATTTCATCGCCGGGAGAATATCGCCTTTTTATATTTGCTAAGGACGGAAATGGAAATGTTGCAACCGGTAACATCCCCTTCAAAATAACAAGGTAATTTTTCAACTACAGTATAGCATTCCAACAATAACTCTTTCATGGAATCGAATAAAAATATTCAATTGGAATAAATTGAGCACTATTGTCTTATTTTTGCACAAACAGCACAAACTATGAAATTATCCGCTTTAAAAATAATCCTTCAAGAACTCAATCAAGTTGAATTCATATTACCCAATGGAGATAAAGTTCCAGAACATTTTCACGTCACGGAAATAGGTAAAATAGAAAAGACCTTTGTAGATTGTGGAGGTGCTCTTCGAAAAGAAGCTGTAATTAATTTTCAATTGTGGGCAGCCGATGATTACAACCACAGATTAAGCGCACAAAAACTTAAGTCAATACTGGATATTTCTGAAAAGGTGCTTTCTCTCGAGAATTTGGAAATTGAAGTAGAATACGAAACAGACACTATTGGAAAATACAACCTGGACTTTATCAACGGCAGGTTTATTTTAAAAAGCACAAATACCGATTGTTTGGCAAAAGGGTACTGTATTGTTCCCGAAAAAGATTCAAAAAACAATACAGTTTCTTCACCTGTAAATAATACTCAAAATACATGTAGTCCAGGTGGAGGTTGTTGCTGAATTTTACGCTAATTTCAACTCAACAGTCCAATTTCCTTCAACCGTTGCATTAGGAAGCCTTCGGCAGTAATGTCTTCATATTTTTTTGGGTTATCCTCTGAAACGCATGTTGATAAACAGCTCAAATCCATATCGGGATTAGCATGCATAAAAAAAGGCACTGAAAACCTGGACGTTTTCATCTTTTCCTGAGTCGGGTTAACTACCCTATGCACTGTTGATTTTAGCCTTCCGTTCGTATACCTTTGAAGCATATCCCCAACATTTACCACCAAACAATCCTGAACAGCCGTTATGGGAATCCATTTGCCATCTCTTTGCTTTACCTCAAGCCCTTCTGCACTTGCCCCCATTAAAAGAGTAATTAAATTAATGTCACCGTGTTCAGCTGCACGAACAGCACCTTCCTGAATTGTAGACGGATTTTCAATAGGAAAATAATGAAGAGGTCTTAAAATACTTATCCCTTTATCTACCTTATTTTCAAAATGTCCCTCATCCAACTCTAAGAATAAGGCAATGGCACGCAACATATTTTTTCCAATCTTTTCTAAAGTTGCATAAGCATGCAAGGTTTGCGTTTTAAATTGAGGGACCTCAGATGGAAAAATATTCGGTTGATAGTGAAGAGAACTGCTCTCCTTAATTTCCTTTCCTATGTGATAAAACTCTTTCAAATCGCCAACTTTCCTGCCAGCAGCATGTTCTTTTCCTTTACCAGTATATCCTCGTTGCCCGCCAGTTTTACTGCCATCATATTGAATTTTTAACTCATCGGGCAACTCATAAAATTCCTTAATCGAACTGTATAAACTACTTTGACTTTCAATTGAGTAACCGTGATTTTTAATAGCTACAAAACCAATAGATTCAAAAGCACCCCCTAAATCTTTAACAAATTTATTTTTAAGCTCTTTGCTTCCCTCCAGAAAATCACTCAATGCAAGGGTTGGAATTCTATCAATTAATTTACCGGACATTTTAATAAAATTTGAAATTTACACTAACTTAGATAACATTATTTAGTAATACTTTTTTAACCCCATGAAGTTTTTCACAAGATTGTGTTTTATAGCCTGTATGATCGGTTTTTATGCCGCGAGCTCGCAGGTTATGATCAGGAACACAACAACTGAGAAAAGTAAAGAAATTGACTTCGGAACAAAAATCTATTTTAAACTTTACTCCGATTCGGCTTTGGGTGTTGAAATCACCAAAGATGTCGGAACATTGATTACTACCTCAGATTCCGGTTTTATTTTATCGGACGGTATGGAAATCTCAGTAAGCGATATAAAATATTTAGAAATTGAAAGTAAAAAAGTAAAAAAGTGGCGAGGAATTATGAGCCCCTTTTTATTTACCGGACTTGGGTTTTTAACCAAAGGCGTAACAATGGCTATTGCAGAAGGATACGAAAGTAATAATGAAACATTAATTCCACTGTATACCGGAATTGGTGGAAGTGTATCGGTTCTATCAAGTATACCTTTTTGGTTAAGAAATAAATCTTATGACTTTACAACCGGTAATTACGAAATTTTAATACCTTAAAAAAAATGAAACACAGTCTGAGCGACACCAGAGAATTAATAAAAGATCGAAGAACAATTAAACCAGAAGATTTTAAACCGCGAAAAGTTCTTGATGATCAAATCAAAGAAATTTTAAACAGCGCCAGATGGGCACCTACCCATGGAAAAACAGAACCCTGGCATTTTGTTATTTTCCAGGAAGAAGCCTTAAAGGAATTAGGGGAATTCATGGCTGACACCTATAAAAACTCTGTTGCAGAAGATGAGTTTTTTCAAAGAAAATACGATAAATTTTTAACCCGCCCCACTTTATCATCAGTGGTTATTGCAATTTGTATGAAACGGCAAGAAACAGAAAGGATTCCCGAAATAGAAGAAATTGCTGCCGTTGCATGTTCCGTACAAAACATTCATTTAACCGCTACTGCATATGGTTTAGGAGGTTACTGGAGCTCAGGAAATATAGCTTATTCCCAAGAAATGAAATCTTATTTAAACCTGGGAGAAAAAGACCGATGTTTAGGTTTATTTTATATTGGATATCCAGATATAGACTGGCCCAGAAGTCAACGCAAAACACTTGAACACAAAACAGAATGGCGAAAGTAACTGGACTCCTCTTTTTATTTTTCTCAAACCTATTATGGTCAAATACATTATGCAATGATTCAATATCCAGCTTAATTCCTCATAATTTTACAGGACAGATAGCAATAAAAGAAAAAAACACCTTTATTTTCAAAGAAAATTATGGTCCAAAAGAAAGAGTTTTCGGGACCATGATCAATGACTCAACAGTGTTCAACATTGGTCAGATTTCCCAAACCATAATTTATTATATTTTCGAAAACCTATTCAATACAGGTCGGCTACAACCAAAGGATAAAGTAAATAAATACATAAACACTTTTCCCTATGAAAATATTCAAATTGAGCATTTGTTAAAACACCAATCGGGACTTCCTCATCTTTATGCAAAGCTTTATCATCGTAAAGTATACAATAACTGGAATTTAAAACTATCAGAAAGAAGTGTTCGTTTTAATAATACTGATATTTTAAAAATTCTAGCAAAAGAAAAACCGAAATTAAACTTTGTACCCGGAGATTCGTTTGCTTACTCAGATTTAAACTATCTGGTACTATCCTCATTAATTGAAAAAATAACCAGCACCTCATTTTCAAACTACGTAAACACAATATTTGAGACAATGCCTCTTATAAGAGGCATTGTCTCAGCATCCACCGACACCATCCTCAACAAAGCATATGGATACAGGCTTTTTTCAGACTCCATATTTCAACTATGCGACAACCTAAAAACAAGAGGACTTCCTTTTGATGATGGTACATTTGGAAACCAGCACATTTATTTATCAGCATCCAACCTGGCAGACTGGGGACAATTTATCTTTAGCAAAATAGATATCAATTTGATAAAAAAAACACCTGACAAAGAAATAATGGGTGGTATAAAATATGACCCAATCCGTAACATTGTCTCAAAAAATGGATTCTTTGGTGGAACATCTTCAAAATTGATATTTATACCTGAAAACAACTTGGTTCTTGCGATTAACTCTGCTATTTTAAATTCTTTGAGTAAAGAAACAACATTTAATTCCCTGATCGATTATTTAAAAAGCTTAAACTGAATATTCAAAAAATCAGAGTCCTGGACATTGCAGAGGCTTTACCTTTCGAGGTGACCAACCCTTGGATTTTTTTTGTGTTTTCTTTCCTCTTCCCACCCATTGTGAAAAAGAATACAGCAACTTAATATGTGAATCTACAAAAGTATCCTTGTAGTTAGGATTTCCATTGCTACTAACACCATCAATATAATCTGTATAAGTTGCGTGAAGCGCTGCTTCCCATACTAATCCAAAATTATCAGTTAACCATATTCCAAAACCAACACCAAAAGGAATATTAACTCCCGACTTTGGAAAATCCCGTTCAGGGACATAATTAATACTGGCAAACTCTGATCTGGTTAAGGTTGGATTAAATTGAAAATAATTTATCCCTGTAAGAATATATCCTATGTAGGTTTCCTGTTTCCCTGTAATATTTCTTATTTTAAGATTTAAACCAATCTCAGTGAGTGGAGATACAAAACTTAATCCTCTTGCATTTTTAACTGCATTATTGGAATATTCATCAGAAGCACTCAGTGAAGATTGAGTATAGTGTAAAACAGCACCATATCGCTTATTGAAATTGTAACCAAAACCAAGTTTAAAACTTGGTTTAAGGATTTCCGGTGACGGTAACATAGCGTTCAGGTCTCCATGATAATAAGAAGTACCCGCACCACCAAACGCATAAGCATTTTCCCATTGAGCAAAAGATTCAAATGAAAACAAACAAACAACAACTGTAATAATTTTCCTCATCTTTTTTCTAAACATCTATTAGCAAGTCATTTTTTACATTATCATTTATGATACTAATTAATACCGGAATAAATAAAACATTATTTATTTTTTTATTAAAAAACCAATTGTTAATCAATCAGTAACAAGAAACGTTTTTTTTAAAAGTCAATAATGTTTTTATCTTTATTCAATAACCTTTACAAAATTCTCTCGTTAATTTAAAGACGTTTTTAGAACGCTTTACGGAGAAAAATAAAATAAGTTGCCGTTGTTATTAACAGCCAATGCCCAAAAAAAATAATTCATATGGAAATCACGAGAACATTTGACATCCTTCCTTACGCTTTAAAAAATCATCCATTTGATGACTGTCTAGCAGCCAAAGAAAATGGTGAATGGAGAAAATATTCAACTCAGGAATTCAGCGATAAAGTTCATCAAATGAGTAATGCTCTAATAGAAATTGGCATTCAACCAGGAGACAAGATCGCCTCAATCAATAACAACCGGCCGGAATGGAACATCTTAAACTATGCCGTTTCTCAGGTTGGTGCAATATTGTGTCCTATGTACCCTACAATTTCTGCCAGCGACTATGTATATATTTTCAATCACTCTGAGGTAAAATACGTTTTTGTTAGTGATGAGGAAATTTTGCAAAAAGTTCTAAAAGCAAAAGAAGAGTCACCAACAATAATCGATGTGTATACATTTGATTCGATTGAAGAAGCAAAACACTGGACTGAAATTCTTGAACTCGGAAAAGGGCAACATCAGGAAGAGCTTCAGCAAAGAATTGACAATATTCAGGCATCTGACCTTGCAACCATAATTTACACATCAGGGACCACAGGCAATCCAAAAGGAGTAATGCTGAGCCACAACAACCTTATTTCCAATGTTGTAGCAGGAAAACCACTACTACCTACTGAAATTGGTGATGTCGCTCTAAGTTTCCTTCCCGTATGTCATGTATTTGAAAGAACCGTTTTAAACCTTTATTTACTTGGGGGAATCAAAATTTACTACGCGGAAAGCCTGGAAACCATAGGAGACAACATCAAGGAAGTAAAACCTCACGTATTTACAGCAGTCCCCAGACTCATTGAAAAAGTATACGATAAAGTCATTGCCGGAGGTAGTCAAAAGAGCGGGATTATAAAAAAATTATTCTTTTGGGCAGTAGGCAAAGCCCAAAAGTTTGAAATTGGAACAAATAGAAATTTTATAGCCGACAAATTAGTTTATTCAAAAATAAGACAAGGTTTGGGTGGAAACGTAAAGGTTATAGTTTCCGGTTCTGCAGCTCTTCAGGAACGATTGCAAAAATTCTTTTGGGGAATTGGACTACCCATCCTTGAAGGATATGGACTAACTGAAACATCTCCAATAATTTCAGTAAACACATTATTGGACAATGGAACTAAATTCGGAACGGTTGGAAAAGTTATCGAAAAAGTAGAAGTTAAAATAGCGGATGATGGAGAAATCCTGGCCAAAGGACCCAATGTAATGATGGGTTACTTTAAATCACCGGATTTAACGAATGAAGTAATGACCGATGAATGGTTCCACACAGGAGACATTGGAACATTTGAAGATGGCTTTTTAAAAATTACAGATCGTAAAAAACAAATTTTCAAAACATCAGGTGGAAAATATGTTGCACCGGGCCCTATTGAGAACACAATGAAAGCTTCTCAATTCATCGAGCAGATAATGGTTATAGGAGAAGGAGAAAAACACGCCTCAGCACTAATAGTACCTGCTTTTGAACACATTCGAACCTGGGCTAAGGATAAAGGATTAAACTGTAGCTCAAATGATGATATATGTTCCAATAAAGAAGTAATCAGTGCTATATCTTCAGATGTTAAAGGATACAATGAACAATTTGGACAAACCGAACAAATTAAAAAATTCGAATTGGTAAATTGTGAATGGTCTGTTGAAGGCGGAGAACTTACACCAACGATGAAACCGAAACGCAAACCGATACTTGAAAAATACGATCACCTGGTTAAAAAGATATACAACGATTCATAGGTCAATATTTTCTATATGTTTTATGAAACTTTTAATGGAATAAGTTGGTAGAAAGATACATTTACCAACGCTTCTATTATTCATATAACTATGAGGAAAATAAATAAAATCGGGGTACTGGGATCCGGTGTAATGGGATCACGTATTGCATGTCATTTCGCGAACATAGGTGTTGAAGTTATACTTTTAGATATTATACCAAAAGAAGTATCTGAAAAAGAAGCAGAAAAAGGCCTTACATTAGAAAGCAAACCGGTAAGAAACAGAATCGTTAATGATGCCCTTTCTTTTGCTATAAAATCAAATCCCTCACCCCTTTACAAAAAGACAGAAGCCCGAAAAATTGAAACAGGAAATTTTGAAGATGATCTTCACAAAATTGCAGATTGCGATTGGACCATAGAAGTTGTTATTGAGAATCTGGATATCAAAAAAAAGGTTTTCGACGAAGTTGAAAAACATCGAAAAAAAGGAACCTTAATCACATCAAACACATCTGGAATTCCAATCCATATGATGTTGGAAGGAAGAAGTGAAGACTTCCAAAAAAACTTTTGTGGAACTCACTTTTTTAATCCACCACGGTATTTAAAGTTATTGGAAATCATCCCTACGCCTGAAACAGACCCAATCGTAATAGACTTTCTAATGAACTATGGCGACAAATATTTGGGTAAAACCACCGTTCTCTGTAAAGATACTCCGGCATTTATAGCAAACAGAATTGGAGTTTTCGGCATTATGAACCTATTCCACAAAGTAAAAGAACTTGGAATGACAGTAGGTGAAGTTGATAAACTTACCGGGCCTGTTTTGGGGCGACCAAAATCCGCAACATTCAGAACTTGTGACGTTGTTGGATTGGACACCTTAATTAAAGTAGCCAAAGGCGTTCAGCAAAATTGCCCTGAAGACGAATTCAATTCCGAATTCACCATTCCGGAATACATTTCGAAAATGGAAGGAAACAATTGGCTGGGATCAAAATCAGGACAAGGTTTCTATAAAAAAGAAAAAGATGAAAACGGCAAAAGGACCATTCTGGAACTTAATCTGGAAACATTGGAATACAC
Source organism: Flavobacteriales bacterium (assembly GCA_002720635.1). Lineage (GTDB taxonomy): Bacteria > Bacteroidota > Bacteroidia > Flavobacteriales_C. The sequence continues at coordinate 13,564 of PBJD01000012.1, read as the reverse complement.
GCCAACCAAAAAAGTAAAATTTGCCACACTGGACCTTGCAAAAGCTGAAGACAACCTCACAAAAAGAATCGGCATTTTAGCCATGGGGAAAGACAAAGCAGGAGAATTTTACAGAGGAATTTTCACCAGCCTTTTCGCATACGTAGGCAATCGAATACCCGAAATCTCAGATGAACTATATAAAATAGACCAGGCCATGAAAGCTGGTTTTGGTTGGAAATTGGGACCTTTTGAAACCTGGGATGCAGTAGGAATTAAAAATGCAGTTGGTTTAATGCAAAAATCTGGTATTGAAGTTACACAATGGATACAAGAAATGCTGGCCGATGGAAATGAAAGCTTTTACAAAGTTGAAGGAGGCGTAAAACAATATTACGACATTCCTTCCAAAACATACAAGTCAATACCAGGAACTGAACAATTTATCACATTAAGCAACTTCGATGAATCAAATGTAGTCTGGAAAAATGCAGGAACCACATTATACGATATAGGTGACGGAGTTCTGAACCTGGAATTCCATACAAAAATGAATACAATGGGCAGTGAAGTGCTCCAGGGCATTAATAAGTCCATTGATATTGCTGAGACCGAAGGGTGGAAAGGATTAGTGATTGCGAATCAAGGCGACAACTTTTCTGCCGGTGCAAATTTAGGAATGGTCTTCATGCTCGCCATAGAACAGGAATTTGACGAACTTGATTTTGCAGTACGGTATTTCCAAAAGACAATGATGCGCATCCGTTATTCGTCTATACCCGTAGTCATAGCGCCCCATGCCCTGGCATTGGGAGGAGGATGTGAAATAGCGCTGCATGCAGATAAAGTAGTTGCAAGCGCTGAGACCTACACAGGGTTGGTAGAAGTAGGTGCCGGAGTAATACCTGGAGGTGGTGGAACGAAAGAGTTTGCACTAAGACTTTCGGATGAAACATTTGACGGAGATATAGAATTGCCATCTTTAAGAGATAAATTTTTAACCATCGGAATGGCAAAAGTCTCCACATCTGCAGCAGAGGCATTTGAATTAGGATTTTACAAGAAAGGCAGAGATAAATATGTAGTCAATCAGGAACGTCAAATTACCGAAGCAAAAACAGCAGTACTCGATATGGCTAATGCAGGATACACTGGCCCTAAAGAAAGAAAAGACATAAGAGTACTGGGAAGGCAAGGACTTGGAATGGTTTATGCTGGAGCATATACAATGTATAGTGGTAAATACATTTCCGAGCACGACAAATTAATTTCTGAAAAATTAGGATACGTTCTTTGTGGAGGTGACCTTTCGAACAAAACTATGGTTTCCGAACAATATTTATTGAATTTAGAACGAGAAGCCTTTTTATCCTTACTTGGAGAAAAGAAAACTTTAGAAAGAATACAAAGTATCCTGACAACAGGAAAACCATTAAGAAACTAAACGTAAAAACAAAGTTAATGGCGTTATTAAAGAAAATACTGATACTGATAACTTTATTTGGACTGATGAGCTTTAATCAGTACCCTGAAAACCTGACGGCATTAAGACCTAAATATGCTCCGGACACAGTTATGCATAGAAACAAACTGGATGACCAGGGAAAAAAGTGGGGTACCTGGCAATCGTATTCCCGGAACGGAATGTTGATTTTACAAATGAATTACAAAGACAACAAACTCAATGGAGAGTTTGTAAGATATAATGGATCAACAGGCAAGATGATTGAAAAAGGTGCTTATCTGAATGATTTAAAAAATGGGTCTTTTACAAAATGGTATTCAAATGGAATCAAGAGAGTTGAGGGATCCTACAGAAAAGGAATGAAAAATGGAATCTGGAGTTATTACTTTAAAAATTCCCCCGGAGTAATCCGCTTAACCGGAAACTTTAAAAATGGAAAAAAGAATGGGAAATGGGTTTTTTATGATAAAAACGAAACTATACGTTCCATTGTAAAATATGAAAACGGAATTATTACAGATTCCAAAGAATTAAAATAACAACCACGCACATGGAAGCATATATTGTAGCAGGATATCGATCAGCAGTAGGAAAATCCAAAAAAGGAGGATTTAAATTTTATCGTCCGGATGATTTAGGCGCACAGGTTGTTCGTAAAATTATGAGCGATTTGCCCAATCTGGATTCCAGCACCATAGATGATGTTATTTGTGGAAATGCAACACCTGAAGCCGAGCAAGGACTTAATATTGGTAGAATGATTTCATTAATGGGGTTAGACACCGTAAAAGTTCCTGGTGTCACCGTTAATAGATATTGCTCTTCAGGACTGGAAACCATAGCCATAGCTGCCGCAAAAATCAAAGCGGGTATGGCAGACTGTATTATTGCTGGAGGAGTAGAATGCATGTCCCCTATTCCATTTGGTGGATGGAAAGTAATTCCAAACTATGATGTTGCCAAAAACAACCCAGATTGGTACTGGGGAATGGGATTGACCGCCGAAGAAGTCGCCAGCGTATATAAAATATCACGGGAAGACCAGGATGAATTTTCGTACCATTCCCATATGAAAGCACTAAAAGCATTGGAAAACGGAAACTTTAAAGATGAAATAGTCCCTATACAGGTTAAAGAGATATACCTTGATAATAGGGAGAAGAGACAAGAAAGAGAATTCACTGTAGAAACTGATGAAGGACCAAGAAAAGGAACAAATATTGAAGCTTTAGCCAAATTAAGACCTGTTTTTGCAATGGGTGGAACAGTTACCGCTGGAAACTCATCTCAAACCTCAGATGGAGCTGCATTTGTTATGGTAATGAGCGAAAAAAGAATTAAAGAGCTAAACATTGAACCTATCGCCCGTCTGGTCTCATACCATGTTGCAGGTTTAGAGCCAAAGATCATGGGAGTAGGTCCGATTTACGCTATCCCGGGAGCATTGGAAAAAGCGGGATTGAAACTTAATGATATTGAACAAGTTGAATTAAATGAGGCGTTTGCCTGTCAATCATTAGCTGTTATAAGAGAACTGGATATTAACCCTGAAATTGTTAATGTAAATGGAGGAGCAATAGCCCTTGGCCACCCATTGGGTTGTACAGGTGCCAAATTATCCGTTCAACTTCTCAGTGAAATGAAAAAAAGAAATCAAAAATACGGAATGGTCACCATGTGCGTTGGTACAGGGCAAGGAGCCGCAGGGATTTTTGAAATGCTGTAAAATATGCAGAGACAAAATAAAACAATTTGGGAAATGACAAGATTTTACATCAAGGAAAATACACTTGGTGAAATGAATTCAATCGTGGCCTATTGTATTGTAGTACTGAAATTAAAACTTATGCCGTTATGTCTGAAGAAAAGAAATCAATAAAAGGAGGAGAATTTATTATCAAGGAAGCAAAAGTAGAAGACATATTTATTGCTGAAAACTGGGGAGAAGAAGAGATCATGATGCGTGATACATGCTACGATTTTTTAGAAGCAGAAATTTTTCCGGACCTGGAAAAAATTGATAAAATGGAAGAAGGCTTAATGCCTTCAAAATTAGATAAAGCTGGAGCGCTGGGATTATTAGGTGTATCCATACCAGAACAATACGGAGGTTTTGGTAAAGACTTTAACAGCTCATTACTTATTAACGAGGCTACCGGTTCCGGACACAGCTTTGCAGTTGCATTGTCTGCACACACAGGAATTGGAATGTTACCCATACTCTACTATGGAAATGAAGAGCAAAAAGAAAAATATCTACCCGACTTGTCCTCGGGAGCTAAAAAAGCATGCTACTGCCTTACCGAACCAGGTTCCGGGTCAGATGCTAACTCAGGAAAAACTAAAGCAATTTTAAACCCAGAAGGAACACACTACATCTTAAATGGACAAAAAATGTGGATTACCAATGGAGGTTTTGCTGATGTTTTCATAGTATTCGCCAAAGTAGATGACGACGCGAACCTAAGCGCATTTATNGTTGAAAAGGAATTCGGAGGAATTACATTAAATCCTGAAGAAGAAAAAATGGGAATAAAAGGTTCGTCCACAAGACAAGTATTTTTCAACGATGTGAAAGTTCCAAAAGAAAACTTTTTAGGAGAAAGAGAGGGAGGNTTTAAAATAGCATTGAACATCCTGAACATAGGAAGGATAAAACTTGGAGCAGCAGCTTTGGGTGCAATGAANAGAACCACAACACAAGCGATTAACTACGCAAATGAGCGTGAACAATTTGGACGTCAAATATCTAAATATGGAGCAATACGTTACAAATTGGCAGAACAAGCTATAAAGAATTACTCACTGGAATCGGCACTCTACAGAACCGGTTTAAATATTGATCAAGCCACTGATGAATTGCTGGCAGGTGGAATGNAAGAAGCCGANGCAAAGCTTAAGGGTGTCGAAGAATTTGCTGCTGAAGCTGCTATTTTAAAAGTTTACGGATCCGAAGCACTCGACTACGTTGTTGACGAAGGCGTACAGGTTTATGGTGGTATGGGATATTCGGCAGATGCGCCAATGGACAGAGCCTACAGAGACTCACGAATCAATAGAATATTTGAGGGAACAAATGAAATCAACCGAATGCTTATTGTGGATATGCTTTTAAAAAGAGCCATGAAAGGCAAACTTGATTTGTTGGGACCTGCACAAGCCGTTCAGAAAGAATTGATGAGTATACCGGATTTTGGAGATCAGGACGATAGTCTACTGGCGGCTGAAGGAAGGTATGTTGCCAATTTCAAAAAAGCAATACTTATGGCAGCNGGNGCGGCNGTTCAAAAGCTAATGCAGAGTTTAGCCAAAGAACAAGAAATACTCATGAACATTTCAGATATGATTATCAATACCTACGTGGCTGAATCCATGCTTTTAAGAGTAAAAAAATTAATCTCAAAAATCGGGGAAGAAGAAGCAAAACTTCAAATCGCCATGGTACAGACATTCATTTACGATGTAGCGGATAAAATCAATAAATCAGGTAGAGATGCTATAAATTCTTTCTCTGAAGGTGATGAACAAAGAATGATGCTTTTGGGAATTAAACGGTTCACAAAAGTTGCACCATTTAACGTAAAAGAAGCAAGACAGGCTATTGCTGAAAAATTAGTAAGTGAAAATAAATATGTTTTTTAAATAACCTTATCACCAAACCATTCAACACAATAAGAGGGAGCACTTGCTCCCTCTTTTGATTAAAATTAATACTTTTTTAAAGTCCTAAAACCATACTTACATGAACAATACCTGTTTTTGGTGAAGTAAACTTAGCACCAATAGTATTAAACCCTGATTTCTCATAAAACCCAATTGCTGATTCACGAGCACTCGTATATATTTTCTCAGAGGAACTAAAAACACATAACTTTACGAAATGTTCCAAAATCATACAACCTACGTTTTCCCCTCTAAACTGAGGCTTTACTGCCATTTGAGAAACAATACCATTTCCATCCTCATCATAGGTTAATCTCCCTACACCTAATACCATCGCATTGCTTTCAACAACAACATGAATTGATTTTTTCTCCCACGGATCCTGTAAATATTGATCGGGATTTTCAATTCCATTAAACAAATAGTCACGACGGATTTGAACACCTTGCTTATAAANCTCTTCTCCAATTTTTACTTCTTTTACATTCACAGAGATTAAATATATAAGAATTTTAATCAATTAACATTACAGTTGTACAGAATAACAAATTACTAGTAACTTAGCCACTATGGGAAAAGACTGGAAAGATCGATTAGGAACAGTGTATTCAACTAACTCTGATTTCAATTATGAAGAAAATAAAGGAGAAGAGCAAGAAACTCTTCCACCCCAACAACAAAAACTGTACGTTAGCCTCGACAAAAAAAATCGAAAAGGAAAAGCCATTTCATTAATTGAAGGATTTGTTGGAACAGACGATGATTTGAAAAAATTAGGTAGACTACTCAAATCAAAATGTGGTGTTGGCGGATCTGTGAAAGAAGGAGAAATATTAATCCAGGGAGATTTTAGAAATAAGATTGTTGAACTCTTACAAAGCGAAGGATATCAGGTAAAAAGAAAAGGAGGATAAATTATAACACAACCTATGAACTTAAAAACACACATTGGAAGATTACGAATAGCAGCTCTGGTTGAAGGAATTACCTGTGTAGGATTGTACTTGATAGCAATGCCCATCAAATATATTGGAGGAATTGATGAAGCAGTAAGAATACCGGGAATGATTCACGGCATTTTTTTCATTGCGTATCTGGTTTTGCTATTGCCTGTCCACAAACAGCAGAAATGGTCATTTTCAAACCTCTTTATATTTGGAATAGCATCCATTGTTCCTTTTATGACCTTTTGGGCAGACCACGAACATTTCAAAAAATTAAGTAACCCATCCTAAAGTAAAAGGCGAGAAAGTTAGAGATGTTATTTTTATAAATTCCCGGCTGTTTGAGAGGCTCCTGAAGATAATTCACATTATATANGTTACCCTCTAAATCTTTAACAAGATGATTTACAAGATACCTGGATTTATTACTCGTCATAAAATTAAATATAGTGGCACAACCATAATTGTAAGTGATTTTATCATTGAGAAAAATCTGTTTACCGATACCAACACCGGCTCCTACTCCACTTGAATGCTCACTCAACCCATTGTTGTNATACATATATTTTGTNATCGTGAAGGGTAAACTTATTGTGTAATCCACGTAAATCCCATGTGGAGATGCATGACCTGATGATTCGCAAAAGTAGTGCCTGTATTTCAATCTTAAATCCAATCCAGAAACGAGCGCAAAATCCATAGTTCCAAAAGAATAATCTGGATATAACCAACTGGAATTATTGTGTTCCGCCCTTATACTGGAACGTCTAAAAATAAAATCTACTCCAAAAGAATTGTATTCATCAATTAAATGCTCATAGTTAATACTGTAACTAAAAAAATCGGAAGTCCGGAGTGTGAATCTTGGAACATCAATATAATCGTCTCCGGTAGACGGTAAATTATCAAANCTTAATGGTAAAACCAGGCCATTGGCCTTAGGGTTTCCATAAGCAGAACTCCANTACTCATCACCAACGAATAATGTCACCGGAAGAGGATGAAAATCAAACCCAAAACCAAACTTATGTTTACAGCCCAGGTAACCTTCATAATCATCAAAAGCCTGAATACCAGTGTAATTTAAGACAAATACAAAAAGTATAAAACAATTAAATTTCCCTTTCATGATTACAGGGAATTTATAAAAAAAAACAGTTTAAAAGGGAAAAAATATTAAATATAAAACTTGGAAATTAAATCTACTGAATTCACAAAAAACAAACTAATCTATTTAGCAAATAAACAGGATTTTTTATTGGGGGAGAACATTTGAAATAAATATTTAATAAATTAAGTATCCAATCTTAAAATATCCACTAATATAATTAGCGGCATTATTTTGATAAACAGCAGGCATCTTAACAGCACCATTGCTGTGTTTAAATATATGTCGTGATAATTTTTTTTCATTCATAAAGTTAAATATTGAAGAAAGACCAATATCATAGGTAACTTTATCGTATATGATTCCCTGTCTTCCAAATGCAATTCCAAAACCAATTCCACTGGAAGATTCTTTTGAACCATCATATAAATATTTAGTAGTTACAAATGGAAGATTAAAAATATAATCAAAATACAATCCTAAGGGGGACATTAATCCAGAAAAACTACTCAAGTATCCTCTATATTTTAGCCTAAGATTAATACCCGATACTTCAGCAAAATCCATATATTTAAAATAGAAATCATCATCAAATCCTGAATTTTCAGATATATATATGTTTTCTAATTTTGCCAATAACTTCGAATTTCTCAAAACAAAATCAAGCCCTAAAGAACTAAACTTATTAACGGAAAACTCATAATGAAAACTATAACTATAAAAATCAGTATTAATCACTTTCCAGTCCCACTGATTTAAATCATCTGAAATATTGGGAAACGGACCTGAATAAGAAAAGCTCCTGCTATCTGCATAATCATAATAACTCGAGTTACCCAAATCATATTGATATGAAAGATAATTTTCTTGCCAAACTTTAGACGTAGCAGGATGAATATCAACACCGAAACTAATATTATTCCTAGCTCCCAAATACCCTTCATGATTGTTAAAAGCTTTTATGAGAGAATAATTAAAAACTAATACAAGAACTAAAAAAAAATTAAACCTTTTCATAATCAACGCAAAAATTTCATCTTAAATTTAAAAACCAAATGTCGAAAAAAGTTAATTAAATCTATATAATAGATAAAAAATCGATTAGTTCATTCATCATAAAAACACGTTTCTTTATCGCAATTAAAATTTGAAATAAAGGAACAACTTTTTAATAAATCAAGTATCCAACCTTAAAATAACCACCAAAATAATTAGCGGTATTATTTTGATACACAGCCGGCATCTTGACAAGACGGTTGCGTTCTTCATATACATATAATGATGATTTTTTTTTCATAGAGTTAAATATTGAAGAAAGACCAATATCATAGGTAACTTTATCGTATATGATTCCCTGTCTTCCAAATGCAATTCCAAAACCAATTCCACTGGAAGATTCTTTTGAACTATCATACAAATATTTAGTAGTTACAAGTGGAAGATTAAAAATATAATCAAAATACAACCCTAATGGAGACATTAAACCAGAAAAATTACTCAAGTAACGTCTATATTTTAACCTAAGATTAATTCCCGATACTTTAGCAAAGTCTTGAGGCCTGAGATAATAAACTGAGTTACCGTAGTAATCATCATAACAATCGTAATCGTAACAATTATCAGGAGAAATAGTTTGAAACTCCCCTTGTGCAAATAACTTCGAGTTTCTCAAAACAAGATCAAGCCCTAAAGAACTAAACTTATTAACAGAAAACTCATAATGAATACTATAACTATAAAAGTTAGTAGTAAATACTTCCCAACTCGAAGGATCTTGAGCAGGAACATCAGGAAAAACACCAGGATTATAAACAACCCTCCGATCTATCTCATCATAATAAACTGAGTTACCTAAATCATATTGATAATAACCAAAATATTCTTGCAAAAATTTAGACGTTGTAGGATGAATATCAAGACCAAAACTAATATTATGTCTGGCTCCCAAATACCCTTCATAATTGTTAAAGGCTTTCAAAAAAGAAAAATTAAAAACAAAAACTAATACTAATACTAATACTAATTTGAACTTTTTCATAATCGAAGTGCAAATTTGGTCAAAAAAAATCATTTTATATTTAAAACGAAATAAAAATTACTTTTGTAAAAAAGCATATGAAATACTATCTAACATTAGCTACCTGTCTTATTTACTCATTAAATCAATCCCAGGTTGATTTTAACAATTACATAAATTTAAAATGTAAAGGTTTAATCCCCAATATATTTACTCAAAACCTTGAAGAAAAAATAAAAAATAATGAAAATTATATACTTAATGCAAACGACAACTATACTGAAATAAAAAGAAAAAAAGAATTTGCTATTAAAGCCAGTTATAATTTAAATCAAATGTTACTTAATGGTCAAGTTTTATTTGGTGATCAATTAAGTAACTATATTAACGATATCAATAAAGAAATATTAAACAATGTTAACATTGAAAATGAAGATAAAATCGAAGTTTTCATTGTTAAATCTCCTTATGTTAACGCTTATACAACTAACAATGGAAAAATTTTTATTTCAACAGGATTAGTTGCACAATTAGAAACAGAAGCTCAACTAGCGTTTATAATTTGTCATGAAATAGCTCATTTCACAAAAAAACATGTAATAGACAAGTATTTATATAATGAAGAAGTTAATGAGGATCAAAAATATATAGGTGGTAGTAATGCGCTACTAAAAAAATCACATTACAGTCAAAAAAACGAATTAGAAGCCGATGAAGTTGGCCTTGAATTGTTTTTAAANACCAAATACAATACAGCATCCATAATAGGTGTTTTTGATATTTTATCATTTAGCCACCTCCCGATTGACGATATTAAATTTGACCCTTCCTACTTAACAAAAAATGAAGATTTTGTAAAGGTAATTTCAAAAGAAATAACGGATAGTATTCCAGAAATAAAAGTCATGGATGAAAAAGAAAATTCAACCCATCCATCTTCAGAAAAAAGATTAGAAGAAATAGAAAAATTACTTGCTGCAAAGCAAAAAAATGGAAAACATAATTTACTTGGTGAAGAAAGGTTTATAGAGGCACGAAACATTGCCAGATTTGAATTAACAGATATATTAATTGAAAAAGAGCTATATGCTGAAGCTCTTTATAACAATTATGTAATCAGTAAAGACTTTAAAAAAAGTTACTATTTAGACTATACAAATGCTCAGGCCCTTTATTATTTAAGTAAAAAAAAGCAACGGTATAAATTTATTGGAAACGAAAACGTTTTTAACGAAATTTACACACAACATAACGATTCTGAGTATAATGATGATAGAGGTTACCACTATTTAGGAACCGATCAAGTTCAAGGAGAATCGTACAATTTATATAAGATCATTGAAAAAACGCCACAAGTTGATTTTACATTAATGAGTGTGAATTACTTATGGAATATGTATCAAAAACACAATTCTACTTATTTCAAAGATATGGCTTATGATATTTTTAAAGAAGTAATATNTAATGAAGAACTGGACTCTTCTAAATTTCAAAGAATCAATAAGAAATTATATATAGAAAACATTGCCAAAAACAAATTGGAGAAAAGTCACAAAGAAAAACAAGATCAACAAAAAGGTTACAAAAGAAGTAGGAAATACAAAAACATAGAAAAGAAAATTCAATACGTTCATACTGAACAAGAAGATGGCTCAGTTAAAATAATTGAAGAAAACTTAAAGTATTTTTTATTTGTTGATAACTTCAAATCCCCAGAATTTGTTAAAATGTTCAAGCAGGTTTTTGAGTTCAAAGACTTAAAAAAGAAAGAAAAAGAAAAGAAAAAGGAAGAAATAGCAACAAAAACCAAAAGACAGATTTATGAAGAAAATCAAAGAATAAAGAAAAGTCTGAATTTTTCATCAACAGTAGAAAACTCAGTAATAACATACAAAAATGCAAACAAGGAAAGAATTGGTTTAAATTCATTAATTTTTATTAATCCAGTACATTTATACCTTAACGTTAACAAAGAGCAAAAATTCAGAATCCGTGCTTCTAACTCCAAACAGAAAAAATTAGCTGATATGATTGAAGAATCTAGTAAATCAGTTCAAATAGATTTAACATTATTAGATAATAAAAACTTAACCATCAATGATGTGGAAAAGTTTAATGATTTGGTTGCCATAAATAAAATGAAGAAGCAACTTCAAAAATTTAAAACAATGGACAGCTTAATACTGTCTAACCAAACTGAACTTGAGAAAATATGTAAAAAATACGGAGCAAATCACATAGCATGGAATGTTATGATTTCCATAAAAGATATAAGCAAATGTTTAACATGTCCATGTCCAAAATCAACCTACAATTATTTGTATATTTTTGATGTTGAAAAAAATCAACTAGTTTACATTAAAAAAGATAAAATGCGAAGTATATCAAATGCGGCAATACGACAAAATATCTATTATAACTTAAGTCAACTGAAAAAATCAAAAAAGAATTAAAAAAATAGTATATGTTTACAAAACAAGAGATAGACATTTATTCCTAACGTTTTGGAAATATGAATCTTTCAGAAAAACAGCAAAAAATAAGNAAACAGATACTTTCCCCNTTCAANTTTGGACTNTTTAAAATCANNAAACTTCCGCTAACNTTTCTNAGNGGTATAAAANCNACNGCACTCTCCCCNACTTCAGCAACNACNTCNGTAAANTATGGNTACTTAAACACCAATCCNTTTAAATCAATNTATTANGGTGTATTGGCNATGACTGCAGAACTNAGNACAGGAGTNTTNGCCATTTTTTCNATNGCAAAATATGANGAATCCATTTCTCTTTTAGTAATNGAATCNAACGGNAANTTTCACAAAAAAGCAACNGGNANNATANAATTCACNTGTAANGACGGNGNACTTTTTCAAAAAGAAATCGAAAGATGCATTGAAGAAAAAACACCCGTAACNGTATNTGCNNNCACAAANGGATNCAANGAACAAAACGAGCTGGTTTGCGAATACACCTTTACCTGGAGTTTTAAATTAAGAGAAAAAGTGAATTAAGTATAGCTATTTATAACTAAATCTGCCTTTTGGGAACATCAAACAAAAGCAATCGAGCCTTTTCAAATTGAACATCACTCCAATCATTTGCATCATCCCATTGTAAAATAACCATACCACAGGTTGGAACATTATCAACAAGAATGTTAGAGTGATTATTTACAAACTCAGTAAAAGCAGGATTATGCCCAATCAACTGGATATACTGAGCATCCGAATGGATTGAAAAAATAAAACATTCCAAATCAGTGCAGTTAAATGTGTAGAGGTCCTTTTGAATAGACATTTTTGATCGATTCAAATTAAGCTCTAAAGCAGTTTGTTGAGCACGTTTTGCAGAACTGACGTAAACCTCCTGAACTTTATCAAATTCATCACGCATGATTTCAGATAATATCCTAGCACTTTTTATTCCTCTTTTATTCAAAGGCCGATCATGATCAGATAAAGAAGTATCCAACCAGCTTGATTTTGCATGTCGAGTAAATAATATCTTTTTCATACATAATTAACATAACATTTTTTTTATTCAATCAAAAAGAAAGTGATAATTATCATTCAAAAAAAATGGGCAATGAAAAATCATCGCCCACTTAAAATAAAAGCTGTTAAAATAACTCTAATGAATTACAACCAGTCTGGTTGTTAAAATTTGATTATCCCATACAACAGATACAAAATAAGTTCCCGGATCAATTGTTGAAACATCAACTTCAACATTTCCTGATATAGAAGATGTTTTTGTTAAAACTGTTTTACCCTTTAAATCCGTAATTCTAAGATTACTAAAATCACCTGAATTAGATAATGAAATAATCGCCTTCTGGTTTGTTGGATTTGGATAAACCTCCAGAGAAGCTTTTTCAATCTCCACTATACTGTTGGGCTCAGAATACTCTCTCATTTGAATATTACTATTTCCTTTGCAAGTGGACTTAAACGTACGACTAACCACTTTGGGAGGACAATTATCATTGTAGTCAACAGTAACTTTTATATCATAGGAATTATTACCCTTTGGATAAATATGTTTATTCCACCATACATTAATATTATTGTCAATTGTTCCATCTCCCCAATCAACAGTATAATTTAAATTTTTGTTTCCAAAAACAATTTGAGCAGCTCTACAACTGTGACGCTTAACCTTAATTTTCACTTTTGGCTCATCACAACATGGTTCAACAATAACTGTTTTCTTAAGGATATCCTCACATCCCGGATTCTGTGGATTTTCAACTTTTACATAAAAATCATATGAACCAGCTACGTTGTAAATAAATGTTTTTGAATTACCCCAAACCTGATTATAATTTTCATCATTCTCAGCTAATGAAACCTTTATTGGCCATTGAGCAGAATTGTATTTAACAGT
>PBJD01000011.1 GCA_002720635.1 Flavobacteriales bacterium | reverse complement strand
CAAATAGTTTTAATAACATTCATGAGATATATTTCTATGATGAAAGCTTTGGTTTTGTTCATTCCTCCGACACTCTATTTAGAAGCACTGATGGAGGTAATACATGGGAAAACAATAGAAATATAGCCGGATACGAGAGCCATATCCACTGCTACAATTCCGAATCATGTATTTTATACGCTAACGATACCCTATACAAAACCACCGACAAAGGTTTAACCTGGAATCCGGTATCTCATCCCGACTTATCCCAATACGATAGTTATTATTACTTTAAATTGAAAATCAATAAAAATGGTAATGGAATTTTTACTGCCGAGAAAAATCGGCGTTTTACTGCCAGCGGAAATTATGAAGAAACTTTATTTACCACCAGTGATTTCGGAAACACATGGGAAAACAAAGCTCTCATTCAGGATGGAGGATTAATTACTATTCTTGACAATGATAATATAATAAGTCTTGGCTACTCTTATGAAAGTGATAGTTATGAATCTTCTATTTCAACAGATGGAGGAGATTCGTGGACATCAACAACCTTAAATCATGATATATATGCTATTCATGACAATGGAAGATATGTCGCTGCTTTATGTACTACTAAGGCTAATTATGTTGTTTTATGCTCCTCGGATTATGGTCAAACATGGATAACAAATGAATTCTCAGAACCTTTATATTTTGCTGATAATATTTTTGTTACTCCTGAAAACATTGTTTACTCCTTTGGATCTGTGAGGAGTACGTTTAACTTTGAGCCACGAGGCTATAGATCCTACAACAATATAAGCTGCTTTGATGTAATCACCTCCGATAAAGAGGTAGTAAAAAACACATCCGGCATATATCCAAATCCCTCAAATGGGAAGTTTTTTATGAATTTAAAATTTCAAGACACCTACAGCGTTTGTGACATTACCGGAAAAGAGATTTTGAAATCAACATCCTCATATTTTGACTTGAGTAATTTTAAACCCGGAATGTACTTTGTTCAATACACAAACAAAAATACATTACACACAACCCGAATAGTTAAAAAATAGTATTTACTTATAAAATCCTAATTTTTTAAATACTCCATTACCAACCGAATCTTGCCGTACTCAACAGCACCATCCAGTGCGTCAAAAACGGGTTTTAGTTTATTCTCTTCCGGATTTTTATTGATATATTCTTCAATCTTTTTAAATTCAGTAAAAGGAACAAATCGGCTGACATCCTTTAATTTACCAACACTAAAAAGATGGGCTATATGCGAATAAATGGTTGTTTCCTTTAAGTTTCTTTCGTCAGAAATTTCAGCAACACTCATTCCTTTTGAAAGCAATGAAAGTGTTTCCTTGTAGGAATCTCCTTTTTTCTTTTTATTCTGATTTACAAAGTCGTGAATAATATTTATAAATTCCGNACCGTATTTTTTANTTTTATGTTCTCCNACCCCNGTNATGNTGAGTAATTGTGATTCNAAAACCGGNTTTCTTGCCGACATTGATTTTAAGGTNGCGTCACTAAAAATTAAATATGGAGGTCTTCCCTCTTCCCTTGCAATTTTNGAACGCAGCTCTCTNAGCAANTGGAAAAGNTCCTCGTTATGGGAAAGTTCCNTNGGNTTAATTGTTGATTGNGACTCNTCGNAATACTTTTCCATTTCTTTGGAATCCACCAAATCAACCTTTTTCCCTTTGAATAAAACNTCCTTACTTNGTGGNGTAAGACGTAATTTGTTNTGATCGTCATAAGCAACTTCAAAATANCCTAAACTAAGCAATTGAAGCATAAAGTTTTGCCACTCCTTAAAAGTAAACTTGNTACCAACTGCAAANGTCTTCAACTCATGNTANCCCTTTTGGTANATTTCNGGNCGGGAACTCCCTTTCAANAACTCAATNATTACCCCAACAGGTTCNTGCTCATTNACTCGTGCAATTGCNCTTAAAGCCATCTGAGCAATACTTGTTCCATTAAANANTTNAGGAGGNTTCTTNCANACNTCACAATTCCCNCAATTNTTTTCTAAAACNTCNCCAAAATANGNCAAAAGTATTTTTCTTCTGCANATACGAGCNTCNGTAAAATCNTGCATTCTTCTNAGCTTNGCAGCCTGAAATTCCTTNTGACCACTNTGCTCNACAAANTGATTTAACTGCACAACNTCNGCATANCTGTAAAACAATAGTGCATCAGATGGNAAACCATCTCTNCCTGCTCGACCAATCTCCTGGTAATATCCTTCAATATTTTTNGGCAAATTNTANTGAATTACAAACCTNACATTNGATTTNTCGATTCCCATTCCNAAAGCNACTGTAGCGCATACTATNTTCACCTCATCATTAATAAAATCTTCTTGNGCTNTCTGNCTTTCCNTNGANNNNAANCCTGCATGATANNCNGNAGCNGANAANCCNTGCGCCNTTAATTTTANNNCNAAATTTTCNGTNCTTTTCCTNCTNANACAGTATATGATNCCNGATTCNTTGACTTTTTGNANTAAAAAGTCAACAATTGTTTCAAATCGTTTTTTNCCNGGAANCACCTGTAAATTCANNTTTGGNCGATCAAANGAAGAAATAAAAACTGCNGGCCTNTTTAATGANAGNTNAGNAGTAATATCTTTTCTTGTTAATTTATCNGCAGTTGCCGTAAGCGCAATAAANGGAANNCCNTCAAANCGATTTCTNANCANNCCTANNTGNGNNTANTCAGGNCTGAAATCATGNCCCCATGAAGAGATACAATGCGCTTCATCAACAGCAATNAAGCTTATTTTTAAGGTTTGAAGAAAAGATAGAAAATGATCCGAAATCAACTTTTCTGGTGAAACATACAATAGTTTTATTTCACCTGCCTCAAGGGCTCGAAATACGAATTCTTGTTCCGAATTGCTTTGAGATGAATTAATATAATCAGCGGCAACTCCATTTGCAACAAGGCCTTCCACCTGATCTTTCATCAAGGCAATTAANGGAGAAACCACAATCGCGACACCNTCTTTCAGCAATGCCGGGATTTGAAAACACAAAGATTTCCCGCCACCTGTTGGCATTAAAGCCAATACATCCTGATTTTTTAACACCGATTCAATGATTTCCCATTGTAAAGGACGAAATTCATCATATCCGTATATGGACTTCAGTATTTTTTTCGCTTCCGATTTCACCCCTCAAAGATAGTTGTTAAAAGTCCTTTAATTCCTTTTTCAGCAGTAATGTTATAAAAAATAAGGAGGATAATTTCCTGCAATGGTTGTGGAATGTTAAATTTGCAAAAATTCAAAACAAAATCTCTTAGTAAAACGAGACTTTAAATTTAGATATTATGGAATTATTGATGGTAGTGGTGTTTGTTATAGGGTATTTAATGATTGCTTTAGAACACAANATTCATATTGATAAGGCACCTACTGCCCTTATCACAGGAATGATTTGTTGGGCTATATACTCCTTTTTCTTAGCGGATGTGAGTGAATCTGCCGATGCGGCACATCATATACTGGCACATGGAAATTCGGGTAATGCGGGACTTTACCATCACATGTATGACATTGCAAACATTCTTCTTTTCCTGCTTGGAGCTATGACGATTGTTGAAACCATTGACGAACATCATGGATTTAAAATCATTACCAACAAAATCAGAACCACCAACAAAGTAAAGCTACTTTGGACTATTGCCATCTTGTCATTCTTCTTTTCCGCTTTACTTGACAATTTAACTACTGCAATTGTAATGATTTCATTGCTTAGGAAATTAGTTAGTGACAAACAAACAAGATGGTTGTTTGCGGGTGTAGTTGTTATTGCTGCCAATGCTGGCGGTGCATGGTCGGTTATCGGNGATGTAACTACAACTATGCTTTGGATTGGTGGTCAACTGACTGATCCAATAGGGATTGCAATTCCTTCACTAATCATACCCTCTTTCATTGCCCTCCTGGTTCCTTTATTAATTTTGAGTTTTACATTAAAAGGTGAAGTCAAAAGACCTGAGGAAGATGATACAAACGGAAATAAATTTGAAACGACCAGAGGTGAAAAAATAACCTTATTAACTGTAGGTGTATTAGGTTTATTATTTGTACCAATATTCAAAACAGTAACGCATTTACCTCCTTTTACAGGTATGATGCTNTCNNTNGGTATTGTATGGACCTTAACTGAAATCATGCACCGTAAAAAAGAATCAACACATAAAAGACACCTGTCTGTAATTTCTGTTTTAAGAAAAATAGACACGTCTTCTGTTTTATTTTTCCTGGGAATACTATTGGCTGTGGCTGCTTTGCAGGAAATCGGTCATTTGAACATAATGGCTAATTGGCTGCAAGACACTTTACAAAATAACTATGCAATCAATATGTCGATAGGATTCTTATCCTCTATTGTAGATAATGTTCCTTTGGTTGCCGCTGCTCAAGGAATGTATAAACCGCAAATGTTTGAAGCCATAGGAGGAGCTTCCGAATTAATGGATTTCATTCCTAATGGTACCTTTTGGGAATTTCTGGCTTTATGTGCCGGAACTGGTGGATCTTGCTTAATTATTGGTTCCGCAGCAGGTGTTGCTGTAATGGGATTAGAAAGAATAGACTTTATCTGGTACCTAAAAAAAATCAGTTTATTAGCGATTGTTGGTTACGTAGCTGGTGCAGCAACTTACATTTTACTGGTTGCATAATAAAAGACTTTAAATTGTCGTTAAACATTCATTAACAATAAATTATGTTAGGAAACTTATTTAAATTACAGCTTGTTGAAACGGGTAATACCTCCTTTCCATCATCCTCGGATTCTNCGATTACAGATGGACTGGAAAACACGTCAAATGTAACATCAGATGGAATTTTGATTATTGACTTAATTATTGACTCCTGGCCAATAATGGTTCCGCTTTTTGTACTCTCTGTTATTGCAGTTTACATATGGGTTGAGCGTTACAATTCCATAAAAAAAGCAAGTAAAATTGATGCTTCGTTTATGAGCAATCTAAAAAACAATGTTTCAACCGGAGAAATAGAGGCGGCAAAAACTCTTTGTTCCNGTTCAAACACCCCTGTTGCAAGAATGTTGCACAAGGGCATTTTAAGACTGGGAAGGCCCTTGAAAGATATCAGTACATCCATTGAAAATGTTGCTAATCTGGAGATTTCCATGATGGAAAAAAATCTATCAATTCTGGCTACTATTTCAGGTGCTGCTCCTATGATTGGTTTTTTAGGAACTGTAATAGGAATGATGAATACTTTTCATAAAATGTCCGCTGGAGCGGAACAATCCAGCATCCATATTGGAGATTTATCAGAAGGTATNATGTACGCCATGACTACAACAGTAGCTGGTTTAATTGTTGGTATTATTGCTTATTTGGGATATAATTTGCTGGTTTCTAAAGTGGATAAGGTTGTGCATAAAATGGAAGATTCTTCGTTAGAGTTTATGGACTTATTAAACGAACCTGGATAAATAATGAAAGTACGAGCAAGAAAAAAAGTAGACGCAACCTTCAATATGTCGAGCATGACCGACATAGTGTTTTTGTTGTTGATTTTCTTTATTGTTCTATCCACCCTAGTCACCCCACCAGGAGTACCTGTTGAGCTTCCCAAGGTTGATAATAAAGATAAAATCAGTGATCCACCCAGGCTGGCAGTTACTATTGATGTTGACCAGAACTATTTCCTGGACAATACTCCTATGTCCTATGAAGCCTTGTTAAATGAGCTGGAATCAAGGATTGTACCCAATTCCACGCAGCCTGCGGTAAAATTAGTAGCTGATGGAAATGTCCCTCTGGAAAAAGGAGTTGAACTTTTTGCAGACATCAAGAAAATCGGATATGAGAAGGTGGTAATCGCTACTCAACCCAAGCAGAATTAACATGAACGCTCAAAAAGCAGAAGAAAAAAAAAGGAAAAGAAAAGGTATACTTATAACCATTTCTGTGCATGCTGTTGCAGTAGTTCTTTTTTGTCTTTTTGGTTTCGATGTTGTTGATCCAAAGGCAATCGGATTTGACGTTGAATGGGCCATTGAAGGCGTTCAGGATGCCGGTGGAGAAGATAATTTAGAGAACACTTCAGAAAAAGTTGCTGATGATAACAATCCCCCTGCTTCATCATCTTCTTCAAAAGCATCAGCCCAGGAGGATGAGCAATTAATAACGGATGATGCCAGTGATGTAGCCGTTAAAAACAGCCCAACCAAAACAACTACTCCGCCTAAGGAAGTAACTGTTAACGAAACAGAAAAAAACAATCCCAACGAAACCAAAGAGGTGAAAAAAGAAGATGAAGTATCCGACTGGTTAAAAAACCTTCCTGGTAAAGGGACCGCCAAAAAAGGAGCTGACAACCCTGGAGAAGGAAAAGGCGACGGAAAAAAAAACGGTGTTGAAGGAGAAGAAAACGGACAGGGAACTGCAAGCTCTGGAAAAGGTGGTGAAGGTGGCAATAGATGGGACGTAGATGGGAGAAAACCCATTAATATCGATAGAAAAACAAACGATTGTAATGAAACTGGAAAAGTTGAAGTTTACATTAAAATAAATCGGCAGGGAGAGGTTATTTCTGCAGTTGATAGAGGAGGAACAACACAAAATCAATGCCTGATAAAAAAAGCTTTGGAACAAGCTCGAGGTATTAAATACTCTGCATCAAACACATTTAATGAAGGTACTATAATTATTGACTTAGGTTTATAATTTCTAATTGGTTAAACGGGATTACTTTCGTTCAATTTTTTCCGTTGAACATCCAATACCAGAAGAATAACCGAGAATCCCCAGAATAACGCTGATGCCTTGTCGGTATCCAAAAAATTATTTAAAATCCCGTGCAGATAATAGGTTATTAAACCTAAAAAGACAGAAAGCCCGATCATTCTGGACTCCATGGAAAGAGAACTTTTATATACTCTAACTCCAGTTATTATTACACTTATAATTATTAAAATCATAAGTAAAGACCCCAATACACCTTGCTCAGAAAGAGGACCTAAATATTCACTATGTGCATTCCCCCCATCACCAGCATTGGTACTGATAATTGTTTTATCCTTACTCCGTTGATATGGTGCATATTCAAAAGCATATGTGCCTGGACCAAACCCAAATACCGGCTTATCCTGAAACATTTCCACCGCAGATTTCCACCGATTAATTCTTTCAAGATTTGAAGCATCTGAGCTTACATTGGAGATGGATTCAACATGCTCTGTTAAATTTGAGGATGAATCTTGTTTATTGCTTTCTAAATCCATTAAAATGGAGTCCATTGTTGTTAACAAAAATATTCCTGTCGCTAAAATTCCGGTTAAAACCACCCATGTTTTTATTTTCAAACGAAGTACAATGAACACACCCAAAGCACCGACCAAACTTACCCACGCTGCTCTTGTATATGAAAGAATCAGAGCTGTTACAAAAATTAGCAAAACAACCCAGACAATAAGTCGTTTCACTCCTTCGATTCTGGGAGAAAAGCTTTGCCACAACAAAAATGGGAGGACCATTGCTAAGCAGGCTCCATATGAAGTATGGTCATTGAAAAAAGGATTCATGACCCAATTTGCACTGGCTTGATCAAACCCTCTGATAGCGTGTTGCTGAAATGTATATACCAAAACAGGAATAAAACCTAAAATATAAAGCCATACTGTTCTTCGCTGCGTTTCATTTGATTTGAGCACTTGTGAAGCAATAAAAAAGAATACACTTACAAACCATACCCTACTTAATAGGAACTTTACAGAAACAACTGAATCTGAACTGGTAATTGTTGTTATAGCTATCCAAACTATATGCAGAATAATTAGTTTGGTTATCGGGTGCCTCAAAACATCTTTATCAAATGTTCCGTCAAAAAATAATTTCAAAATAAAAATGAGCATCATACCCACTATCAGTGGCTCTGTTGGTAAAGCAATTCCAACACCTAAATCAATGTCCAAATCATCCAGGTTAATAGATAGGGGAACCAGAAAGATAACGAGATAATAAACGATATCCAGTTTAAAAACTGCTAAATAAACCAGCAGGGCCAATACAGGAAATCCCAACAACTCATATCGTTCATTGTATAAGAGTATTGCATTTGCTGCTACAAAAAACAGACTTATACAATAAAACCATATTTTCTTAGCTGAATCTAACAATTAAGTTATTTTTTTTCGCTCAAATCGATCCAGGAAAGAAATAACTCCTAAAGCACCAGACATCGCAATAGCGACAGAAACCAATACAATTAACCACCTTACCGGATACGTCTTTTTATCCGCTTTGTATGGATTGACGATTTTCATTGCATATTCTTTTTTCCTATTCAGTTCCTTAACGTGTTCTTCATATTTTAATTTAAAATTGTTGTAGGAATTCCGGACACTCCATAACCTTCCAGAAAGATTTTCATATTCAACGCCTTTTAATTTTAAATTGTCCAGCTCTACCTTAACTTTTGCAATTTTATTCGGATCAACATTACTTCTTGCCAATAGCTTATAATATTCTTTGGAAAGATTTTTCACCTGACTTCCATAATCTAAAATCCCAAATTCTCTTCTTAACACATTCAGTTTAGATTCCAGTAAATTCATCTCCACCTTCTTCTGCTCCAGCATCTTTTTCACTGTACCTACTGCCTCTACCAACTTTTCATCCTGCAGAGACTTAACTTGAGTATTATATAAATTAATAATTGACTTTACCATATCAAATGCAACTTGAGGACTTGTACTCAAAACTTCAATTTCAACAGACTCAAATTTTGTTTTTTTAAATTGAACATGATCAGAATATTCTTTGTACAAAAGATCCTTATAATAAGGTTCATCGACATCAATATCATACAAAGTATCTAATTTAAACCTTGAACAAAGCGTATCACGAATAGCATCAGACTCCAACATTTGAATCATTTGTTCGGTTGGTGATTCTTCAGAATATTTTTTCAAATTTGTGGGATATACTCTCGCAAAAGATTTAAACTTTGGCTTAATAAACATTGGCGATGAAAATATTGCCGAACCTGCAAGGGATAAAGCGAAAACAACTGCAAGAGGCTTTTTCCACCTCCATAAAACAGCTAAAATCTCATCATTTTCAAAATATTTTTTCATATCCTTTATTTTTTATAGTTGAGCTTTTACCTTTTGAGCCTGCTCGTAAAAAAAAATTGAAATTATTCCTGTTAAAAGCGTTCCTATAACACTTATTGAAACTACCAGCCATCGAATAGGATAACTCTTTTTTTCCGCTGGAAATGGACTGGTAACCACAAAATAGTTTTGGATCCTTGATTCCGCATCTACTTTAGCC
This sequence comes from Flavobacteriales bacterium, assembly GCA_002720635.1. GTDB lineage: Bacteria > Bacteroidota > Bacteroidia > Flavobacteriales_C. The sequence goes on along the minus strand of PBJD01000011.1, from coordinate 15,581 downwards.
TCATCATATTTTCCTTTAAGTTCCGATAATCGGGAACGCTCATTGCTCAACCGTTGTCTCAAACTCATATATTCAGAGCCATACGTTGATAAAACTGCCAGCTTTTCTTCTAAAGCTTTTACAGCCGAAGAATTTCCCTCTGCAACGGCCTGGGCATAAGCATCACCGTATACTTCTGACTGGGACTTGATATCTAAAACACCCTTACTCATTATTATTGCCAGGGAATCTTCCATACTTCTGATCTCCTGAGAGAGTTGCTCATATGTTTTTTTGACTACTAAAAACCCCTGTATTGTCCGCTCTTTCTGAATATCGTTAACAACGTCATCAAGTATCTTCATAATTGACCTTGCAATTAAGGATGCTGTATCTGGTGAATGATCCAAAACAGCAATCTCTACTGCCATATTTTTGTTTTGTTTGAAGGAAATATTTTCATCATACAACTCATATAAATCATGATTTGGGGTTTCCGTTTCTTCAGAATCTATGTTGTAATGTGACAGAAGGTTAAATCTGGTGATTACCTTTGATCTGACTTTATCTGAGTTTAAAATTTCAAGAAGTTGCTATGACTTTTCCTCTTCTCCAAATTCCATAATATCAGTTTTACCACCAAATCGACTACTAATTAATGCTTTTGCTACGGAACTTGTATTGGAAGGGTAAATTACAGCTACGGATTTGTACTTTTCTTGAATGTTTAAGGAAACAACAGTACTGATCACTGTACTTAAAATAAGCAGTATTCCTAAATGAAGTTTGTATTTATACAAAAAAACATACAGATTAGAGGAGTCAAAATACCCTTCATCAAGTGCGTTTATCTCTTTGCTCATTCTAAAAATTTAGGGCGTAAAAGTAGTAAAAATAAACTGATTTACTATTGATTATTTCCAAAGCCTTTAGCCATTCTAAGCACTCCTTTCAAATTCACAGCCAATAAAAGACCCACCAACAATAATCCAAACATTACAGGAAGTCGTGAACTCAGATTTATTTCACCTATAAATGTTGTACTTATCAAAACAACAGCTACTCCAAGAATAAAACGTAAAACTCCAATTAAGTTTACTTTTAATTTAAACAGGTGTACAGCAAAAACCACCTGAAAAGCCCCGCTAAAAGATTGAGTAATCAAACTGGCTAAAGCAGCTCCCCAGGCTCCATACTCAGGAATCAAAACAAAGTTTAGTCCTATATTCAGCAGCAAAGAAGCGAAGGCAATTTTATTTAAAAGTTTCATATTGCCAGAAGCTGTTATTAGAGTTCCAAAACAATAATTAATACTCATAGGAATAATTCCATATATAATAAGTTTAAAAACATCAGCTGAAAATAAGACATCACCCATATTTTGAAGAGCTTCAAAATTTAACTTCCAATCAATAAAAATTGACTGATTATTAAATTTACCGTAGCATAGAGCTATCACATCATCTGCAAAAAAAGCCATTAAAACAGCAACCGATGAAACTCCGTAAATCAATAGACTGGACGATGTCGCAATTAACCCTTGAATTTTTTCTTTTTTAGCTAAAAGCTTCGAAAACATGGGTAAAAGCAAAACAGCAAATAAATAAGCATAATTGTTTAATGCTAATAATATTCGCATGCTTTGAGCATAAATTGAAGCTTCAGCTTTTCCATTTGAAAGCATACGTTCAATCATAATTGCATCAGAACTGTGATAAGCTGCCATAAGAAGCACAATTAAAGCATACGGAGCACTTTTTTTTAACAAAACACGGGCAAATCGCCTGTTTATGGAAGGAATTCCTGGTTGACCGATTGTAAGCAAAGTAATTAAACCAACCATGAAGCTAAGTCCGTAACCAATTGTTTGAACGTATATAAAATTTTCAATATTTACCAGTCCATTGTCTCTTTGGTAGAAAAGATAAAAAACTCCTCCAATCATTAAGACCCTATCCAGAACTGAAAACAAACTATCTAATTTGTACTTTCCAAATGCTGTTAAATTAGAACGAACATAGAGTAATGATGATAAAAACACCTGACTCAAACCTAAAAAGAACAACAGCATTTGGTCATGCATTGTATACTGAGCAACTATACCCCATAACTGTAACGCCAGTAAATAGATAATTGCTAATCCAAAACGAATTACTGAAATATTCTGAAAGTACTTTGAAAAACGATTATTATTTACCGAAATTTTCCGGTTATTGTAGTTACTCATTCCTAAATCCAGAAGGATATTTAGAATGACTGTTGAATTTAGAAGAGCAAAATATAACCCATATGCTGACCCAACCTCTTTTTGAACCTGCATATCCAGTAATAACCATACTGGCTTAACAATAATGTTAAGCGTAAACAGGATTATCAAGTTAAACAGAAAAGACTTCTTCAAAATTCAGTTTGTAAACATTAATTTTACCCAAAACTACTAAAATGAAAAAGGTAATTGCGGTTAATACCCGAATTTTAGTTTCTGATAAACTTGAAGGAATTGGGAATTTCACCGCTGAAATTTTCAAAAGACTGGTAAAATGGAATCCTGATTACGAATTCCACTTCATTTTTAATTATCCTTTTCATACTGATTTTATATTTGGAACGAATGTAAAAACTCATATAATACAGCCTCCGGCCAAGCATCCGGTTTTAGTTAAAATCTGGTACGATTTCAGCTTAAAACGAGTATTAAAAAAAATAAATCCTGATATTTTCATAAGTCCCGACGCCATAACTTCATTAACTACAGATATAAAAACACTAATTGTAATGCATGATATTGGTTTCGCACATCGACCACAGGATTTACCAAATTCCTGGGCGAAATTTTACAATAAGTATAGCAAAAAATTTGCCGAAAAATCAAGGAGAGTCGCTACTGTTTCAGAATACTCTAAAAAAGATATTGTAGAGACCTACGGTATTAACCCTGAAAAAATCGATGTGGTTTTTAATGGTGTAAAAGACACATTTCACCCTGCGGAACCAGAAAAAATAAAAAAGTTGACAAAAAATAAAGAATACTTTTTTTACATAGGATCTTTACACCCCAGAAAAAACATTGTCAATCTTTTAAAAGGATTTAATAAGTTTAAAAACAGCAATAATAACGATGTTAAACTCGTAATAGGTGGTGATTTTTTATTTCAGTCCAACGAAATCAAATCGGTTTTAAAGGAATTGAAACATAAAGATCAAATCATACTTACGGGCAGACTGACCGATGAAGATCTTAACACCTGGTTATCTGGTGCTGTAGCACTTACATACATTCCTTATTTTGAAGGTTTTGGAATTCCTTTACTGGAAGCCATGAAATGTAAAACTCCAATACTTACAAGTAATGTGACATCACTCCCAGAGGTTGGTTCTGATGCAGCGATTTATGTAAATCCCGAATCAATTGATGATATCGCTAATGGAATGAATATTCTGTATGGAGATGATACAATTCGGAGAGAATTAATCGAAAAAGGCCAAAAAAGGTTAAAGGATTTTAGCTGGGATAAATCCGCTAAACTTCTCTGGGAGAGTATTCAAAAAACAATCCATTCATGAGTTTAAAAAATTACAAACACAAAGATTTAATTGAAGTAGGGTGTGATGAAGCAGGAAGAGGATGTCTGGCAGGGCCTGTCTTTGCAGCAGCTGTAATTTTGCCAAAAAACATAAAGGCACCCGAACTTGATGATTCAAAAAAACTTTCTTCAAAAAAGAGACAAGAAATGCGAAGATTTATTGAAGAAAAGGCAATAGCATTTAAAGTAGTGGAAATATCTCCCGAAAAAATAGATGAAATAAACATTTTGAATGCTTCAATTTTAGGAATGCAGGAAGCAATTTTAAAACTAAACACCAGACCTGAATATATTTTGGTAGATGGTAATCGTTTTAAACAAACAGAAGATATTCCTTATGAATGCGTTATTAAAGGTGATGGTAAGTACAAGTCAATTGCTGCCGCTTCTATTTTAGCAAAAACTTATCGCGATGAATATATGGAAAAAATTCATCGCGAACACCCGGAATTTAACTGGAAAAAAAACAAAGGTTATCCCACGAAAACACACCGCTCTGCTATCGCAAAACATGGAGCCACTAAATACCACAGAAAATCTTTTAAACTCCTGCCTGAAGCCAGTCAACTATCTCTTTTTTAACTTGAAAAATTTTTGAAGAACATAAGGTATTGCTCTCGGCTCATTTTTTAAATAAACCGAAACTTCACCTTTTACTGTATAAATGTCCCCTTTTTTAAAAGCCGTCCTATTGTGATCTCTCAAATCATGAATGAATTCATATGGAGTGCTGATGAGGAAAGCATATCCCCCGTCATAATTCGTTTTTTTAAAAGCACATTTAACAAAATCCGCACAATTTAAAGAAAATAACTTCCATCTTTTCATTGCTTTTTTACTTGCTGTTGATCTCATTTTTTGATATTCTTCCTCGTTAACTTCAAAAGATAAAATAAGCCCGGGGGAGGATGCTTGAGTCCCTATTATTGAATCCAGATTAAAGATTTCATTTACTTCACACAAAAGTGTATCTATGATTCCTCCATCGCTCCGGGTATAACTCGAATAATAACGAATTCCATGAGGGTCACTGAAAGCAATTGATGTATGTCCGGCCCCTGACTCTGTTTGAGTACTTCCCCAAACCAAAACATACACCATATTTTTCGCATAAGAAAATTGGGTAGTAATAAGTAACAGGATTAACAATCGTTTCATAATACAAAGAAACGACCGTATTAACCTCGAACAGTATTGATTTTAGAAACCAGAAAAATGAAATTTGTAAAAAATGCAAAAAACAATTTTACTTTGACTTTTTAAGTGCCACCAATGAAACAAAATCATCTACTGATAACTGTTCAGGTCTTTTGGTGAAAATTTCCTTAGTGAGTGTTTCTGTTTCGAAAAGTGATTTTAAACTTTTTCGAAGCATTTTTCTTCTCTGGTTAAATGCTGTTTTAACAATGTGCTTGAATTCTCCATAGTTGCATGAAATTGGATGTTCTTTTCTAAGCAATCTAATTACTCCACTTTTAACTTTAGGTGGAGGATTAAAAACATTTTCAGAAACTGTAAAAAGGTATTCGCAATCATAAAATGCTTGTATCAGAACACTAATTACGCCGTAGGACTTCGTTCCAGGCTGTTCACATATTCTCTCGGCTACTTCCTTTTGAAACATTCCACTCATTTCAGGAATTAACTCTCTGTTATCAATTACTTTAAAAACAATTTGAGATGATATATTGTAAGGGTAATTTCCTATAACTGCAAATGCACCTTTAAATATCTTTTTAAAATCGAGTTTCAGAAAATCATCATTATACACTTTAAGCAGTGGAAACTGAACACCTAAATAAGCAACACTTTCTTTATCAAGTTCAATTAATCGAAAATCATGAGAAGTATATTTTTTACGAATATATCTGGTCATTACTCCCATTCCCGGACCAACCTCAAGAATATTATTATACTGTTCGGAATGAACCAGAGACTCTCCTATCTTTTTTGCGATGTTTTCATCAGTTAAGAAGTGCTGACCTAAATGCTTTTTCGCGGAAACATTCTTCATTATACCTCGCCTTCAGAAACTTGATCCAATACGCTTTGAAAAGTTGCATATTTACCTTCAAAGTTTTGTTTTATCAAACGCTCCATTTTTGGTTCGTTTTCACTTCTAAACCGATTTAATTCACTATATCCCTTACACCTCAATTGTAAATTATAGGATAAATCCACTCCTTGACTCGGAATGATTCTAACAAAACGAAAATCTAAAAATAGCCCCGTATTCATAATCGATGGAATTTGAGTTTCCTGCATAAACTTTACCCATTTTTCCTCTATAGAGGCCTCCATAGCTGTAGTAATACTATATATAATCATAGGGATAAAAAGGTTTTTAATTCATTAATGCCTTCTTCATCAAAATATTTTAAATCGTGTTTTACTTTTAAAGAAAAACCTTTCCAACCTTTAACAATGATCACAAAATGTTTGTCCGTAATTTTATACCTTTTAACATCAGACTTCTTCAATTGAGTAGGCTTTGTTTTTCGAACAAATTTAAGTGGAATAAGGGTTATGAATAAAAACAGTAATACTACTACATAATGGACTAATTCATATTCATGCTCCTCTATTATTTTTTTAATTTTGGTTAATGCGGCTCCTATAGTTGCAAAAACACCTATTAGAGCTACAAACCTGAAATACTTAAATGGATCTTCTCTATTTTTATTATACTTTCCGTTTTCGACAAGTAACAAAGTGTCCCCATCAACAGCATATTCAATACCATTCCCAACAGTAATTTTATTTAAATTGGAAATATCTTTTACGGTCTCTTGTTTCAAATTTAATTTACCTATCCTGTCAAAGAGGACAACCGCTCTATCCCATCCCGATTGACTATCATATAACTTTAACTTTTTTAGTGATTTTTTTCCAAGATCATCAACGATTATAATGTGAGCATAATGAAATCGGAGCATTCCTTTGATCATTTTGACCTCCAAAATATTCTTATAGGGTATGAAATTGCTCTTATTAACTGGTAAATTGATATGTTGTACACTCCTTAAATCAAATAAAGACAGGAACAGCAATAAACTTAAGGGGTAAAATCCAGTAGCATAAGCAATTGCAAAAACAGTGACTGAAAACAATATATTTAGCCCTATTCTAATATTCTTTACATTGGATGTTTTATGAATCTCATTTATATGATGACGAGGCTCAAATGTTTTTACATCATTAATCGCAATACCATCTTCAACAAAATGAGCGTAGTCTCCATTTTGTAAATTCAATAAATCTTCGGGCTTAGTTTTTATTAAATTCGTCACAACAACTAAAACAGATTAAGTATTTTTGNCCNCTACTNGNNATTTTTAACATTGTAAAAATAAACTAATGGTAACAGTTGAACAACTTAAAGGCTTGTTAAAAAGACTCGAAGCATTGCGAGGGTATNTAGAATTGGATAAAAAGGCNATTGAAATCCAAAATGAAGAGGAAAAAACNCAAGCTCCGGAATTTTGGAATGATCCAAGTGAAGCCGAAAAAATTCTCAAGTTGATTAAGGGNAAAAAGAACTGGATTGAAGAATACGAAAAAGTTCAAAACGCTTTTGATGACTTAAACGTTTTGAGAGAATTCTTCGAATTGGAAGAAGCTTCTGAAGAAGAGGTAAATCAGGCAGAAGAAAAAGCCNTTGAACTTCTTNANAATTTGGAGCTTAAAAACATGCTGGGCGAAAAAGAAGATNCGCTGAATTGTATTGTTGAGATAAATTCTGGGGCAGGAGGNACAGAATCGCAGGATTGGGCATCCATGCTTATGAGAATGTACATTATGTGGGGAGAAAAAAATGGGTTCAAAGTTCGAGAAGTTGAATTAACCGATGGTGAAACTGCAGGCATTAAATCCTGTACTTTGGAATTTGAAGGTGAGTTTGCGTATGGTTATTTAAAGGGAGAAAATGGTGTCCATCGACTGGTAAGNCTATCTCCTTTTGACTCAGCAAATAAACGGCATACNTCNTTTGCCTCTATATACGCATACCCCGTTATTGACGACACCATTGAAATAACGATTCCTCCTTCAGATATAGAGTGGGATACTTTCAGATCGGGAGGTGCAGGAGGACAAAACGTAAATAAAGTAGAAACAGGAGTTCGACTTACACATAAACCCTCCGGGATCATCATTAGAAATACTGAATCCCGATCTCAATTGGCTAACAAAGAAAAAGCCATGCAATTGTTGCGTTCTCAATTATACGAATTGGAAATGAGAAAACGACAAAAAGAAATAGATGCTATAGAGGGTTCTAAAATGAACATTGAATGGGGTTCTCAAATAAGAAACTATGTGTTCCATCCATATAAACTAATTAAAGACGTGAGAACAGGACATGAATCGACGAATATTGGAAATGTGATGGATGGTGATTTAATGCCTTTCATAAAATCCTATTTAATGGAATTTGGAAAATCCGGTAAAAAGAAAATTTAAAGAAAAAAACTGAACTCCTTGAAAAATATATAAAATGATAAAAATATATCACAATCCTCGTTGTAGAAAGAGTAGAGAAGNACTTAAGCTCATAGAGGAATCTGGAAATGACTTTCAAATCATAAATTATCTTGAAAATACGCCTTCNGAAGACGAACTAAAAGAAATTATTAGTAAGCTCAATATTCCAGCAGAAAACCTACTTCGAAAAGGAGAAAGTATATTCAAAGATAACTTTAAGGGAAAAATACTTTCAGAGAATGAATGGATTCAGGTAATGGTGAAAAATCCAAAACTCATTGAGCGACCTATTGTTATTAAAGATGACAAGGCTGTTTTAGGAAGACCGCCTAAAAATGTCAATATACTAATCTAGTTTTTTATTATATTTGAAAAAAAAATAAATCATGCATAAAATATACAGACCGGTTATCTTATCACTAATCATTTCAACCCTTTTCGGATGTGAAAAGAAAGAGGAACAAGTAGAACAAGAAATTGCATGTGCTTTAACTTATCAAAATAATTTAGCCGTTGGAAAAGTTGGTGGCGAAAACGTAACTTTTGTTCAGGGTAAAATGGACGAGCCAAGCAGCCTTTATGACGAAGTTTCAATCACGCTTTATGAAAAAGCTTTCAATGATAAAGACTGCTATTCATTNGATACCAAACAAAAGCATACGGTAATGTTTCGTATTCCAACTGATTCGATTGGATATCATAAACTAGGTTGGGGTGAAAATGAAAGTGGGATGAGTATTACGTTTTCAAATGGGATTTATAGTCCTGATAATAACATGTCTGATTGTGGATTCATTGAAATATTTGAATACTCTGATTCTNTTATTAAGGGAAGACTCTTATCTAAATATGATGATGATAATTTTATTAACGGTAAATTCAGTGCAAAAACTTGTGGTTGGTGATATTTTAAAAGTAAGAAATACACCAAAATATTAGGCTTTTGTTAAACTATCGATTTGCTATTTTGTTATAACTAAATCATAAATATGGGGAGGTAAACAAACTCCGGAAGTTAAATTACAACTCATATACTCTAACAAAATAGTACCGGAAACAGGAATATTTGGATCCAATATTTTAAAGCACAACTCATAGCTTACCTTATTAGTAAAATACCACAAATCGACTTCAAAAATATCATCGTATTTATGTTTTGTTTCCGGCTTATTAATTTTAATTAGCTCCAGATTCAAAATTGCATCATTATTAAACGAAAGAGGAATAGGACCTCTATCAGCTGCAAGGGAATCATATACCATCCAGTCCTCCTGAACACTAAAATNAATTTTAAGCGTTAAGGTATCTCCGGAAATTAANGTTTCAGACTCTATCTTNACGGGCTCTTGCTTCTGANTTTGCGCGTTGGNGGAAACAAAAACTAAAAANAATACGACTGTAATTATACTTTTCATGGATTTCGTTTTTTATATTCCTCCAGACTGGTCAACAAAAACTTTTTAAACTCAGTTACTTCNCTTGCTTTATCATANGCTATTGGNATNGNNAGTAATTCTTTTTNNCTATCNAANGTAACATANTANGGCTGNGATANTTTATTAAACCANGNCTTTTGNATNTCNGCNTTTTTNTGNCCTAANGTNACNATTTGTTTTTTACCATCAAAAACAGATNTATANTGNTTTTCTTTTTCCANNTTAATAGTATGTTCATCNATATAAAGTGAAACNACTACAAACTCNTCTTTNAATAATTTTAATATNTCCGGNTNNGACCANACNCCNTCNTCTACNCGNCTGCAATTCACACATCCATGACCTGTAAAATCAATAAAAACCGGCTTATTTTGTTCCTTTGCACAATTCATTCCTTGCTCATAATCAAAATACCCATTAATACCATGAGGAAGATGTAACTTATCACTATACTTAGGTTCTGAACAGGTAATCCCTCCTTCTCCCATTAACATTTGTGTAAGATTAAAATCCAATGAGCTACTTGGAGGCAAATACCCACTTAAACCTTTTAACGGTGCACCCCACATACCCGGCAATAAGTATACCACAAATGAAAATGTAACAATTGCAAAGAATAACCTTGGTACTTTTAAATGAGGTAAGTCAGAATCATGAGAAAATTTAATTTTACCCACGAGGTATAATCCCATCAATCCAAATATGGCGATCCATATGGCTATATATATCTCTCTATCCAAAACATGCCAATGTGCTGTTTGATCAGCAACACTTAAAAATTTCAACGCTAAGGCAAGCTCAAGAAATCCTAGAACAACTTTGACCGAATTTAACCAACCTCCGGATTTTGGTAGTTTATTTAGCAGGGAAGGAAAAAATGCAAAAAAAGTAAATGGCAGGGCAAAAGCTAAACTAAAACCCAGCATTCCAACAAAGGGTCTTATTCCTCCCACAGTTACCGACTCTATAATTACATTACCAACAATTGGTCCGGTGCATGAAAATGACACAATAGACAAGGTTAAGGCCATGAAGAAGGCACCGGCGACACCACCTCTGTCTGCATTTTTATCGGATATATTACTCCATTTACCTGGTAATGTAATCTCAAACATCCCAAAGAAACTGGCAGCAAAAAACACAAACACTAAAAAGAAGATAATATTCGGAACCCAGTGGGTAGCAATATAATTGGCTGTATCTTCATCAAAAAACAAATTGATAATTAACCCAATACCGACATAAATAAGAATAATTGAGAATCCGAAAACAAGGGCTAAAAACTTGCCGCCGGAACCAGATTCCGATTTTTTCAAAAAGAAAGTTACCGTCATGGGAATCATAGGAAAAACGCAGGGTGTTAAAAGTGCCGCTAAACCCGAAATAAAGGCAATTATAAAAAATGCGAACAACCCTTTATCTTCTCCTTCATTGATTGAAGCTCCATTAAATTTTTTTAACCCCTTATCTTCTTTTGAAAAATCGTAAGCATCATCATTTACTGGTGATGATTCAAATGTATCAGGATTTGTTTGATTATTACCGTTCTTATAGGGAGCAACACTTCCTTTCCCTACATTTATTTCAAAATTAACAGGAAAAACCGTTGGGATACACCTTCCCTCTTCACAGACTTGACCAAAATAATCTCCGGAAATTGTAAAATCATTTATTTTTCCTCGAATTAAATGTGTTACTATAAAATCTTTACCTTCAACGTAATTAACATTAGCTTCAAAAACTTCAATATATTTTGTTTTGTAAGGAGGAAAAACCCATTCTCCAACAGGATCATATTCTTCTGATTCATGAAGGTTTAAAGCAAAAGATGGAGGAGCTCCTATATCTTCACTATGAACATAAGTAGAAGCACCTTTTTTTAACTTAAGTATAAAACTAAGCTTATATATATTTTGTTCTTCCTCTTTAATGCTGACATCAACACTGGCCAAATCTCCAAATTGAGCCTGTAAAGCAAGAGAAAAAGCAAAAAACAAAAAGGTCAATAATTTTTTCATATCCTAAATTGAACAAACTTTGAGTACAAAAGTAACTAAGATTAAACTTAAAATGTCTTAAAAATTAATTTCTTCTCCGGTCTTTAGCTTAAAGTATCTTCGAATCAAAAATACTGAAACATAAATAACTGGAGTATCAATGAAAGCGCAAACAACTTTAAACAGCCAACCGTCAGTTATTATAGAAACAATTTCAGTTGATGATTTTAGGCCTGTAAACAAAACAACAACGACTAATATTGTATCAACAAGTTGTGAAAAAATAGTGGATCCATTATTCCTTAACCACAACATTTTACCTTTGGTTTTTTTTTTCCAAAATTCATAAAGTTGAACATCAACCAATTGAGCGATGATATAAGCCAGCATACTCGCACCAATAACTCGCCATGAGTTACCAAAAACTGAAGCATACATTTCATTGGAAACAGGACTTCCCTCAATAGCAGGAAAAACAGCTCCTAAGTTTAATACTCCTATTATGAGCATAGAGGCAGCAAACCCGGTAGAAATAACTACTGCAGTGCGTTTTCTACCGTAAAACTCAGAAAGCAGATCGGTAATCAAAAAAGTTACCGGATAAGGAAGTATTCCTGCTGAAAGTATAAATGGTTCTTCTCTTAAAAAAGTTTGAACAGAAACAAACTTGTTTGCAATTAAATTACAAACTACTAAAAAAGCAATAAAAAGGCCGCCTAAGAAAATATAAAGATAAGCGGCCTCTTTTGATTTTTTAATGGTTTTTTCCTGCACTTTGATTAAAAGAATCCCACTTCATAAATAGATTTTATCGGAATCATAATTTCCTTTTTCAGAGAAACATTCTTTTCCGTAGTTGCCCAGACTGTTGCGATAACCTTATACCCAGTTCCATTTTCATCAACAAAATAAATCTTAATGTTCGACTTACTATGGGCGCCTAATGCAGAGGCTTTATCTAAATCATTTTTTCTTTTAGCAATATCCTCTTTGGAAGTTAAAACATCCTCTTCATTAAATTTAAGCTTTTTAATATCTTCTTTGAGAATTTCAGTTGGTTTTGTAGATGTTTGGTACATATTGTAAAAAATTTTGATTGTCTACGAAGAAAAACTATAAATCGTTCTGTTTATTGCACTATTTTTTGACCTATCAAGGCCTTCAATTCTTCAAACCTCTGAGAACCAATACGGTACCTTAAACCATCTTTATCCGTCAGTTCTACTGCATGGTTTCCGTGCGTAAAATATTTCACTTTCCCTCTAATGTGCAGGTTGTATACTGGTCGATTAAAAAGAATCTTGCTGTATTTAACAACCTCTACTTTATCAATATTCTTCAAATCAATCTTTACTTTGCGGGTAGTCCAAAATCCATCCAATTCAAGAACATCACCTCTTATTTGAGTTTTCAAATGCAGGACAAAAAAAGAAATCAAACTAAGCACCAAAATACCAAGGCCTACAATTAAAAATAAATTAGATGTTTCATCCCTTGAATCCGATACAAAATAACTGCCAAATGCTCCGAGGGCTATAAACAATCTAATAAAGAGATTGAATTTATTATAACCGAGATATTGTTTTTCTTCGTATTCCATTACTGTAAACTTATAACATAAATATTTTTTGTGCCAGGATCAACTCGATATCTGTTATCCGAACGATGACCAATTATCCAGACTACTTTTTCAGCATCGCATAATAACCATGTATCCTCTTTATCTTTTAAACTGAATTTATTATTCGTAAAGTAATCACTAATTTTTTGTTTTCCATTCATTCCTAATGGAATAAACCAATCACCCTGCTTCCATTTTCTGATCTTCAGCTTCCCTTGAACTTTATCAGCATTTATATATGCTTTATTTCCGTTAGGCTGGAGGGTAATTCCATTTTCAAAACATTCGATCGTCAGATCAATCGGCATTTCTTGATCTAAATAATACTCTTTTAATTCAGGTTCTTTGGATTGAAAAATTTCCAACTGATTGGAGGCCGTTACTACCTTCCAGTTATCTTTTCCATAAAAAGATTTTCCCTTATGTTTTGTAGAAATCATAGATTCTATGTCTGGATAAGAAAACCCTTTTGATCTGAAAAACTGCTGTAAAAAAGTTATTGTTGCTTTTTGAATCTGAGAAAATGGAAGAATCAAACTATTGTCTTTCGTTTTCAATGTACTTTTCCAAGCTTCATATTGCTCTTCCCAGTTGCATTCAACAGCTTTTAACCTTTTAGTTGAGTTATTAATGGCCTGGAACAAGGAAGGGTTTATTTCTTTCAAAACCGGAATGACCTGATGCCGAATTTTATTTCTAAAATACTTTCCAGATGCATTACTGCAATCTTCTCTGAAAGGTATATGGTTTGCATAAATAAAATCATTTATTTCATCTCTTGAAACACATAATAAAGGCCGGACAATATTATCCCGTTTTACTTTCATACCTCTTAACCCCTTCAAGCCGGTACCTCTGGTTAAATTGATTAAAATGGTTTCCAACTGATCATCCAGATGATGGGCAGTTGCAATTTTGGTTAGGTTTCTTTCCTTAACCAATTTGTAAAACCATGAATATCTTAAATCACGAGCTTTCATTTGAATACTTATACCCTCTTTTTTAGCAGCATTTACCGTTTCAAACCTATTTGTATGAAAGGGAATCTGGAGTTTTTCACAAAGACCTTTTACAAACTTCTCATCAGATTCAGATTCTTCACCTCGCAATTGATAATTACAATGAGCAACTTCAATCGGAACTTTTAGATTATTTAAGAGCATAAGTAAAACAATAGAATCTCTTCCACCACTTACTGCAACAAGTACTTTATCTGAATCATCAATCAGACCTTCTTTTTGTATGAATTCACTTACTTTGCTTAACATAAACTAATCTACATTTATAAAACTTATTGATATTTAATCTAATCTGTTTATGGAAGAAAATGATAATCGTTTCATAAACTATTCTACTTTTTTATCGGGGATTAAAACGTCAAATATAGCTTCTGCCTTTAACAATGACTCTTTATACTCTTCTTCAGCACCAGAACCACTTGTGATTGCACCGCCCACCATAAATGAGATATAACGATTTCTTTCATTATAAAGTATACTTCGAATTACAACATTAAAATCAAAATCACCATTTGGTTTAACATACCCTATAGCACCACTAAACAGACCTCTTTTGGTAGACTCATACTTTTCAATAAGCTCCATTGCTTTTACTTTTGGAGCTCCAGTCATACTACCCATGGGAAAACAGTGCTTAATTATATCTATTGATGTTCTCTCTGGTTCAGCTTCACAGCTAATTGTACTAATCATTTGATGCACTTGAGGAAAACTGTATATCCCGAATAATTCATCTACCCTTACTGAACCCTTGTTGGCTATTTTACTTAAATCATTTCTAACCAAATCAACAATCATTACATTTTCACACTTCTCTTTAGCGCTTCCTCTTAACAAATGAATTTGCTGTTGATCTTCCTGGGCAGAAAAACCTCTTTTAACAGTACCCTTGATGGGTTGACTTGTTATTTTATTTCCATTTTTTTTAAGAAACCTTTCAGGACTGGCCCCTAAGCAATAACGACCGTCTAATTTTAAAAAAGAAGCATATGGAACTGGTGATTTTTTAATTAAATTACTATAAATTGCTATAGGATCCGCATCAATATTTTGTGCATAAAATTCCTGACAAAAATTAACTTCAAAAATATCTCCCAGCTGGATATGCTTCTTTAAATCCTGAACTCTTTGAATATATTGTTTTTTTGAAATTCTACTTCTTATTTCAGAAATTTCACCACGTTTAAAAAAAACCTCAAGCTTTTGCAACATTTTTTTAAACCCACAAGAATCTTCACCTTCAATTTTAACTTTCTGATTTTTAACCTCAACTCTAATTTCTGGTTCAAAAAAACTCAATCCTGGAAAACCCAGACCATCTTCGTTTTGACTATTTAACTTCTCCAATTCGTTTTTCAAATCGTAACTCAAAAAACCAAAAAGCCACAAATCTTTTTTTGAAATTTCCTCTAACTCACAAAAACGATTGGATGACACAATAGATTTAGCACCAAATCCAGCAA
>PBJD01000010.1 GCA_002720635.1 Flavobacteriales bacterium | reverse complement strand
AATATATGAGAACCTTCCAACGAATTGGCACTCCGTAAAAAGATTTTTTTCTTATTGGAACTTTCTTTTCCAAAAAGAACCATAGCCGATTGATTTTCAATCATTTTATCAAGAACCAATGCGTTGTCTACAATACTATCTTCATCGTTATCAAGGTATTGAGCCATGATATTCGCGGTGTGTAATAAATCATTATCCGGTACATTTTCGGTAGCATAAATATACACTCCAAACACATCTACTTTTTTACAAAAAACATTAAAAGCTCGTTCTGGAGAATCATCGTTATTTATAATCGTAAAGTTATTCTCCTCTGAATTTGAAAATTCACATGATTCAGCGGTTTTAGGAGCTTTTCTGCAGGACATGAAAATCAAAATTATGCCTGCTAAAACAAAATATAATTTCTTAATCATAAAAATCTCTTTATCTGTTTATGCTTTTACTTGAATAAGAAACGAAGTTTAAATTGCAATACGAATTCATCACTTCTTAATCACTTTTACAATCTTATCGAGTTTATTAATCTTCAGCTTTACATAATAAATTCCCGTTTGTAATGGTAAATCAAAGGATTTATTAACCTCGTAATTTTTATCCTCGTAAACCAAACCTCCTAAAACATTGTATATTGACAGCTTAGACCACTTTTCACTACTTGAAACTACAAGTTTATCTCTAAAAGGGTTTGGATAAACGGCAACCAAACCGTTTTCTTCAAAATATTCATTTGAAGAAACAACATCTTCAACAACGCTTATTTCCTGTAACATTACGTCTCCGGCATCTCCTCCTAAATTTAAAACTACTCTGGCATCAGGATCAGATGAACTCATCACTCCCTGTATAACAAAAGTTTGAGGGGTTGTTGTTAAATTAAGCGGTTCTGATATATAACTATTCCATGGAGCGGATGCTTTACCTAAAGCGGCATTGATTGTCTTGTTTTGAGAAGCAAAGGCAACAACAGTTAAAGTATAGACCTTACCTTCCTCAAGCGCTATTCCACCTTGAGACATCTGGACATCCCAGGCATTGGGTGTAGAAACAGAGAGGTTTGTTTTATGAACTCCAAACTCTACATTCATATTGGCACCGTATCCTCCCCAATTAACAATTCCTCCTAAAAATTGAGAATTAAGTACTTGCTCATCAGGCCTCAAAAACTCGGGTGTTTGAAAATAATCGGAGTGCATAATTAAATCAAGACCTGAAGATGTATCCTGAACTGTTCCGTACCACTTATTAAATACATAGCCGTTATCAGGAACTGCCTGTAAATTAACCTCTGTCCCTGGTGAATATACAATTGAATCTGGCGATTTCACCACACTCCCGTGGGACCAATCGTTCACAGTAATGGTATAATTCGACTCAATTCCGCTTTGCTTGTATACCCGAACATAATCAACATACATCTTTTGCGGAAACGCATTAGCATCTATCCCTTGTAAACCACCCCATCCTCCAACAGCTATATTTAATAACAAGTGAAACTTCTGATCAAAAGGCCAGACATTGGAATTACTGCTCTCTTTATCAAATTGAAAATATTCAACATCATCCACCAAAAATCGTATACTATCCTCATACCATTCCACCGCATAAGTATAATAATTGTTGTAAGGTTCAAAAAAATCATCTTTATCTCCTTTATTCGTACCTATTGAATGATTATAACTCTCCGTATGAACATTCCAATGAATGGTATTGGGTTCAAAACCAACATTTTCCATAATATCAATTTCACCGCTCTTAGGCCAGGTACCATAAACATTTTCTGATGGCAACATCCAGATTGCCGGCCACATACCCTTCCCTGTAGGAATTTTTGCTCGCACTTCAATTTTACCATACTTCCAATCTCCCAGACCTTTTGAAACAATTCTGGCAGAGGTATAATCGCTACCTTGATAAGATTCCTTTCTTGCCTCTATAATAAGGTTGCCATTTTCCACTCGAGCATTTTCTGAACGAGCATCGGTATAATACTGCGATTCGTTATTACCCCATCCATGACCTCCTACATCATATGCCCATTTGGTTGAATTTGGAAGACCGGTATAGTCAAATTCATCACTCCATATTTTCACCCAGGTTTGACCAAAACCAAACTGCGCAAAACAAACAAGAAAGAGAAACACGTAATTATAAAATTTCATAGCGGTAGATTTAGTTCCTATAAGATAAGCATATTCCGGACCAAAATGAAGAATAAGTTCTAAAGGTCTGTTTAATAATCAGCATAACTTAAAGCTTACTCTTTATTATTTTTACTTTTAGCAGTATTTTAATTAAGTTTTCCAAAATCCATTAATTTGAATATGAAATATATATTCCGGTCACAAAGACTTGGTTTTCGAAACTGGAAGAGTTCCGACTCAATTGAATTTGCAAAAATAAATGCAGACACGGAAGTTATGGAACACTTTCCAAAACCGTTAAATAACGATGAATCCTTTGAGCTTTTAAAAAAGCTTCAAATACACTACAAAAACTACGGATATACTTATTTTGCAACTGAAATTTTAGAAACAGGAGAATTAATCGGTTTTATTGGATTGGCTTTTCAGAATTACAAAACAAAATTCACTCCGGCAACAGATATTGGTTGGCGTTTAAAGAAAGAAGCCTGGAGTAAAGGTTATGCAACAGAAGGGGCTTTAAAATGCCTGGATTTTGGCTTTAACACACTTAAACTGAAAAGAATAATTTCAACATGTACTGTTGAGAATATCAAATCTGAAAATGTCATGAATAAAATTGGGATGATTAAGAGAGGCTATTTCAAACATCCTGAACTAAGTAACTCTCATGATCTCTCGCAATGCGTTTTGTACGAAATTAAAAAACCATTAAAACCGGACCTAAAATCAATAAATTTATAAACGAATAATATTTTACTAAAAGCAATTCTAAAAAAACTTTAAGCTAAATATCAATTTTTAAGTTTTATATTGTTTAAATTAACTCTAAAAAATAACATGAAAAGAATTGTTCCTTCCCTCCTGGCAATACTATTATTTATAGCTTTTTCGAATAATATCACCGGCAGTATTCCCCAAGCAAAAAAAGAAGAAAATTTCTTAACGAAATACAGAAATACTACCTGGACAAATGGATTCCGCAACTATACTTTTGTTGAAAACTATTCCAAAAGAGTTGACGTTATCCTGCCTTTATGCGACACATGCACTCTTCCTACCACAGAATGCAATATGTGCGGCTATACCTGGATGAGCAATAAGATTGGTGAATTTTCCTTTGGCAGTAATTATCAAAATGACTTTTTTTACGAAGAAAGCTACACGCGGTTTTACGAAGACACCAACAATACCATATATAGTGTTGAAGTAAGAAAAGGTTATACGAAAGAGTATAAATCAGATAAAATCAAGTGGATATTATCAAGTTCTGATTCATCAGCTATTCATGATATCAAAGTAAGGAACAAACCTGTTTTAGATGCTTATCAAAGAAAAAAAGATAGAGAACAGGAAGTCATAGAAAAGGACTTTCTTAACAACAAATAATTGGTTTAAAATTAAATTAAACGGAAACAACATATACCATAAAGTCGCAGACTGGAACAAAGCAACAATGTAATTATATTTAAACCTTAATTGATAACATTTTACTATGGATATTTTAAAAATTGCAGCATCGCAATTGGGCGTTAAAGAGATTAGAGGGGCTGAAGACAACCCTCAAATAGTGGCTTATGCTAAAGAGACAAATATTTCTGGTATAAACAACGATGAAATACCCTGGTGCAGTACATTTATAAATTGGTGCGCTCAGAGAGCAGAACTGCCCATTTCTGGTAAACCCAATGCCCGTTCGTGGATAAATGTTGGAAAAAGCACTGAAAACCCAATTCCTGGTGACATTGTGGTTTTTTGGAGAGAAAACATCAATTCATGGAAAGGACACGTAGGAATATTCTTGGGATTTAACCAGGATGCAAGCAAAGTTTTTTGTTTAGGAGGAAATCAAAAAAATGCAGTAACTGTTGCAGAATATGATGCAAAAAAAGTACTCAGCTTCAGAAGGTTAAGCAAAGTAACTAATTTAAGTATTCCTGATCCCGTTCTTAAAAAAGGAAATAAAGGAGAAAGAGTTATTCAGTTGCAATTGATTCTTAATACTCTGGAATACAATTGTGGTGATGCCGATGGAGATTTTGGAACAAAAACTGAAAACTCTATAAAGCTATTGCAATCCAACAATCAACTGGTTATTGATGGTATATACGGTGCTAATTCGAAAAATTGTGTTGAATCACTGCTGCAAACATGAGAATCATTCTGATGAAAAATAAAAGCATGTATAATTTTTTAATTTATTTTGTCGCCTGTATTTGGTTTACAAACGGATTAATTTGTAAAGTTTTGAATTTTGTTCCCAGGCACGAAGCAATTGTTGCAACCATTTTAGGCAGCAGCTTTTCAAGGCCGATTACTTTTGCGATAGGGGCTTCAGAAATAATTATGGGAATTTGGATTTTATCAAGATTTAAATCAAAATTAAATGCTGTTATTCAAATTACAGTTGTAGCAGTAATGAATTTATTGGAGTTTATTTTTACACCAGAGCTCTTACTTTGGGGAAAATTCAATTCTGTTTTTGCCTGCGTATTTATTGCTGTGGTATACTGGTATGAATTTGTTTTAAATAAAACACCCAACACTCAATAAGCATCATGAATTTTTTAAAAAATCATCCCTTTGCAGTTGAAACACAGTTTGAAAATTCTATTGTACTCTCTTATGCAATTGCAAAGGAGGAACTTTATGGTTTGATTCCTGAATGTTTAGAACTTGATACATATGATGATAAATGGGGATTTATTGCTCTGGCAATGGTAAAAACAAAAGACCTGAGACCAAAAGGGTTCCCTCGTTTTCTTGGAAATGATTTTTTTTTAATTGGTTATCGGGTTTTCGTCCGCTACAAAGATAAAAGAGGAAGAAGATTACGCGGATTATATATACTTAAATCCGAAACCAATAAAAAGAAGATGTCTTTCTTTGGTAATATTTTCACTCATTACAACTACACTACAACAGACATTAATTATCTTCAAAAAGATAAAGAATTGCATATCTATTCTAAAAAATCGAATCTGGATGTTTCTATAAATAATGAAGAAACAAACATTAATCTTCCAGAAAACTCCCCTTTCGATAATTGGAAAGTAGCAAGAAGATTTGCGGGACCTCTGCCCTTCACATTTACTTATAACGAAGAAAAAAAAGAAGTTTTAATTATTGAAGGGGTACGGCAAAACTGGAAACCTCAACCACTAAAAATTGAAAAATCCAATGTAGGTTTTATTGAGAGTAAAAACTTTAAAAACATACAACTTGCAAACGCATTTGTTGTTGGCAACATTCCATATTACTGGAAAAAAGGAAAAGTTGAAAAATGGAAATAGAAAGGCGGAAATTTCAGGGTGTTTTGAATATTTTAAGCTTTAACAGGCATTTTTACGTTATTGGTTTAATTGTTCTGGCAATTATTATAATTGGTCTTTTTCTACTAAAAGTTCCGTCAATATGGACAATAATTGTTTTCAGTTTGTTTTCATATGGCCTTTTAATGCCATTGATTATTTCCGCTTACGTATATGACTTTTCAGGATATTATGACTTTAAGTGGCTAAAACAACTTCAATTAGGAGAATTAAAATCCGGGCAGATTGTTAACATAAACGCGGGATTTGATGAAACAAGTTTTATACTCAAAAATAATTTTCCCGATTCACGATTAAGAGTTTTTGATTTTTACAATCACGAAAATCATACAGAACCAGCTATAATTCGAGCCAGAAAGGTAAGTTCAACCTATCCTGACACCGAACAAATAAGCACTGATTATATACCACTTGAAGATAATTCCGTTGATATTGTTTTCCTTCTGTCTGCCGCCCATGAAATCAGAACTCACAAAGAGAAAGTGTCTTTTCTTAAAGAGTGCAAAAGAATTTGTAAACCCAATGGAAAAGTCATTACTGTGGAACATTTAAGGGATGTACCTAATTTTTTTGCATTTTCAATTGGGTTTACTCACTTCTTTTCAAAAAAAACATGGCATAAAGCGTTTAACGAAGCTGGTTTTCTATCTTTTAAGGAAAGAAAATTCACTCCTTTTATGTCTATCTTCAATTGCAATTAATAATTTTCCGAGATGCAACTACATTTTCATATAATTGGTATTTCATTGATGATATTAGCTTTAATACATATCGTTTTTCCGAAGTATTTTAACTGGAAAGAGGAATTGAAAGCATTAAGCCTAATGAATAAACAAATGATGACCATTCACACCTTTTTTATTGCACTTATTGTTTTTTTGATGGGTTTATTGTGCCTGACCTCGGCGGGTGAATTAACAGAGACAAAATTAGGTAAAACAGTTTCCCTTGGACTGGGTATTTTTTGGGCTATTCGTCTTTTTGTTCAATTTTTTGGCTATTCGTCAACATTATGGAGGGGAAAACCTTTTGAAACATTAATCCATATAGTATTTAGTGGATTCTGGCTGTATCTTAATGGGGTATTCTGGACAAATTATTTAGCATAAAGACACTTTAAAAGATGTCTTAATTTGTAATTAATTTACTTTTTATTGCTTATTACGTAGTTGTTTGTCAACCCTGTTAAAATAGTTCTCCAAAGCATTTAATCTTTAAATGCATACAAATAATAAATCCCTGAAAATCAAAAAATCAACACGACTTATATTTAAAGAAATAGAGGTGTTAAAAATCCTTTATAAAACTTATTCTTCCTGAAATTTAATACGAATTGTAAAACAGAAGCGTTAGGCAGAAATAAAAAATAGAAACAACAAAAAACAAAAAACAATGCAAGAAAGACCAACATTTTCTGAAAAAGCCAGTAACTGGATTAAAAATTCACTAACTATTCGACTAATTACCATTGGGATATTGATTTTATTTCTGCTAATACCTGTTTCCATGGTAAAAAACTTAATTAAAGAGCGTGAATACAGACAACAGGACGCTATTGAAGAAGTGAGTTCAAAATGGGGTGAAAAACAAACGGTTACAGGGCTTGTTCTTACCGTGCCTTATAATACATATTCAAAAGTATTTGATACTAAAACCGAAAAATACAACTTGATTAAATCCCGTGAATACGCTCATTTTTTACCTGATCAATTGACAATTAATGGAGAGGTGTTACCAGAACTCCGATACAGAGGTATTTATGAGGTAATTGTTTATAACAGTAAATTAAATTTAACAGGGAGTTTTTCAAATCCTACATTTGAAGAATGGAAAATCACTGATGAAAACATTCTTTGGGAAGATGCTTATATTTCGATGGGCTTATCTGATTTAAGAGGGCTTCAAAATAAAATATCCTTAAACTGGAATGGAAAACAATATGACTTCAATCCTGGTATTGAATCGAACGATGTGATAAGAAATGGGATTAGTTGCCGAATCCCTGTTTACCCTAAAAAAACAGGGGCTTTTGATAAGAACTTTTCGCTTGAATTAAACTTTAATGGAAGTTCTGCTTTAAACTTTATTCCATTAGGAAAGTCTACGAACGTGTCGATAAAATCGCCGTGGAAAAATCCAAGTTTCGACGGTGCCTTTTTGCCTGATGAAAGAGAGATTAATGAAGATGGTTTCACGGCAAAATGGGATGTCTTACACCTCAACCGACCTTACCCACAAAGTTTCCGTGGTTCAACTCGAGGAATTCAAAACTCTTCCTTTGGCGTAAACTTAATTGTTCCTATTGATGAATACCAAAAAAGTATGCGATCAGCTAAATACGCTGTAATGTTTATTACATTAACATTTTTATTGTTCTTTTTCGTTCAAATTCTAAACGGTGTTCGAATACACCCTATACAATATATTATTGTTGGATTAGCACTTTGTGTTTTTTACACTCTCCTGGTGGCATTATCTGAACATATACCTTTTAAGTATAGCTACCTTATTTCAAGTGTTAGTATCATTTCAATGATTACCCTGTACGCCCAAAGTATTTCAAAAAACCTAAAACTAACATACGTAATCGGGTTAATCCTGATAATGCTTTATTTGTTTATTTACTCCATAATACAAATGCAGGATTATGCTTTACTAATGGGAAGCTTTGGACTTTTCTTAGTTTTAGCAACCATTATGTATTTATCAAGAAAAATTAACTGGTATTCAATTAATGCGAAAAGAAAATAAAAGAAAATCTAAATTAAATAAAAAGGCGGTTACTCAAGAAACAGGGTATACCGTCTTTTTTTAATTTACTATCATCATCATCGTCAATTATATACCCTAAATAAAAGACTATAAAATTGAATTACAACTTTACTGGTTTTACAAAACAAAGTAAAACACTACTTTTCGAACACAAATAAATTTGTACTTAGCCCTTTTATTTTTATCAGAAAAATTTATATTCTCCTCGTTTAAAAATCCTTTTACACACACTAGCTATTTAGTTTTACATTTGCAGTGAATTGACTATGTGAAAGATTAAAATGGAGAATCAAGGAGAAAATAAAAAAATATATTTTGAATATCTTGATGTAGTTAGATTTGCTGCAGCTTTTATGATTATTATTTTACATGCCTATGAAGCCTGGTGCGGATGGTATGGAAAACTGGGAATACTAACGGGCGGAACATATAAAGATTTAACTAACGGGGGAACATTTCTACATCAATTTATCAAAAATTTAGGCCTGGGCGTTGATATTTTCTTTTTAATAAGTGGTTTTTTAATTACCTATATCCTTCTGGAGGAAAAAAAACGATTTAACACCATTCAAATTAAAAAGTTTATAATAAGAAGAACTCTGAGGATATGGCCTCTTTACTTCCTCCTGATCATAATTGCTCCAATTTTAGTTTCATCTGTAAATGCATCAACCCCTAATTATTTAGCAAATATCTTTTTTGTAGGAAATTTCGAAATTATACAGGCTGCAAAATGGCCATATCCTTTTGCTCATTTTTGGTCAATTTGTATCGAAGAACATTTTTATTTAGTGTGGCCATTTATAATTCTTTTCATACCAAACAGGTATCTTCTTCGAACCTTCAGTATACTAATCTTTACCAGTATAGCTTTCCGCTTATATACATATTACAACAGCGAGCATCCCTGGTATACATTATTTTTGCATACAATCAGCAGAATTGATGTACTGGTAATTGGAGCTATTGGTGCATACTTTTATTCCAGAAAACCTTTTACATTCAAACTCAACAGAATAACAAGAGTTTTATTTTTCTCCTTACTTATAATTTCACTTTGTATTGAACCCGTAGTTAAATGGAATTCTGTTTTTTTAGCAGGATTTAAAAAATTTTTCTATATCGGAATAATTGCAGTTTTATTACTGGATTACAATTTTAACCCTATGTTCAAGCACATTTTAAAGAAAAAAAGCTTTATCCATTATTTGGGAAAGGTATCCTATGGTATATATATGTATGGAAATGTTCTGTTATTAATTGTAATTAAAAAGATAATGTGGAAATTTCAAATTAATAATGCCTGGGCTTTTTTCGCAATAGTTATATTTCTATCTCTTGCGGTTCCAATAATCAGTTATGAGCTATTTGAAAAACAAATATTAAAACTTAATAAAAGATTCAGAGTTATTAAGACCGAAAGGTAATACATTTTTAAAATGATTAATTAGTCTATTGTTAGTTTGAGAAATATTTCCGATTTTATTTCGGGAAGATGAAAAGCTTAAAAAGCAAGTTATCTTCAGTAAAAGATGATTTTAAACGGAAATAAGCGTATGCGAAAGCATGTGAAAAACTCAAAAAGAAAAGCTAAATTCCCTCCATCCTGTGGTTGTAAAACCTACTTAACTCACTGGGAAAAAGCAACAAAATTGAACAAACCCCAAAGGTGTTCAAAATTGGGCTGCTCAAACGCTGCCCGTGTTGGTGCACATATATTTAATTGTAGTGACACCTCCAGTAATAAACTCATGATTGTACCCCTATGTAATGCTTGCAACAACCCTGCTAACAGTGAATGTTTCTATTTGAAAAAAAATGTAAAAACACCAAGCGCCAGTAAAATGAAATCTTGTTGATTTCAGAAAAAAATTAATGAATTGACTCTAACAAACGTTATAATTTTTGAACTATGAAAAAACATCAAATAATTCTTATTGTTAACATCATATTTTTATTAACCAGTTCATTAAGTGGGCAATCTATTTGGAATGGTCCAATAATAGAATTTGAAAAAAATAACAATGCAGATCCAACAAATAAAATTAACCAGGATAGCATTACTGGTAGTGTTGCTATAACAAGAGGTAATAACGGTGAAATTTATAATGCTTATATGGAAAATCAGGCAGAAAAGGGAGTTAGCCCTCTGGGTACTGAATGGGCAGTTGGTAATTTATCTGAAATAGAAACTCTCACTTTCTCCTCCTTCCGAACAGCGGTTGTAATACCTAAATTTTCAGTTGGTCAAAAACTTGTTTTGCATATTATTGAGGAAGATATTTACCTATCGGTTGAATTCAGCTCATGGACTCAAGGCAGGTCCGGCGGAGGATTTAAATATAAAAGATCTACAAATGCAACTACAAGTATTGTCGAAAATAATAGTGAGACTCAAATAAGCTTATTTCCTAATCCATCTATAAACTTTATTCAAGTAACGGGACTGAATCAAACTGAAAATTATGAGATTTATGATGTTACAGGGTCGAAAATTATACAAGGATCTATTGCAAACAATCAAAAAATAGATATAACAAATCTTAAAAAAGGGTTTTATCTTATAAAGTTTGAAAACGGTACAACAGAAAGATTCAGTAAAAAATAATTTATGCCGAATTAATTAACAGTTTACAACTCATCCTAATTTATGAATCCCACACTCCCTTGATTGTAAAGCTTTAACAGGGTCAAAATAATCCGGATTTTTAGGTAACTTGTTCTTTTTTAAGTAATCATCAAGTTCCTCATCGCTCCAGTAATAAAAAGGACTGACCTTCAGGATTCCATCATTACTGTAACTTAAGATATCCTTTGAATCTCTAAACTCTGTTTGTCTGATTCGGATATTTGTAAACCAAACCTCCGGCTCATGCTCCTCCAACGCCCTTCTGAAGGGTTCTAATTTTACCAATTCCGTGAAATCAGCGTGCTTAGGATCATCAACAGTTGGAAGTCCAAGCGTAACATCTATGTATCCGCGAGTTTGTTTAGGAGTATATATATTGATGTTTAAATCATATTTTTCAATAAGACTATTGGCATGCTTATACGTTTGATAATTATTGTATCCTGTATCGCACCACAAAACATCCATATTCTTATCAGTTTTAGAAATTGCACTTAACAAAACAGAAGAGTATGTTCCGAAACTGGTAGTAACAATCCTTTTTTCAGACAGACTTATCGCCCACTCAATAATTTCGATGGGTGTCTTTTTTCTCAGGCGTTTGTTTTCAGCTTCAATATCAATTTTTAACATAAACTATATTGTGTTGTTAATAAGTGGATGAGTTAAATTGAGTGCAAATTTAATACATTTTAATTGCGAAAACAATTAATGTCCGGAATGTATTAATTTGAAATTCCTGTTGAAAAAATATAAAATCAATTAATCATTTAAGAAACAAATACTTCTATTTTACAGTTATAGAATTGGATTTTCATGAAATATTAACATATATTAAAAATAACTTAAATACAATAAGATGATCGATTTTATAAAAATAGTGCAGCTTGCAATTGCCTTCTCTGTTGCATATGTCTGGATTTTCAGATTCCACAATGTTCTCAAAGAATTTACCTCATTTGGATTAAGCGATGTTGTCCGTAATTTAGTTGGAGTATCCAAAACTGCATTATCAACATTACTGATTGCAGGCATATGGTATAATGATCTTGTCCTTGTTTCTTCCGTATTGATGGGCTTATTCATGGTTGCTGCCCAGTTTTTTCACTTTAAAGTTAATAATCCATTTCAGCAGCGTCTGCCATCTTTGATTCTTTTTATTTTGTGTGGAATTGTGGTGTTTTTTCAATTTAACACATTTAAATGAACATAATCCAACTGTGTAGTTTGTTTTCAAGCCTGTCTTTTTTTGGCTATGTCATCGCCTATTTTACGGCTACTAAAATGAAGGAAGAATTCAAACGTTTTAACCTGGAGAAAATTGGATTTTACATAATTATTCTTGAATTCCTTGGGGCTCTTGGTTTGATTACAGGTCTTAAATTTAATTTAATTTTAATTATTTCTTCTCTGGGTCTTACTTTACTTATGCTGGCAGGTGTTGTTGTAAGAATAAAACTAAAAGATAGTTTCTGGGTTTCTTTTCCTGCAATTTTTTATATGGTTTTAAATGGTTTGATCTTTTTTGCATCTATCGGTTCTTATTTAAAGGACTAAAGAGAATTTTACGAGTATTTTTATTCTTTGTAAATTATAAGAGATGTTTAAAAAACCATTTTTCATCTTATTTGTAACCTTAAACGCAACTATTCTTAATGGTCAAAATTATTGCTGGACAGGAAAAACAGGTAACTTAAGTTTTTTTGATGAGAAAAATTGGCTGGACACACTAACAGGACAAAAACCAGATGCTGAAAGTATTAATCCTGGCAAGGATATAAACATAAACTTAACGTTAACATGTGAAGCTGAAGCAAATGCACCAATTCACCTGGGAACCGGTATTTTAACAATTGAGAACGGAATCCTCAATGCTAATAGTATTCATGGTGGTTATGTGACTATTGGTAAAAATGGTTATTTGAATCTTTCAGATTCAGTTCCATTATTAAATCATACACAATTAAATTTTTCCGCTTCACCCGGCTGGTTAAGGACATTATCGGTTAAACCGTATGACTTTCATATAAATTACATCTCGCAAATTACTGCAAATGAGCAAACAGCCATATACCCTGAAAATATACGCATTGACAATTATTATTCAAACGGTTCTGTTATTCGAAAAGAGGATTCGTCCACAACTGTTCTTAAGATTTATTCCGGTGAATCACTTCAGGGAGATTCTGGAAAAATAACACCATATGAAATATACAAAGGCGAAAATATTCCAAATAATCTTGAAAACAACATTCAATCATTTATTCTGTGCAAAGGATATATGGCAACAATCTCTGTGAACATTGATGGTATGGGGAAGAGTAAAGTTTTTATTGCCTCTGAATCTGATTTAGTAGTTGAAAAATTACCTGTTTTACTGTCTGGTGGCATATCCTTTATTCGAGTAATCCCATGGAACTGGGCAGCAAAAAAAGGTGTCGGGGGTCTTAACAGCGGACTTAATGACTCCTGGCACTACTTGTGGAGTAATAATGGCAGTTCAACATTAAACAAAGAGTATAGTCCTATGGCATGGGGTTCCGGTGGAACGGATGAAGCAGATATAACAAAGTATAAAGCCATGTATAAAACTACACATATTCTTGGCTTTAATGAACCCGATGATTGTAACGGACAGTCTGGTCAATACAACAATCTATGTATTCCTGATACTGCAGTTATGCATTATAAAAACCTAATGAAAACCGGCTTAAGAATGGTTTCCCCTGCTTGCCGAGAGCAGGCATGGGATGATTGGCTGGACAGTTTTAACATACTGGCAAAAGAAAATGATGTTCGCATCGATGTTATTGCTGTGCATTGGTATGACTGGGGGGGAAATCCCAAAAATTCGCCTGATGCAGATCCAAATTTGATTTTTGGTCGTTTTAAAAACTATCTTACGAAAGTATACAACCATTATCAACTTCCTGTCTGGATTACCGAATTTAACGCCAACCTTAACCGAACAACATCAGTAAACTATGAATTTATGAAATTAGCTATTCCTTATCTGGATTCACTGGACTATGTTGAACGCTATGCCTGGTTTCAACCGGTTTCTGATGTAGCGGATTTTTACGATACTTCGGGTGCTTATACTTCTTTAGGAACTTATTACAAAAAAAACAATTCATTCCCTTCTATACCTGAGAGAATTTACGGCCACGGTAATAACCTTGAAAATACTTTCGATGGAACTGAAAACAATACTCAATGCTCTCCACACTCTTCAATATTCTCCTACAAATCATCCCAAAGTATAGAGAAAAGTTTTACACTCTACCCCAACCCTGTTAATGATAAATTAAACATCTCAAGTTTTTTGAAAGTAGAAGATCTTAGAATATACACACTACATGGACAATTAAGAAAAATCTTTAAAAACAAAAAATTAATAGACGTTAATGATTTACCAAGGGGCATGTATATAGTTAAAATTAATCACCATTATTCAAAAACCTTTATTAAGAATTAACNTGANTTTAATAAANACATNNATAAAGTGAACAAAACTCTTTAAAGTCCTNNTANACAATAAAACTAAAATTAAACGTTTTAAAATTAAACGTATAATGATCTAAATTCAAGTNATGAAAAAAAAGATTCTAAAGGNAGGTACTCTAATCCTTTTCTCATCCCTTATTTTTGGTTTTGTCTGTTTTCGATCAGGTTTTTTCGGCAATTCAAAAACGAGTTATCCATCCAGCCCAAATGGGAGT
This sequence comes from Flavobacteriales bacterium, assembly GCA_002720635.1. Classification (GTDB taxonomy): domain Bacteria; phylum Bacteroidota; class Bacteroidia; order Flavobacteriales_C. Next base: position 10,129 of record PBJD01000010.1, on the reverse strand, counting down.
GCATTGAATAACCANGCGGATAGTCTTTCAAAAATTGATAATACAGAAAAAATTGAAATGATTCATTCATCAAAAGCTTTAATAATAAGAGATTTACCTCTCCCGGATAAAAGTGATTCCAACAGAATAAATATCGATTCTTTAATTACTGACTCCACATTTAAAATTAACCCTTTAATATTCAGTACCAAATCTGCAATAATTATGGAACCTCAAGATTTAAAACTTTTCCGGTTTGACAGTTTGAAAACAGATACTCCCAAAACAAAATGACAGGCGCAAAAATATACGATACTATAGAGGTTACGGCAATTAGCCTGGTTTTTTTAATTCTGGTATTTTTCCCCATGGAAAAAGTATTTCCAGCTAAGAAAAAACAAAAGTTCTTCCGCCCCCACTGGTTGCTTGATTTTTCTTTCTTCCTTGGTCAATATGCACTATGGAGCGGGTTGGTTTTGTGGACATTAAACTATTTCGCACATTATTTAACTTCTATAATCCCTTCCTCTTTTCAAGAACTCATGAAAAGTCAAGCTTTTATTTTACAAGCATTTGAAGTTTTATTTATNAGTGATTTTTTAATCTACTGGGGACACCGTCTACAGCATAAAGTTGATTTTTTATGGCGCTTTCATAAAGTCCACCATAGTGCAAAACATATGGACTGGTTAGCAGCTCATCGTGAACATCCAATTGACTCAATATATACCATTGGCATTATTAATTTACCTGCATTTATTATGGGGTTCCCACTTGAATCGATTGCCGGAGTTATTGCTTTCAGAGGAATATGGGCAATTTACATCCATTCAAACGTTCGCATGCCTATTGGCTTTTTGAGGATTTTAATTGGTGCTCCTGAATTGCATCACTGGCACCATGATTTGGACAGAAGAGCTGGTAATTACGCAAATATTTCTCCAATAATGGATCTGATTTTCGGGACATACAAATGTCCGGATAAAGAGCCTGAACAATTCGGGATTAAAGAAAAATCACCTGACTCATATTTGGGTCAAATTATTGAGCCTATGCTACCTTCTAAATTTTGGAAAAAAATCACTAAATAATATTTCCAACAACCTATTACAGTACTAAAAATCTAGTAAATATTTCTTCCACTCCATAAACTTTCTTTTTGTAAATTAAGAATCTGTACCACGTGATTTTAAAATTGACACATGAAGATTCTTTTAACAGGGGCAACTGGTTATATTGGAAAAAGAATTCTTCCTCTTTTAATTCAGAAAGGGCACCATGTTGTTTGCTGTGTTCGTGATAAAACTCGATTTAATCCACCGGAATCTTTAATTGATAATATTACTGTTATTGAAGCGGATTTATTAAACAGTGATTCTTTATCAATAATCCCTGATGATATTGATATCTCTTATTACCTGGTTCACTCAATGACTTCTTCAGAAAATTATAGATTACTGGAAAAGCAATCTGCTTTAAATTTTAAAGAAAAGTTATCCACTACTAATGTCCAGCAGGTTATTTACCTGAGCGGCATTACAAATGAAAAAAACTTGTCCAAACATTTGCTTTCGAGAAAAGAGGTAGAAGATGAACTGTCCAAAGGAAGTTATAATCTAACAACTTTTCGGGCAGGAATTATTGTTGGTTCTGGAAGCGCTTCTTTTGAAATCATAAGAGATTTAGTAGAAAAACTTCCTGTTATGATTACTCCGAAATGGTTATTAACCAGATGNCAGCCAATAGGTGTTAGTGATGTATTAAAATTTTTGACTGAAGCTATTTTAAAAGAAGAAGTTTACAACAAAAATTACGATATTGGCTCAGGTGATATTCTTACTTATAAAGAAATGCTTTTGCAGTTTGCAGAGGTCAGAAATTTAAAAAGAAGAATCTGGACAGTTCCTTTAATGACGCCCAAGCTATCTTCTTATTGGTTATATTTCGTAACATCAACATCATATAAATTAGCTCGTTCATTGGTTGAAAGTATGAAAGTAGAAGTTGTCTGCNGAAATACTGCAATCAATGAAATTCTTGATATNCATCCCATAACTTATAAAGAAGCTCTTTTAAAAGCATTTCAGAAAATTCAAAATAATTTAATTGTTTCCAGCTGGAAAGATTCTTACTCCAGCAGCGAGAGCAATTTTAATATTTCAGAATTTATAAACGTTCCTCAATTTGGGTGCTTTATTGATAAAAGAANTTTGGATGTAAAGNATACTCAATTCACCACCGAAAAAATCTGGAGTATTGGGGGNATGAATGGTTGGTATTACGGGAATTGGTTGTGGAGAATTCGAGGTTTTATTGATAAAATTTTCGGTGGAGTTGGTTTGAGAAGAGGAAGAACAAATAAATCAATAATTTCAGTTGGAGATTCTCTGGATTTCTGGAGAGTTTTGTATGCTGATAAAAATGAGCCTCGATTATTATTATTTGCTGAAATGAAACTACCGGGAGAGGCATGGCTGGAATTTAAAATTGAACAGGACAAACTAATCCAGACAGCTACTTTCAGGCCTGTAGGTCTAGGAGGACGACTTTATTGGTTTTTGGTTTACCCATTCCATGGATTAATATTTCAAGGATTAATCAAAAAACTTTGTGAAAATTAATGAATCTCTCAATGGCTTATATAAAACAAATTAATTAAAATGCTCTGTACCATTGAAACATGGGTAAACCAAAACTTTGACCGTCAATAAAAATTCCACTTATACCAAACTGTATGGCTTTTCCCTCTGCCTGATGAATTCTTAAACCTGGAAAAAGTAGTGCGATCGGTGTGGAATTTTGAGCTTGCGGAATAATAAAGAACGTTTCACACACAAGACTAACCCTATCGGTAACTTTAGTCATACCAGCAACACTTGTTAAAACACCGGTATCACTATTTCCTTCATTACTAACCAATCCATATCCTCCAGAGAAAGCAATATTTCTGTTTCTATCGCCAAAAGATAATAAAGCAAAAGGCAAAGCACCATACGCATCAAAATTACCCCACGAACCACTTCCAAACAATCCTCCAACTGCACATTGAGCATGATCATTAATTTCAAAGCTTTTTTTAATCGTTCCAATAGCTGGAGCTCCAAACCATGTAGTAATAAGACCTACACCGAAATTATCCGCTAATCCAAACTGAACATCGGGACCATACCAATTCCATAGTACATAACTGTCTCCTTTTTTGATGGGCAGTCCATTTGTGCTTATAAAATATCTTGTAGCAAAAGGTTCTTCTCCGACAAAATCACCTTTCTTGTTAAATTCTTTGGCATCAAGTTCAACAATCTCCTTTATACTGTGCTGAGGAATATAAAACTCTCTACCATCGTTTGTTTTAAAAAAGACTTCTCTTGAATCCTGACTTATAATTTCTCCAACGAGCTCTCCTCCATCGGTTTTTACAACTTTGTAAAGTTGAATTTTAGCTTTACCTGAATCAGCAATAGCATTGGAACTGGAATCTGATTGCGCAATTACTCCATGAAAAACAAACAAAAATCCTATTAAAACTATAAATACCTTCATGATTTTTTATTTAAAAGATATCATCTTGTAAAAAGGGTTTCGAGAAGAAATGTACGAAAAATATGAACTCCACACTCAATGAACTGCTTTTTGTAGTTAAAAAAAAACATGAATGAGGTAGCTTTTTATTAAAAGGTCTTTATCTTGTTGTGCATCATAAATCAGGCAATGGAGGCGAAAGATCATCTAATAAAAATTCACTCGGAAAGAGTTAATTCATTAAATAAAAAAATAGACATCCTAAAAGAAAAGATAAACAATTTCACAGTTGTTCGTTTGGCGCTATTAATTATTGGTTGTGTTGGGTGTTTTTTAAGCTGGGATATAAGTNTTTACTTGATTATAGGCATCATTAACCTTATTATAATTGCCTTTGTTTTCGTGTCTTACACTGAAACGCAGATAAATAATAAGATTACTATTTTACAAAAAAGAATAGAAGTATTCTCTTTAGAAATCCAACTCCAAAAGCGAGTATTTGATGGACTTGATAAGGGAGAGGAGTTTAAAATACCCCATCATAACTTTTCTCATGATCTGGATATTTTCGGTTATAAGTCACTTTTCCAATTTTTAAATCGAACAAGCACATTTAAAGGAAAGCAAATTCTTGGCAAATGGCTAAACAATCCACTTACAAATCACAGTAAAATAAAGCAAAAGCAAGAAGCCGTTAAAGAACTTGCTTCAAAAGATGAATGGTGTTACGAATTTCTTGCATACGGAAAATCAAGTAACAATCAATCGGAAACAGAGGGAATAATAAATACATGGCTTAATGAAAAGGATTTGTTTAGCTATCCTGTTTTTAAAGTAATTAAATTCTTGTTACCACTTGTTACTATTTCTTTGGGGGGTTGTTTTTTATTAGGGTTTATAGGAAAAAGCTACTTTATATATGCTTTTCTTCTTCAATTGGCAATTTCAGGAAAATATGCAGGGAAAATCACAAAAATCCAAAGCAGGCTGGGGAGTAGATTCGCCATAATAGAAAACTACATAAAAATTGTAAAATCAGTCGAAAACGAAAAATTCACATCGGATTACCTAATAAAAATTCAAAAGATATTTATTGATAAAGAACAGAGCTTCTCTGTTACTGAAACNTTAATCCGCCTTAAAAAATTATTGGACAAACTTGATGCTCGATTAAATATCTATTTAGCTGTCGTTTTAAACGGTTTGTTTTTATGGGATATTCATACCACAGCACAAATAGAAAGTTGGAAACGAAAAAACAAAGAAAACCTGGTTAAATGGATGACTTCAGTTGGAGAAATTGATGCTCTAGTTAGTTTGGCTCTATTCGCATCAAATCATAAAAATTATACTTACCCAATTATTACTACCGAAAAAAAAGTANTGGATTTTAAAAATGCGGGACACCCCTTAATAGAAGAAGATAAATTAATTAAGAACAATTACTCGATTACAGGCAATGGAAAGATTGATTTACTTACCGGTGCAAACATGGCGGGCAAGAGNACTTTTTTAAGAACAGTCGGGATAAATTTAATCTTAGCAAGAATTGGCACTCCTGTTTGTGCGGACAAGTTCACTTTTACACCATTTGAGCTTTTCAGCAGTTTAAGAACTGTGGACTCTTTAAAGGATAATGAATCCTTTTTTTATGCAGAACTCAAGCGCTTAAAGCAATTAATCCAGCTTTATCAAGAAGATGAGAAAATNTTTTTTTTACTGGATGAAATTTTAAAAGGCACCAACTCTGCGGATCAGCACAAAGGCTCAATTGGATTAATTAAAAAACTCATAAAGTTAAAAGGCAACGGAATTATTGCAACACACGACATTGAGCTTTCTAACCTTGTAATTGATTATCCTGAAAACATAAGAAATTTATGTTTTGAAATTGAAATAATTAATAATCAATTGGATTTCGACTATAAACTAAAGCCCGGCTTTTGCACTACCATGAATGCAAGCTTTCTAATGGAAAACATGGGTATTATCTAATACATTTCCAATAAGTTGGTCACAATTCTCCCTTTCCATTTTTTAACNGGAACAGATACTAACTCAGTTACTTTTTTAACTTTTAAATTAAAAGGAGGAGAAAACAGGTCCAGACCACTATTCTTTTTCAAACGTATTCCCTGCCCCGATATAATATCAATGTTTGGATGAAATTTACCATCCGGAATATGTTCGGTCAAAAGCACATATTTGTACTTAAATAGTTTCGGAATAATGCGCTGAACCTCTTTATTGGACAAGTGCTGAAGTACCTGCCTTAAAATGGCGCAATCCCCTTTTGGCAGAATGTCCTTTGCGATGTCTAAACAGTGAAAACTTAACTTTTTGGATTTAAACTTCTTTTTATTTCGCGTAATTAAACTTTCAGCAATATCAATGGCAATATAATTATTTGAAAAATTTAAAAGCTGGCTGCCAATATTAAAATCGCCGCACCCCAAGTCAACGATGTTAAGAGTGTGATCAAATGAATTTAAAAATTTTAAAACTGAATTAATATATGGTTTAACAATTGTATCATCATAGGAGCCATCCCCAGAATAAAAGTCAGAATCTCCTCCCCAAAGATTTAGTTCATAAACTTGTTCCATGGCTTCTTTTGTTGGCCATGGTTTTTTATTTGAAATATACTTTCTGGACTTCATACTTATAAAAACNCTATTTTTTTTGAGAGAAGCCTGGCTTAAATTGCATGTTTAATTTTTCAAAAGATAATAATTTAAATTCACCTGTTTTTATAAATCTTTTTTCTCTATTTTCTATCTATGAGCGAATCTTCAAATCTTTGTTTATCATGTATGCTNTGTTGTAATGGTACAACGATTGGATTTGTACAATTAGAAAAAAACGAACTTATNAGGGTTAAAAAAATATTGGAAATTGAAGAAGAAGGAGGAAATGGATTTATTTTACAACCCTGTAAAAAGCTGGGGTGTAACGGATGTACTATTTATAATGAGCGACCTTTGCAATGTGTTAAATTTGAGTGTGAACTTTTGTCGTCCATTAAAGAGCAAAGTATCTCCTTTTCTTCTGCCATTGAAATTATTGAAGATGTAAAAAGGAAAAAAAAGGCGATTGAAAAAATGATTGAAATTGAAAAAATTAATCTTACTTCCAAATCCTTTTATTTTAAAGCTTTTGAGTTAAGAAAAAAGATGCTTAAGACTAATCGACCTTCCGATGGGCTAAAACACCTTATTTCTCAACTTGAAGACTTAAACCTTATGGTTACTATGAATTTTGGTATTTCATTTTAATTATTTCCAAAACGAAAGAACGAATTTAACTTTGTATAGTGTTGAAGTATAAGAATAAAACCACTTTAAACGAGTTATTTCCTAACTTTGCTTCATGCAAAGAGTTGTTGTAGGGCTAAGCGGAGGTGTTGATTCAAGTGTTTCGGCATACTTGTTAAAAGAACAAGGATATGAAGTAATCGGTTTATTTATGAAAAACTGGCACGATGCCTCTGTTACTCTGGAAGCAGACTGTCCCTGGATTGAGGACTCTACCGACGCCCTATTGGTTGCTGAAAAATTAGAAATCCCTTTTCAGGTCATTGATTTTTCAAAAGTATACAAAGAACGTATCGTTGACTATATGTTTAACGAATATGAAAAAGGGAGAACACCTAATCCAGATGTACTTTGCAACCGAGAAATTAAATTTGATGTTTTCCTGGATAAATGCCTGGAATTAGGTGCAGATTATGTAGCTACNGGGCATTATTGTCAGAAAACAGAATTTGAAAAAGGTGGTAAAACAATTTTCCAACTTAAGGCCGGTGCTGATCAAAATAAAGACCAAAGTTATTTTCTTTGTCAATTGAATCAGAATCAACTTTCAAAAGCTTTATTCCCTATTGGTCATTTACGTAAACCCGAAGTACGAAAAATTGCTGAAGAACAAGGGTTGGTAACAGCAAATAAAAAAGACTCCCAGGGATTGTGTTTTATTGGAAAGGTTCATCTACCTGATTTTTTACAACAGCAACTTAAACCCAAACCTGGAGAAATCATAGAAATACCTAAAGACTCTCCAATTTATAAATACGAAGCAACCAGAGATGTTAAAATTTTAACTGCTCCCCATATACACAATCCTGAAAACGGAAAAATTGTTGGAAAACATAACGGTGCTCATTTCTTTACTATAGGTCAGAGAAAAGGGCTTGGTGTAGGTGGTAAAATCGAACCCTTGTTTGTAATTGGAATCGATGTTATTAAAAATATAGTATACACAGGTCAGGGGCATGATCATCCTGGCTTAAATAGAAAAGGGTTGTTTATTTCTAAAGATGAAATACACTGGACCCGAGAGGATTTAAAAATGAAAGTCGGTGAAGAAAGAGAATATTTAAGTCGAATTCGATACCGCCAAGGACTTTCTCCNGCAACTCTTAAAATGNAAGAAGATGGATTGTACATAATTTTCAATGAAGTACAGAGAGGAATTGCTTCNGGACAATTTGCAGCATGGTACGATGAAGATGAATTAATTGGCTCAGGGGTTATCTCCTAAAAGTTAGAAATCATTTAATTCATTAAAGGATAAAAAATCTTATTAAAAAACTATTAGCTTTGCACCAACTTTTAATTTTTAAACATATGAAACATTTAATATTTGTTGGGCTCATATTATTTAGCCTTGTGTCTTGTAAAATTGTGCACTCTACATCCTTCAACAGTAATAATAGTGGAGAAATTTCTGTATATATTGACATGAAGGAGTTTGCTGAAAAAATGGGAAAAGGCGCATCGAAAAAAACTGAGGAAAAACTTGCTTTCGATTCCAAGAAAAATGAAAACTTAGACAACCTTACAATGGTTGAATACATTGGCCAAACCAACGGTATATCAAATGTCTCAACGATAGTAAATAAAAAAAAGTATACTTATGGATTGTATTTAAAATTCGATAATCCAGCAAGCCTGAATGAGGCAATGAATAAAATACAACATTACGTTGCTACGGGAAAAGATTCTAGTGCAGTCCTTAAAACTTTTGAATACTACCACTTTTCGGATAAAAAACTAATACTTAAAGAGCCCTTGAAGAAGAGTGATTCTCAAGAAAGTGATGAATCGAGTCAAAAACTTGAAAAAATGACCGAAATGATTTCGATGCAATGGGACGTTAGTTTTGCAAAAAGAAAAATAAAAAAAGTAAACTCAACGTTAGAATTGATTCAGAATGGAAAAAAACAGGTCACATTAAAAATAGATGGAAACCAAATGTCGAAGAGAGATTCTGAGACAATTGCTACAATCGATTTAAAATAACTTATTTTTTACAAGGCAAAGCCTTATGATATTTAATAAAAATTAAACAATAAAAAACGCGCTTAAATGCGCGTTTTTTATTGTAATTATAGTTACACGCTATTTATTTTAAGCTTAAAATAGTATTGCGTAAATAATTAAAAAAATCACTACTTAACAACAACCCACTTGCCTTTCTTTCTGGCATTAATAGTATTATCATACATAGCTTCAGATTCAACAGACGGAAGATAAAATTTCCCTTTGTAAGCCGCACTAAGTTTTACAACAAATGTTTTGGTACTTCCTATNCCCAAACCATAATANGTGTATACTCTATCGTCTCTAATATCCTTGTAATCTGCCCGTGATCCCTCTTCAGAATTGTACAAATCCATTCTTGAATTATGAATTTCCCAACCCGAAGGGAAAATTTGATTGATTGCCATTTCTCTTAAATAACCTTTTGTTCCTGGGTTTTTTACAACAACCTCAACTTTAAAATCTGTTCCTTGCTGAATAGTATCAGGATTAATCCTNTTGCCGTCAAGGTCATAGTATTTTAGTTTCATAGCCAAATGGCTTTGTTGCTCTGACCTATCGTCTGTAGAAGGAACACCGCTTTGAACCAACTTAACAAACAATANGCTTTNACCTGTGTTTTTGACTGTTATTTTGTCATCTTTACCAGGTTGTAAATCTACCTTATAAACNGGAATTTTAGCATTGATTGATTCATTTTTCTTTCCTGCCAACAAATAATCGAATTGCATAAAATCAGAATTGTTTTCACCCAGGAATTTACTAACTGCCAATAAAGAGTAAGCTGTTGTTTGAGTGCTCATCCAATAAGATCCTCCTAATCGTTTTGCGATGTCTTTCGCCAGAAAAACTGCTTTATCTTTTTCTCTTAGTTCAAGAAGAGTTTCTAAAATCATTGCTTTATCTCTTATTCCTGAACCGTATGAATAACTTAACTCTTTGTAATCGGGAATGTCAGTAGTTAATTTACTTGTAATTTCCTTAGCTACATCAACTTGTCCTGCCATAGCATATGCCGCTGCTAATCTCCACTTAGACAATGTATTTAAGTTCGATTTTGATTTCATATAGTTCATGGAGGCAAAATCTGCATGTCCTGCTTTTGCCAGAACATATAAACGATAGGCCTGTGTGTTGTATTCCCACGAATAGTTACCGCTGTATCTCCAGCGCTTTGCTTCTCTTTTTTGATAGGTAACCCAATTGTCCAATAAGTGATTCGGAACCTTATAGCCAGCGGCTTTGGCCTCCAGTAAAAAGTGTCCGGCATAGTTGCTACCCCAGTTATTTGGAGTTGTTCCGCCCGG
>PBJD01000009.1 GCA_002720635.1 Flavobacteriales bacterium | reverse complement strand
AATAATGAAACAGTAATAATCCCCACTAAACTTGAGAAAAATGTAGTTATTAAAATTGGAACGAACACATCAGTACTATTGCTTAAAAGCGGAATACCTTCAAAAGCTTCCGCATTATCCGAAAGTTTCTTAAACCTAAGGGCTAAAATTGAAATAGGAATTAAAGTTAATCCAGAAGTATTGAGAACAAGAAACATGATTTGTGCATTAGAAGCACGTTCCTTATTTGGATTTAACTCTTGTAATTCTTTTATAGCCTTTAACCCCATTGGAGTAGCCGCATTATCCAACCCTAGCATATTGGCGCTAAAATTCATAATCATACTACCAAAAACAGGATGATTTTTAGGTAGTTCAGGAAAAATTCTATTAAAAAATGGCGCAACAATTTTAGAAAGTATACGGATAGCTCCTCCCCTTTCACCAATTTTCATTATACCCATCCATAATGTAAAAACACCAATAAACCCTAAGCAAATTTCAGCTCCTAATTCAGCATCATAAAAAGTACGCTGAACGAGTAAAGAAAAAATATCTACACCCTCAATAAAATATTTGTATAACGCCATAAGAAACGCTATTCCAAAAAAACCAATAAACACGTAGTTTAACGCCATAAAGTCAAGGTAAAGAATGCAATTACAATTTAGTAGTGCTTCTGTTTAATCTTTATAACATTCCCTTTTGGAAAACCCTTCATTACGCTTTATTTAATTAAGAAATGCAGTATCATAAAACATGTGTAAACTCAAAGAAATTAACACAATCACCAATCACTCAACTTTGGCATCCACCTGAAATCCCGTATCTTAGCGATTCAAAAATCGAATAATGAAAACCTTTATTACACTGTTTGCGTCAATTGCAACGTTATATTCAATTTCTCAGAATACAATTTCAGCATCTTTAGACAACGAAAATACATACTCAATAAATCCAATGATATATGGCTACAATCAGAATCATTCGACACCAGACGGTCAAGAGAACTGGGGTTCCAGAAGATTAGGAGGAAACAGGATGTCGGTATTCAATTGGGAAAACGGAGCATCCAACTCAGGAAGAGATTTAGCAACCTTTAGCAATGACAACAGGATCCCGAGTTTAGTCGGAACTACATGGAATGCACGGAATGATGCTGGAGAAGCATACAGAAAATTTCATCAGGATAACTTAGACGCAGGTGTAGAATCAATAATTACAATTCCTATTATGGGTTGGGCAGCAGCTGATAAAAACGGAGCAAACAGCACAACTCCCCCCTCATCAAGATGGCTTTATGTAAAACCCCAAAAAACAGGTTCGTTTTCACTTACACCGGATTTAACAGATGATTCCATTTTTGTAGATGAGTCGATTCATTGGCTGGTAAATGAATTTGGAAGTGCGTCCACTTCAACTGGAGTAAAATACATATCTCTAGACAACGAACCTGGATTATGGAATAGTACCCATCCAAATGCTTTTCCCAACACAATAAGTCTAAAGGATTACGTATCCAAAGTAATTGAAACAGCAAAAGCTATAAAGGCAGTAGACCCTGATGTTAAAATTATTGCTGGTGAATTTACGGGGATTCGAATCATCAAATTTAAAGATGCCTCTGATTGGGATTCGGAAACAACAGGCTATACAGATTTCCCCTCTTATTTTTTGGACAAACTCAAACAAGCATCTGTTAGTGAAGGAATAGATTTAATTGATTATGTATCCTTCCACTACTACCCTCAGCACAAGGTAGACAGTGACAATAATTTTAGTTCAAGTGGGGTTGTAATAAGAAATTCAACAAGTTCAGAAAACTATGTTCGTAGAGAGAGAATGGATTTAGCACGTTCACTTTGGGACGAAAATTACCTCGAACCAAGTTGGTTAACGAGCGCTAATTTAAATAATGAACCCCATAACATTTTAAACCGGGTTCAAAACGCAATTGACACATATTTTCCTGGAGTAGGAATTATGATTGGGGAATGGGATTTCGGTCATGACATGGATATTTCACATGGAATTTCAACCGTTGATGCCTTGGGAGTATTTGCTCAAAACAAAGTTCAGATAGCCAATAGATGGAATACAAGCACCGGAAATTCAGGAAATTATACTGAACAAGCTTATAAGCTTTTAAGAAATTATGACGGAGCATTATCCACATATGGGGACATTTGTATTCCTACTTCATTTAGCAATAAAAACAAAGCATCTGTTTGGGCATCTAAAAGCTCTACTAACAATAAAATCCACTTGCTTCTTCTCAACAAAGATTTATCAAAAACAAACAATTATGAAATTAAATTAGGAGAAGAAAACTATACAATAGAATCTATCTGGGGATTCGATGAGAATTCTTCACTCAGCGAAATAACAGGATCAACATCAAATGTATCTGCAGATTCACTTTACTTTTCAGTTCCAAGTTTATCCGCTTACCATGTTGTATTATCACCAGATAATGTAACAGGAACTAACTCAACTTTTTCACCTGAAATTAAATTAACACAATTAAACAAAAACCAATACGCATTATCACAAAATGTTAATTGGAAACTATTTGATATAAAGGGAAGATTGGTTAATGAAAACTTTGGGAAATTAATTGACACAGGTCATATGAATACGGGAGTGTATATTCTTAAGTCAGGAAACAAAAGTTGGAAAATTCTTAAATGATTTTCTAAAAAAAACTCTAACCAAAAAAGGCTGATTAAAATCAGCCTTTTTTTTATAAATACAGTATTTAGTTTAAATTTTATGAATTAACAACAAACTTATCGGTTAAACCTACTTCCTCTATCCAGGAGTGAAGATTCGGCATTGGACGAGCAATTGCAACCCTACCTGAACGAACAAACTCCAGAATACCAAAAGGCTTTAGCTTTTCAAAAAGCTCTTGAGTCTCTTCTTTGTGTCCTGTTTTTTCAATTACAGTAAATTCCTGATCAACATATAATATTCTTGCAGAATTTCTTCTTACCACTTTTTCAACATTACTTCCCAATAATGTTGATGATTTAATTTTATACAATGCGATCTCCTGATAAACAACATCCTCTTCTTGAAAGTAAAAAGCAGTCATTACATCAACTACCTTTTTAATTTGATTAACAACTTTTATCACATTGTCTTTTGAAACATGGATAACAATTGTAAAACGATATATCCCTTCAATTTCACTCTCAGAAGTAGTTAAACTATCAATATTAATTTTTCTTCTAGTAAAGATTTGCATTAACCTACCAGCTAAACCAATATGGTTCTCAGCATAAACAGAAACCGTAAATCTTTGAATATTATCTGCACTCATTTTAATCTCTTTAAATCAATCCATTATTTTAATCTGCATTCCGCAACACTGGCTCCGGTTGGAACCATAGGAAAAACGTTACCTTCTTTTTCAACCATAACCTCTAACAAATATGACTCCTTGGAATCAATCATTTCTTTTAAAGAGGATTCCAAGTCTTTTCTCTCAGATACAGATTTTGCTTTTATACCATATGCCTCAGCAACTTTTACAAAATTAGGCGACTCAATAATCGTTTCGGCATATCGCTTATCAAAAAACAACTGTTGCCATTGACGAACCATCCCTAAAAATTCATTATTCAATATTAAAATCTTAACAGGAATGTTTTCTTGCATAATAACGCCAAGTTCTTGAAGTGTCATTTGAAAACCACCATCACCTATGATTGCTACAACTTCCTTATCAGGACGAGCAACTTTCGCTCCAATAGCGGCTGGCAAACCAAACCCCATAGTACCCAATCCTCCCGAAGTAACATTTGTGTTGGTATCCATAAACTCATAGTAACGAGCTGTAATCATCTGGTGCTGACCGACATCTGTTGAAATAATCGCCTGACCATTAGTTAAATCCGATAATTTTCGTACAACTTCAGCCATTTTTAAAGCATCTCCAGAAGGATTAATATCTTCATTAATTACGAATTCTTCTTCTTTTTTATACAATTCATTCCAAACGTTAAACCAATTCGGTCTTCCATCGGACTCTATAATCATTCGATTTAAAGCCGTTAATGTTTCTTTACAGTCGCCTACTACAGGATAATGTGCGAAAACATTTTTATTTACTTCTGCAAAATCCAATTCAAAATGAACAATTTTTGCCTGTTTTGCATATCGGCTCAAATCTCCTGTTACTCTATCGTCAAACCGCATTCCTACAGCGATAAGTACATCACACTCATTCGTCATTAAGTTTGGTGCATATGAGCCGTGCATTCCTACCATTCCCTGAAATAAATCATGTTTTGCAGGAAAAGCAGACGCACCTAACCAAGTTGTTGTCACAGGTATTTGAGCTTTTTCAGCCAACTCTAAAACTTCTTTCTGAGCATGACCTAAAAGAACTCCATGACCAACAATCATCATGGGTTTTTTTGCACTATTAATGGCCTGAGCAGCTTCCTTAACCTGATCAAGATTTAATTCAACTTTTGGATTATACGACCTTACGAAATCACACTTTTTATAGTTAAATTCAAATTCTGACTGTTGAGCATCTTTTGTGATATCAATTAAAACGGGACCTGGTCTTCCTGAATTTGCAATATAAAAGGCCTTCGCTATAGCCCACGGAATTTCTTCAGCTTTCGTAACTTGAAAACTCCATTTTACAACAGGAGAAGAAATACCTATTACATCTGTTTCCTGAAAAGCATCAGTTCCTAATAAATGAGACGCAACTTGACCTGTTATACACACCAGTGGCGTACTGTCAATTTGAGCATCGGCAATTCCAGTAATTAAATTGGTAGCACCAGGACCTGATGTTGCAATAGCAACTCCAGCTATATTATTTACCCTGGCCTCTCCTTGAGCAGCATGAGCTGCACCCTGCTCATGACGAACCAATATATGTTTAATTTGGTCTCGGTATTTGTAAAACTCATCATAAACAGGCATAATAGCACCACCAGGGTAACCAAAAACCTTACTCACTCCTTCCTCCAATAAACTTAAAACCACAGCCTCTGCACCTGTAACCTTTTTGATTTTGTTTTCCTTTTGCATTTTACTCGGTTGAGTTACTATTTTTCCACTCATTTTAATATCACTTAAAAAAAAAACTTTCCCGTTAAGAAAAGCTTTTCAATATTATAATCCAAAAACGATTCTTTGTTCTTTAAAAAGGAACAAAACTTCTTAATAAAACATGAAAATAAAACCGCTTTATAGTCCTTCCATTAAAATCCTTCATGTTAAAAATATTGAAGAAATGGGTAAAAGTAAATTTGGATTTCTAGTTTTTTATAATANCCTCCAAAGTACAAATGTTAACAATAACGTGTAAAAAACTGAAAAACAATGTGTTAAACCAAAAAAAGATACTTTATTCAACTAAAAACTATCCGTTAGTGCTCCTTTAGATGCACTGCTTACTTGACGGGCATATTTGGCTAAAATACCTCTTTTAGGCAACTCCTTAGGTTTCCAATCTTTTTTTCTCTCCTCCAATTCTGCATCAGAAACGTCTACATTCATTACATTACTTTCGGCGTCAATTGTAATTATGTCTCCATTCTTTACTAAACCAATAACCCCTCCTTCTTGAGCTTCAGGAGATACATGACCTACAACAAATCCATGAGACCCACCCGAAAATCTACCATCTGTTATTAAAGCCACATCAGCTCCTAGACCAATACCCTTAACAGCAGAAGTTGGCTTCAACATCTCAGGCATTCCCGGACCTCCTTTCGGCCCTTCAAATCGGATTACAATTACATTACCTTTTTTAACAGTACCATCTAATATTCCTTCAATAGCAGAGAATTCATTATCAAAAACTACTGCAGGTCCTTCAAATCGAATACCTTCTTTTCCAGTAATTTTAGCAACAGCTCCTTCCTTAGCCAAATTTCCATAAAGTATTTGTAAATGGCCCTCTGGTTTGAGAGGATTATCCAACTCTCGCAATAAATCCTGACCTTCAGATAAACCAGGAACTTCAGCTAAGTTTTCAGCCAGTGTCCTCCCGGTCACAGTTAAACAGTCCCCATGCAACAGCCCCCTTTCTAACAAAAATTTCATTACGGCAGGAACTCCACCAACAGCATGTAAATCTTCCATTAGATACTTTCCAGACGGTTTAAGATCACCCAATAGTGGAGTTTCATCACTCATCTTTTGAATATCATCCAGAGTTAACTTAACATCAACAGAATCAGCCATTGCAATCAAGTGCATGGTAGCATTTGTTGAACCTCCTAAAGTTATAATAAGTCGCAAAGCATTATCAAATGCTTTACGCGTCATGATATCCCTTGGAAGAATATTTTTCTCCATTAAATTTCTTATCGCAGGTCCAATCTTCTTTAACTCTTCCGTTTTTTCTTTAGAAATTGCTGGATTAGAAGAAGAATATGGAAGTGACATCCCTAAAGCTTCGATTGCAGAAGACATTGTATTTGCGGTATACATTCCTCCACAAGCTCCTGCTCCAGGNCATGAATTCTTTATAATTCCTTTGTATTNNTCATCATCAATTTCACCTGCAGTTTTCTTACCTAAGGCCTCAAAAGCTGATACAATATTTAATTTTTCACCACAAAACTCACCTCCAGCTATTGTTCCTCCATATACAAGAATGGATGGTCTATTCAATCTACCTATTGCCATCATAGCTCCTGGCATGTTTTTATCGCAACCCACAACTGGAACTAAGGCATCATAAAACTGCGCGGACATAACTGTTTCAATGGAATCTGCTATAATATCTCTTGAAACCANTGAGTACCGCATACCTGTTGTTCCATTTGAAATCCCATCNGAAACACCAATTGTATGAAATACNAGTCCTACTAAATCAGAAGCATTTACACTGGCTTTAATATCCGCAGCAAAACCATTTAAATGCATGTTGCAAGTATTCCCCTCCCAACCAGTAGAAGCAATACCTACCTGCGCTTTATTCATATCTTCCTCTGTTAACCCTACCCCATAGAGCATTGCTTGAGAAGCAGGTTGAGTTGGATCTTGAGTAATTGTTTTACTGTGCTTATTTAATTCGGACATTGATATTTTGTTTAGTGAAGATGCAAATTTACAAACTTCAAATGAGTTGTATGTATTTTGTTGCTATTTAGACTTGTTTTAATTCAAGAAAAGCAACTTTAAAATTGGAGTATCAGGTATTGTTCATGTAAAGAGCAAAAAGTTATTTATGAATTAACTTTCTTACAATCAAATTTAATAAAATCATAATGGCTAAACCCAAACCTATTTTTCCAATTACATCGCCATATTTGACATAAAAAGTAATCTTTTCATTGCACTTAATTTTTTGTCTTAAACAATCTTGAGTTAAATATTCGGATTTTTGTAATTCATCTCCTCTTTGATTAATAAATCCACTTGTACCTGTATTTGCAGATCGTGCAACAGATCTTCTCGTTTCAATTGCTCTCAGTCGCGCAAAACTCCAATGCTGTTGATAGCCAGGAGTATCTCCCCACCAGGAATCATTGGTAATAATTCCGATGAAATTGGCCCCTTTTTTCACGTAATCTGCTACATATTCTCCAAAAACACTTTCATAGCAAATTACCGGAGCTATCGCCGAAGAATCTTGTAAGCCATAAAAAACCTCTCTTTCCGACTGTGTTGCATTGTTTGGGTTGTAAATAACTGCACTTGGATCACTATCAAAATCAGTTAAATACTGTTGAAAATAAACGAAATAACTGGGTATGCGTTCTACGCCAATAACCAAGCGCGATTTATGATATTGAGGCAAAGTATCATGTTCACCATTAATGAGTACCGATGAGTTAAAATACTCATAATACCTTCCATCATAAGTTCGTTTATAGGTGGCAGGAAAAGCTGTATTTTTCTTTAAATCTTGATCTGTCTTATACTCTTGAAAAGCCAATCCCGTTAATATTGATGTTTTTGGATACTTGTAATCCCTCCATTTTTTTAAAACCTGAACGCTGGGTGAATAATGAAGTGAAAAATTTGTCTCAGTTTTTGGAAGAGCTGTCTCATGCATCAACAACCAATCCACACTATCATCCATAACATTATCTGCGATTTCAGTAAACTTTCTCACATGAGAAACAGGAGGAAGTGAAGGGTATTCTTCTCCTTGAGAATCCATGAAATTATCAGAATACGGTTCCATATTGGGTTGTAAAACCACTATATCTTGTTCAAAACCCTTCTCGTCGTAAGTATAATATTGTAGTATAGAAATGATACTTGGAACTAAAACAACCAAAGCTAGCTGCACTGCTTTTTTAAATCGAAGAAACTGTTCTTCTTTTTCCCTCCAGGACTTTAAAATTAAGAAGGCATAAATATTAATAATTAATAGCCATAAACTCCCTCCCAAAACTCCTGAATAAGAAAACCATTGAATTAATTTAGGCCAGTTGCCAAAAGCATGACCAATGGTTAACCAGGGCCAAGACAAATCCCAATCTTGAAACTCAATATATTCCCATCCAAGAAAAAATGCAGGAAAAGCAATTAATCCAGCTTTAAAACTTAACCTACTTTTTACCGAGCTATATAACGTAGTAAGTAAAGCAAAGAAAAAACTATTGACAACAACAGANGCAATAACCCCAATCCAGGATGCATTCTTTACCCACCATATTGTGAAAAAATTAAATGCAGCAAAAAATAAGTAAGCACAACCAAAAACCCTCCATTTTCTCCATGTTTTGTTCTTGGAAATTTCATCCTCTGTAAGCAACAAAGGAACCAGCCCTATCATAGCGCCAGGCAAAAAATCAAAAGGAGCAAAACCAGAAGCCATCAAGACGGCACCAAGAATAAGCAACCCTATTTGTTTAAACCTCTCCACTGTATATTAAATAGAACTAACTCCTATAAAGAGTTTATACATGCATTTAATCTTCTAAACTAAAATATTACCTGTCATATCTGAAGGTATTTCAACATCCATCATTTTTAAAATTGTAGGTGCCAAATCCCCCAATTTACCCGGATTAATTGATTTATAATCCTCATCAATCAGTATGCAAGGAACTGGATTTGTTGTATGGGCAGTATGTGGAGAACCATCAGGATTAATTACAAAATCTGCATTGCCGTGATCGGCGATTATAACGTATGAGTAGCCTTGTTCTAATCCTGTTTCCACCACTCTCTTTAAACATGAATCAACCGTTTCAACCGCTTTTACTACTGCTTCGTAAACTCCTGTNTGTCCAACCATATCGGGGTTAGCGAAATTTAAACAGACAAAATCAGTTTCTCCTTTTACTAACTCAGCAGTAATCTTATCCGTTACTTCCGGCGCACTCATTTCAGGTTGTAAATCGTAAGTAGCCACTTTTGGAGAGTTAGCGATTAATCTCATTTCTCCTTTAAACTCCTCTTCTCTTCCACCTGAGAAGAAGAAGGTAACGTGTGGGTACTTTTCAGTCTCAGCAATTCTAATTTGAGTTTTCCCTGCAGCCTCTAAAACCTCACCCATTGTATTTGTAAGNTTATCCTTTTCGTAAGCAATGTTTACATTTTTAAATGTTTCATCATACTTAGTCATCGTCACATAATGAAGCGGGATAGTTTTCATTCCTTCTTGAGGAAATTCTTGCTGTGATAAAGCCTGAGTAATTTCTCTACATCTATCCGTACGATAGTTGAAACAAATCACAACATCTCCTTCTGAAATTAATCCTACCGGATTTCCATCAACATCAACAATTGAAACTGGCTCAATAAATTCATCCGTAACACCAGCATCGTATGACGCTTGAACTGCAGCAACAGGATCCTGAAATTTAGTTCCTTTACCCTTAACCATTACATCATATGCTTTAGCAACACGTTCCCAACGCTTATCTCTATCCATGGCATAGTATCTACCCGTAACTGAGGCAACTGTTCCATTTGAGTTTTGAAGATGAGCCTGTAACTCCTCCATATATCCTTTACCTGATTTAGGATCAACATCCCTTCCGTCTGTAAAAGCATGAACAAAAACATCGTCAACCTGATATTGCCTGGCCATATCGCAAAGGGCGTGCAAATGAGCTTGGGAAGAGTGAACTCTACCTTCTGAAACCAAGCCTAAAAGATGTATCTTGCTTCCGCTCTCCTTAGCATAGTTCAATGCATCAACCAGTACTTTATTTTCAAAGAAAGAACCATCTTTAACGGCTAGGTTTATTTTAACCAAATCCTGGTATACAACTCGTCCAGCACCAATGTTTAAGTGCCCCACCTCAGAATTACCCATTTGACCTTCAGGCAAACCTACATCTTCGCCACTCGTAACCAATGTAGAGTGAGGATATTTCTCATAAAGAGAATCCATAAAAGGAGTTTGTGCATTAAAAATTGCGTCTGATTCGGTTTTATCACCGTGGCCCCATCCATCAAGAATTACAAGGGCAAATTTTTTCTTAGCCATAATCGGAAGATTGTTACGTAGATAATTTGGTGCAAAGATAAGATTTTTACAACCCCAATAAAATTATAATTTTATTGGGGTTCGTATATAAATCACCTATTATCCCCATTTAACAAATCTCCTAATCCACCCAGAACACTGCCTTCTCCTTTTCGATTTCCTCCAGAACTGGGAGCACTTTGAATGATTCTATCTGCTAGTCTTGAAAAAGGTAAACTTTGAAGATAAACCGTTCCATAACCACTAAGCGTTGCTAAAAACAGCCCTTCACCCCCAAAAAACATTGATTTTAAATTTCCTGCTCTTTGAATATCGTAGGTAATTCCATCTGTAAATCCAACTATACAACCTGTATCAACTTTTAAAGTTTGGCCATTTAATTGCTTTTTTACAATTGTTCCACCAGCATGTAAAAAAGCCATTCCATCACCTTCCAACTTTTGAAGTATAAATCCTTCACCTCCAAAAAAACCTGCTCCTAATCTTTTATTAAAGGCTATGGAAACTTTTGTTCCTAATGCAGCACATAAAAAAGCATCCTTTTGACAAATTATCCTTTCACCTATCCTNGCCATATCCACAGCAACTATTTTCCCGGGGTAAGGAGCTGCAAATGCTACTCTTTTTTTACCTTGGCCAATATTGGTGAAATGCGTGATAAAAAGTGACTCTCCTGTCAATGCTCTTTTAGCTCCATCAAACAGCTTTCCAAAAATCCCTTTTTCAGGTTCAGAACCGTCCCCCATTTTAGCTTCAAAATTGATAGAGTCCTCCATCCAGTTCATTGCTCCTGCCTCAGCAATTACGGTTTCATACGGATCCAATTCCACCTCAACGGTTTGCATGTCATCTCCAAAAATTTCGTAGTCAATTTCTTCGCACTTCATATTTTTATATAGTTTTTATGAGAAAAATAGTTTAAACAATTCACTTAATATTCACTACCGAAAAGAAGCTACAAAAATACTTCCCTTAGGCACATTTGGCTTTACCTGAACCATACCATTATGCTGTTCAACCAATTTTTTAACAATATAGAGTCCTAATCCCGTCCCTTTTTGACTCCGAGTTTCTTCATTTCCCGATCGATAAAACTTTTCAAATATTTTTTCAACTTCTGAATTTGAAACGCCGGGACCTTCATCAGAGATACTCAAAGCAATTTCATTTCCCTTTTGAACAAGGGTAACACACATAGTTGATTCTTCAGGAGTATATTTCAGAGCATTCCCCACTAAATTTATTAAAATCGAATAAAATGCATCCTTATCACCATTGAAATATACACCTGGCTGTATAAAAAACTCAACATTAACTGTTTTACCGGATGACTCCAACATATCCAATGTGACCTTTTCCATCATAGAGGAAAGATCAAGTTCCTCTGGATTCAAAGGCAGTCCATTATCGTCAATTTTAGTAGCCAGCAGTATATTTTCTACTAAAGCATTCAATCTATCTGCATCCTTTACAGATTTGTTTAAAATTTCTTCTTGCTTTTTGGGATTTAAATTTCGTTTCAATAAAGTTTGTAAATAGAGTTTTAATGAAGCAATAGGAGTTTTAAGTTCATGGGTAATTGCCAACAAGAAATTCTTTTGTTGATTTCCTACTTGAATTTCCTTGTTAAAGGAACGATATGTAAGTAAAAAACCAGTAAAAAGGATTANAAAGAAAACACCCCCTTCACCTAGAATCATATAAAACTTACGATCCATATTGCTCTCATGGGTAACTTGAGCAGAAAGTCGGTAAATATTATACAACCACCATATGGATTGCAGGGACACATAAGCCAATAAAACAATAAAGAGAATTAAGTTCTTTCGTTTCATGAAATCAAAAATATGCATTCATCTTCACTAAAAGTAAAAACAAGACAATAGAGTTGCAATTTTCTTGAAATTAACGTCTAAATCACTGACTAAAAAATGATGTCTCTCATGTATCCGTCCAAATTCTCTTTTTTAATTACACTGGATTTCAAATTAACAACCGTATTCTCATTGATTGTTATATCCTGAAAAGCTAATTTATTTTCTAACTTATCTTTAACTTGAACTGCGAGTATGGTAGCTTTTGCTCCTTTAGGTATTTGTGGCGTTTGATAAGTACCATTTGTTATTTTATAAATGGGCAACACACTATTGATATCTTTAAAAATTAAATATACCGAATAAGGCGTATCACTATCACCGCCATCGACACTAAATTTCATCGTAATAGTTTCTTCTGCATCATAAAATCGATCACAATTAATCCAGCCTAAGCCACTAAACTGCCCTACTAAATGATTTCCCAATATTTGTGTTTCTCGGATATAAACCCCCACTAATTCACCATAACTATCTTCAACATACTCTATACCGATAAATTCAGTAGAGCCACTATTATATTCTTCATCAATAGAATTGCTATTGCTCTCTTCAGGAGATACTGAATAAAATTTTTGCTGACTATTTTTTGTCCAGATCAGCTGACCATTTGTTTCCTTACCATAAAATGAATAAAAGGGAACATCGGATTTCCCTTCCNTGATTTTAAGTGTGTACGATACTCTTGGCCTTAAATTAACCTTTTGCCCATTTGAAAAAGCTTCAACAAAATACATACCCTGGGTTTCAAGCATACCTTGATCTCCTTGAGCAGTAACACCATATTTCACAAAATCAAATTTTGAATTAAACTCTTGAATTCGAACCGTTATCAGATCCGAGCTAAACCCTTCAAAACTCATAGATTTAAACTCAATAATGTTTCCTGACTTTAACAAAAAAGTACAGCCTTCGCTATTTTTAAATGATTTAATAATTTGATTCGAAGTATCATTTTTATTCAAAACTTTAACAGAACTTCTAAAATGTTGTGGTTTAAGTAGCCAAACATTTTCAAATGAGCTGTATTTAAATTTAAATTGGTCTTGAGAAATTCCATTTTTTAATAAAAATTCGCTTATTCTCCTATTTCTAATTTTGGCATTTTTAAAAGCTAAACTTCTGTTATTATTTATTTCAGTTTCACTAATTGTTTTAAAACAAATCCAATCACCATTTCCAATTTCTAAGTAGGATTCCAAAATTTTATTTTTAATCTCTTTAGTTAGTACAAGTCCATTATTTTCAAATTTCAGCGGAACTTCTCTCGTTAAACTTTTTCCCCATGAACTTACTGAAAGAACAAAAAATGAAATAAAAAATAGTTGCCTCATATAGAAATTTTAAATTCATAACGACATTGTTGAATAAAGTAACACTGTAAATTATGATAACAAAAAAAGGCAACAAATGTTGCCTTTTTTTGTTCAATTAAGAATTTTCTAATTCAACTCTACACCTTCTGGTAAAAACTTCTTGAAATTCTCCAGAATACCTGGATGAACTTCTCTATACTCCTCGTCTACCCCGGCAATATTACGAACTCTTTCTTCAAAATCCGTTAATACATTCATGTAATTTAGAAAAGCTTCGTAAGGTGAATCATAGTGTGAAAAATATTTATGCACATCACCATCACTCCAAAACTTCGTACACATATAGTAAAAATGATCAGAGGTTTGAAGCTTCACCCAATCGTCTTTAATTTTTTGGTCGTCAATTTTGTTGATTAAATATTCCAGACTGTATATAGAATCAAATGCATCATCCTGCATTGGGTTCCCTAACCAAGCCGTTAAATCACGCTCAGCATCTGCCCATGATATAGTNCTATGAATATCTATACCTGAAATTGGTTTTAATTCTTTAGCCGCTTCAGCCGGGGTAACAAAATCAAATTGGGAATGATTGATAATTTGATTGGGTAGTTCACGCATGAAATCAAAAATACCACTGTCCTCCCATTGATGTTCACCAAACGTTTCGTAATCCATAAAAAGATTTACAATTTCCTGATTCCAGGGTGTGGAATTTATCCAATGTGAAAATGTTTCTGCTTTTAACGGCCATGACTCCCATGATCTTTGTGAAAAACGAAAAGCAATATCATCCGATAACTTATAATTTTTAAGTAATAACTTCAAATCAGGATGTTGACAATGGTTATACAAAAAGTTCGGACTTCTCCAACCCATTATATGATCAGCACCTTCAGTAATCATGGTTTTATAACCCATCTCATGCACTAAACTTCCAACATAGTTGTTATATACCAATTCTGTATTTCTAAACGTCTTAGGAGTTTGCCCAAAATGCTCTTTTATTTTAGCAGTTTGCATGGCAACTTGTTTTTTAAACTCTTCAGGAGATTTTAATGCAGATAATGAATGTCCATAAGTCTCTGCAATGAATTCAACACAGCCCGTAGCAGCAAGTCTTTTAAATGAATCCAATACATCATGAGCATACAATTCAAACTGCTCAATACACACACCCGAAATAGAAAAAGCTACTTTAAAATTACCATTATGTGCTTGAATTTGCTCCAAAAGCAACTGATTCATAGGCAAGTAACACTTATGTGCTACTTTTCTCATGATATCATGATTTTTCTTGTCATCAAAATACTGGTTATCAACACTAATGTCAAAAAACCGATAATTTTTTAATCTAAATGGTTGATGAACCTGAAAGTAAAAACATATTTTTTTCATATCAATTAATTTCTAACGCTTCTTCTTCTGTTGATTGTTTTATTATAAATTTCACGCACTTTTAAAGAAGCGTACTCCCACTTCATTTCGTTAACTTCATGTGTTCCATCAGCAGCAAGTTGTCTTGAAATTTTTTCATTTTTAAGAAGACCAATAATGGTATCGGACAATGCATTTAAATCCCAGAAATCTACTTTTATTGAATTCTTTAAAACTTCAGCTACACCGGATTGTTTCGATATAACAACAGGCACTCCAGTTCGCATAGCTTCCAATGGAGTAATTCCAAAAGGCTCTGATACAGAAGGCATAACATACACATCCGTCATTCCCAGAAGATTATTAGTTTCAAAATAATTTAAAAATCCTGTAAAGTGAAAGCGATTGCTAATTCTCAACTCCGCAGCACGCTCGACACATTTTAAAAACATATCTCCATTACCTGCCATAACAAAATGAGTATCAGGCATTACATCCAATACTTTTCTTGCCGCATCAACAAAATAATCAGGCCCTTTTTGAAAAGTAATTCTACCCAAAAAAGTAACAATTTTTTTATCCACTAAATTTCTTTTTGGATAAATTTTGGCAGGCCTGGGAACAACTGCGTTATGAACTACAGAAATCTTTGCTCCATCAATACCGTATCTATTGATTAAGATCCGTCGAGTCAAACGAGAAACACATATAATTCTATCGGCAGCCTCACAACCCTTTTTTTCCAGTTCGTAAACTTCTTGATTTACAGATTCACCTGAACGATCAAATTCAGTTGCATGCACATGAACCACCAAGGGTTTACCACTTACTTCTTTAGCCATTATAGCAGCAGGGAATGTTAACCAGTCGTGTGCATGTATCACATCAAATTCCTGATCTTGGGCAACCTGCATTGCAACAAGCGCGTACTTAGAAACTTCACTTAAAAGACTTTTACCATATCGTCCACCAAATTTAAATTTCGCGGAAGTAAAATTAGAATCTACCTTACTAATTGAATGAACATCAAACTCTTCCCGGTCCATAAACTCTTGTGGAGATGCATAGGGAACAATGTGAGAATGAATTTGCATATAATTCACCTTTTCCAAATTTCTTTGAAACTTACTTGTAGAGAAATTCACTTCAACATCACTCGCTCCTACCAGTCTAAATTTATCAGTTTCTTCAGTTCCATATAATTTTGGTACAACGAAAGTAACATCTACTCCGTTTTCAATTAAACCACTTACTAATCCGTAACAAGCGGTTCCTAAACCTCCTGATATTTCTGGTGGGAACTCCCATCCAAACATTAATACTTTTGGTTGCAATGCCATAGTTTTTAATTGTTTTTTAACTTATTAATTAAAGCCTTAATTCTTATTAGTTCTGAAATACTCCAAGCTTGAGCTATTGTGCCTTTAGCTTCAAATGGAGGTTCAGCATCATAAATCTCTCCAATTGATCCAACTCCGTACTCCGCAATTTCGGAATTGAATTGATTGTAAATTTCCTCGAGCAAAGGTAATGCATTATCTCTAAAAATATTCACATATCCTTGTGCAAAATGCCCTAATAACCAGGGCCATACAATTCCTTGATGATATGAATGATCTCTTGTGTTTTGATCACCGATATATGAACCAATAAATTTTTCATCATCTTCCGATAATGTCTTTAAACCCCTATTTGTCAGCAGTTTGCGTTTTGTATTTTCTAAGACAGACTTACTCATCTCTTGATCGCAAACTGAATATTTTAAAGATGTTGCAAAAATTTGGTTGGGGCGAAAACTCCAATCTTTGCTTTTATCATCACAAAAATCTGCTAAATACCCTTTTTTTTCATCCCAAAACATGTCTTTAAATGCTGTTTTCAATGACAATGGCACCAATTTCCAATTCTCTACAAACTGTTTA
>PBJD01000008.1 GCA_002720635.1 Flavobacteriales bacterium | reverse complement strand
CTGTGTGGGCCTGGAATACTGCTTTGGCATGGATTTGTGGTAATGTATGCGTTTGGAAGCCATCAGAAAAAACACCCTTTACAGCGTTGGCTTGTCAGGAAATAATGAAAGTTGTGCTTATCAATAATGAACTTCCGGAGGGAATATGTTCCGTAATAATAGGAGGGAGAGATATTGGTGAGCAAATGGCTTCCAGTCATAAAATAGCTTTAGTATCTGCTACGGGTTCAACAAGGATGGGGAAAAGTGTAGCTCAACAAGTAGCGGCACGATTCGGTAAGTCAATCCTTGAATTAGGAGGTAATAATGCTATTATAATAACTGAAAATGCTGATTTATCCCATGCAGTTCCAGCTATTGTTTTTGGAGCAGTAGGGACATGTGGACAAAGGTGTACATCAACTCGTCGTTTGATTGTGCATGAATCTCAATATGATTTGCTAATTGAAAAGCTGGTTAAAGCTTATGGTCAAATTAAGATAGGAAATCCTCTGGATGAAGGAAATCATGTAGGTCCATTAATTGATACAGATGCCGTTGAAAATTATAGTTCCGCAATTTCTTCTGCAATAAACCAGGGAGGAAATGTATTAACAGGAAATGAAGTTTTGACTTCAAAAGAATATGTTTCGGGTTGCTATGTGAAACCAACTGTTATTGAAGCAAATCATACTATGTTGATTGTTAAGGAAGAAACATTCGCGCCAATTCTTTATGTAATGAAATATTCTACTCTTGATGAAGCAATTGAAATTCAAAATTCAGTTCCGCAAGGGTTGTCTTCGAGTATATTTACCTTGAATATGCGTGAAAGTGAACAGTTTTTATCTGTTACAGGTTCNGANTGTGGNATNGCNAATGTAAANATAGGNACNTCNGGNGCTGANATNGGTGGTGCNTTTGGTGGGGAAAAAGAAACAGGAGGAGGCAGAGAATCTGGCTCTGATGCATGGAAGTCTTATATGAGAAGACAAACTTGTACAATTAATTATGGAACGAAACTTCCGCTTGCACAGGGAATTAAATTTGAATTATAAAAAAAAGTCCTTTTTTTAGAAGGACTTTTTTTTATTAAATGATTGAAGTTTAATCATTTAGATGNAAAGCTTCATTAAGTTCAATGGTTTTTGGGTTTGGTCTGCATACAATTTTACCCGACTGCGAATCTTGAATGAATAACAATTTATCCTTTCCATTCAATTCCATACCCTTTACAATATTTTGTCCTTCAGCAACAATTTTATTCTGGAGATTTACAGGTTGGTTTTCTTCATTATAAAGTGATATTTTACTTCCGGCAGTTATATATACTCCGGCCGCAATAGTNCAACCAAATCCCAGTGATATACCTGTTCCTGCATTAGCACCTAATAAACATTCCTGTCCTATTGAAATCACATTTTTATTCCCTCCAGAGAGCGTTCCCATAATTGATGCACCACCTCCGATATCGGAATTTTCACCTACTACAACTCCTCCTGAAACTCTTCCTTCAACCATCGCGTTGCCCTTTGTTCCCGCATTAAAATTAACATATCCCGCAGGCATAACGGTTGTTCCTTCGCCTAAATAAGCTCCCAGTCTCACCTGTGACCCTGAAACTACTCTGGTTCCACCCGGGGCATGGTAGTTTACCATATATGGGAATTTGTCAATATGTGAAACCTGTAAGGGTTCCGTGAAAATATGTTTCGAAATTTCCGCAGATAAGTCTTCAGGTAAGACAGGACCTTTGTTGGTCCATGCAATGTTGTTTAATTTACCGAATGCACCGTCCAGGTTTAATCCATGAGGTTCAACGCATCTTTGTGATAAAGCCTGTAGTTTAAAGTACCCTTCTGTTGCAGACTCGACGCTTTTGTCTTTATCGTACAAAAAGTAAACTATAATTTCTGATGAATAATAGGGGTGCTTGTTTGAAAAATTATCTAAAATATTTTTTATTGTTATAATGTTTCCGTGTCCGGATATATCATCATGAAACGCNGAGAATTTAGTGTAAACATCATTCANTTGTTCTATGTTTAATGTGTATTCTGCATTAACACCAAACTCAATGTTTGCTACATCAGCAAATACAGCTGCCGTTCCATAAGAGTTCTCCCAATTAATTAAAGGAAAAAACACATCTAATGTTTTATCTCCTTTACTTCTCTTTACACCCAGTGCAAACGCTAAAGGTTTTTTATATCCTTTTACAGCCTCCACTGAAGCAACGTAGCTTTTAAATTCTTCTACTGTACCCATTGTATTTATATTATTTCTGAATTGTTTTTAAAGTTAGTCTTTTTTGGTTTTTAACCAATCACTATATGTACTTCTCAAGTATCCTTCATCAATAAAATAGTCCAGAACCGGATCAATTTGAGTCTTGCCAAAATATTGAGGCACACTCATAACCAAGTTACCNTCGGAATCCAAAAAGGCGTAATGGGGAAATGAAAGTTGATTTTTACTTAGTCCAAGTGCCAGTTGATGAATGCCGTTTTCATTGATTAATTCTCTTCCTTTGTAGTTTATTGCTTTTTTTTCATCAATCATAAATTTTACTGCATGAAAGTTGTTACTAATTTTTTTTGCTGTACTGACTACTCTGAAATTTTCTTTATCCATTAGATTAGACGTCACGCTGTTTGGATGCATAATATGGACAAGTATTTTCTTCTTGTCTTTTTTGGCAGCTTGTAATGCGTATTCAAAATCAACCCATTTTACGATATCTTCTGGTGCTTTGTAGTCCGGAGAATATACAAGTTTAAAGTCGTTTACAAATGTCGGAACATCTCTCGAAGTATTGTATACTCCTTCAGCAATGAAAGCGAGATAGCCGTATAAGTCCGGAACTTTTTGAAAGCCCTTTAACGGCATATTGGCTTTCAGGCTGTCGCCAAATANAAGAATAAAAGTGGGATAAGACATTTGCCCNTGNCAAAGCTCAATTGCAACATCNTGNGTTGTTTTTCNNGCACGTCTTGCNTAACTGCTATATTGACTTTTTTTTCTTAAAAAATCAGATTTTTCAGGATTTGACAATTTTTCGCTGGTTAATTTTCCTACCTCAGTTTCCAACTGATTTAATTTTGTTTTAAATGTTTTTAACTCAGAATAAACATTCTTTTTTCCAGTTGACTTTTTTAATGACTTTAATGCTTTTTGATGGGTTTTAAATTCATCTTTGGAAAATTGATTTTTTTCATATGTATTTTCAGCATAATTATTTAAAAACTGAAAGTTGGATTTTAGTTTTGTTTTTAAGGCATCGCTTTCAAGAGAATCTTTTAATATAAATTCAGTTTTTTGCATAACTTCCTTGAAAAAATTGATTTTTGGCTTTAGAATATTAATTTGACTGCTTAAAATTGAATCATTCTGTTTGATTTTAATTTCCTGTATGAGCAGGTCTTTTTTTATGCTGTCCAGAATTTCTTTAACCTTTACTTTTTGAGTGTTGAAATATGTTTTACCCATGAAATCTATTGAGTCCGGAGTTTCCGCATTTAATTTAACGGGATAAAAATTAGCATTTAAATACTGAGCAATGCCAACGTCCTGAAAAGTCGAGGCGTCCATTTTTTTACACCACCCACACCAATCTGTGTATACGTCAATAAACATTGGTCTTGGATTCTTTTTGTATAATAAACCTGCCTCTTCAAGAGATAACCAGTTAATAGGTCCTTTATGATTCTGAGCAAAATTTAAGAGGTAAACAGAACTTAGAATGAGTGTGAAAATCAATTTACGCATTGAAATAATATTTATAAACTAAAACACGAAGATACCTACAAAATAATAAATCACTAGTTTTGCAGATTATTAATTTAGCACTTTGCGTGCCAACCCAGAATATATTGCAATTAAAAAAAGTTAAAATACTATTAATTTTAATTACTGTCCTTAATTTTTGTCAGTTAAATGCTCAGGCACCTCTGGGTATGTGGAGTTATGGAATTTCGGGTTCGTTAAATAATTTTTTCAGGACATTAAAAGATCCCGATAGGTTTAACCTCAGTCCGGATTTTGAATTTGGTCTGACAGATTCAGAATATATTGCTCAAAGGAATCTGGCTGATAAACCCTATTTTCCGGGAAAAACAGTTGGATTAATGTTGGATTATAAAATAGGTCCCAGATTAAATCTTGAGTCGGGATTAAGTTTTATTCAAGGGGGGACAAAAGTAGAAGTTGAAAAGTTTACAAACTATGAGTTAATTCAGGAATTCGGGATTGAAAATTATAACGATACGGTTGTAAGTAAGTTTTCCATAATAGAGATACCGCTGGTGATTAGGCACCGAATAGGAAACCCGAATAAATTTGATTTGTCTCGCAGAAAAACGGGATCTTCTTTAACAAATATGTACAGACATTTTTTTGTTAGCTATGGTTTAGGGTTAGGTTTCCCTGTTAATGGTTCTGATTACTACAATGGAATTGAATATCGGGATATTTCCGGCAATATGGGTATCTCTGCATTAGGAGGGATTGGTTTTCATATGAATACTCGTTCCCCTTTTTTTATAAATATCAGGGCTCATGCTCGAGCAACTCTACTTGGTTATTATGAGTACGCACCTGTTAAAGCTTTNTACCATAGTGTTGGTGCTCAGATTAAATTGGGATATCGATTTCCTTACGAAGCTAAAGAGGAAATAATAAATAAACCAACTGATTGTAGTTCTTTCGTCGATGCGCCAAATGTTTCAAGTAGACCCAAGTTTGCTTTTGGAATGAAATATGGAGCGCAGTCCAATTTTATTATGGGTTCAAGTACATTCGATAATTTGATTGGTTTCAAAGGAACAATTCCTGCCTCTGAATCACAAATTAAAACAGCAGTTGGTGAAATGCAACCTGTTTTTACGCCTCATTTTGGCCTGCATTTTGAATATTTATTTCATCCGCATTTTTCATTTGGGTTTAGTCCTGCATATAATAAAAGAGGNTTTAAGTCCTACCATACTTATTTTTTGAAAGACGATAGAATTTTGAAAACAAGACAAAGAGCATATGTTGATTATATTGATATTCCAGCTCGACTTTTGTTTTATAAAAATTCTAAGTTTTTTGTGCACTCAGGTCCAATTATATCACTGAAGATATCAGAGCGTTTATATGATTATTATCAGGTATACGATGAGCTCCTAAATTTTCCCGCCGAGAATATTAGTTTTTCCAACAGGATTACTTTAAAAAGGTATTTTAGCGATCCTGTAGATGGTTTTACCGCCGGATGGGAACTCGGAGGTGGAGTTCATGTTGATGAAGCTTTTTCAGTTTCTGCGCAGCTTTCCATGTATGAAGGTATTTTTCAAAAGGGAAGTGGAAGACCGCATTTATGGAATACAACATTATCAATATCAGCGTATTACTTTTTTATTAAAAAATAGTGAGATTATATATATCAATATTGTTTTTTATTTTGTTTTTTCATCCTTTTTTGAATGGGCAGGAAACTCCTTCGGAAGTTGATAAGCAAAGACGTTACAAATCGCAATCTTATCTAAGTGGTCATATTGATTATGTATATACGTATTTGAATGGATTATCAGGAAATGAAAGAGCACAATTTTACAAGGATTATATTCAGGATTTAAATAATAACGGAATAGTTGCTGAAGGAGGTNTGTATGGAAGAAGCGGGGTTTCATTCGGAGTGTCTTATGACCAGTTTCTAAGCAGAAGATATGCTTTACACTATCAATGCAGCTACTGGCAAACCGGATACCGAGAAAAATTAAATGTTTTACTCAGCAATGAATCAGATCAAGTTGCTCAAACAANATCTTTTAAAGCAAATTTAAATTACATACATATTCTGGGTGGGCTTAAATANTATAATGACTATGGAGTCACTCTTAATTTGGGCGGTTTTGTCAATTATAACATTGTTGATAAAATTAAACAGGAAGAATCTTCTCAAATTTCTGGTGGCTTTGGGGAATCAGANACAAGTATAATTCAAGAATTGTATTTTCATGAATATTACGGAGGGAACAGAATTGTTTTCTTGCCCGGGGTTATGTTTGGTATTGGATACAAATATTATGACATTGAATTTGATGCTTCAATTAAGCTGACCGGTCTGGTTCTTGATAAAATTGATGACAAAATTTTCAATGTGTATCAACTGGGGATCCGGTATACCATACCAACAAAAAAAGAAGATATATAATTTCAAATCGGAATAGTTTTCGTTTTTAATTTTCTTTCGCAAGAATTAATTGTTAACCACTACCAAAATTGTTATTTATTAAGTATTTTTGCACATTCATTTACACCAGTGTTGTAATATGCCAAACAGAAAGTTTGTTTTTGATTTTGATAGTACATTAACCTCAGTGGAAGGTCTGGACATATTAGCGGAGATTTCCCTTCGAAATAACCCTGACAGAGACAATGTAATAAAGAAAATTCAGGAAATCACAGATTNAGGTATTGATGGAGATATNTCTTTTTCAGATTCATTAAGCAGTAGAATAGNTCTNTTGAAAGCAAANAAGTCNCAATTGTCTGAACTGGTTGANTTANTGAAAACAAAATTGTCAGAATCAGTTAAGGCAAATAAGNNTTTTTTNACAAAATATTCAGATCGGATTTATGTGATTTCATGCGGTTTTAAGGAATTTATTGAACCTGTTGTTGCTGAGTTAAAAATTGATCCTGAAAGAATTTTCGCCAATACATTTGAGTTTGACAAGAACGGGCTGATTACCGGATTTGATGAAACCAACCCTCTTTCTCAACACAATGGAAAAGTAAATTGTTTGAAATCATCAGGAATTCAAGGAGAAATTCAAATTATCGGCGATGGATATTCAGATTATGTAATGAAAAAAGAAGGTGTTGCAGATAAATTCTTTGCGTATACTGAGAATGTTTCAAGAAAAAAAGCTACAGAGCATGCTGATTATGTTGTAGCTAGTTTAGATGAATTTTTGATTATTAATAAACTATAACCATAATGGCGGTTTCTTTCCCAAAAAATAAGATAAATGTTCTCCTTTTAGAAGGAGTTCATGATGATGCAGTAGAAGCGTTTAAAAATGAAGGATATAATGTGAGTTACTCTCCTGATAGTTTGACGGAAGAAGATTTGTGTGAAAAAATTAAAGATGTTCACATTGTTGGAATTCGATCTAAAACGAAAATTACGCAAAAAGTAGTTGATTCAGCAGATAAACTATTGGCAGTTGGTGCATTTTGCATTGGTACCAAGCAAATTGATCTGGATGCGTGTAAAAAGAAAGGAATAGCAGTTTTTAATGCACCTTACTCAAATACGCGTTCCGTTGTAGAGCTTGCAATAGGTCAGATTATTTTACTTATGCGTAGTACTTTTGTCAGAAGTACAGAGTTACATAATGGAATCTGGAAAAAAACAGCCGCAGGAGCAAGAGAGGTAAGAGGTAAAGTATTGGGTATTATTGGTTATGGTAATATTGGTAAGCAACTATCTGTACTTGCTGAAGCAATGGGGATGAAAGTTATTTTTTATGACCAGCTTGAAAAATTAGCATTAGGAAATGCTGAAAAGAGAAATTCAATGAAAGCCGTTTTTAATGAGGCGGATGTTGTTTCATTGCATGTTGACGATAACCCCGAAAATAAAAATTTAATCGGCAGGGAAGAATTTGCTCAAATGAAGGACGGGGTTGTTTTTATTAATCTCGCCAGAGGTTTTGTTGTTGATATCCCTGCGCTGGTTGAAGCTCAAAATTCAGGTAAAGTTGGCGGTGCCGCTGTTGATGTTTATCCAGTTGAACCTAAATCCAATGATGAACCATTTTTATCTGAATTGTCAGGCCAGCCAAATACTATTTTAACTCCGCACATTGGGGGAAGTACAATGGAGGCGCAAAAGCATATCGGAAACTTTGTTCCTGTTAATATTATTTCTTACATAAATACCGGATCATGTTTTGATGCTGTTAATTTACCCAGAATTAAACTTGCCCCTCAAAAAGAAGGACATCGATTCCTGTTAATTCATGAAAATATTAGTGGAGTTGTTGCTGAGGTGAACAGTATTCTTGCAAAATACGAAATGAATATTACGGGACAATTCTTGAAAACAGATGAGTCTGTTGGCTATTTGATTAGTGATGTAATCAAGAGCTATAATGAGGAAATACTGCAAGAATTAAGAGCTGTTAAAGGAAAGATTAAATTTCGTTTGTTATACTAATTTTATCGTTTTTGAGAAAAAAACGTATTTTTGTTCATCCATTTGAGTTATGAAAGAAAAAGAAAAAGATTTAAATC
Organism: Flavobacteriales bacterium; assembly: GCA_002720635.1. Taxonomy (GTDB): domain Bacteria; phylum Bacteroidota; class Bacteroidia; order Flavobacteriales_C. The sequence continues at coordinate 111,418 of PBJD01000008.1, read as the reverse complement.
AGGAAAAAAATCCAGAAATTTTAGAAGATTCTTTAAGTAAAACGGAAGTTTTACTGGAGGATAATAAAGATTTAATTTCCAAAGTGTTGATTGGAATAGCTATCCTGATAGGAGGTTATTTTATTTATAACAATTGGTTTGCTGAACCAGCTGAAAAATCCGCTTTTGAGGTTATATGGCCTGCTCAAAAATACTTTGAGCAGGATTCAATTCAGAAAGCAATCGAAGAGTTTGATTATGTTGCATCTGANCATAGCGGCACAAAGGCAGGTAATTTAGCGAATCTATACTTAGGTCTTTCTTTACTAAAAAACGAACAGTTTGATGAAGCCTTGGCTTCATTTGAAAGTTTTGACGCAAGTGGTGAACTGTTTCCAGGATTAAAAGTTGGTTTAATAGGAGATTGTTACAGTGAACTGGAAAATGTTGAAAATGCAGTAGCTAATTACAGGAAAGCAGCAAAATTGCTGGATTCAAAATCGGTTTCTCCCTATTACTTAAAGAAAGCAGGTATATTGCTTGAGCAAAATGATGATATTGATGGTGCGATTCAGGTCTATGAATCAGCAATAAATACTTATTTAAAAGACGCTCAGCCTTCTTTGCGGAATATTAAAAATGAAATGAAAAAATTATTGGCAAGGGCGAAAGCTTCCAAATAATATTTTTCTTAAAATATATTACTTAAAGTGCAACCAATGGTTGCACTTTTTTATTTTTGTAATATGGCAACAAAGAATAATAACTTATCGGCTTTTGATTCTAAAAAAGTTCCCTCCGGACGAGGTAAGAAAATAGGCATAGTAATTAGTGAATGGAATGCCGAAATTACTGAAGGGTTAAAAGAAGGAGCTATTGAAGTGCTTTTAGAGTGTGGTACTTATTCAAGAGATATACTTACTGAGTATGTGCCCGGTACTTTTGAACTGCCTCTTGGTGCCCAATTTTTGCTGGAATCCAAAGGTGTTGATGCTGTTATTGCAATTGGTTGTGTGGTAAGAGGGGAAACTGCCCATTTTGATTACGTATGTCAAGGAGCTACTCATGGAATTCAAGAAGTTGGTTTACACTATAACAAGCCTGTAATGTTTTGTGTCTTAACTGATGATACTATCGAGCAAAGTCGTGCAAGAAGTGGAGGGAAGTACGGGAATAAGGGAATAGAAGCTGCAATCGGTGCTTTAAAGATGCTGAGTTTAAAAGATAAATATAAATAAGTTATCCAATTGTTGAAAATAAAAAGAATTGATCTTAAAAGAATTATCAGCGGTAAATTTTAAAAATTTTTCAGGAGTAGAAATTTCTCTTAACCCGAAAATTAATTGTTTTGTCGGTAATAACGGACAAGGTAAAACCACAATTCTGGATGCCATATATTACTTGTCTTTTTGTAAATCTTTTTTAAACCCTATCGATTCTCAAAATATCAATTACAAGGATGCTTTTTTTGTTCTTCAGGGTGAATATGAAAGAGCGGGTAAAACGGAACGAATATATTGCGGGCTTAAAAAAGGCCAGAAAAAAATTTTTAAAAGAAATAAGAAGGAATACGAAAAGCTTTCCGATCATATAGGTTTGTTTCCATTGGTAATTATTTCTCCTTCGGATTCTGATTTAATTACTTTGGGTAGTGATTTAAGAAGAAAATTCCTGGATGGAATTATATCACAGTTTGATTCTGTTTATTTAGAGAATTTACTGATGTATAACAAAGCTGTGAATCAAAGAAATGCATTGTTAAAGTACTTTCAAAAGAACAGAATATTTAATCAGGATCAACTGGATAGCTGGGACAATCAGTTGGTTAAGTATGGAGAGATTTTATTTGAAAAACGTAAGANTTTAATTCAGGAGTTAACTCCTGTTTTTCAAAAATATTACCAGCAAATTTCAGGCGGGCAAGAAGAAGTTGATCTGGTGTATCAGTCTCAATTGATGAAAGAAAGTTTTCTTGATCAAATAAGAAATTCTCTACCAGAGGACTTGCGTAAATTATTTTCTACTGTTGGAGTCCATAAAGATGATTTGGTATTTCAAATATCGGGAAGACCGATAAAAAAGTTTGGATCCCAAGGTCAACAAAAATCATTTTTAATTGCTCTTAAACTGGCACAGCTCGAATTTTTAAAAAACACAGTAGGCATAAACCCTATTTTATTGCTGGATGATGTTTTTGATAAATTGGATGAAGAGCGCGTTTCTCATATTTTAGAGATGGTCAATGGAAATCATTTNGGACAAATTTTTTTATCGGATACTCATCCAAAAAGAATTGAAGATATCTTATCAAGATTGCAATTGGAAAGTTCTGTTTTTGAAGTTTCCAATCTTGAAATAAGCCAGAGATAATAGTGTTTTTTTAGAATTCAATAATTGTTTTATTTAATTGAATTCACAGCTTTTCTAACGCTTCCGTACTCTAAAAGCAGTTTGTGAGATTTTTCATAATTCAGACCTGTTGCTTCCATAATCATTTTGGTTCCACGATCAACTAATTTATCATTGCTTAATTGCATATCTATCATTTTGTTTCCTTGAACATGTCCTAACTGAATCATTGCAGAAGTGGAAATCATATTCAGAATTAGTTTTTGAGCAGTTCCGGCTTTCATACGTGTACTCCCTGTAACGAATTCGGGTCCAACAATTGCATTAACAGAAAATTCGGCAGCTTTTGCTAAAGGACTATTTTGATTACATGTAATACAACCTGTTGTAATCCCTTGACTTTTGCACGCTTTTATAGTTGATAAAACGTAGGGTGTGGTTCCACTTGCTGCTATTCCAATTACGACATCATTTGAGTTTATTTTAAATTTTTTTAAATCTTCCCACCCCTGAGTTGTACTGTCTTCAGCAAATTCCACTGCCTTTCTGATTGCATTATCTCCGCCTGCAATGATTCCAATTACCCTTCCATCACTAACTCCAAAAGTAGGTGGACATTCACTGGCGTCCAGGATTCCAAGTCTTCCACTTGTTCCGGCGCCAATATAAAAGAGTCTTCCGCCTTCTTTCATCTTACAAACAATCTTATGAATCAGACTTTCAATATCNGGTAATATTTTTTCTATAACAGCAGGAACTGATTTATCTTCTTTGTTCATATTCTGGATTAACTCCAAAACACTCATTTCCTGTAAATCATCGTAATTTGAATTTTGTTCAGTAGTCTTTTTTGTCATTTAATCAACCAATTTTGCAATTCCAGAATTCAAAAATACATATTAAGAAATTGAATTGATATATTAAAACTAATCTTAGTCAAGATCAGATATGCACGACATAGAGCCTCATTATAACTGGCGTCATATATATACAGCAGAGAACGATCCTGTTTCTCCCTTTTATGGCAGAGAGTACAGCGAATTTGATTTTTTAGATCGTGTTTACAATCATTTAATCCACCCGCAGTGGGACAATATTGGTTCGCCAACTCTTTTTGTTAAACTATTGTACTGTAATTATGCCGATAAATTTGCAGTTATTGAGTTGTTGGGTGAGTGGAATGATTGTTTGTATAATGATGTTATGATTTTAAAACGAGAAATAATCGATTTATTGATTGCGGAAGGAGTAAATAAATTTATCCTGGTAGGAGAGAATGTGTTAAATTTTCATTATTCAGATACTTGTTATTATGAAGAATGGATTGAAGATATTGACGACGGCTGGGTAGCTGCAATTAATTTTCAGAGCCATGTGCTTCAGGAAATGTCTCAAGTTGGAATTGATGAGTATTTTTTGTGGGGTGGCGATTTAAACGATTTACCCTGGCGAACCTACAAACCTCAAGACTTGAAATTAAAGATTGAAAAGATTTTTAATCGTTTAATTGATGTCTAATTTGCTTCAAATCACTATTATTCATTGATATTCGCCACTTTTTTATACTTTTGCAGTTGCTCAAAAAATTATATTTAGTATGAGGCTTAATCAATTGGCTAAAAAAGTCGGAAAACCCTACACAAGAGTAGAAAAGTACATTCGAAAAGATTTAAAAATAGAAGGCATCGAAGGTCCAAACTCAAGGGTGGAAGATGAAATTGTAAATAAAGTTATATCCAGGTTTGGATTGCACTCTGAAGAAGTAAAGCAGAAACCCAAAGTAAAATTAGAAACTATTGAGGCAAAACCCGCTGAAATATCTCCAGAAGATCGAGGTCTGGAGGATGTGGAACTGGACATGGCAACCCCGGCTGAAGCAGTTGTTCCAAATCTGGAAGGATTAGGTGAAGAAAATATTCAAGAAAATAATGCTGAAAAAATAGTTGACGTTGATACTGAAACGCATGAAGTTGATGATTCCGGTGATACGGAAGTTGGTTTAAGCACTATTTCTGAAAATAAGGAATCCGGTGAAAGGATTATTTCAACAACTTTAGAAACGGAAGAAACAGTCCTGCATATTGATGAAGAGGGAACTATTGTTGCCCCTAAGGTAGAGCTGGAAGGTATCAAAGTTCGTGGNAAAATTGATATTCCCGGAGTTACGGATCAATTAGAAGAAGAACCCGAAGAAAATGAATTGACACCAGAGGAAATAGATCAATTGAAGGCAGAAGAGGCAGAAAAAATCAAAGCAGAGGAGGCGGCAGAGCAGGAGAGAAGAAGAAAATTAGATCAGGAAGCAGCCAAAGCGCTTGCTTTTAAGGAAAAAAGAGAGCGAGAAGAGCAAGAGTTATTAAGATTAAAAATAGAGGAGCAGAAAGAAAAGAAAAAAGAAGCAGGTAAAAAGCACTATATGAATAATGTTCAACAGCCTCCTAAAATTCAAAAAAATAAGAAGAAGAAAACTATAAAATTGGAACAAGAGGCAGAAAAGAATAAAGCTTTTGAAACAAAAGAAAAATATGTTAGTACAGATAATATGACCACCTGGCAAAAGATTATCAGGTGGTTTAATACCTGATCCGTAAAAAAAAGTTAATTCCAGGGCAGGTATTCCTGCCCTTTTTTGTGCGGTAAACTTTGATTTAGACTTTTAAATGATGAGAAAAAATGAAATGTTTAATTGTACTGTTTCTTGTTTCCATTCAGCTGTCAAATGCACAGAATTTCACGATTAAAAGTAATGATAATCAATATAGAATTCATGAAATTTTAAGTCAGTATATTCAGCAAAAGTCTATTTCTGGAGATGAAAAAGTTGCCGGGGAGTGGTTAAAAAAATTATGCCGGCAAAATGGTCTTTATATAACTCAAATGGGCAATTCAAATGGTAATTATAATTTTTCTGCTTCCATTCGTCCCTTGAGCGATCATTTACCGAATATAATTTTTTTAAATCATATTGATGTTGTTCCTGTTGGCGATTCTTCCAAATGGAATTATCCACCTTTTTCAGGGATGATAATGGGTGGAAGAGTATGGGGCAGAGGTGCTTTTGACAACAAGGGAGCTGCAGTAGTTCAGTTGGCTTCTGTAATTCAATCTGCCCGTCACTTTAAAGATAAGGAGTTGCCTTTTAACGTTACCTTTTTGGCGGTTTCATGTGAGGAAACTCAATGTCAGGGAGGAGTCAGTTATGTGATTGAAAATCATTTTGACGAGTTAAATCCATCTGTTGTAATAGGCGAAGGACCTCCTGGTTTAAAAGGTATATTGGAAACTGATACCAGCTTAACTTTATTCGGTATTTCTGTAGCGCATAAGCGACCCTTTTGGTTGAAGCTGGAATTGGAATTGCCAACTTCCGGACATGGTTCGGTAACGCCTTTATCATATTCAAACAAAGGGATGGTCATTGCACTCAGTAAAGTTGTTTCTGAAAACCAACCCATCGAATTTATAGAGGCAAACACACAGTTACTAAAAGCTCTTGGAAGGTTGGAGAATGGTATCAAATCTTCTGCTTTAAAACATCCTCACACATTTAAAGGATTATTGGTTCCAAAACTCAGGGAGCGTCCTGAAGTATTTTCTTTGATGTCCAATACGGTAACATTAACGAGTTTACAAAGTGAGACTAACACGGTTAATTTAATTCCAACCAAAACTACTGCTTTATTGGATTGCAGGTTATTGCCAAATACAAATCGAAACGAATTTTTAGCCAATTTTAAAAAGAGTCTCGATAATGATTCCATTAAGGTGAGTGTTATGTATGAAACTCCGCCTATGCATCCGTCAAGTGACACCACTAATTTTTATAAGGCAATTCATAAGGCAATTCAAAATAATTATCCTGGTGCAGAGATTATACCGGTTATGATGCCCAGTTTTAATGATGTTGGGTTGTTTCGTTCAAAGGGAGTTACTTGTTATTCCTCTTTTCCTATTTTACTTGATGAGAATCAAGTGAATTCTATAAAACACATTCACAATTACGATGAATTTATTCCCATAAAACATCTGGAAACCGGTAAAAACACATATGACGAATTTGTAAGAATACTTATGAAAGTAAATTAATTCACTTCCAAAGCTTCTGCTACAACAAAAGTACTTCCTCCTATAAATACCAAATCATTCTTTCCTCCAGATTTGATTGCATCTTCTTTTGCCTCCAATACAGAGGCATGAGTTTTACCCTTTAGTCTTAAATCAAAGGCACGGGCTTCTAATTCGTTTGTTGCCAAAGCTCGTTCTGTTTTAGGTGAACACCAATAGTATTTTGCGTTTTTAGGCAAAAGCTTTAAAATTTCAGTAGAATCCTTATCGTTTACCATACCCCATACAATATGAAGGTTTTCGAATATTTCATCGGCTAATTGTTGAACAATCAATTTAATGCCATCTTCGTTGTGACCTGTATCACAAATTACTTTAGGATTTTGCTGGAGAATATTCCACCGCCCGATAAGACCTGTGTTTTTTACTGTTTTATTAAACCCGTTTTTTATGGCGTTCTCCTGTATTTTCCAGCCTCCATTTTGAAGCTTTTTGATAGTAGTCAAGACGGTTTTGGAGTTCTCCTTCTGGCAATATCCTTTTAAGTCCAGTTTGTAATTTACATTTGTATTTTCAGCGTAAATTAATTCAGTTTTGTTTTGTTGGGCAAAAAAATCAAAAACGGAAACTGTTTCAGCTTGCTTCTTACCAATCACTACTGGAACACCATATTTAATAATGCCTGCTTTTTCACCAGCAATTTCGGTGAGTGTTTCACCCAGCAATTTTTGGTGATCCAGACCTATATTCGTAATCACAGAAATTTCTGGAATGATAATGTTGGAGCAATCAAGTCGACCTCCCAGGCCTGTTTCAATAACAGCAATATCCACTTTTTGACTGGCGAAGTATTCAAAAGCCATTATGGTAGTATATTCAAAAAAAGAAGGTTGAATTGATTCAGCTTTATTTTTGAATCTATGAACAAAATCAATCACATTTTGCTCTGTTATTTCAGTCCCGTTAATTTTTATTCTTTCCCTGAAGTCCATTAAGTGAGGAGAAGTGAAAAGTCCCACTTTATAACCAGCTTCCTGTAAAATAGAGCTCAGCATATGAGAGCAAGACCCTTTTCCATTGGTTCCAGCTATGTGTATTGATTTAAATTTTTTGTGCGGATTATTGGCAAGTTCACTCAACTTCAAAATTCTTTCTAAACCCGGTTTAAAAGCGTCTTCTCCTTTTTTTTGATAAGAAGGGAATTGAGTAAATAAAAAATTGATTGTATTCTGATAATTCAAAATATATTGTCTTTAAAGTATTTTAGAACATGCGGTTTAAATAAGTCATGACCTGCTTTTACAATATGAAGTTTTACATTCGCTCCTACAAAATCTGAAAAGTCTTTTACCATTTTAGGGGCTACAACAGGATCTTTATGGCCGACCACCAGGTCAACTTTCAGATTGTTTCCAAGTATAATCTTTTTTAAGTTTTTCTGTTTGAATGTAATGAATCTATACAGTTGCCATACTCTGTAAATTCTTAGTCGCATTCCTTTGGTTTGAAGATTGGTTTCCAAAAATTTATTCATCATATTGGGCAGCAAATTCAATTTTTGACCAGTGTTGCTTATCGCATAAACAATCCCTGGATTGGAGATCGTCAAACCATAAACCCCCTTTCCTGCCATCGTGGATGTAACCAACCAGTTCCAGAAGTTTATTTTTAAACCATCTGGAGCGAATAAATAAAGGTGATTGATTCTTTTGCCAAATTGTTCCAGAAAGAATAACGCCAACCTCCCACCCATTGAATACCCTAATACCTCAAACTTATCAACTTTTAGATTTTTCAGGAAGCACTCAAAAATCTCTTTAAGTTGCGGTTTCGAAAAACTTTTCCACTGTTTACTTTTAAATGTTGTTTTCCCATGGTAAAATAAATCCACTGCATAAATAGTGTATTTTTTCATACAAAAGTCTTCAAAAAGAAGATAATCTTCAGAACTTCTTGTAAAGCCATGAAAAGCAATAACAACTCGATTACCTGAACCAATCTTCCTGTAAAACAGATTTATATCCTTATGTTGAAAAAAATATTCCAATTGTTAACTTCTTATTACACAAATTTCGGTGTTTTATTTGTAATTTTGCGCCTAATTTGACTAATGGTTTTAAAACCAGTTTAAAAAGTAAAAAATGCCAAAAGATTCTTCTATTAAGTCCGTGCTTATTTTAGGTTCAGGACCCATCGTTATCGGACAAGCTTGTGAATTTGATTATTCTGGATCTCAATCAGCCCGCTCTTTAAGAGAGGAGGGAATTGAAGTGACTTTGATTAATTCGAATCCAGCTACAATAATGACTGATCCTGTTATGGCGGATCATGTATATCTAAAACCCTTAACTTCTGAGTCTGTTCGGGAAATACTTGAGGAAAGAAATATTGATGCAGTTCTGCCAACTATGGGAGGACAAACCGCATTAAACCTTTGCATTGAATGTGATAAGGATGGACTTTGGGATGAATTTAATGTTAAAACAATCGGAGTTGATCTGGAAGCAGTAGAAATTACTGAAAACAGAGATCGTTTCAGAGCGTTGATGGATGAAATTGGTATTGCTCAGGCTCCTTCCAGAAATGTAAAGTCCTATTTGGAAGGAAAAGAGTTTGCTCAGGAAATTGGCTTTCCTCTTGTTATTCGTCCATCCTATACTTTAGGGGGGACCGGAGCTTCATTTGTGCATAAAAAAGAAGATTTTGACACGTTGTTGAAAAGAGGTTTACACGCCTCTCCAATACATGAGGTTTTGATTGATAAAGCGGTATTGGGCTGGAAGGAATATGAACTTGAATTATTAAGAGATAAAAACGATAACGTAGCTATTATTTGTTCCATTGAAAACATGGATCCAATGGGTATTCATACAGGTGATTCCATTACGGTTGCTCCTGCCATGACACTTTCAGATACGTGTTATCAAAGAATGCGGGACCAGGCAATAAAAATGATGCGGTCTATTGGTAATTTTGCGGGCGGATGTAATGTTCAGTTTGCTGTTTCCAATGATGAAAATGAGGATATCATTGCCATTGAAATCAATCCTCGTGTTTCCCGTTCATCAGCATTAGCATCAAAAGCAACAGGTTATCCAATTGCAAAAGTTGCTACTAAACTGGCTATCGGATATACCTTAGATGAATTGTTCAATCAAATTACTCAGTCGACTTCCGCATATTTCGAACCGACTTTGGATTATGTAATTGTTAAAATTCCACGTTGGAACTTTAACAAATTTAAAGGGTCTGACAGGGAATTAGGACTTCAGATGAAGTCGGTTGGAGAAGTAATGGGGATTGGACGTACATTTCAGGAAGCATTGCAAAAGGCCTGTCAGTCTCTGGAAATCGGACGAAATGGGTTAGGAGCTGATGGAAAAGAATTAAGAGATCAGGACGCTATATTGGCAAGCTTGAGAAAACCATCGTGGGATCGTCTTTTCCATTTATATGACGGGATTAAATTAGGTTTACCATTAAGTAAAGTTTATGAGGCAACCAAAATTGATTTTTGGTTCTTGAAACAAATTGAAGAGTTAATCGCTTTAGAGCGTGAAATATCGAAATATCAAATTCAGAATTTGCCTAAAGATTTATTGCTTGAAGCGAAGCAAAANGGNTATGGTGANCGNCAAATTGCCCACCTTGTTGGATGTTGGGAGAGNCANNTNCATGANGCNAGAAAAGAGAATAANATCAATAGAGTTTANAANTTAGTTGATACNTGTGCTGCTGAGTTTGAAGCAAAAACNCCATANTATTANTCAACATTTGAAGAAGAGAACGAAAGTGTCAAAACGGANAAGAAAAAAATTATCGTGTTGGGTGCNGGGCCAAANAGAATAGGGCAAGGTATTGAATTTGATTANTCTTGTGTTCATGGAGTTTTAGCNGGAAAAGAATGNGGTTATGAAACCATTATGATTAACTGTAATCCCGAAACAGTGTCTACTGATTTTGATACTGCTGATAAATTATACTTTGAGCCTGTATTCTGGGAACATATCTATGATATTATCCAGCATGAGCAACCAGAGGGNGTTATTGTTCANTTAGGAGGTCANACTGCNTTGAAATTAGCTGAAAAATTAGANAAATACGGAATTCCAATTTTAGGAACTTCATTTAAGGCCTTAGANTTAGCTGAAGATAGAGGNAGTTTTTCAACNTTATTAAAAGAAAATGATGTTTTATACCCNAAGTTTGGNGTNGTTGAAACAGCTGANGAAGCACTNGNGNTNTCCAAAGAATTNACATTTCCNTTATTNGTTCGTCCTTCNTATGTACTGGGAGGTCAGGGNATGAAAATTGTTATNAATGAAGAGGANTTGGAACATCANGTTGTNGANTTATTNAAAGATATNCCNGGAAANAANATTCTNTTNGANCATTATNTGGANGGNGCNATTGAAGCAGAAGCNGATGCTATTTGTGATGGNGAAGATGTTTATGTNATTGGTATNATGCAACATATTGAGCCTGCNGGNATACATTCAGGTGACTCATATGCAGTACTACCTCCATATAATTTAGGAGATTTAATTATTGAACAAATCCAGGAGATTACGCATAAAATTGCTCTTGCTCTAAAAACAAAAGGTCTGATTAATATTCAATTTGCCATTAAGGATGATAAAGTATATGTTATTGAGGCAAATCCAAGAGCATCAAGAACAGTTCCTTTTATTGCAAAAGCATACCAGGAACCTTATGTAAATTATGCTGCCAAAGTAATGTTAGGGGCAAAAAAGGTTAAAGATTTTAAATTCAATCCAGTAAAGAAAGGATACGCTATCAAAGAGCCTGTTTTTTCTTTCTCTAAATTCCCTAATGTAAATAAAGAGTTAGGACCAGAAATGAAATCAACAGGAGAATCAATTTATTTTATTGATGATCTAAAAGACCCATACTTTAAGAAGGTATATAGTGAGAGAAACCTCTACCTAAGTAGATAAAAAAAGTTAATATTTTAACGTGAAAAGCGATTGGATAAACTATCCAATCGCTTTTTTATATATTTTTAAACAATGGTAGAATTAGGTTATGTAAATCTTCTGAGAACTATTTTAATAATAGTCTTGGTTTATTATGTCTCTCGGTTTTTATTGCGATGGTGGATAAAAAGAAAACTTGCCGATATGCATAAGCGTCAGCAAAATTCAGTTTCAGAAGAGGAGGCCAACTTTAAGCGGAATGACAAGGGTAAAGTGCATATTAAACAGAAGAAATCATCAGGTCAAGAGTCATCAGGAGGTGAGTATGTTGATTTTGAGGAGGTTGATTAGCTGTTCTTAAAAAAAACTGATGGGAATAATAATTAAACAAGGATTAAAAGCATCTTTAGCATCTTACATAGGTNTTTTAATAGGAGCTTTTAATAATTTATTTCTCTTTCCTCTTTATTTAGGAAAAGAAGGTATAGGTTTAATTAATATTATCTACGCATCAGCAGTTTTATTTTTACCTGTTCTTCAATTAGGCTTTCCGACCTCATTGGTTAAGTATTTTCCAATTTTTAGAGACAAACCGTATTTCAGTTCTTTTTTAACATATGCACTTTTTTTGCCAGCTGTAATTTATATTGTTTTTATTCTTTTGTGGCCATGGATTATTAATGTTTTTGAAATTATATTCACTAAAAATGCGAAGTTGATATATGAGAATATATTTTGGGTTCTTCCTCTTTTGGGAATACTTATTTTCTTAAATTTATTTGAAGTATTTGCAAAAGTTAATTACAGAATTGCTGTTCCTGTATTTGCAAGGACTGTTTTTTGGAGGATTCTTCAAACTATTCTCGTTATTCTTATAGGTTCAGGTGTTTTTAATCAAGATAGTTTAGTCCCTTTATACGTTGCTACCTGGGGGGCAGTTTTTTTGTTTATTTCAATTTATGCCATTAAAACTGGAAAACTGACATTTAGCTGGACCAACAGTTTTATTAAAAGTTCTTTTTTTAAGGAATTTAATAAATTTTCTGTATTTGTTATTTTATTGGCGGCAGGGGGTGTTTTGGTTCAAAGAGTTGATCAATTAATGGTTGCCTCTTTTTTAGGTACAAATGAGGCTGGAGTGTTCACTGTAGGCATGTATTTTGCAACTTTAATTGAAATTCCCAGACGTTCAGTCGTTGGAATTATTCAACCTGTATTAGCTGATTCATTTAAGAATGAGGATTATGTTCAAATTGATTCTCTTTATAAAAAATCTTCACTCAACTTATTGTTAATTGGTGGTGTTATATTTATTTTGGTCTGGATTAATATCGATGAAATATTCCAATTAATTCCCAGGAATGAGGATTTTATTACTGGAGTACCAGTTGTGTTTTTTTATGGTTTATCGCGAGTAATTGATTTGGGTACTGGNTGTAATCAAGAAATTTTAACTTTTTCTAAACATTACAAAATAAATTTTCTGTTCACTTTTTTATTGGTTGGGGTTGTCATATTAACTAATTTGATTTTCATACCAAAGTATGGGATTACTGGTGCTGCATTGGCAACCTGTGTATCAATTGCTGTTCATAACATATTGAGATATATTTATTTATTAGTTAAAATGAAGATTCAACCGTTTGTATTTAAATCTCTTATAGTTCTTATAGTTCTTATATTATTTTTTATGCTTGGAGAATTTTTGCAACTAAATATTTCACCAATTTTGTCGATTATAATTAAATCGGTAATTATTTGTTTTCCCTTACTGATAGTGGTTTATTTTTTAAGGATTTCAAGCGAGATAAATATTTTCCTGAATAATTTATTCAATAAGTTCAAAAAAAGTAACTTTTAAGGTTTAAAATTTATAATCTTATCACCCTTAAAGTTTATTTTTGAAAAAATAGAGGTGTAAAAGTAAATCATNAGTGATTCCCAAAATATTAAAACAACTAAAAAAGAAAAGTGGCTTAAGAAACTAGCGTGGCATTTTTTCGCAATAACTATTTTTGTCTGTATTTCTGCATTTTATTGTTCCCCGGCTTTTGATGGAAAGAAAATTTATGCTCATGATACAAATCAACATAAAGGAATTTCTAAAGAGGCTGTTGATCATAGAGAAGCATATAATGAAGAGCCTTTATGGACAAACTCTATTTTTGGAGGTTTACCAACATTTCAAATATCTATTCGTTATCCGAAAAATTTAATTCAATATGTAGACAAAGGTTTAAATCTTGGTTTGCCTCACCCGGCAGGGATTGTTTTCAAATATATGCTTGGGTTTTATATCCTTTTACTGGTTTTTGGAGTTCCATGGAAATATGCTATTCCTGGTGCAATAGCATTTGCTTTCTCTTCATATTTTATGATTGTTTTGGAAGCGGGACATAATTCCAAAGCAAATTCTATTTCTTATGTTGCTCCAATGATTGCCGGAATTATCTTGAGTTTTAGAGGAANGTATTTATATGGAGGAGCCATAACTTCATTCTTTCTATCGTTAAATATTGTTGCTAATCATGTTCAAATTACTTACTATGCCGGATTGTGTGTTGCTCTTTTAGGAATTGTTGAATTGATAAAGGCATTGCAACAAAAAACATTAAAGCAATTTGGAATAGCATCACTTGTGTCATTAGGTGCATTAATATTATCTCTTCTTGTTAATAATACTAATTTGCGTTTAACAAATGATTATGTTAAGGATACTCAAAGGGGAAAATCCAGATTGGAAATTAAATCAAGGCAAGCTAAGGAAAAGCAAAAGTTGCAGGAAGCGAAATTCCAGGAAATTGAAAACGGCAATGAAAATCAATCTAAATATTTATCACCCAAAAAGGCCTATGCAACAAGATGGAGCTATGGGATTCAGGAATCTTTGACAATACTTGTTCCTTATTTTAATGGTGGCGGATCTTCAGATTCACATACCAAAACAAAAACCTATAAAACACTCCTGAAGTCAAATATGCAGAGGTATAGAGGTGTTTCCAGAAGAGAATTAAAAGAATATACCGGAAAGCAGACTGGTCAGATAATGTATTGGGGGGAACAACCAGGAGTAAATGGTCCTGTATATATTGGAGCAGGAATATGCTTATTATTTGTTCTCGGTTTAATTTTTGTAAAGTCAAAATATAAGTGGTGGTTGTTGGCTACAGCAATACTTGGCTTGTTTATTTCCTATGGGAAAAATATGCTGCCATTTTTTAATTTCATGTACGATTATTTTCCTTTGTACGATAAGTTTCGGGCTGTTACAATAGGTATGGTAATTACTGAATTTGCAGTGCCTCTTTTGGGATTTATTTTCCTGAAAGAGTTATTACTTGGAGAGTTGGATAAAGTCAAAGTTGCAAAATTCACGTTGTATGTAACACTTGGGTTTTGGATTGTATTAGGTGTTTTTTATTTAGGAGGGGAGAGTTTATTTGCCTTCATGAAGGAAAGTGATGAACAAATGGGGCCTGATATATTGGAGATTATAAAAGAAGACAGAATTGCACTTTTTAGGTCCGATATAAAGAGGTCATTAATATATACGTTTTTTACTGGTATTATAGTTTATGCTTTGACTCGGAAAAAAGTAAATCATAATCTTTTAGCAGCCGGATTAGGGGTTGTTTGCTTACTTGACTTATATGGTGTCAGTTCAAGATATTTAAATGAAAATGTATATGAAAAGAAGTTGAAAGTCTTAGTTCCTTTTGAAAAAACAAGGGCTAGCAAAGAGATTTTGAAGGATAATTCCAATTATAGAGTTTNCAATGCGTCAAATGGATTCAGTTCAGCAATTAACGATGCCTCTACCGCTTATTATCATCATACAATTGGGGGGTATTGTTCGGTTAAGTTAATGATTTATCAAGATATGCTGGATTTTTCATTGGGCTCAGAAATGCAGTATATTGCTTCTTGGGTAGATAGATATAAAAATCAACTGGATAAAATTCCGCCAAATATTTTTACCCAAGTGTGTTCAAATACCAACATTGTTAATATGCTGAATACAAAATATGTTATTGCCGATGAAAACAAACCACCATTGGTAAATCATAGTGCATTTGGTAATGCTTGGTTAGTAAGTGGGATAAAAACATATGATTCACCTGATAGCGTGATGTTTAATTTAAGAAGTCAGAATATTAGACAAATAGCTTTAGCAGAAAAAAAAGATGTTGAGGAGATTTCAGGTAAATCTTATTCAACAAATGGTAAAATTAGTCTTACTGATTACAAAGCCAATCATTTGAGTTATTCGTTTACTTCAAGTGATGATGCATTTGTTGTTTTCTCTGAGGTGTTTTATAAGAGTTGGAATGCATATATAGATGGTGAATTAATCCCTCATAACAGGGTTAATTATGTTTTGAGGGGATTAGAAGTACCTAAAGGACAGCATTCTATTGAATTTAAGTTTGAACCGGAAGTTTATTTCCAAGGAGAAAACATTTCTTTATTTGCATCTTTTATTGTATTAGGTTTGTTTTTGTTTGCAGGTTATAAAGGCGGAAAGGAATTAACGGTTTAATGAAAAAGGTTTTAATTATTTCCTATTATTGGCCCCCCAGTGGTGGTTCCGGTGTGCAACGTTGGTTGAAGCATGTTAAATATTTAAGAGATTATGATTGGGAACCAATTGTTTTTACAGCAGATAATGCAGAACCTCCTGTATTTGATGCTTCTTTGCAACAAGAAATTCCTGAGGGTATTGAGGTTCTGAAGGTTCCAATTTGGGAGCCATATGATTTTTATAAAAAAATTACCGGTAAAAAGAAAAGTTATCGAATAGGTCCCGGATTTATGGGGTCTGGAGGAGGATTAATGGGAAAGATATCTGTATTTATTCGAGGTAATTTTTTTATTCCGGATGCACGGATGTTTTGGATAAAGCCTTCAGTACGATTTTTAAGAAAATATTTAATCGAAAACCATGTAGACGCCATTATATCTACTGGTCCTCCCCACACAACTCATATGATTGCAATGCAAATAAAGGATAAAGTTAACATTCCTTGGATTGCTGACTTTAGAGATCCCTGGACTAAAATTGATTTTTATGAAAAATTGAAACTTACTAAGTGGGCAGATAGAAAGCATCATAAGTTAGAGTCGCAGGTTTTACATAAAAGCGATAAAGTTGTCACGGTAAGTTGGAATTGGGCGAAATATTTTGAAAAAGTTCGCAAAGATAAAGTTCATGTTATCACAAATGGCTTTGATCAGGAAGATTTTAACAATTTAAATAGTGAGTTAAACACTAAATTTAATATTGCTCATTGCGGTGCTATGAATGAGGATCGGAACCCTGTTGCACTATGGAGGGCGTTGGATGAGATTTGCCAATCCAATCCTGTATTTAAAGAACTGTTAAGTATTGATATTGTAGGAAGTTGTGATGATAAAATAATTCAATCGATTAAGGAAAATAATTTACTGGATAATTTGAAAATGGTCCCCCACGTTTCTCATAAGGAAGTAATTAATATTATGAAAAGTTCTCAAATTCTTCTTTTGGCCATTAATCGAACACCAAACTCATATGGTATTATTCCTGGAAAATTATATGAATATATAGCTTCAAGAAGACCCGTTTTGGCTATTGGACCTACAGTCGCCGATTCCTCAAAAGTTATTCAGAAAACTAGTGCCGGGAAAATTTTTGATTTTGAAGATACTGAAGGTGTACAATCTTTTCTGGAAAATGCATTTGAGAAGTTTCAAAAAGATGAATTAAAGATTGATTCCACAGTTGATATTCAAAATTTCGACAGAAAAAAATTAGCAGGGGATTTTGCAAATTTGTTAAATTCGTTAACATGAAATTTATAGTTTGGAATTTTTTATTAAGATTAAAACATCCTTCCTGTTCAATTCAAAAGTCGCAAATAGCCGGATGTGTGAATTTATTTATAAAATAATGTCACCATTAAATCTGGATGTGTTGCAGGTTCTGAAATAATTGGAAAATATACTTTCATTACCCATTATTGTTTAATTGATCAAATGTTAGAAGTATTGGGCGATTTTGTTCAATTGTATACAATGTTCGAATGGGTTTAGGAAGTCATCCTACTGATTGGGTTCGTATCCATCATTTCACTCATGATAAGAATTATGTATTCTTAAACGAATTTATTTCATTTGAAAATAAAAGCTACAATACTGTAATCGGTAATAATGTCTGGATAGGAGTAAACGCAACTTTATTTCCGAGGGTAAAATAGGTGATGGAGCAATTGTTGGTGCTAATCTACTTTGAAAATAATCTTCTGAAAAAATTTACTATGGGTATTAGGGGAAGTATCTGAAAGATAATTGATATTGTAATCGAAATAAGTTGTTTTCAGACTTTTTTTAAGCTTCTTATCTAAATTATAAGCTTTCGGGAAATCATTTTTAAGATTTATGCATATACCTTTTAGTCAATTTAATGTTTACTTTTTTGCATAAATGCATTAATTTTTTTCTTTGTGTCATCAAATTCAAATACATCTTTTATAATTCCAAAATTACCGGGGTCAGAGACAACATTGTATGCTTTTTTTGCAATGTCAAGTTTATCTTGTTCAAAGTTTAATTCCTGGAGTAATTTCTTTAGTTGAATAGAAGTCAGGCATTTGGTTAGTAAAAGTTCGATAGCTTCTTTTTTCGCTTGATCAAAGTCATGAATCTTAATTTTTTGTACTTCTGTTTTAAAGGCGTTTTCAGAAAATTGAGGTGAGCATCCATTTTGAGCATTGGACTGAATAGCTGAAAAAATAATCAATATTAATCCAAATAATTTCCTCATCGTTTTTAAATTATAGGTATGTATCATTATTTTTAGTTTTGAACTGGATNTTTTCGTTTAAAAACTAAATTCCCTTTGTTTCCCGAATCATCTTCATATGTGCCTCTTAATGTTTTTCCGTCTTCAGAAACAGTAAGAATATGATACCCTTTTTTACTATTCCAACCCGGCACTTGAACGGTAACATATACTGTATATTGAATTTGATTTCCATTTACGATTCCGGCTCCGTATTCAACAAAAGGGTTGCCTTTGAATTCCAAATAATGCGTCATGAAAACGGAATCTTTTTTTACGGAAAAAACAGCTGTGCAATTAGAGAAATCGGTACTGCTTGAGTCTGTCCAGACTCCATTGAAATTTTGAGAAAATGTAAAGAAAGGAAAGGCAATGATTAATCCAGAAAGCAACTTTTTCATAGTTCTAATGTAGCGATTTAAATCAAATTATTATCAATTAAGTATTTAACTTTATAAATTGCCATAATGCTTATGCTATCAGTTATTTCGCCATTAAGTGCCATTTTAAATACTTCTTCAAAAGGAAGTTTTTTTACTTTTAATTCTTCTTCGGGATCAGGGTGATTCTCGAACTCTTCTAAATCCTGAGCTAAGAAGATTTCCCCATATTCATCACAAACTGAATTGGAAAGATGAAATTTTTGAATACGAGTCCATTCTTTTGCTTGTAAACCGCATTCTTCCGATAATTCTCTTTTTGCTGATTCTATGGTAGAAACATTAAAATCTCCTCCTCCCTCTGGAATTTCCCAACTATATTTTTTTATTGGGTAACGGTATTGTCCAACGATCCATGTATTCATTTCATTATCCAAAGGGACAATCCCGATTGCCCAATGCTTGAAATGAACAGAGCCATATACTCCCTTATGTCCTGAGGGATTAATTACATTGGAATGGGTTACTCTGATCCAGGGATTATCATACTTAATCTCTTCATCAATTTTTTTCCAGGGATTCTCATCGGATACATTCATATAATAGTATTTATTACCTTTAAAATTAAAACAAAATTGATGAGTTTTCAGGTTGGAGATAAGGTAAGTTTTTTAAATGAAGATTTGGAGGGAGTAGTTTCTGAAATTATCGACAGTAAAAAGGTTGTGGTAACCACAAATGATGGTTTTGGAATCCCCGTGTTAATTAAAGAATTAGTCAGAAAAGGGGGTAGTTCAAAAGGAAAAACATTGATTTCTGATGATACAACAAATATTTTGAATCTTCCGGGAAGATTAAATCTTGAAGAGAAATCTTATTTATGTTTTGTAAAGAACCCAGAAAACAATAATGAGTTATATGTTTTAAATAATACTGCAAATTCGAGGTTTTTTGCTTTACGAATTTATAAGTCGGGTGAATGGGTACTCTTATTTTCCGGAAAGGTAAAAAAGAGAAGTTATGTTTTTGTCAGCAGCTATTTAAATGAAGAATTGAATGACTTCAGAAAAGTTATTATAGACACGCTTAATCTTGATTTCAGCGTAAAGAGACATTTTNCTCCAGAAACAGCCGAGATAAAAATAAAAACAGCTAAGTTCTTCAAGGAATCTTCGTATTCAGAAATTCCAATCCTGGAAAAGAAAGCTATGTTGATTGATGCTGCAGCAGAACCCCTTAAGGTATTTGATCCGAAAAAAGAATTANGCAAATCAACTGAATCTACCTCAAAAAAGAAAGCCTTGAAATCACCAAAAATTGTTGGTCAGATTGAACTAAAGCCCGACAAAAGAAATAGAAGTAGAGGAGAACTGGACCTTCATATTGAAAAACTGGGAGTTGCGTTTAAAGGAAAGTCAAATGGTCAGATTCTTCAAATTCAGCTGGATGCAGCTAAAGAGTTTATTGATAAATCAATGCAGGCAGGTAAGAGAGAATTGGTTTTAGTGCATGGAGTGGGCAATGGAACGCTTAAAAAAGAAGTTCATAAGCTATTGAAATCATTTTATGGAATTCGTTTTGAACCAGGCGATTCAAGAAAATATNGTAAAGGAGCCACTCTGGTGCATTTGAAAGGTTAACTGAACAGGAAAATTTGGAATGAAAAAAATAATAAAGTTTTTAGCACTTGCAGCAACAATAAGTTTTGGCTTATTAGCTTACATATACTTTGGTGTTTTTGAGAAGAAGATTTATTTAGGAGAAAATAAAACCACATACTTTTATATAAAATCAACTGATAAACTTTCAGATGTACTTAATAATTTAGACTCTCTTCAAATAGCTTCTTACAAGTCTTTTGGCTGGCTTTCGGAATTAAGATCATATGGGGAGAATAATATTTATCCAGGAAGATATACTTTAAACTCCTCAATGACCTACTCAGATTTAGTAGTATTCTTAAGATCAGGACAAATAGATGAGGTGAATGTGACATTTAACAATGTCAGAACGTTAAGTCAGTTAGCCGAAAAGATATCCAAACAGATTGAAGCAACCTATAATGAGCTTAATGATGAATTTAATAATCCCGAAAACTATGGTTATGACCAATCCACTTTTCTGGCTGTTTTTATTCCAAACACGTATAAAATGTACTGGACTACTTCAGCTAAAGAGTTTGTGAACAGAATGCTTCTGGAATATAATAAGTTTTGGAATACGAAAAGAAAGGAAAAAGCAAGTAAGATGGAGTTAACAAAAGTTGAAGTGAGTACTTTAGCTTCAATTGTGCAAAGCGAGCAAATGAACCATTCAGATGAATGGCCTGTAATTGCAGGATTGTATTTCAATCGACTGCAAAAAGGTATAAAGTTACAATCAGATCCAACTGTAGTATATGCCTGGGGAGATTTTTCTATAAAAAGAGTGTATTTTAAACACTTGAAAATTGATTCAAAATACAATACGTATAAATTCAAAGGGTTACCTCCCGGTCCAATTCGAATCCCCGATTTAAAGGTCATAGATGCTGTTTTAAATTATAAAAAGCATGATTATATTTTTATGTGCGCTAAACCAGAATTCAGTGGGAAACATTCTTTTGCCACAACTAATTCCGAACACCAGAAAAACGCAAAAAAATATCAGAATTTTTTGAATCAAAATAAAGTTCGTTAATTGCTTTTTTAGGGTGGGAATATTGAAAACAATTTTTTTTAAAAAACTAAGTTTTAGGGGATAATTACTATCTTTCAAATTATGCGTTTTTTGGGGCTTATAATATTTTTTTTATTGAGTTTTTCAAGTCTGGCTCAGATAGGGGGACAATCCACGTATCAATTTCTCAATACCATTTCCTCAGCTAAAATCGCCTCACTTGGTGGGTATGCAATTGCTGTTCCCGATGGAGATATTGAAATGGCCTATTTTAATCCTGCCTTAACAGACTCCTCTNTGCATCAGCAACTTAATTTTAACTACGTAAATTATTTTTCAGATATTAACTACGGTTTTGCGGGGTATGCATATCGAATAAAAGCAATTGGTATGTTAACTATCTCAGCTAAGTATATCAATTACGGAGATTTTATACTGGCTGATGAAACCAGTGCTGTTAATGGCGAATTTTCAAGCAGTGAAACAGCTCTTAATATAGGTTGGTCAAATGTATATAAATACGGACTGAAATATGGAGTTAATGTAAAGTATGTAATGTCAAATTTTTANGATTACACATCTTCGGGAATTTTAGTGGATATTGGTGGTACATGGCGCAAGCCTGAAAATGGAATTTTAGTTGGAGTTGTCGTAAAGAATATGGGTTCTCAACTTACTACTTATACTCCNGGTAACTTTGAGCCAATGCCGTTTGAAATTCAAGCCGGGATATCCAAAAAGTTAAAACATGCTCCGTTTCGATTTAGTGCAAACTTTCATAACCTGCAGGTTTTTGATTTTTATTACGACAGCCCTAATGAGATTGAATCTTCGAGTTTGTTTGGAGGTGATTTAGTTGAGGAAGATAAGTCACATTTCGCAGAAATAATTTTTCGTCATTTCACAATTGGGACAGAGTTGTTGTTAAGCGAGAACTTTAACTTAAGAATTGGCTATAATCATCAAAGGAGAAGTGAATTAAAGTTAAGAGAAGGTTCCAAATCCGGTGCAGTAGGTTTTAATTTTGGAGTCGGAGTTCATATNAAGAAATTCAAGATCGATTATGGGAGAAGTATCTACTCTTTAGCGGGAACAACCAATCATTTATCGATTTCCACCAATTTTTCTGAATATATTTCGAAAAAGGATAAAAGTGAGCTAAAGATAGAATGAAAAAAATTACAGTTGCTATAGATGGGTTTTCATCCTGCGGTAAAAGTACACTGGCAAAGGAATTGGCTAAACGACTGTCTTATTCCTATGTAGATACAGGAGCGATGTTCAGGGCAGTTGCATTGTATTGTTTACGCAATGGATTAATTAAAGAGGATGGAACTAAAGTATATAAAATTAAACAGTTCCTGGATGAGTTTCAAATTGGTTTTGAGTTTAATGAGAAAAAAGGTCATGGCGAAGTGACTTTAAACGGAGAGAATGTCGAAGAAGAAATAAGAAGTTTAAAAATCTCCAGAATTGTCACAAAAATATCGGGTATAAAAGAGGTTCGTGAGAAGCTTCTGGTAATTCAAAAAAAAATAGGTTCAGATAAAGGAGTTGTTTTGGATGGCAGAGACATAGGAACAGTTGTATTTCCTGACGCTGAATTGAAAATATTCATGACTGCAGAAACAACAGTAAGAGCGAAGCGCAGGCTTAATGAATTAAAAGGAAAAGGCCATAAAGTTACGCTTGAAGAAGTGCAGGAGAATTTAAGATTGAGAGATTATGATGACACCAACCGAGAAGAGAGTCCTCTAAAACAAGCGGAAGACGCTGTTGTCATTGATAACACAAACCTTACTAAACGCGATCAGATATCCATGGTTGTGGCACTGGCTAAAGAAAGAATGGTGGAGGAAAAACTTTAGATTAAAACTACCACCGTGTCTTTTCGATTCTTTTCTTACCATCAAAAAAGTAAGTTCATTATAAATTAACGAAATCATAAAATCAAAAAAATTACAAAGAGGTTTATTATTTTCATTTTAATAGNATAACTTCCCCTATTAATTCAGATGAATTTTAATAACTTTTTCTTCATTAAAGCGTAATATGGGGAAACATTCTGGTTGCAGTGTGTTGATGAGTTTTTTTTATGAGTAAACCTGTTTTTGCAAAAACAATACTTTTGATTGCTTGTTTGCTGTGCCTGTCCTANGTTCAGGCTCAGGATTCTTTTGCCTCTAAAGAAGTTAAGCCCTCGCTGGGAATAGGGGTGGGGGTGTTTAACTATTTCGGTGATGTAAACAGTATAGGAAATCAGTCATCGCTAATGAACCAGTATGGTTATGAATTCCATGTGGCTCGAAAATTAAGCAATTATTCAGATCTNGGCTTCAGCTTCTTAACAGGAACAATTATTGGTAATGAGAGATCACCAGAAAGGAATTTAAATTTCAAAACAAATATATATTCCATATCCGTTTATGGTAGCTTTAATCTTGATTACATAATTAACTGGTCAGATGTAATTAATCCATACTTTACAATAGGTTTTGAAAGTTTTGAATACAACAATAAAGGAGACTTGGTTGATGCTAATGGATCCTTGTATTACTACTGGAATGATGGAACGATACGCACCATTCCACAAAATTCTCCTTTATCAGATCAGGCCAGTTTTATGCAGCGGGATTATAAATATGAAACAGATTTAAGAGCTGCTGATTTAGACGGTTTTGGAAGGTATCCTCAGTTAGCCATTGCAATCCCGGTAGGACTGGGTATTAATTTAAATATATCCGACCGACTATCCTTTAAAGTAAACTCCACATTTCATTACACATTTACAGATTTAATAGATAACGTGAGTAAAGATGGTGCTGGTATTCGAAAAGGAAACCGTTTCGATGATTATTTCACCTATAATTCAGTTTCTCTTCATTATGATCTTTTAAGTTCACCACCTCGGAATTCATCAAANGATTTTTCTTTTCCTGATTATTTTAATCTGGAAACAGATGATGAGGACGGTGATGGGGTTTTTGATGGAATTGATATTTGTCAGTTTACACCACCAGGAGTAGAGGTTGATCAGGATGGTTGTCCATTGGATGACGACCAGGACGGTGTTCCAAACTACATGGATAAGGAAAGTTTCACATCAGATTCATCCTTTGTCAATGCNCAGGGAAGAACATTGGGAGATGTTGATTTTTATCAGCAGCAAATACGGTATATCGACTCAGCAGAAATTCCAATTGAAATTCTGTATCGTATTGCTGGAAATCCCAAAAAAACCGGTAGTTTCAGGATATTACTGGGAGAATTTTCGGGTGAGATTTCTGAACGTTTAGCGAAAATATTTATCGCAGAAGGAGATGTCATCGGAGTTTTGAATAATGAAAGGAAAACGGCTTATTTAACGAAGAAATATGGTGATCTCGTCAGCGCGGAAAAACGACGGGATGAACTTTTGAATAAAGGTTTTCCGCAGGCAACGATAGTAGTCTGGGACGGGAACAGATATTATACTTTATATGAATGGGATTTGCTTGCGAAAAAAGAACTTGAGGAGCGATTTAAAGACTTTTATCAAAACAAAAAGAAACTCGAAGGAATGTTTGCCTTGAAATTAGGTGAAACATCTGCTGACGCCCGAATTGATGAAAAAGCAAAGTATTATGAATATGAAGACGTTGTGGTTCTGGATGGCGATAACGGTAAAAATGATTTTGTAATTGGTCCTTTCATTAATCAGGTTGAAGCGAAACAGTATTTACAGGAGGTAGATAGAGAAAAATATCCGGAGGCCGAAATTGTAACTGTTAAAAGAGGAAAATCCCAACCAGTCGGTATCGTTGTAAAAGATACTGAACCTATTCGTCCCGTTGGTCCTGAAAATTGGAATAAAACACGAGTTGAGCCAGAAGAAACGGAAAAGGAAGTCCTTGATAAGCTGGAAGGTAGTTTAGTAATTGATTTTGGTAAAATAGCTGACCTTGAAATTAAAAATGTGGTTAACAAAATAAAATCTCAAGTTGAAATCGCACAAATAAAAGATTCTGCCGGAGCTGAAAAAATCATTACCAAAAAGCCACAGTCTGATTCTTATGTGAAAACATCAATAGATAAGTTCAGGAAGCAGGGCGTTCAGGCGGAAGTTAAACGAGTTGAAAATGGAGAATTAATCCCTGTTGACCTGAGTGAACTTGTAAAAGAACAATTGAATACAAATACGTCATCGTATCCAAAGGGCATAGATCCTGTTAATGAAAATAGTGATACCATCAGAAGTTCAGAATCAAATGAAGAGCAAAACGTAGGTTCAGAAATACATAATAAGCAGGATATATTGTCCAGAATCAATG
Organism: Flavobacteriales bacterium; assembly: GCA_002720635.1. Lineage (GTDB taxonomy): Bacteria > Bacteroidota > Bacteroidia > Flavobacteriales_C. The sequence continues at coordinate 85,920 of PBJD01000008.1, read as the reverse complement.
GCGCTTTTGCAATTGATTTCGGGAAGTCCGACGAGAAAAAAATAGAAGAAATCAAAAAAGAACTTGAGTCCGCCACGGATTTGGTTGAGGTAACAACTATAAACGGAGAAAAGAAAATAATTACTTCTCAGCCGCAGGATAAGTCAAAAGCGGAGGAAACAATTAAATCATTGGAAAATAAGGGGATTGAAGCAATATTGGTACAGGTGAGAGACGGTGAGTTAATTCCTGCTAACAGTATAGAAAAATTAACATCCATAGATAATACAAGGGAGTTAAAAGAAAAAGATAAATACGAGGATTATGAAAACAATTATGTGGTAAAGGTTGGAACTATAAATGAAAAAACATCATTAGCAGAGAGAGACAAGTTGATAAATTCACCTAAAACCATTCAAATCAAAAATTCGAATGGTTCAATTGATGTTATCTCTGAAAAAACAAGTAAGAAGGAAGAGAACGCATATCAAAATAAGGCAGAGTATGTTTCTCAGGGCTTTGATAGTTCAAAAGTCGCTTATTTTAAAGATGGAAAAGTTGAGGTAATCAGAAAAGAAGAGCTTGATGGAAGATACACTGTCAGTATGGGGTCGTTTAAAACTAACGTGTCCAATGATCAGGTGAACAACATATTAAGTTTACCGGATATTGAAAGTATTGAAACGCACAATCCGGAAATGACAACATACGTACTGGGTGCTTATGATACTCCTGAAGAGGCAAAGAAAAAGGTTGAAGATCTGGTTAAAAAAGGACTTGAGCCGGCAATTGTGAAAATTAAAAATGGAAAAATCAAAGAGGTTAAATTAAATCTGGTATTTGACGATATTTCAATTAAAAATTTAACTGATCTTAAAGAAAAAACCAAACAGATAAAAACAGATGAAGTAGTTTTCAGAGTTCAGTTGGGTGCTTACAGGGAGAAAATTGACATGAATATTTTCCAGGGAGTAAACACATTGTCTTTTCCTACTTCTGGAGGAATTACAAAATATGTTACAGGTTCGTTTATAACCTATCAGCAGGCATACATTCATAAAATTGATATGCGAAAAATGGGATTCACGGGAAGCTTTGTTGTTGCGTATAAAGATGGTAAAAGAATAAAGGTTACCGATTTGGTAAATCAAGAGAAATATCANAAAGTTAAGGAGTCTGTTTCACCAATTGAACAAGAGCTTAAAAAAGTAGTTGAGCCAGTAAAAGAAACACAAACTCAAAGAAAAGAAACAAAACTTTCATTTAAAGTACAGATAGGTGCATATAAAGGAGACGAAATGGCAGATAAGCTGGCTGAGTTTACCAATCTGGAAATGGAAGTATACGGACAGTATAAAAGATATATTTCGGGTGATTTTAATTCATATGCTGAGGCCGATAATTATAAAAAAGAAATTATTGCCAAAGGGTTTAGTGAAGCATATGTTGTCGCTTATAACAATGGAAAGAGAGTTGAAACACCAGGGAGTAATTCGAATGTAATCACTCAGAGTGATTTGACAAAAAAACCTTCGGATGTTGCAGATTCTCCTGCTGAAATTGATGAATATGAGTTGAATAAAGTTTCCATTATGGTTCAGGTTGGATTATTCCGGGGTGAAATTCCATTGGAATTTAAGGATCAGTATGCCAAATTACCAGACCTTACCAAGCAGGTGACCAATCATGGAGTAATAAGATATATGACAGGGAACTTTAAAAATATATCGGAGGCAGCCGCATATAAAGAGGAATTAATAAAGCAAGGTTTTCCAGACGCCTTTTTGGTTGCCTACTATTCCAATGAAAGAGTGACGATGCAGGAAATTGTTGAAATTCTCAAAAAAGCAAAATAAGTAAGAGAGTGTTTAGTCTTTGGATGAGATTCTTAAACACTAATCATCTGAATCCAGATAATTCTTTCAATTTTTTATTTTCATGTTTGCTGTTTAAATAAAATTTATAGTTTTACGCATAAATTAAAAACAACGTATAATGAATTGGTATTTAGAAGTGTTGAGAAAATATGCTACTTTTTCCGGAAGAGCAAGAAGAAAGGAGTATTGGATGTTTNCTTTNNTACATGTTTTAATTGCTCTTGTTTTAATGGCCAGCTCAGGTTTAATTGGTCCGGTTGGCGGATTATTATATTTGCTTTATGTTTTAGGAACGATTGTTCCAAGTATAGCNNTAACAGTTAGAAGATTNCAGGATCAAGATAAAGAGTGGCCATGGATTTTTGTTTCCTTAATTCCTTTTATAGGTAGTATTTGGCTACTTGTCTTAATGGTAACCGAAGGAACAAAAGGGGAAAACAGATTTGGAGCAGATCCAAAGGAAAATTCTGTTGGGAATGATGTTCTCGACGCAGTTTAAAATAAATTTATAATACAGCAAGGGAAATATTCTCTTGCTGTATTAATTTCGGCATATTTCACAATCGTTATTTTCTTCTTTAATTTCAATTTTTTCTACTTTTTTTCCAATCCAAAGATTTCATCTTTTAAAGCCATTCTTTCCATGAATTCGGCATTTTTCAATTTTTCTTTTAAATTGCCTATCTCATTTACTGAAGCATTTTTGATCTCAAGAGGATTTATTCAGTTTTTTTAAGTCAATCATATTGAGTCAAGCAAAAATAAACATCAAATAAATACTTTTGATGTTCAATATCTTTTTAGTTTGCAGTAGTAATTTTTATCAGCGGCATAGATAAACCGGTTTATCCAATAATATTGTTATTTTTATGTTCAGAATTGTAACTTTTTAGAGAGAAGCTTGTTTAAGCTTCTGATTTTCGATAACAATGTCCATGAATATATCCAGCAGNAGGATAAGTAAAGTGCTTTTAGCAATACTTATAGTTCTTATAAGTAATGTTGATACGAATGCGCAGTGTGCACCTGTTACAGTCAAGGAAGCAGTTCGCAATGGGGGGTTTGATGATGGTTATATCCCAGGAGACTTTTATACAGAACTTGGTGATGGTTTTGCGTCTGTTGGTCAAAGGATAACAGATAACTATGGAGCACAGTGCCATTATGCAACAGGTGGGCTTTTTTATGTTGGAAACAATGAAGATTTATATGTTTGTGAGGGTTCTTCTAAGCAAGGAACAAAATTTAGCCCAGATTGGAAGTCGCCCGGAATGAGTGGTAGTGGAGATGTTATTCTGATGGTAGATGCATATAATGGCTCACCAGTTGTTTGGGGACAAACTGTAGATGTTTTTGAAAATCAGGTCTACACCATTTCTTTCTGGTTTAATAGATTACCGGGTATGCCTGCATACTTGGGTGCCCATATTAATGGGGATAAAGTAGATCTTAATGTTTCAGATGAAGTGTCTTTTTATGGACCAATAGTTTCTGTCAGGGTGGATGCTAATAATAACATTGTTGAAGATGCAAATGGTAATGGTATTCGAGATACAACATATGGTAATTCTACATGGACTCAATTAAGCGGCGAGTGGATATCAAACGGGACAACGTCCGCTAATGTTGAGTTAAGAGCTTACGGTAATGCCGGTTTAACTTTACCAACAGGTACAAATGGTTATGATCTCTCCATCGACAACATTTCTCTGATTAATTCCTGCCAAAAGAAACATGGTGCATCTCAATATGAACTTGATTTCGGATTTCCAGACACTATCAACTTTTGTGAATTAGGCACAAACATTACTCTTGATCCCAAAGTGCCTGATGCCGAGAGAAATAATGCTTCTATTTATTGGTATTCAGGTGATGGCGAAAATCAAACTCAATTTTCTCAGGGGGGATGGACTGAAACAATTAATACGCCAGGTACTTACAGAGTTTGTGTAGATGATCCTGATAATTTATGCGGAATTAATGATGTTGTTACAATTATTGAAGAAATTAATCCTGACATTCCTGATATTGAGTTGTGTGACCCTGCAAGTCCAATTCTTGACTTGGGTTTTTCTGCAAACTCAGCGATGACAATTAATTGGAGCGGGCCCTCAGGTTCAAGCACAGGACAAACATATCAAATTACGGATGCAGGAAATCATACCGTAAGTACATCGCATCTTGCCGGCCATTCCGGATGTTCTTCTTCGGATCAATTCGAGGTTACTTCAAATTTACCAAAAGACACAATCATTGAGTATTGTGAAGGTGGAGGAGATGACGTTACACTAGCTATAAGTGACGGGAAAAATTATAAATGGTCATTGAATAAAAATATGAGTAATCCTATTGGCACCGGAAGTTCTGTTGATTATAGTGTTCCAGATGGTTCTGTTTCTGATCTCCAGGTCTGGGTTCAAAATGCAGAAAGTACCCCATTAGGTACAATGAGCGGTCCGGCTATCGGTGCATCATCAAGTGCCACACCAAAATTAACAACAAATATTACAACTTATCAAAATATATTAATTAAGTCTGCTAAAATGGGTGCAGAGGCCTGGACAGGTGATTGTGCAGCTGGAGGTACCAGTGATGTTACCGTTAAATTACTTGATGCTTTGAATGGTAATGCTGTCGTCTCTACAACGGTTGTTAAAGTGCCATGTGGAAGCCCCGGAAATGTTGTCTTGAATATTAATGTTCCAGTCGGTAGGTATAGGTTGAGGACCAGTGGAGGAGCAAATATGCTGACTACTTCAGATTGGTCCGGAAATGTAAATTTATATTCAATGAGTGGTGTAATTGATATAACCGGATATAGTGATCATTATGGTGCTTTTGGGGCTATGGTAATTGAAGAATCTGATGCTTGCGAGCCAATTCCTATTGTTCTCAGGCCTAAATCCTGCTGCACGGCCCCANCNGATGTTGCTAAAATAGATTCTGCTGCNTCTGTANTAAAAGTTTGTAGCCCTGAAAAAGGGAAAGTCGTATCGGTAAGTGGCTTAACAGATAATTTGGAATACAAATGGCAAAAAAGTTTAGATGGAATAACTTTTAAAGATATTCCGAGCACNGTTCCTGGTACACCGGATAAAATTTCAGGAGGTAAAATAACCTTGGATAATATTGATTCAACCTATTTTTACAGGTATAAAATTGCTCTTGCAGGTAATTTGGAGAAAACTTGTGTTAAGACCTCCGATTCAGTTCAGGTATTTGTAAATCCTACCCCTGACATAGACTCTTTAGCTCGTTCGCCTTATAAAGATTCATATTGCGTTGGAGAACAATACAAATTGATAGATTCTTTGAAGAGTCCCTGGACAGGAGGAACTCTGAATTATAGCTGGAAGGATTCTGTTGTCAGTACAAATCAAGAAATTGATGGGTTAACTCATGAGGGAACTTTTAAATATAAATTAGTTGTTGAATCAACTGGTGGTTGTTCCGATAGCGATAGTGTTACAATAACAGTAAACCCAAAGGAAGTAGCGGTTATAAAAAATAAGCCTGATTCATTTTGTTTCAGAGACCTTGGGCCTAAAATAGAATATGAAACGAGTGGTGCAAACGCGACTGTTNCCGGAGGTAAATGGAGTGTAAAGTCTGCTGAAAATGCAACAATAGATGAAACTTCAGGAGAGCTTACGCTTATTGATTCGGGCTCCGTTCGAGTATATTACCAGACGCCCGCAGCATCATGTTATGGAAAAGATTCGATAGACGTTACCATAATGCCAAAAGATACTGTTGAGTTTGATCTTACCGGACATCCCGGTATAGATAATGACACGATAAAGTTTTGTGTTAAAGACACCAGTATTAATTTTTCTTTGAAAACCATAACCGNTCCCGGNNTCATATCTTCTNCTTCCGGAGGTACGTGGAGTACAAGAAATATGACTACGAATAAAGATACNTCTTTGACANGTTCTACCGGGCAATTTGTTGCAACAAAAGNCTTGTCAGCAGGTCTTTACCGTGTAAAGTATTCCACAAGCGGATACAATGCNTNTTGNAGTGACAGCGATAGTATTTTTATTCTTATATCGCCTTTGGATACNTCAGAGATAATAAATTTACCAAGNTTATGCAGCAGTGATGCTCCCGCTCAACTTGAATTGAATANGAGTAAGCCAACATCAGGAGAGTGGAGTGANACTACAAATTCAAAGAATGAGTATATNACTANAGNNGGANNNTTTNATCCTGNTGGATTNNNAAANGGNAAATATAAAGTAATNTTCACACCAGATGAAGATTGTTNCTCTCCGGATANTGCGTATGTTGAAGTGACNGATNAGATAACTCTGGAAATGCGAGACACTACATTGTGTTGGAATAAATCATCTGCTGACACGATAAAAATACCGGTCAATGCTACAGGAGGNAAATNNTGGACAANGAGNGGAAAAGGAGTGACTNNTGATAGTTTACATATCATATCGAATTTATTCNTTCAGTCAGGAGAAGATTCTCTTTATTATGGNAAANNAGGAGATTGNGGNGATACAATCGGTATAAANATNACTNTNTCNCCTNTNGATACAGCTGTTATTAATCCACTTCTGACCGCCTATGTTGATACAGTATGTGTTGATGAGGCCCCNTTGTCATTATCATTATCAGCAAATTCAACAACAGGAGGTGAGTGGCGTTTAGAGAGTAGCAGTTTGCCTNCNGATGCTATTGATAAAACTACCGGAGAATTTAATCCATTAAAAGCAAAAGATGCAACAACAACNCCTGATACGGTAAACGTAATTTATGAAACAAAAATTTATGCAGCAGGAGCAACACCGCCCTCGGGAGAATGTCCTGTTTCGGATACGGCGAGTATAATTATAAAACCACGCGTGAGTCTTAAGGTAGACAGTTTGGCGTTGGCTTTTTGTGGTACGGCTACTGCTCAAACTGCTGTAGGAGTTGTAGATCCTGTTCATGGTACAGGTACTTGGAAAGTAAGTGATGATTGGGTTCCCGATTGGAATAACGGGTTAACCATATCGGGTAATAAGTTGACATTTGACCCTACAAATGTTCAGACAAAACCCCGTACAGATTCTGCATATTACATGATTAATGAGAGTGATTTAGTATGTGGAGACACAGTGACTTTACGCATAGGAATCAGTGAGATGGAAGTTGCTTCACTGAATGATTTCGGTCCTGTTTGTGTAGATGAGAAACGAGATACTTTACGTTTGGCTTTAAANTCGACAAAAGCTGGTAACTGGACTGTTTGGACTTCAGAAGGTGACACAATTTTAGGTGCTGTAATTAATATTCCTTCCTCTGATTCAACAGCGCTTTTTGATCCTTCAGTAGCTAAGGCAGGTACTCATACTGTTGAATATAAAACTCCGGGAGTATGTTTTGTTAAATCTGAGATAGATGTGATAGTAAAACCGAGAGTATCTGTAAGTATAGACTCGGATACCTTATTTTTCTGTAAAGATTCCAAAAGAGCGACCGCTAATTTATCGTTATTAGGTTCCGGCGAGTGGAAAAACAGTAGTAGCTGGCCATCCGACTGGGATGCAGGAAAAACAATTACGCATGACTCTATATTAGACTTTGACCCGAATGCGGTAACTACCAAAAACAGATTGGATTCGATACAGTATATGATAAGTACGAATAATTATGTTTGTGGCGATACGACGGTTTTGTATATACAGGTTGATTCTCTGGATATTGCTGAGATAACGAAGGATACCCTTGTGTTATGTGAAACGGATGTTAATGTTAATGTTATGCCTTACTTATCTGCTGCATCCACCGCTGGTGGTGAGTGGAGTGATGAAGATGGTGTTTCAAATACTCTGATAACTAAGCANGGCGTTATAAATCCCTCTTCGAATTCCAGTATAGAGGGAGGTAAAGGGTTTAACGTAGTATATACCACTAAGGGGAAATGCGATACGACCGCTACGCTTTATATTGATGTTGTAAGTGAAATAAAGGTTACGTTAAAATCCGGATTAACAGAATCGGACACCTCTTTTTGTAATAATATCGATACGCTTCCGAACCTGACGAATTTACTTAATACTGATCCGAATGCCACCAGTACATTGGGAGAAACATGGACAATAGATCCGAATGTTTCAGGAGCGATAACGAACAAGAATCGTTTGGATATAAGTGTTTTAACTCCGGGAACGTATGAAGTTAAGTATTCAATATCGAATCCCGGGAGTAGTTGTGGAGATAGTGATTCAGTAAATATTATTATTACTGAGCTGCCTGTATGGGAAATTAAATCTCCTGAATTGGAGGGTTGTGAACCATTCACGGTTAAGTTGATAGCCGAGTCGGAATCGGGTGGCAGTCAGCCGGATAAAACCAGATGGACAAGTACAGGTTCGAGTTTGAGTATGGATACGATAACGAATAATTCAGATAGCTTATCGTATACGTTTGTGAATGATGATGTTTACACGATAATGGGAAGTGTGGAATTTAAGAATGGATGTAAAGACGCGAGTACAATAGATGTTCAGGTGAATCCTGTTCCTAAGGCAGATTTTGACTGGAGCCCAAAAAATGCGACAGTTCTGGAGCCGTTTATTCAGTTTGAAAATCTATCCATTGATGCCAGTGACTACTATTGGAATTTAGGAAGGAAAGATGGTAGAATGATACCTTCTCCGGCGACGAGTATCGAGGAGAATCCTTACGTTATTTATCCGGCTCCTGACAGCTCGATTTATCAGGTAATGTTACGGGCGGATAATGGTTCGTGTTCTGATTCGATATATAAGTTGATTACGATACTGGATAATTTCTCTGTGTATGTACCCAATGCATTTACACCGGATGGGGATAATAGAAATGATACTTTTTTCCCGGATGGTAAAAACCATGACAATAAAGAGGGTAAAGATCAATATGAGTTTATGATCTTTAACAGGTGGGGACAGATGATCTGGATGACAACGGATTCCAATATTCCGTGGGATGGAACGGAATCGACAACCAATAGTGCTGTACAACAAGGTGTGTATGTGTGGAAATTAAAAGTATGGGACAACGTAGAATCGAGACTGAAAGTATTTTACGGAAGGGTGTCGTTACTGCGTTAAGTCAAAACCTGAAATGAAATTAAAAGCCATCNATAAAAAGATGGCTTTTTTGTTGATAATAAGCTGTTTTTTANGTAATATTTTAACCCTTCTTTTTATTTTTGCTGGATGGGAAACAAAGCCGCAATTGCACTTTTTGGTATGTCGGGGATTCTAATNCTTTTTGCAACATATACATCTTTACTTCCTGATATTATTGAGTCAAAGGCGCAAATAGAAATCAATTCATCAAAATCTGAATTAATAGATTACTTGTCTAAAGCAAAAGATTGGGAAGAATGGTTGTTTACCGAGGATATTAAAAAAACAGAAGGCTGGAGTACAATGACTTCAGGGAAATCTTTTGGGGAAGGTAGCGTTTTAAAATGGTTTAGCGAGAGTATTGGCGATGGGGCGCTTGAAATTAAAAAAATTGATTCTACACAAATTATATTTGAACGAATATCAGATAACAATTCGTTCAGAGATAGATGCTATCTTTTTTTAGAAGATCTGGAAAATGGAACATTACTTAGAATGGTTGATTCGCTGGATATCGCTACTAATTTTTTTGCACGATATGAGGCTCAGGATGAATCGTATATTCAGGATATTGATTTAAGTAATCTGGAAGTTTTAAGAAGGTTAAAAACTATATTGGAAAATAAATAATGAAGAAAATAGGTGGACAAATAGAGTATACTCGACCTAAAAAAGATGAACTTAAAGTGGAAATATCACCATTTTTATCAAAGAATAAAATGAATATGCTGGTACTTTGGGGAGCGGCATGGACATTTTGCGGGTTGGTGATTATTGTTTCCTTATTTACTTATGGTTTTAATAAGGATGAATTGGTTATGGTAAGTATTTTTTTGATTTTTTGGGCGTATTTTGAGTTGAAAATCGTTCATGCGGTCCGATGGAACAAGAGAGGAAAAGAAATAATTGAATTAAAGAATGGTGAGTTCACATACTATAAATTGATTAGCGGAAGGGGGCTTCCAATAAAAAGTCATATTACAAAAATGCGGCCATTTCGCTATGCAGAAGATACCGAAAAAGGGTTTTGGAACGAAATAAATAAATCTTCCTGGATGGTGGGAGGTGAAGTTATTGAATATGCTATCGAGGAGAAAATAAAACGGTTGGGCATGAAGATTTCCAAAAAAGATGCCAACCAGTTAATCACACTGTTAAATAAAACTTCCGGTTTCAATGCTTAACCAACTACATGTTAAAAATTTTGCTTTGATTCAAGATTTGAAGCTCAAGTTAAAACCAGGTTTAAATATTATAACAGGTGAGACAGGTGCCGGAAAATCAATCCTGTTAAATGCGCTGGGTTTATTAAGCGGGAAAAGAGCCGATTTATCGATAATAAGAAGGGGGACAAAAAAATGTGTTGTCGAAGGAGATTTCTCATTGAAAGATTATGGATTGGATACATTTTTTGAATTGAATGATTTAGATTTTGAGGAACCTACAATTATACGGAGAGAAATTTCCGCAACGGGAAAATCAAGATCATTTATAAACGATACTCCGGTAAAACTTTCCGTTTTAAAAGAATTGGGAGATAGAATCATAGATGTTCATTCACAACATTCCAATCTCATATTGAGTAAGTCTGAATTTATTTTCAGTTTATTAGATAGTTATAGTGAAAATATTCCTGTATTGAATTCTTTCAAAAAATTGTTTTTGGAGTATATCGAAAAACAAAAACAGTTGGAAGATTTGCAATCAAAACAGCAGCAGGAGAAGTTGAATTTAGAGTTCAATCAGTTTCAGTATAAAGAATTAGTATCGCATAATCTTGAAAATGGTGAGCAGGAAAATTTAGAAAAAGAATTTGAAATATTAAATAATGCTGAGGAAATTAAAGCGAGTGGATCTATAGTAGTAAATAATATATCCTACAATAATTCTTCGGTGCAGGAATTGCTCCAGGAAGCAATTAAATCTTTAGATAAATTATGCTTGTTTGATGAAAGTTATAATGAGATTAAAAATCGGCTGACATCAACATTAATTGAGGTAAAAGATATTTCTGACGAGGTACAAGAAAAAATAAGTGGAGTAAATTCAGATTTTTCAAGAGTTCAACAAATAAATGAACGACTGGATTTAATTTATAGTTTGCAAAAGAAATATAATGTTTCTTCTGTTGAACATTTGATTGAAAAGCGAAAAGAGCTTAAAAAAATAATTGAATTAGTTATTGGTGGAGATGAGGATTTAAATTCCCTGGTTGAAGAGATTCAAAATTCCAAAATCGTTTTGTCCGAAAAAGCGAATACGATTTCAGAAGCCAGACGAAAGCAGGCTCCATTTATAGCTAAAGAAATAATACAGGATTTAAAACTGATGGGAATTGATAAGGCTCAGCTGGAGTTTAAGTTTTCAAATTCTGAATTGAATACTTTTGGAATGGACCAAATTGAACTTTTGTTTTCGGCAAATAAAGGAAGCTTACTGAGTGAAATCGATAAAATAGCAAGTGGTGGAGAGTTATCTCGTTTAATGTTAAGCGTAAAAAAAATAATAGGTCTTAAAACTGCTCTTCCGACAATTGTTTTTGATGAAATAGATACAGGAGTTTCAGGGGAGGTAGCCAGTCAGGTTGGGGGATTAATGAAAGAAATGGGAAGAAAAATTCAGGTTCTTGCGATTACACATTTACCGCAAATTGCAGCAAAGGGTGATACTCATTTTAAAGTATTTAAGTCCAGTATAAACGACGAAACAACATCAGAAATTAAGCAGCTAAACAATAACGCAAGAATTGATGAAATAGCTCAGATGCTGAGCGGCTTAACTATTACTCAGTCAGCCCGGCAAAATGCTATTGAGTTAATCGGTCAGCAGTGAATTCAATAAATTCTATGAAAATTATTCACGAATTACTTTAATAATGTTTCTTTCCTTGACTATCTTGGTCAGGACTAACTTTCCTTTTTCATCATACTGGAATATTTTGCCATTAACGAGTAGTCCATCTTCAAATTCACCAGATTTTGTTGTGTTTCCATCCTTGTTTTTAAATTCATGGTAACCATTCCCATCAAAAGGTATTACAGGTTCCTCTCGTTTTTGAAATCTTTTAATTTTCAAACTATCGAGTGCCAGTGAATCTAATTCGACGCTGTCTAATTTGTTCTTTATATCCAGTTCTGGACCTGCTTCATATCTTTCTGTATTGGCTGAACCATCTTCTTTATATTCCGCCAGATCTTCCGTTTCATTGCCGTTATCCCATGTTCCAATCAAACTTGGGTTGCCATTTTCATGGAAGTAAACTTGTTTTCCGTTCTTTACGCCCCGATCATCATAATTGAAATGGTTTTTTGGATTTCCATTTTCATAGTATTGTTTGTATTCGCCTACCCACCTGTTGTTTTTCCACGTTCCGGTTTCACGAATACTACCGTTTTTATAAAAAAAAGTTGCTTTACCATCAGGTACTCCGTGTTGATAAAATAAAATGTGTTTTTTCTTCCCGTTTCTGTAATAAAAAACCCATTTGCCCTCTTTTTTGTTGTCTACAAAATATCCTTCTTCTACTTTTTGATTGGGCTTATATCCCGGAAGCTTTTTTTGTTGATTTGTAAATATCCAGTAACCTTGTTTTTTATTTTGTTCATCTGTAAAGTTGATTGTGTCGTTTTGAGAAAAGGACAAGAGGTTGCATAAAATAATGCAAATTAATAATGATATTTTATTGATTGCAGATCTCAAAATCTCTTAAACACTTGCAAATTCTACTTTTTTTCGTTAAAAATGTTTCAAGTTTTGATTCTTAAAACGTTACCCTCTCTAATGATTTTATTCTTATCCATAAGTCGCCTTATTTCCGAAATTGTTGTTGCTCTTGGTAACTTAGATAAGTTCACTAATTGTGCCAGCTCTATAGGATTCGATTCTATGAGCTGAAAAATGTATTTTTCATGATTAAGTTTAGTTGAATCTTTGTGACAACAATCGCAGTTGTTGCATTTTCTTTTGGGTAGTTCATCAAAGTAGAATAACGCTATGTTTGTTCTGCATTTTTTGTCTTCTATGGCGTATTTTATTATCGAATCCAATTGATTTTTTGCTACTTCGTATCTCAATTCGAGTATTTCTTTTGGTATAATTAAGTTTTTGGCAGAAACTCTGTTTGTAGTAAAGAATATTCTGGGTAAAAAAACTTGTTTTTGGTATGCTAAAACGTGAGTTCTCTCAAAAATATCTAACCCTTTTTTAACTTGATCAATTGAAGTTGTAAGTATTTTAGCTATTTTTCCTTCACTTATTTTTACATAATTACTGAAAATACCAGTATATGATCTTAGAATAGTAGAGAGTAATCTGGATTGAAATCCGTCATTTAAAAGTATTCCTTCAATTTCTTTTCTGTCTTGAAGAATTTTAAGTTTTGAACCAGAAGTTATATCGTCAGAAACAAATATATAGCCTGAATTTTCCAATGTCTTTATTGCATAGTGTATAGTTAAAGGGTGCAGTTCAACTTTTTGAGCGAATTCAGTAATATCAATAGGTACTCCTTCATTTTCTCCTGATCCGATGGCGATTTGTCCATTGTTTGCAATTGATTGATATACATTCTGAATAATTTTGCGTTTGGGAAAGCGATATTTAAGTAAACTGTTCAAATTTTGAATATCATTTCTGTTAAAAAACAAGGCAGCTTTTGATGGCTTTCCATCTCTACCTGATCTTCCTGCTTCCTGGTAATATTCTTCCAGAGAATTCGGCAAACCAAAATGTAGTACAAATCGAACATCTGGTTTGTCAATTCCCATTCCAAAAGCATTGGTAGCAACAATTATTTGAGTAGTATTGTTTTTCCATCGCTCCTCAATGTTTTTCCGGTCTTCAATATAAAGGCCGGCATGATAATATTCACTTGAAATAGCATGTTTGTTTAGTTGTCTGGAAAGCTCTTCACATGTTTTTCTGCTTCTTATATATATAATTCCCGATCCGTTTAAATTTTTAACATAGTGAATAACTGCGGGTATTTTGTTTTCTGTATGATGGCTTTCAAAAAAAATATTTTTTCTTTCAAAGCTCATTTTAATTACGTTTTGTTTCCTGAAATTTAATTGAAGTTGAATATCATTTGCAACTTTTTGTGTTGCTGTAGCGGTAACAGCTATAATACTGGCTTCAGGAGCCATTTCTCTGATCTGGACAACAGAACGAAAAGCCGGGCGAAAGTCATGGCCCCATTGTGATATGCAATGAGCTTCATCTACAGCAATGAAATTAATTTTCATGCGTTTCAAACGTTCTTTCACAAAAATTGAATTGAGCCTTTCTGGACTTAAGTATAAAAACTTTGTTGAACCGTAAATACAATTGTCCAGAACATAGTCCATTTGCTTAGGACTCATTCCTGAAGCTATATATTCTGCTTTTATACCTTTTTTTTTCAATTGACTAACCTGATCATTCATTAGTGCAATTAATGGAGAAATAACAATACAGATTCCTTCTTTATGTAAAGCGGGTATTTGGAAGCAAATTGATTTTCCTGCTCCTGTTGGAAGAAGAGCCAGGACATCATTACCTTTGAGTGCTTCTTCTATTATTTTTTTCTGAGAATGTCTGAATGATGTAAACCCCCAGTACTTTTCCAGTATGGTTTGTGGACTATTCACTTAGCTTTTTCAAAATGAATTTTATTCGATTATTTACTGATTCAACCGGGACTTTTATAGGGTTGTATCCTGACTCTATATAAGCTTTTTCTATTTCGTTGCAAATTAATTTTGCCTCTTTAAAGTTTTCTCTTCTTTCATTATCAGTTTTATAAATATCTTCCCATGGTGGTAAAATAAAAACGTGATCATATCGATTATTCTTATTACTGCTCTTGAGATGATCAAATATTTTTTGTTGACCATGATTTATATACCCAATTATATCCGGAATACCTCTATCATAAAAAACTAAATCTGAATTTGCGGACTTAAAATCCTTAATCTGTTCTGCTAAAACGAGTTTTGAAAAACCTAAAATATTATCCCAGGGTACTTTATTTGTTTTGAGTGTTAGTTGTTGCTGAATAATTTTTCTTGCGGCTTCATTAAAGGTCGAATACCCTGAATTACTCAAAGCATTTATTAAACTTGTTTTTCCTGTTGCTGGACCACCTGTAATAACAACTCTGAACATAATGCTAAAATTAACAAAATAACATGATTTAAATTCCTAAAATATAGATGTCACACAATAAAGAATTAAAAAAAATAAAAAAGCCACCTATTAGGTGGCTTTTTTAAATAAGATTAAAGATGAAATTAATCACCATCGTTGTCAATATAGGTTATTTGAACACCAATTGCGTTGGTCATATCAACTTTTAAATAAGCAACAAGTTCCTTAATTTTTTGATACAACTCATCAGTTATTTCACTTTGATTTTGAATGGCTTCATTCATGGTTCCATTTAGCTGATTGGCTTTTTCTTCAAGTGTATTAAATGTAGTTAGAATTAATTCATTCAAATCTTGTCCGTTTCTTTTTGTTCCTAGAGATTTGAGATAGTCGTCCAGTCCAACACCATCATTCCCTAATAAATCTTCACCTTTATAAATTCTCTTAAGATTTGAAAGGTGTGCCTTAAATAAGGTTACACTTTCACCGCTATATAAAGCTTCTGATTGATCGGGTTTTGGCTGATTTAATGTGAACTTTCATGCAGGAA
The DNA here is from genome assembly GCA_002720635.1 of Flavobacteriales bacterium. Classification (GTDB taxonomy): domain Bacteria; phylum Bacteroidota; class Bacteroidia; order Flavobacteriales_C. Next base: position 70,276 of record PBJD01000008.1, on the reverse strand, counting down.
ATCCAAGTTGACCATTTTTTAGTACTTCTACATTTTTAACATATCCGTTAATAAAAAAGGAGAAGGGAGAACCGTTTGTTTTGGAAGAACTTGTTTTAAATTCAGTATAAAAATTATCTGTATTATTTTTCCAGTATGCATATGCAGATTCGGATTCCGTTTTAATTAAATCTACATTTTTTGAACAATACTCAATTGCTTTTGAACTAACCCGTTCTATAATTTCGTTTTCATTACCTTCAAAGAGTAAATAATCCAATCCTGGAAAACCAATTATTTTAGCATACTCTGCAGATTTTAAATCAAATTCTTCTGTTGTTTCGAATGTTGAATTTATTTTATCAACGTCCGTAGGATAAGTATTTAATGTGCTGGATAGAGTCAACAAGGTTGTGTTTCCATAATTTACAAAAGAACATGCCTGCCATGCAATATAGCTTTCATTAAATTTGTTTTGAAGAGCTCTTAGGTTTTCACCGGTTGTGGATGATTCAAAATCAGAATATGCAGATTCCAATGCAGCAGTTGATTCTTTTAAATCCTCAAATTGTGGGAGGATTATTCGATCCGCAGTATTGGCCAATAATTCCTTTATGTCAAAATCATCAACGTTTTCATTTCCTGAATCAGTAACGCAGCTCCACAAAAGTGAAGCTGCGCTTATGATTGTAATAATATTGTTAAATTTCATTGCAATTAATATTAATTACAGTTGAGTTTTAACAGATTCCAAACCAGCTTTAGAAGCCAATAAATCTCTTGCTGCAGTGATTTGATCTTGAGTTACTTTCCAGTAGTTATCACCAAGTTCAGCAAGAACATCTCTTGAATCTGTCATTCCTAAAGATCCATCCGTATTAAACCCTAATGCATTTACAAATGCATACGCTTCAGAAAGGTAGTGCAATCTGTTACCATTATCAGAGAAATTTTCGAGAGCATCATTAAAGTAATGAATGGCAGTCGATACAGCTGCTTTTTCCCATAACTTCTTGATTTCAGCAACAGCTTCATCCTGACCTTTTTTGTCCTTGTTGGATATCGCAGCTCTTCCTTTCAGGAAAGCATCCATAATTGCGTTTGTTCCAACCACTGCGTCTCTCTTGTTAGAATATTTACCCCAAAAAAGAAGTCCTTCAGTATTTGTAGGGAAATCAATCGGAACACCAAAGTATCCAAAAGCTTCATCGAAATGATGCTCCTTAGCAGTACCTTTTCCTTCTTCAACAGTTTCGTTATCTACCGCATCTCCAATTTTATCGTCTGATAAATACTTTGAAGTACCCTGATAATAAAAACATGATCCCATTAATCCCTTATCAATTAACTGAGCGTATTCTTTTCCTGTTGCATCAACAAGAATGTATCCATCTCCTCTTGCAACTAAACCGGCCTGACCATCCGCTCCTCCGAGTTTACCTGAATATTTTTCAATGGAATCGAACAATGAAACTATTCCTGGTGCGGAATGCTCGTACGTCTTGCTCTTTAAGTCTTTACCTGAAGAACCAAGTGGAGCTTCGAATGCACCTTCTGCATTTGAATACATGTCATTCAATTTGCTTGCCTCAACAGTTGTTCCTTCAACATGACCCGTTTTTACGTATGCCGTTAAAGCAGTAAGCATATTTAAACGATCTGTTTGCCCACCGTAAGAAACATTGTCAAAGTTGTAAGTAGTTGGAACCGTATATGAAGTTTCATTCGGTTCGTCAGCTGGCTCGTCTGTGTTACATCCAGTAAGAACAGCAACAGCCATGATTGGGAGTATTAATTTTTTCATAAGTAATAGTTTTATGGGGTCAAAACTAATTGCTAACTCATCGTTTTCAAATACCCTTTTTTAGGTATTCATCATTTTTTGTTGAATTATGCATCTGGCAACCAAACCACTTTAGTTTCGTTATATTTACCATATGAAAAAGGGATTTCTTTTTTGTTTTGGTTATTTTCTTCTTTTCATTGTTTTTTCTTGTGCAAAAGAGGAGAATTATTTTGATGAGGGGCAGGTTGAAATTGAATATTCGCAGGAAGCATCAATGGCTAATATTTTTTATTCTAAAATTTATCAAATTTCCAGAAATGAGGTTGAGTACATTGAATCAATTGAAGAAATAGGGCCTGACAATAAAGAGCATATGAGTTTGAACGACTCTTGTGCAAAAACATATTATTACCTGGATTCAAATAATATTTTTATATCCTATTTGGAAATTGTTTTCAATGATACAGGCTGTATATCTCGAGGTAGAAAAAAGTTTGGTAAGCTAAAAGTTTATTTAACAGGGGGGCTCAATGAACCCGGAACTTTTATGACAATTATTCCGGAAGGTTTTTTTTTAAAGGGTAAAAAAGTAGAAGGAACAATTGTTGTCAATAACCTGGGGTTTAACCAAAACCATATGCTGGAATATAATAAAAAGGTCATCGATGGTAAAATATGTTTGAATGCTAATAGATATTTTACATGGAATAGCAACGCGCTTATTAAAATAGATTTTTTTAAACAAGAAATGACTTATGAGACTAATGCTGAGGCCATAAACCGGAATGGAAGGTCATACACGGTAGGAACTATTGAGCCTTTGGTATCAGGATTCAATTGTCGTTATTTTCAATCTGGTGAACTTGAGCTTAAATCAGATTGGGGACTTCATCAAATACTTGATTTTGGAGATGAAGATTGTGATAACAAAGCAATGCTTTGGCAAGATTTAAAAACAGTAGATCTCGATTTATATTAATTGTTTAGATTTTCATACTTAAAACAGTTCATCTCAAATTTTATCTGTTCCCCCTTCTTAAATGGAACATCCCATTCACCATTGTACTTGATTTTTACAGGTAGATATTCCCCAAAATTATAGTTCAGTTCAATAAACATTTTCATATCAAATGAAAACATAGGTGTGATGTCTTTTAAGGCGTAGGTTCGTGCTATTATATTCATCGTTCGTCTGTCGTAAAAAGTGACCAGTCTTGTTATAGTTACTTTTTTTTCAGGAACATCTGGTTTTTTCTTGCAGGAAAATTTATAACATGGAACGGTATCTTTGAAGAAAGTTTTTTCAATTGTGAAATCATAGTACCTGGACATTTTATCGCTGAAAATATCAAGCTTTCTACCTATAAAAGGAACTCCTTTTACTTTCGTACCGGGAGAAAACATAAATGTTTTAAGTTTTTCGTAATATTTATCTTTTGTAGAAAGTCCTTTTAAACTTTCTTGAGAATAAGAAGTGTTGACAGTGTTATCAACAGGAAACTCACCTTCTTTGAAGAAAACTCTGTCATACATTTCAGCGGTGAAGTACTTGTGAGTTCCATTTTTCCTGTAAACTTTACCATTTGTTTTTTCGTTAGTTATGGTAATCCAACCCGAAGAACCATTGCTGAAATGATTGGCATGCCGATTTATTTTTCCTACTTCGCTCCATTCCTTATCGAAGATTTCAATTGTATTACTGGAGGTGTGCGGATACATTTTTAAGTTCTTAAATGCCCTGTAAAAACTAGTATCTGCTTTTGTCATTTTAATAAAATCCGTCACATCAAACCCCTTTTTATATTTTAAGGCAACCGTATCAACAATTGCAGTGTCGTATATGTTCTGAGAGAAAAGGAATGAACTCCAAAGTAATAAAGAGAGTGATATTGTCTTTAATTTAATCGGGATGTTTTTGAGATTACACATATATCTAAGTTAATAATTGAAACATAAATAATCGGATTAAACTGTCAAGCGCTTTGGAAAACTTGTTTCTACTTTCTATATTTGTTTCATGAATTTGACAAAACATAACTCTTGGTGGTGGCACTCTCTTTAAAAAAGACAGTGAACTGGATAGTGTTATAATATGATATAAAAGCTTGCAGATCACTGCAGGCTTTTTTTTTGATTGTCATATTCGTTGGTTCTATACTGGCGGCAAATACAAATTAAATGGAAAAAATTAAAATCAATACCAGGTACAAAAAAATGCTGGCAGATACCATTACTCCAGTGAGTATCTACCTAAATATTAGAAATAAATACAAGAAGAGTTTTTTGCTTGAAAGTTCAGATTATCATGGAAATGAAGACAGTTATTCGTTCATTTGTTTTAATCCGGTAGCTTCATTCAAAGTTGAGGACGAAAAAATATTTATTGTATATCCAAATGGTGATTTTGAAACAAAATCGGCTGCTGAAAATGATGTGGTTGAAGAACTGAATGTATTTGCCGGACTTTTTGAAAGTGAAGATTTGGGTTTTGATTTTGTTACCAATGGATTGTTTGGATTTACAAGTTTTGAAGGAGTTCAGCATTTTGAGGATATAGCTTTTGATTATGATGAAAAAGAAGACAAGAAGGTGCCGGATATGCATTATATGGTATTTCAAAATATCATTTCCATAAATCATTTTAAAAATGAACTGTATCTATTTGAACATAGAAGTGAAATAGGAACGGGAAGTGGTCCGGAATCTCTGGAAAAGTTAGAGGAGCTTGTTAAAGCTCCAAATGTTACACAGAGGTCTTTTGAGAAAGATGGAGAGGAGCTAAGCAATTGTTCGAATGAAGAGTTTCTTAAAATGGTACAAAGCGCAAAAATGCATTGTAAACGAGGCGATGTTTTTCAACTGGTACTTTCAAGAGAGTTCTCTCAGAATTTTAAAGGCGATGATTTTACATTATACAGGGCACTGCGATCAATTAACCCTTCGCCCTACTTGTTTTATTTTGACTTCGGTAAGTTTAAGATTTTTGGATCTTCACCAGAAGCTCAAATTGTGATAAAAAACAGGAAGGCATCTATTTATCCTATTGCCGGGACATTCAGAAGAACGGGTGATGATGAAAAGGATGCAAAACTGGCACAGAAATTATTGGATGATCCAAAAGAGAATGCAGAACATGTTATGTTGGTTGATTTGGCAAGGAACGATTTGAGTAGAGACTCCAATGGGGTTTCTGTTGAGGCCTATCGTGAGATTCAGTTTTATTCCCATGTGATACATCTGGTTTCTAAAGTAACTGGTACTTTACTGCCTGATAAAAACTCGATTCGACTGGTTGCAGATACGTTTCCTGCGGGAACATTATCAGGAGCACCAAAGCATATGGCACTGCAATTAATTAATCGATATGAAAAGAATCAGAGAGGGATTTATGGAGGTTGCATAGGTTTTTTAGGGTTTAATGGAGATTTTAACCATGCGATTATAATCCGATCATTTTTAAGTAAAAATAATAAGTTGTTTTACCAGGCAGGAGCCGGTATTGTGATGAAATCAGACGATGAAAGTGAACGGCAGGAAGTTTTTAATAAATTGGCTGCATTACACAAGGCAATTGAATTGGCGGAAGAGTTATAAATGATATTTTACTTTGGTATTCAAAGCTAAAAAAAAGAAAAACTAAAAATATAAAATGAAAATATTAGTACTGGATAATTATGATTCCTTTGTGTACAACCTGGTTCATTACATCAAGCAACTGGGGTATGATGATGTGGATGTTTATCGAAATGATAAAATTTTGCTTGATGAGATAGCTAAATACGATAAAATTGTATTATCCCCCGGACCGGGAATACCTGAAGAGGCAGGTATAATGATAGATTTGATTAAACGCTATGCTGATTCAAAAAGTATTTTGGGAGTTTGTTTAGGACACCAGGCAATAGCTGAAGCTTTTGGTAGTGAGTTGGAAAATATGGATGAAGTGTTACATGGTGTTGGCAATACAATTAAGGTTATTGAAAAAGATGTAATATATTCAGGGGTTCCTGATGAGTTTGAGGTGGGTAGATACCATTCATGGCAAGTGAAAAAAGAGACATTGGGAGAGACGTTGAAATTGACAGGTATTGACGAAAATGGAAATGTAATGAGTATGCGTCATAATTCTTTAGACGTTGTTGGGGTGCAATATCATCCAGAATCCGTCCTTACTGAGCATGGACTTAAAATTGTTGAGAACTGGCTTAAAAACTAGTTCTTTTGAATTGATTAATTACAATATTAAAATGAAAACAGTACTTCAGGAATTATTTAAAGGAAAGCGTTTGCGTTTTGATGAAGCAAAACAGGCGCTATTGGATATAGGAAAAGGAAACTGCAATAACTCGATTATTTCTTCCTTTTTGACTGTATTTATGATGAGAGGTATAGAAGGTGAAGAGCTTGAAGGGTTTCGATCGGCTATGCTTGAGTTGTGCAAACCAATTGATCTGGGTAATTTGCAAACTATTGATATGTGTGGAACGGGAGGAGACGGCAAGAATACGTTTAATATTTCAACAACATCATCATTTGTTGTCGCAGCAGCAGATGTTAAAGTAGCCAAGCACGGAAATTATGGCGTTTCTTCGGGTGTCGGATCATCAAATGTAATTGAGCACTTGGGTTACACATTTAAAGGAGATGAAGCATCTTTAAAATCAGAAATTGAAAACGTTGGTATAACTTTTTTCCACGCTCCTCTTTTTCACCCTGCAATGCGATTTGTTGGTCCGGTCAGAAAAGAATTAGGACTAAAAACATTTTTTAATATGATTGGACCGCTTGTTAATCCGTCCAAACCGAACTATCAATTAACAGGAGTCTATGATCCGTCAATTCTGCCGTTATACGACCATGTTTTACAGAATAATCTTGAACGTTATGCTATCTTACATTCTGAGGATGTTTACGATGAAATATCTTTAACAAGTGATTTTCATATATATAGCCACAATGGAATAGAAAAATTATCGCCTTCAGATATTGGATTAAGTAAACTTGAGGCAAATGATATTGGAGGTGGAGAAACTGTTGATTATGCTGCGGAGGTATTGACTAACGTCCTTTCCGGCGATGGAACGAAAGCTCAAAGTGAAGTTGTTGCTGCCAATGCCGGAGTAGCCATTTCTATAGCTAAGGATGTTTCATTGCGTGAAGGAGTCGAAGAAGCTTTGGAATTAATTTCTTCAGGAGCGGGAAGAGAAGTTTTAGATACTTTATTAAAGTAATTGAGAAAAAAACACTTATTTATATGACTATACTCGACCAAATAAATGCTAATAAACGCAAGGAAATAGAGTTGGCTAAGAGTTTATTTTCGATTAACGATTTAGAGGCCTCTGTTTTATTTCAGAGAAGATGTCCTTCTCTAAAAGAGGCTGTTTTGACTAAGTCCGGAATAATTGCTGAATTTAAGCGAAAATCTCCCTCAAAAGGAATTATTAACGGGAGTGTTACTCCATCCGATGTGGCTGAAGGCTATCACTCTGCGGGTGTTTCCGCAATGAGTTGTTTAACGGATAAAGATTATTTTGGAGGAACTTTTGATGATTTAAAGGAAGTCAGAGCTGCTGTTGATATTCCGATTCTTCGAAAAGATTTTATGTTGGATGAATATCAGGTGTATGAAGCAAAATCAATTGGTGCCGATATCATTTTACTCATTGCGGCCAGTTTATCCATTGCAGAAACAAAAACTCTTGCTAAAGTAGCGAAAGATCTGGGATTAAATGTTTTGCTGGAAATTCATGACGATAAAGAGTTAGATTATATCAATGAATACTGTGATGCAGTTGGTGTAAATAACCGTAATTTAAAAACATTTGAAGTAAGTACGGATGTTTCAAAAAATTTAGCCAATCAAATCCCCGATGAATTTGTGAAAATCTCTGAAAGCGGGATTTCAAATGTTGAAGTTATTCAGGAGTTGAAAACGTATGGTTACAGTGGGTTTTTAATTGGAGAAAATTTTATGAGAACGACAAATCCAGGCCAGGCCTGCAAGGATTTTATACAGGAATTAAGTGGACGTTAAACATTTGGAAATAAAAGTGTGTGGGATGAAACATCAACAAAATGTTGATGAAATAGACGGGCTTGAGATTGATTTTATTGGTAATATCTTCTTTAGCAAATCACCGAGGAACATCGATTCTGTAGTGGAAACATCGGTTGCCAAGGTGGGGGTTTTTGTAAAAGAATCACTTGCTACGATTAAAGAAAAAATTAATCAGCACGGTTTAGCGGTAATTCAATTGCATGGAGGAGAATCCAATGATTTTTGTAAATCTGTTAAACAGTTCGGCGTTCAGGTTTGGAAAGTGTTATCAATAGGACCTGATTTTGACTTTTCTCAACTTAGTAATTATCCAGATGCTGATATGTTTTTATTGGATACTGAAACTAAAAATTATGGAGGAGCAGGTAAAAAGTTTGACTGGGGATTACTTTTCGAAATAGATAAAAAAATACCCAAGAAATATTTTTTAGCGGGGGGAATTGATCCTGAAGACACTGAGGAGATAAAAGCTCTGCAATTGGAAAAGTTAACTGGATTGGATTTAAATAGTCGTTTTGAGATTAGTCCCGGTATAAAAGATCCGGTGAAATTGGAGAAATTTGTAAAGGAATTAAGAAGTTAATTAATTGAAGAATTCAAATAATGAGTTACAACGTTGATGAAAAAGGATATTATGGACAGTTTGGAGGGGCTTACATCCCTGAAATGCTTTACCCTAATGTTGAAGAGTTAAGACAGAGCTACCTGGAAATAGCTGATGATCCTGAGTTTAAAAAGGAGTTTGATTATTTATTAAAGCATTACGTAGGAAGGCCGTCTCCACTTTATTTTGCAAAGCGATTATCTGCAAGATACGGTGCTAAAATTTATTTAAAACGAGAAGATTTAAACCATACAGGAGCCCATAAAATAAATAACACAATTGGTCAGATTCTTTTGGCTCAGCGATTGGGAAAGAAAAGAATTATTGCGGAAACTGGAGCCGGACAACATGGAGTTGCTACAGCAACGGTTTGTGCATTAATGGGGATGGAGTGTATCGTTTATATGGGTGCGGTAGATATTCAGCGTCAGCAACCCAATGTGAAGCGCATGCAAATGTTAGGAGCAACAGTTGTTGCTGCTGAATCGGGAAGTAAAACGCTTAAAGATGCTACAAATGAAGCCATCCGGGACTGGATTAATAATCCAACTGACACACATTACATCATTGGTTCTGTTGTTGGTCCTCATCCATATCCAGATATGGTAGCACGTTTTCAAAGTGTGATTTCTGAGGAAATAAAATGGCAGTTGCAGGAGCATGAAGAAAGAGATTACCCCGATAAAGTGATCGCTTGTGTAGGTGGAGGAAGTAATGCTGCTGGTGCTTTTTATCATTTTCTGGACAATGAAAAAGTTGAATTAATAGCGGCTGAACCTGCAGGGCTTGGATTAGAGTCGGGTAAAACTGCTGCCACCACGAAAAAGGGAAAACCTGGTGTTTTGCATGCAGCTAAAACCCTTTTAATGCAAACCGAAGATGGTCAGGTAGTGGAGCCCTATTCAATTTCTGCAGGATTGGATTATCCGGGGATTGGACCGATGCATGCTCACTTGTTTGATTCAGGAAGAGGTAAGTTCGAATACGTAACCGATGAAGATGCTTTAAAGGCGTGTTTTGAAGTTTCAAAATTGGAAGGGATAATTCCAGCACTGGAAACAGCGCATGCATTTGCTGTTTTAAATAATATAGAATTAAAGAAAGAAGATGTTGTGGTTATAAATCTTTCAGGTAGAGGCGATAAAGATTTAGAGACTTTGATGAAGTATATTTGATTAATTCATTACTTATGAAAAGAATAAAAGAAGCATTTGATAAGAAAAAAGACGGTTTATTATCCATATTTATAACGGCGGGGTATCCGAATTTAAACGATACCATAGAAGTATTAAAAGAACTGGAGGCGAATGGTGTTGACATGGTTGAATTGGGAATACCTTTTTCCGACCCTATGGCCGATGGACCGGTTATTCAGGAAGCGAGTGAAGTAGCTATCGCTAATGGTATGACGCTAAAGCTTCTTTTTGAGCAGTTGAAAGATTTAAGAGAGCATGTGTCCATACCAGTGTTGCTGATGGGCTATTTAAACCCTGTAATGCAATATGGCTATGAAGAGTTTTGTAAAAGTTGTCAGGAAGTTGGTATTGATGGTGTTATTCTTCCGGATTTACCTTTGTATGAATACGAGGAAGAGTACAAGGATTTATTCGAGTCCCATGGGTTAGCAAACGTATTCTTAGTAACACCGGAAACAGCACCGCAAAGAATTCATAAACTGGATGATTTGAGTAATGGATTCCTTTATTTGGTTTCAAGCTCATCAACTACTGGTAAAAAAGATGGAATTGAAGGAACTACGGAGTATTTTCAGCGTGTTAAAAATATGAAATTACAATCTCCAACATTAATCGGTTTTAATATTAAAGACGCGAAGTCTTATCAAACAGCTTGTGCATATTCAGAGGGAGCTATAATAGGAAGTGCTTTTATTAAAGCTATTAATGGTAGTGATTTAAAAGATTCAATAAAAGGTTTTATAACTAATGTTCGTTAATTTTTTTAAAAATATTTTATTGTTTTTTTTTTAGATTAATTGGTTTATTTTTGAATCAGTAAAAAACCGATTTGATGAAGCAATATATCTTAATTGTTATTTCTGTACTTAGTTTAAAGTTATTTGCACAAGATTTAGGTTTGTCGAATATCAATATTTGGAAAGGAGAAGAAGGACTCAATCGAGGGGATATATTAACGGTGCGTTGCTCAGGTCTTGGAGATGATGATTTGTACACAGATACTGGTTACTATCTTTCCAGAGATACCGTTTTGGATTCAAATGATTCACTTTTATTCACCTATTCTAGAGTTTACAGTTCAGGAGCTTGGAATTCTAGTTATAGAATCGATTGTAATGCTAACTTTTACGGATGGTATTATATCATTGGACATTTGGATTATAACAATGAGATAGCAGAATCGAATGAGGAGAATAATATATTGGTTACAGATTCATTTTTCATAGATGTACCATGGCATTGTGGTGTGAAATTGGAATTGGAAAAAGACTATAGTGCCTGGTCTGATCCTGAGGATCCAAATAATGGATTTAGTTTTGATGCTACTTTGAAAGTGAAATCTCATTTAAGTTATAACGACCCAAGAGGAGATTTTATGTTTTTTCTTAGTGAGGATAAGAGTTTTGATTATGATGATATTGTTTTAGCTGTAGCTCCTCCAGAGCTAATTGATATTCCTACTCAGCTTGACTCAGGAGTCAGTTATTCAACAAATGTTAAATTAATCGATTCATGGATGAATCGTGTACCTGATGGTTTCTATTATTTAGGAGTTATGATGATGGGGCCTTTTACAGGTGCGCAAAATGGGAATGTGGATTACTTCGGATATTATTTTGATTTTGATAATTTGGAGGAAGATCCGAACGGTAGGATTAAAATTGGTAATCCTTCGGTATCTGTATCAGTTGGTCAGAAATTGAATGCGGAAGAGAAATCTGTTGTTGCTCATTACAATATTCATGGCCAATTAGTTTCCCGTTTAAAACCTTTTGTAACCTATATAGTAAAATTTGATGACGGAACTTTTGAAAAGGTCGTTTATCAAAATTTATAATTATTTTTCCTTACTATTTTCAATAGAAAAAGTTTGCTTTTAAAACAGTACACGAATTAATTTTTTAGATTGATACGTTAGAATTTCTGCTGCTCAAAAAGTCTTAAAAATTTTGTTTCCATGGTTGTATAAGTTATTGTTATGGTGTTCACTATTTTAATTTAATCTGAGCTTTAAACATTCGTTACTATCAAAAAGATGTTTTGTAAATAATTTTCTCGGAGATAAAAAAATACTCGTTTTGTAAACATCTGTAAAAAAAATGAGTAAACTACATATGATTAAGAGTGGTTTCTCGAGTAAATTTTTCTCTAATCTTGTCCTTCTGGGTACAGGTTTCTATCTCGTTTTTTCTATTTATTATTTAACCTCCAGTTTTTATAAGAGGTTGGAGATTGCAGAGGAATCTGCTTTTTCAAAAATGGAGAACATCACCAGGAATTTATCATTTTTTATTGATGGTGATCAATATCAGGAATTGATGGTGAAGCACCCCAATAAAAATGATATTGCTGCCAATTCTGATAATGAATACTATGCTAAACTTCATGATATTCTGGCATACACAAAAGATTATAATAGTTTGCCGACCGATATTTATACATGGTTTGTTGATACCTCCTTACAAGGTCTGTTGAGTGTTAAGTTTGGGGTTACAAGCGCAGAAATCCCATATTTCCGCCATGAATGGAAGGATTTCCCTCAGGATCTTTTGTTTTTCATCCATAATGGAGGGAGATTGAAAAATTACAAAAATAAAAACGAGCAGTGGATTAGTTATTTTTCACCGATTTTTAACTCTAAAGGAGAACCTGTTGGAGCTATTCAAGCCGACATGTCTTATGATAGTTTTGTCGCTGATATAAGAGTGGAAGGTTTAAAAAGTGCAAGTCTTATTCTGCTCCCCGTATTGTTGTTTTTAGTAGTCATGTTATGGTTAACAGGAAGATTGCATAAAAAACAGCAGGCACTTCTTGAAACTCAGGTTTCAGAGGAAAAGTATCGGGAAATACTCGACGTTTCCAAAGATTTTATATTTCTAATTAACAAAAAAGGAATAATTACTTATGCCAATAAGATTTTAAGAGAGTGTTTCCAGGAGGATATCATAGGAGAATCAATTGTCAAAATGGTTTCCAGTGCGTATCAAGATGATTTACAGAAATTATTGGATACAACACCACAAAAGAGTGTTTTAGAAGTTGATTTAAACCTCGGTACAAGAGGCGATTTGTGGATGGAGATGATTTTTGTACCTATCAGGCTTGAGGGAAGCTCACAATCTGGATACCAGGTTTCGGGAAGAGATGTAACTGAAAATAAAAAGCTTAAAATTAATATTGAACAGGAAAAAGTAAAGGCCCTTGAATCTTTAAAGTCCAAAGAGAATTTCTTTGCTACGATGAGTCATGAGATAAGAACCCCTTTAAATGCGATTATAGGGATGGAAAATCTTATCGAGAAAGATAAACTGGAAGAAAAGGAAAAGGGATATTTATCCAATATTAAATTTTCTGCGAAAAGTCTTCTTCAAATTATCAATGATATTTTAGATTTTTCGAAAATAGAGGCGGGTAAGTTGACGTTTGAAAAATTTCATTTCCGGGTAAAGGAAATATCAGATGCAGCCTTGAGAACATTTGACTTTAAATTTGAAGAAAAAGGGGTAGGGTTTAAAATAGATATAGACAAAGAAACACTCAATACCGTTATTGTAAGCGACCTGTTGAGGATTAATCAAGTGGTTTTGAACTTTGTGAGCAATGCATTAAAATTTACAATGGAAGGTGAAGTTGTACTGAAGGTGAAAATTAATGAGGTGAAAAATTCAACCTGGCTGGAGGTGGATATTGTGGATACCGGAATTGGTATTGAGAAAGAAAAACAATGGAAATTATTCGAAAGTTTTAATCAGGTAAATGATGACGTTACCCGAAAATTCGGAGGAACAGGTCTGGGACTTTTTATTTGTGAGAAAATTGTTAATATGCAGGGAGGTGAGATTTCTTTTTCAAGTGAATTGGGTAAAGGAAGTAATTTTGGATTTAAAATTCCAGTTGAAATTGGAAGTGAAGAGAATCTTGCAAAAAGTGAAAACAAAGAAATTGTAACCTTTGATGAAGAAGAATTGAAGATTTTAATTGCGGAGGATAATCCCATTAATTTGGTATATATAACGGGTGTGTTGGAGAAGTATAATTTTAGTTTTAAAACGGTAACGAATGGTCAGGAGGCAGTGGATGCCCTTAAGGAAAATTCCGAATACAATGCTGTTTTTATGGATTTGCAAATGCCTGAGGTTGATGGGTATGAGGCTACAAAAATGATAAGAAAAGACTTAAAGCTTGAATTGCCTATAATTGCCTTAACAGCAAATGCCTTTCCTGAAGATAAAAGAAGGGTTAAAAAGGCCGGAATGAATGGTTTCATAAGCAAGCCTTTTGAGCCAAAAGATTTGTTTAACGAGTTGAAAAGAGTATTGGATTTGGACTCAACCTTAGCGAAAGAAATTCCTTTGAAGAACAATGAAATAGAGGAAGAAAAAATTGAACATCAGGATAAAGAAAAAGTTCAGGAACAACACGAGGAATTGGAATCGTATTATTCGTTGGAACAGATTAAAAAATTAAGTGCAGGCAATAGTCAATTTTTGGATAAAATGATACAGGTTTTTCTTGAAGAAACGCCAGCTCAAATTAAACAAATGAAAGAATTATTGGAGCAGAATGATTTCTATAGATTGGGGAGACTGGCACACAAGATGAAACCGACTATTGATATGTTTGATATGGTGGAATTAAAAACAATTATCAGAGAATTGGAAAGTGAATCAAAAAATGAAGATATTGATGCTTCGAGTATAGCAGAAAAAGTAAATTTTACAACTGCTCGATTAGATGTGATTATTCAGGATTTGGAGGGGAAATTCCGCAGTTGATTTTCTTAAAGGTATCCGCACTAACTTTTTTTCAATCTTTTTTCCAGGGACTGCATTTCATCACGGTACTGGGCTGCAGATATGAAATCCAGTTCTTTGGCGGCTTTTTGCATTTTTAACTTAGCTTGTTTAATGGCTTTTTCCAATTGGGTATTCGACATATATTGAATAACTGGATCTGCTGCCAATCCTTTTTCTACGTCAGAATTGATATAGTTTTTTGGCGTTCTTCCCCGAACTGAGTCAACTACGGATGTTTGTTTTAGAATCTCTTCTTTTGATTTGGCTAAAGATTTAGGAGATAATCCATGCTCTTTATTGTAAGCCATTTGAATTTTCCTGCGCCGATTGGTTTCCTGTATAGTTTTTTTCATGGAGTCAGTGATTTTATCACCATACATAATAACTAAACCATCAATATTTCTCGCTGCTCTTCCTGCTGTTTGTGTCAGTGATTTTTCTGATCGTAAAAACCCTTCTTTATCGGCATCAAGAATGGCCACCAGGGATACTTCTGGTAAATCCAGTCCTTCTCTAAGAAGGTTAACGCCGACCAAAACATCAATTTCCCCTAAGCGAAGCGATCTTAAAATTTCAACCCGTTCAAGAGTGTCTATTTCTGAATGGATATACCTGCATTTTATATCCAGGTTTACAATAAATTTAGATAATTCTTCAGCCATTCTCTTGGTTAGAGTCGAGCACAGCACTCTTTCGTTTTTCTGTACGCGGTTATCGATTTCTTCCAGCAAATCATCAATTTGATTTTTTGTAGGGCGCACTTCAATAATAGGATCCAACAACCCTGTAGGACGAATTATTTGCTCAACAACAACTCCTTCTGAAGCCTCCAGTTCATAGTCCGCCGGCGTGGCAGAAACATATAGAGTTTGGTTTTGCAGTGCTTCAAATTCATCGTATTGTAAGGGACGGTTGTCCAAAGCAGCAGGTAGCCTGAAGCCATAATCAACAAGGTTTATTTTACGTGAGCGATCTCCGCCATACATTGCTTTTATTTGTGGGCGTGTAACATGACTTTCATCAATCATCATGATGTAGTCTTCCGGGAAATAGTCCAGTAAACAGTAGGGGCGAGTACCGGGAGCTCTACCGTCCAGATATCTTGAATAGTTTTCTATACCCGAACAGTAGCCCAGTTCACGCATCATTTCCAAATCGTATTCAGTCCTTTCCAGTAATCTTTTTGCTTCAACTTCTTTTCCTTCAGACTTAAAAAATTCAACCTGTTTAATTAAATCTTCCTGAATATTTTCGATTGCATTTTGTAAACTTGATGGATTCGTCACAAAAAGATTTGCAGGATAAATTTTAATCTCATCAACCTCTTTGAGTGAATGATTTGTTTGAGGGTCAATGTGTTCAATGGATTCGATTTCATCACCCCAAAATGAAATTCGGTAAGCAAAATCTAAATAGCCGGCATATACATCAACTGTATCTCCTTTAACCCTGAAATTACCGCGTTCAAACTCAATATCATTTCTGGAGTAAAGAGCGGTAACCAGATGTTTTAAAAATTGAGTTCTGCTAATGCTTGTCCCAATTTTTAGACTTACGGAATTATCATAAAAATCAGTTGGATTACCCATTCCATAGATACAGGAAACCGATGACACAACAATTACATCACTTCTCCCTGATAATAATGCCGTGGTTGCCGATAAACGTAATTTCTCAATTTCGTCATTAATGGATAAATCTTTTTCAATATAGGTTCCTGTAACTGGTAAAAATGCTTCCGGTTGATAGTAGTCGTAATAGGAAACAAAATATTCTACTGCATTGTTTGGGAAGAATTTTTTAAATTCTCCATAAAGCTGAGCTGCCAGTGTTTTATTATGAGAAAGAATCAGTGCAGGGCGCCGGAGTTTATTAATAACATTCGCCATTGTAAATGTTTTTCCCGATCCGGTTACTCCCTGAAGTGTTTGCGCATGAATGCCTGATTGAAATCCATTAACAATTTCAGAAATGGCCTTAGGTTGATCTCCTGTAGGTTGAAATTCCGATACCAACTCAAAATTCATAGTCTAAAAATAAAAAAAGCCACTCAACTGAGTGGCTTTATAAGAAGTTTCGATTAAAATCTTAACCCAGATAAGCCCTTAACAGCTTACTTCTTGAGTTATGCTTTAAACGTTTAATAGCTTTTTCTTTAATTTGGCGAACTCGTTCACGAGTCAAATCAAATTTAGAACCAATTTCTTCCAGTGAAATTTCTCTGTTTCCATCAATTCCATAGAATAATTTCAAAACTTCAGCTTCTCTTTCAGTAAGTGTAGCTAAAGATCTTTTGATTTCTCTATTCAAAGATTCTTTTAACAAACCATTATCAGCATTTGGCGAATCACTGTTCACCATAACGTCAAGCAATCCATGATCCTCACCTTCAGCGAAAGGAGCATCAACAGAAACGTGACGGCTGTTCATGTTCATTACATTTGAAACTTCATTTTCCGAGATGTCTAAAAATTCAGAAATTTCTTTTGCATTTGGCTCTCTNTCNAATTGTTGTTCCAATTGAGAAGTACCTTTGTTAATCTTACTNATNGCTCCGATTTTATTNAGTGGGAGCCTTACCATTCTTGATTGTTCAGAAATGGCCTGGATAATCGATTGTCTAATCCACCATACTGCGTAAGAAATAAACTTAAAACCTCTTGTTTCGTCAAAACGTTTTGCNGCTTTAATTAATCCCAGGTTACCTTCATTGATTAGATCAGGAAGTGTAAGTCCTTGGCCTTGATACTGTTTTGCAACGGAAACAACGAATCTTAAGTTGGCTTTTGTTAGTCTTTCAAGAGCAATTTGATCGCCTGCCTTGATTTTTTTTGCTAACTCCACCTCTTCTTCAGCTGTGATTAAATCTTCTTTACCGATTTCTTGTAAATACTTGTCTAAAGTAATGCTGTCTCTCTTNGTGATCGACTGGGTAATTTTCAGCTGTCTCATAGACTATATAATNACTCGATTTTTGTGACGAACAAAGATACCGCTTTTTNCTCGCTAAGTCCAGTNTTTTTTNANGTAAATACNTGTTAAATTATNTTGTTTGTTTTATTTNTTTGTAAACCAGTNAATTATAATGTGTTTNTATTGGTGGANATNTTATTTTTTATTCGAAAANTACTGTATCTATTTGTTCAATTTTATTAAATTAGACCCATTATGCTGAGAAGTGTTTTTATTCTGTTCCTNAGTATTATNTTGTNAGGATGTACAAATCTTGACGAGCGTCACGNTTTTNATTACACAATTGACGGGACTTCAGAATATGTTGATGAAATTCATGTTATTATGGGGNCGNGATTAATTTGGAGATCAAAAGATAAAGTCAATTTGCCACTGGATATCAGTCATGATATTTACGGAACTGAATTAGAGTATAAATTTGAAGCTGAACATTTTGACAGTACTGTTGATATGACACTAAAGGTATTTATTGATGGGGAGCTTATAGAAGAGAAAAGTAAATTTATATTTGATTCTCTNAAATNAACCAATCGCATTTCAATTTCGGGAGTTTTTATTGATTNATAAGGATTTATGTTTTANATGTTCAGTATCTTCTATGAATANTANAGTCTGTTTTTAAATGTCATNAATGGATATGGGAAGGTTNTTAGGTTTAGATTATGGAACAAAANGAGTAGGCATTGCTGAGACAGATGACTTGCAAATCATAGCAAGCCCTTTGGTTACNGTTCNCACCAAAGANATTATAAACTATATAATCGAATATTCCCAAAAATATGATTTAGATGCTGTNGTTGTCGGGATGCCNAAAAACCTTAATTCATCNGATACNCATGCAACCAGATTGGTTCAACAATTTATAAAGCACTTAGAAAAAAAAATCACCTCAGTTCAAATAATTTTAGAAGACGAAAGGTTTACCAGTAAAATTGCTTCTCAAGCAATGATTATGGGAGGAGTAAAAAAAAGTAAACGTCAGGAAAAAGGAAATTTAGACAAGGTCAGTGCTTCAATAATACTTCAATCCTACCTGGATCGAAAATCGAAAGGTTTTTAAATTTTACATAAGACGAAAAAAGAATACTTTTGTAGCATGATTTTACCTATCGTAGCATTTGGAGATCCCGTATTGAGAAAAAAAGGAGAAATTATTTCAAAAGATTATAAAGAACTTTCCCTTTTAATAGAAAATATGTGGGAAACTATGTATGGAGCTGAAGGTGTCGGACTTGCTGCACCTCAAATAGGAGAGTCGATTAAATTATTCCTGGTTGATGCTTCTCCGTTTGCCGATGANGAGCCCGAACTNGAAGGGTTTAAAAAGGTGTTTATNAATGCTGAGATTATTGAAGAATCAGGAGAAGAGTGGCAATTTAAAGAAGGTTGTTTAAGTATACCGGGAATACGAGAGAATGTCAAAAGAAACGATACGGTTAAAATTAAATATGTTGACGAATCTTTTTCAGAACATATAGAGGAGTTTTCTGGTCTTGCGGCAAGAATAATACAGCATGAATATGATCACATAAACGGTATTTTGTTCACAGACAAAATAAATCCTTTGAAAAAACAAATGATAAAGCGTAAATTAACAGATATTTCCAAAGGGATTGTAAAAGCAGGTTACCGNATGCGGTTTCCTAAATAACGAAAAGCACATTATGAAAAAGATATTTTTATCACTTACGACTATTGCATTGTTAACTTCCTGTGGAGGATCATCAGACTCTCATAAATCAGGACTTTCCGAGAAAGAGTTAATTTCAGGTTTTGAAGGCGTAAGGTTAAAGTTTAAAAACGTTTTTGAAAACCCCAGGGATTACNATCAGGATAAATTAAAGCCGCTTAATGATAGTCTGGTTTATTATGTAGATGCTTTAATTACGGAATTTCCGAATTCTCCAGAATTACCAGAATTATTATGTAGAGCAGGAGTTTCATCTTTAAATGTTAAGAACAGTATTAAAGCACTCGAATATTTAAACTATGTGGTTGATTCCTTTCCCAACAACCCAATTGTTCCTCAATCTATGTATTTTATCGGAAGAACAAAAGAGGTTTTGATCGAGGATATCGCTTCTGCTAAAGAAGCATATAAAAAGTTGTACAGATCATATCCAAATTCAATTTGGGGTCAAAACGCAAGAACTAGTGTAGAGCTTATTGCTAATCCACTTTTGCTTGAAAATGATCCTGATGCTGAAAATGATCCTGATGCTGAAAGTGATTCGTTAAAACTCAAATAAAATTAATGTTTGATTTTGTATAGTAATTGGCAAATATTAAAGACATATTTAAAGGATTACTGCCAACCAATAAAAAGCAATGGAAAATATTTCTGGCTTGTTTTGGTATTTCATTCATACTATGGGGCTTGCTTCGTTTTTCAGAAGAGAGAAATGATACTATTGAAGTACAATTAAATTTTATTAATTACCCTCAAAATAAAGTTCTGGTAACTCCTGTTCCAGAATCTGTTTCGGTAACTATTAAAGCTCAAGGTTTTGAACTGATATCCAGAAGCTTTGGTTTTCGGACATCAANTTTAAATATTGATTTAGCTAAAGCCAAAGTACTCAATATAAATGATGAAAAACACTATATATGGCTCCCGAATCAGCATTCTGTTGAGATTTCTCAAGCAATTGGTTCAAAATTAAATTCAAATGAATTCGTGTCAAAAACAGATACAGTTCGATTGGTGTTTTCGGAAAGAATAGAGAAAAAATTAGTTGCTAAATTCAATTATGAAGTAAATAAAGCTCGAGAACATTTTGTTTTAAAAGAACCNATACTTTCTCCTGGTATGGTTACCGTAAGGGGTGCTAAATCGATTTTGAAAGATATTGACACTATATTCACCGAGTTTTCCGAATTAGAACTTTTAGATACCGATTTAAATCAATCCTGTAAATTGGAAAAGCCAAAAGGAGTTGATTCTCTGTTCAATGATAGTGTTCTTGTTTTTATGGAAGTTGAAGCACTTAAGGAGTCAGATGTTATGATTCCAATATCTATTTCAGATGCTCCGGATTCATTNGAGTTTAAACTNTTTCCCAATGAAGTAAAGGTGACTTTTATTTGCGTTGAAAGTGAACTGGAAAAAATAAAAAACACAGATTTTTTGGCCACAGTTCCTTTTGAAGATGTCAGACTATCCTTTAAAAGGTTAAATGTTGTATTAAATAAATACCCAAAAATCATAAAAAACATAAGGATAGAGCCAGCAAATGTAGAATATATCATTAAATCAAAAGATTGATGAAAACTCTTGGAGTAACGGGCGGAATTGGTAGCGGAAAAACAACAGTTTGTGGCATATTTAAAACACTTGGGGTTCCCGTTTTTTCATCGGATGAAGTTTCAAAGTCCATTTTGTTTTCATCAGGTGTTCAAAGAGAAGTTGAAAAATTGTTTGGTGATGTAGTTCTTAATAATGGAGTTTTAAATAAGAATAAATTAGCAGAGTATATATTTTCAAATAATGATGCATTGCAATCCCTGAATCAACTAATTCACCCTAAAGTTTCAAAGGCTTTTAAGCTTTGGAAAAATCAGCAAAAAAACAACCTGGTTATTAAAGAAGCCGCTGTTTTATTTGAATCGGGAGCATATAAGTCATGTGACTACGTGTTGAATGTTTACTGTAGCACGGAGGAAAGAATTAGGAGAGTGCTTTTGAGAGACGANCGAAGTGAACAAGAAATCAGATCAATTATCTCCAGGCAATGGTCTGATAATGAGAGAATAAAGCGTTCGGATTTTACAATTGATAATGAATCTGAAAAGTTAATTCCTCAAGTTTTGAATCTGTATAAAAACCTTTTAAAAAAGATTTAGAATACTTGTTATCAGATTGTTAAGATTTAGTTTTCAACATATTGTTAATAACCTTTTTTTATATTTGTTACAACTTCCGTTTAATAACGGTAGTTTTGTACCCTTGAAAGTTGGACAGATGCGAAACAGACTATTGAAAATATTTGGAATTGTTTTAACCTTTATTATAATGAGTAGTGTTATGTCTTCATGTAAGTCATCTCATGAAGTTTGTCCAGCTTATACAAATCTTGATATTAGTAAGGTTGATCAATTTTAGTTTAAAGTGTTCATTTAATTCAATCGTGCATTTGTACGATTTTTTTATGTTGAAAATTCGGGATGTAGCTTAGTCCGGTTAAAGTGCTGGTCTGGGGGACCAGAGATCGGAGGTTCGAATCCTCTCATCCCGACCAGGAGCCATGNGGGCTTTTTNTTAGAATCNAAAATNTAAACATTAATTGTAAACTTTTTAAAANATTGTATGGAAATTAAAAAGAACGAATATTTTGANGGCAANGTTCAAAGTTTAGGTTTTGTAGATGAAGGAGTAACCCAGTTAACAGCAGGTTTGATTAAGGAAGGTGTTTATGATTTTGGNAAAGCNGATCCAAAAGAAACAATGAAGTGTACATCAGGCGAGATGATTATTAATGGGGTTAAGTGTACACCAGATACTCCGGCAGCAGTTATTGAAGCAGGTGATTCAATTAAGCTTGANGCATTAGTTGATTCAACGTATACATGTATTTATGGGTAGTGCAACGTATAATTAAAAATGTTGTTTTTNTTGGTCTTTTTNATGTTTNAAAAGATTTAATATTCTTTCTGAAGTCCTTTTCTNATATTTTATGGTAAACAGGTAAACCATAAAGATGCTTACTTTTACTTTGTGATTGAAATAAATGAAATATCACTTTGTATACTGGCNGGAATTTCTGCAGGAATAATCAACACTATAGCAGGAAGTGGCAGTATTGTAACACTTTCCTTGTTGAGTTTTTTAGGATTGCCTGTTCAAGTAGCAAACGGAACAAACAGGATTGGTTTGTTTTTTCAAAGTNCAACANGTTCTTATGCNTTTTATAAGCAAGGTGAAATCTCATTAAGAGGNAAATTTTGGTTGCTNTTTTTCTCAGTTNTTGGCGCAATTGGTGGTGTNCTTACNGCAAGTAATCTGGATGCCAATGATTTTGAGAAAATAGTTGGCTTTATTTTTTGCATATTATTTTTTGCGGTATTGTTTCGAAAACGAAAACGTGTTAAAATATCTTTTTCGGGAACAAAATTTTTGCCTTTAATTTTCGGTTTTATTGGATTTTATGCAGGCTTTATCCAAGCCGGAGCAGGTGTTTTAATGCTGGTGATTTTACATGTTGTCTGGGGTAAATCATTTTCTGAGCTTAACCCCTTGAAGGTTTTTGTTATTTTCCTGATTAATATAGTAGCTTTAACAGGATATGCATTTGCTGATCAGGTAAATTGGGGGCTTGGAATTTCCCTTGGTTTAGGACAAATTATAGGGGCTTTAATAGGAGTGCGCTTAAATAACTTAAAAAATAATATAGAACCGATAATAAGATTCTTACTTTTGGGCTTGATTTTAATTTCCATTGNTAAATTTTGGAATCTGTTTTCGATATGAAGTTTATTTTTAAAATAGTAATTATTGGAATCATTGTAGTTAGTTGCACAAAGAGAAATTGCGTAATAACCTCAGATCTTGCATTTGATCAATTGGATGAAATGAATAGGGATTTTTACAAATTTNCTATTGACTCTTTTACCATTTCAATATGCCAGTATATTACTCCNAATAGTGATGGATTAAATGATTCGTTNAAAATCCAGTCAAATCTTGATTCGAATGATTATTTGTCAACAAAATTCAGACTTCTCAACGCCTGCGATGAGGTTCTNCACGTTGACGAAAATTCATTTCCATTTTCATTTCCGGATTTAAAATTACTTGAGGATGGTCAGTATAAATTTTCTTTTTTTGTTGTTTTAGATCAAAGTAATGATGTTATTTCTGGTGCCGGAAAAATAAGAGTAATCAGAAAGTAAACGTTTGTCTTAAACGCCTGAATATGGATTTATATAATTATTGTAATGATATATAAGTTTTTTGAGCTTTTATTAAAAATATCCGTACGGTTATATTTTAAAAATAAAGTAATTACNGGAAGAGAAAATATTCCTGAAGGAAAGCCGGTTTTATTTGTGGCAAATCATCCCGGAGCATTTATGGATCCAATAGTGATTGGATCTTATNCGGATAGATCNTTGTATTATATTGCAAGAGGAGAATCTTTTAAAAATAAGTTTTCAGCATGGTTTTTTAAAAAAATACACATGATTCCAGTGTATAGAAAAGAAGAAACCCCGGAATTAGTNCATAAAAATGAAGCCGTTTTCGGAGCNTGTTATGAGCACTTTGAAAATGGTCGCTCATTGATGATTTTTCCAGAAGGCACCAGTAAAATTGAATACCGTTTAAGAAAGGTGAAATCTGGAGCTGCAAGGATAGCNCTGGGTGCTGAAGCTAAAAATAATTTCGAATTGGGACTAANTATTGTTCCTATAGGAATAACGTATTCGAATCCCATGAATTTCAGAACGGACGTACAGGTTAATTTTGGAAAGCCCATATCAATCAAAGACTATAAAAAAAAATATCAGGAAGATAGTTTTTCAACTGCAAAAACNTTAACAAAANATATAGAGCAATCCATTAAAGATGAAATGCTTCTTATNGAGAATAGAGAAAATGACGAGNNTTTTGATCAGTTACAAAAACTGTATTTTGAGGAAATGATCAATCGATTTGAGGCCCCTGATTTANCCGATGATGAAAANCTGGAGTTAAAAAATAATCTGGTAAAAGCNATTGATTATTTTAAAAGTTCTGCTCCCGATTTAAGTAACAAGCTGCAACAATTGCTTAAAGAATATTTCACTGAAATGTCAGAAATTGAATCAAAATATCCGGAATTTAATAAACGACTTGTTTGTGGGAAACCTTCAATAACCTCGCACATTNTTGGTNTAATAACAGGTTTCCCATTGTTTATANCAGGACTACTATTCAATTATATACCATATAGAATTTCAGGNATTTTAACAGATAAATTTTCACAAAGAGATGATTTTACAGGGGGACTAAGACTTGTAATTGGAACGTTTTCTTTTCTTATAACTTACATAACCTGGNTTATTATATTCGCTCAGTTTTTTACTATACTCATCATTCTGGTTATGTTGGTTTTAATGCCCTTACTGGGTATGTTCTCCCTTGGTTATAGTAGAGTTTTTGCTAAACTTAGAGCAGAATTATTTTATCAAAAAATGATTGTAACGGAGAATTATAGTTTTAATAAATTACTGGAATTGAGGGANAAAATTATTGAGGANTTAGAGGAGGCACGTTTGTTGTATAATAAAAGCTCAATTAATAAAGCGTAATATGAGGTCTTTATGCTCTTTTATTTTCGGAATCGTATGTGTATTTCAATTAAAGTCTCAAAGTTTTCATGATGGATTGAAGTTGCATAGAAGTGTAAGCAGNTTTGGTAAAGTTGAGTTTTGGATTAGTAGAATAGATTCTTTTCCAGTAACCAATACAACCAACAAAACCATCTATATTTTAAAACAGTTTGTGCCCAGGAATTTTGAATTAAAGGCTCCATCTGTGGGGATTTTACCTGGAGAAAGTGCACTTATTCAGGTGATATATAATCCTTCAACAAAAGGAAGATTTAGAGAAAAATTGAAGATGTATCACTCAGAATCTAATCAACCCTTCTTTTTCGAATTTAAGGGGGAAGTAAAAAGTTTCGACACCTATTCAGAAATTGCATGCCCAAGTTTTTCTAATCCTAATTTTCAAAGACCCAATTTTAACATGGAAATTAGGGTAATTGATTCCATAACCAGACAACCCATAAAAGGAGCTTTAACAGAATTGAGTAAGGGAGAAAATTATCAACAGTTTTACACAGATAAAGCAGGAATGATAATTAGAAAATCTGATCTGGGATTATTTTTTATTTACACGGAATCAAAAGGATATTATCCTAAGAAAATAGAGCATTATTTTAATCCCCAAAGAAAATCTGTAACCATAACGCTGGTTCCTGAAGAAAATAAAGTTAAACGCTTTACGAAAATAAATGTTGACGTTCTTTCCCCGTCTCTGGAAAAGAATACCATCGAAGAAATCAAGAGGGCTCCATTTTCTTATGTGCCTTTTGCAGAAGCTCCTCAAGAACAAGAAAACGTAACTTTTCCTGTTTCTAAATTTCAGGAAAACAATATTGTTTTTTTGATTGATGTCTCGGCGAGTATGAGGGGTAAAGATCGGCTGGAGTTGTTAAAACAGTCTATGATTCAACTCACATATATGCTTCGGTCAATTGATAAGNTAACTATAATCACCTATTCTGATGAACCTCAAGTTGTATTGTCTTCAATATCGGCAAAGAATAAAAATGAGATTATTAAGGTAATTNAAGAATTAAAAGCAGGAGGGACTACTTTTGGTGGAAAAGCAATTCGAAAAGCCTACAAAATTTTAAAAAATGAATTTTTNGATAAAGGAAATAATCAAATCATTCTNGCTACNGATGGAGGNTTTAATGGACTNGGAAAAAATGAAAACAGTTTACANAATTTTGTTAAAAACAAAGCNTCNAAAGGAATGTACTTTTCNGCTCTTGGNTATGGGAAGAACAAAACTGGTAAAAAGNTTATTNANGAATTNTCTATTTCTGGAAAAGGAAATTATTTGTANATACAAACAGAGGATCAGGCCAAGGTTGAGTTGAATACAATGATTATGGAGCAAAGTGCCAAAGATTAAGAGTATTGGTCAAAACAAACTTCGTGAAGTACCAATCCAGAAGAAGGGGCAATGTGCTTAACCTGTGATCCGTTAGGGTTATTTAACGTGTCATGAAGCTCATCTATACTCCAGTCTCCTCTGCCTACATTTACTAATGCACCAACCATTAATCGGACTTGATATCTCAAAAAACCTTTGCTTTTAACTTTAAAAATGTAGGATTGATCTGGAGTAAAGTTGGCTGTTATGTTCCTGTTTAGAACAATTTCAGACTTTAAAATATCTCTTTCAAATACTGAACTTGAAGAAGGTTTACTTGCAAATCTTTTAAAGTTATGCTTCCCCAAAAAGCAAGCAGCAGCTTCCTTCATTTTTTCAATATTTAGTTGAGCCCCAAAATCTCGAATTAGGGGCGCATTAAAAGGATGACTTTTTCTGCCACTGGAGAAATAATAATGATATTCCTTTACAGAGGAGTTTTGAATGATGTTAAATTCAGAGTTTACTTCAATAATACTTTTGGCCCGAATATCTGATGGTAGATTTCTATTGAGTTCCATTAACAATTTTTCAGGCTCAATTTCAAAATCTTTTAAAACAAACAATTCAAATGCATAATCATCAGCCGATACTTTTGCATCAGTTCTTCCGCACCCATGAGTTTTAAAATCGTTATGTTGAAATATAAATTCAAAAGTTTTATCGACCATTCCCTGAACACTTCGGAAGTTCGGTTGTTTTTGCCATCCGTGATAACGAAAGCCTAAAAACTCGATACGAATTAAATAAAATTTCCCCCATTTAGCCATTACCAATCAATTGGTTTGTAATCTTTTAAAAATTTACCGCACCAGTGTTTACCTGTATTAATACCATCAAATAATGGGTCTAAAACTCTGGCGGCACCATCAACAATATCAAGAGGAGGTTGAAAATCGTGTACCTTTTCCTTTTGTTCAGAAAGTTCAACGGGATCTTCATCGGTAACCCAGCCTGTATCAACTGCATTCATATAAATACCATCCTTAGCCAGGTCAAGAGCAGAGGTATGCGTCATCATATTTAAGGCTGCTTTCGCCATATTGGTATGAGGGTGCCTGTCTTCTTTAAAAAATCGGTGAAATTTACCTTCCATTGCTGAAACATTAATAATGTGCTTCATGCCTGTATTTTCTTTGCGCATGATTTTTGATAATCTACTACACAATACAAATGGAGCAACAGAGTTAACCAGTTGAACCTCTATCATTTCCAATGTTTCTACTTCTCCGAGTTTTAAACGCCAGCTGTTCGTTTTTCTCAAGTCGACCTGCTGCAAATCGGCATCAAGTTTTCCTTCGGGAAAAACATCCTGAGTAGGTAAGGAGTTATCAAAACTATAGGGTATTTGAGATAGCTTGGCAGAAGCTCTTATCCCAACTCCAGGTTCAGTTGCATGCCAGGCAACAGGGAGTTGTGTGTTTTGCTCACTAGTTGAAGCAAGAGCTAAATTCTTCAATTCATCAATTGATAGATGGTGATTTTGCAATAAATTTAAAACGTCGTGTGAAAGCTTGCTTCTTGGTTTGTCTTCATTCTCCATTAAATGCGCATAAAAACCAGCTGGGCGACGTACAGTTTGTGCAGCGTTGTTGATTAAAATATCCAGATTACCATACGTTTGTTCCATGTAGTTGCAAAAAATTTCAACACTTGGAATATGGCGTAAGTCCAAACCATGTATACTTAAACGGTCTTTCCATTGATTGTAATCGGATTCTTTTGAGTAGCGTAATGCAGAGTCAACTGGAAATCTAGTAGTAGCCACAACAGTTGCTCCAGCGCGCAATAACATTAAAACAATATGGTATCCAATTTTAAGTCTAGAACCTGTAACTACCGCAACCTGACCTTTTAAATCTGCAGTTTGGAAGCGCTTTGCATAATTAAAATCTCCGCATTCAGGACACATTGCATCGTAAAAATGATGCAGTTTTTTAAACATTGATTTACAAACGTAACAGTTGCGAGGATTTTCCAGTTCGCCAACTTTTTGAATAGAAATATCGGAATTACCCAACATTTTTGGAGCAACAAATACCGTGTTTTCCCGAGCACTTCGAATACCTGTTTCTTTACGTGCATGCTTTTCTCGTTCTCTTCTTTTTCGTTCAGCTGCCTTCTTTGCGTTTTTTTTACGTTGCTTAAATTCATCACGACCAGGACGACTCAACTGGCCTGAGAATTTCATTAGCTCAATTCGTTTTTGTTCATCTATTTCGAACAGTTGAACGGGATTGGCCACTAGTTTTTCAAGAATTTTAGTTGCTAAAGATATTTCTTCTTCACTTACCTTACACTTATCTGAATCGCACATTAATTAAAGAATTACTTTTCAAAGATACTAAGACTTGTGCTTTTTATCAGAGAATGTACTAGCAAGGTTTAAAAAACCATCATATTGGTGTCTTTTTTCATTCTCTTGTATTTTTTCTTCCCGCCTTCACAGTATTTACCAGAACTACACGAGTTAAATAGTATTGAAGTTGATACAATAAGTACAACAAAAATCAGGACCTTTTTTAGTTTCATAGTTACTTGAACGATAAAAATTAAGTATTATTTCGAGTGTACACGAATAGTTTAAGATTTATTATAATGATAAACTATTAAGAATAAAGGGTTATTTGTAAGTTTGTAGTAATCTTTTTGATATGCGAGAATTTGAAGTTCCAGAGTTCTACAGAAGTCCCATTATATCTATGCTTAAAGATATCAGGAAAACTCTTGACCCCAAAAAGAAAGATTTTTCACCAACTAAATTGGATTTTGGTCCAGTTCGGTTCTTAATTGCTCGCCATTTTGGATTTTGTTTTGGTGTGGAAAATGCCATTGAAAGAGCTTATAAAGCTTTAGATGAAAATCCAGGAAAGAACATATATTTTTTGAGTGAAATGATTCATAATCCACTTGTGAATTCTGATTTACAGAGTAGAGGAATTCAATTCATTATGGATACAAAAGGCAATCAACTTATTGAATGGAGTTCGATAACTTCAGAAGATTTAGTGATTGTGCCTGCTTTTGGTACAACTATTGAAACTAAAGAAATACTTTCGGAGAAGGGCGTCCATACTGAGGAATATAATACTACATGTCCTTTTGTAGAAAGAGTTTGGAAGATGAGCAAAAAACTGGGTGATAAAGAGTATACCATTGTAATTCATGGAAAGAGTAACCATGAAGAAACAAGAGCTACGTTCTCCCATGCTTCTCAGGAAGGGCCTGCAATTATTGTTAAAAATATTGAAGAAACCAAGGTTTTAGAACAGTACATAAGAGGCAAAAAATCCAAAAATGATTTTTACAATGATTTTAAAGGGAAATATAGTGAAGGGTTTGATCCTGAAATTCATTTAAAACGGATTGGTGTAGTTAACCAGACTACTATGCTGGCAAGTGAAACAAAAGAAATTGCTGCATATATCAAAGGAGTTGTTGAAGATCTTTACGGTAGTGAAAATAAAGCTTTTGCCGACACCAGAGATTCTTTGTGTTACGCCACTAATGATAATCAAAGCGCTACCTACGGGCTGTTGGAGGAAGGTGCTGACTTAGCAATCGTTGTAGGTGGGTATAATAGCTCCAATACTACACACCTTGTGGAATTGTGTGAAGAAAAATGCCCAACCTATTTTGTTACTGGGAAAGATAAATTACTAAGCGATAAAGAGATAGCGCATTTTGACTGGAGGAAAAAGGAAGAAGGTACTTCTTTAAATTATTTACCAGATGGTAAGAAAATAGACATTATACTTACCTCAGGTGCGAGCTGCCCTGACAGTACGGTTGAAGCTGTTTTAAGAAAGGTTCTTGGTTTTTATGAAAATACAAGACCGGTTGAGGAGGTTTTAAAAGAAGTAGAAGAATTATACGAAAATTAATATGGGAATATATACAACCATTATAAAACCATTTCTTTTTTCACAAGATCCCGAAAAAGTGCACCACAAGGTTTTTAATATGGTTAAAACTTTATCAAAAATTCCAGGGTTTTCAGCCATAAACCGTTCTGTTTTTAAACTAAACAATAAGCAGCTTGAAAGAGAAGTTTTTGGATTAAAATTTCCCAATCCGGTCGGTTTGGCAGCCGGTTTTGATAAAGATGCTATATTGTTTAATGAATTGGCTGATTTTGGTTTTGGGTTCATAGAAATTGGCACATTAACACCAAAAGGACAACCAGGAAACGCTAAGCCAAGATTATTTCGGCTGCCTGAGGATAATGCTCTTATAAACCGGATGGGTTTTAACAATCAAGGTGTTGAAGCGGCTGTTGAGCGCTTGAAAAATAAAAAATCAGATATTATTATTGGCGGTAATATTGGAAAAAACACAACAACAGAATCTTCAAAAACCGATGAGGATTACATTCAGGTTTTTGAAGTTCTATTTGATTATGTTGATTATTTTGTTGTTAATGTAAGCTGTCCAAATGTAGGAAACTTAACGAGGTTGCAAGAAAAAGAACCGCTGATGCAACTGATGCAAAAGATATCTTTGATTAACAAGAAAAAATCAAGTCCAAAGCCTTTATTATTAAAAATAGCCCCGGATTTAAGTGAGCAAGAATTGGATGATGTCATAGATATCATAAAGACTTTAAAACTGGATGGTGTTGTTGCTGCAAATACTTCAGTAAACAGAGATGGTTTAAAAACCAAAGAAGAAACGCTGAATGAAATTGGGTGGCCTGGGGGATTGAGTGGAAAACCTTTAACAGAACGTTCAACAAAAGTAATTCAATACTTATATAAACAATTGGGGGATGATTACCCAATCATAGGAGTAGGAGGGATTCACTCCGAAAAAGACGCATTGGAAAAAATTAATGCAGGAGCGAGGTTAATACAGGTATATACAGGGTTTATATATGAGGGGCCAGGTTTAATAAAGCGCATTAATAAGGCGATAATACAATGAGAAAAGCCCTTATTTACTTGTTAATTTTTTATACATCCATTTCAGTTAAGGCACAATGTGAAAGCATAACCTTAAAGCAGGAGTTTGAAATGACTCAAAATATTGCGATTGTACATGCAAAAAAAATTCAAGGTGATTCCATTCTTGTTGAGGTTGCAAAAAAATGGAAAGGCGATTCAATTGGTAACTTTGTTAAGTTTGAGCGTAAAGAATTCAATTCAGAATATTTTAGGTTAGATACCGGTAAATCCTATATTCTTTTCTGGTTTAATGGCCTCTCTATTGATCGCTGTTCAAGAAGTTCGAATTTTAGATACGCTCATTTTGAATATGAACTGGATTTACTTTACAGTAAATATAAAGTTGAAAATGTTCTATTGTATGATTCTATTCAGTACCAAAAGAATAATATTTTTCAAGCAGGTGGTCAAACTTTCGATGTAAAAAAAGGAAAATATGCCTTCTACGATATTCAAACAGGTAGTTTAAAATCCTTTAAAGATCTTCCTAAAGATTTATCATACCGCAGTAAAAGAAGATTTTATATTATCGATAAAAATGTAGAAACTGCAAAGCACAAATACGACGTTGTTTTCGCATTGGTTGTGGATCAAAAGGCACTCAACATTACCAGAGGTCTTAAGAAGAAAATTTTATCATCCTTGTACAAATAGCTACTTAAGTCTCAAATATAAAAGATTGATTTTAAGAAGAATAGCTTTGTTTCCTAACAACAGTTTCTTTCACATTCTGGAGAACATGATTTCTTTTCTTCCCCAGAGCAACAAGGTTCCATGCAATCAGCATTACAACTGTTAACTTCAACTTGTTTTTCTTTGGATGAACAGCATACCTTTTCACAATCTAATGCACAAGATTCTTTTTCGTTACCTGTACAACACGGTTTAACACATTCAGAATCACATTTTTTAGTTTTACTTGATTCGTTTTTCGAATTGTGACATGATTCTGTGCAATTTGAAGCGCAATCATGACTTTTTGTTCCATCTGCATTTGAAGCACTGCATTCTTTTTTACATTTAGCAGAACAAGAATCATGAGTTGTTGACGATCCTCCACAAGAAGACAGAGTGAAACACAGGATTAAAGAGAGCCATAAAGACCCTGAAAAATTTTTCATGATACTTTCTTTAAAAGATAAGCATTTTTGCCACACAAGTAAAGCATTACTTGATTCTTTCCATTTCCATCCTTAAGTAGTTACCGCTGCTGTCACTGGATAGGTAAAACTGATTATTCCTTTTGTTTTGGTTATTTTCCCATATTTGAGAATAACCATTAATAATCAAGGTAAGCTCTTTTTTATTTATCGTCCAGGTAATGTCTGTTGAACCATCTTTTTTTCCTATGCCACCTTCATCGAGTTTTAATGTGAAATCTCCTGTTTTTGAGTCATTTACAAAGTAGTTTACAAACCAGGAACCCTCCATTCTGTTCTCGTGTTTTGAACATGAAAAGAGTATGCAGGTAATTGAAAAAAGTAGGGTGGTTCTCATTATTTTATTTTAAAATCAAACAATTTATAATCTTTTAAATATCCCGAAAGTTCATCATTAATTTCAACTTTGCCCACGCCGGAAGGCGTACCGGTATAGATCAGGTCTCCAATTTTCAGGGTGAAATATTTTGAAACGTAGCAAATGATTTCTTCAATTGTAAAGATCATTTGATTTGTATTTCCAATTTGAACTTTTTCACCATTTTTTTCCAGATGAAAGCTCAAATCAGTTAAGTCTCCCAATTCGGTTTTGGAAATGAATTTTTTTGATATGGCAGCTGATGAATCAAAAGCCTTTGCTTTTTCCCAGGGTAAACCTTTTTCTCTGAGTTCAAATTGAACATCTCTTGCTGTGAAATCAACACCTAAACCAATCTCATCATAATATTTGTGAGCGAATTTTGCCTGGATATTTTTTCCAAGACGTTTTATTTTTATGACCAGTTCTATTTCATGATGGATTTCTTTTGAGAAATCCGGTAGAAAAAAGGGATCATTGTTTCTTAAAAGAGCTGTATCAGGTTTGAGGAATATAACAGGCGAAGAAGGTTTGTCATTGCCTAATTCTTTAGCATGGTCAGCAAAGTTCCTACCGATACAAATAATTTTCATGAGTTATTTACCAAATTTTTCTTGTAACAATTGAAGCTTTTTGTTTTCGTTATTTTTTTGATGATTTTCCCATAAGTTCTCTAAATGTCTTATTGTATCCCTCGAAAATTCGCCTTTTTTCATCCAATGATAATATGAGTCTTCTTTTGAAAAGACTTCTTCTACTGGCTTTCCTTTGTGCTTTCCAAAATTGAAACATGCTATTTTGTTTTTGTTAAATGCAAATCTTCCTGCCAGGTCAATATTGTTATTTCTTTTGGAAAATTCAGCAAGCTTTTCCATGTCATTCACTACGGGTATGGAAACTTCTTTGTCTTGATTTATAAACTCTGTTTTTTGGTACTTGTCCAGCATGGCTTGTAATACCTCATATGTAGCATTTGTGTCAGCTTCAGCGCTGTGCGCATCTGTTAAATCTTTGTTGCAATAAAATTTATAGGCAGCAACTAAAGTACGCTGTTCCATCTGATGAAATATATTTTGAACATCTACCAGGTTGATCTTAGCTATATCAAATTCAATTCCAACGCGATAAAATTCTTCAACTAAAAGAGGAACATCAAATTTATTTGAGTTAAACCCACCTAAATCACACCCCTTTATTAATTCGAAAAGTCCCTTCGCAACCTGTGCAAAAGTTTTTTCGTCCTTTATATCTTCATCATAAATACCATGAACAAGAGATGCCTCTATTGGAATTGGGATAGTTGGATTTAATTTTCTACACTTTACTTCTTCTTTTCCGTCAGGGTAAACTTTTGTTATTGCAATCTCAACAATACGATCAGAGGAAATATTAGTACCCGTAGTTTCTAAATCAAAAAAGCAAATAGGTCTTTTCAGTTTTAATTTCATATTATAAATTGGGCTTTAAGTAAAAGTGTTTTTTTAGTTCAGGTGTGAAATTCGATTTATCATATATCCGGATTTTTGTTTTTATTGTATTAAAACCTTCATGAGATATAGCAATGTTGTATACTCCTGGCTCTAATATCATGATGAATTTACCGTCCTGTCCGTTTGTTTTATATTGACCGTATATTTCACCATCATCAGTAGTGACCTCTACAAAATTGTTTTTAAATGGGTCTGTATTGTCTAATTGTTGTTGTTTGGTTATATATTCTTTTTGGTATTCCTCAATTGTTTCAGTACTTGCGTTAATTGACTTAACAGAATCGAGTTGTCTTTTTGAAGCATTAACTTCCTGGGATATTGAGCTTGTAATTTCATCCATGTTAACTAAGGTGTCTGCCAGCACTGATGATTTAACAACAGTATAAATAGGAAGTACATCATTAAAAGTTAAGCGATAAATATCTCTCATTCCATAGGAATCTTTTCGAATATCCGATTTGTAAGCATACCTCCCTTTCTTAACAAAAGTGATTGTATTGTCGTCGTAAGCGGTGTTGATTGGATATCCCAGATTTTTAGGTTTGGTCCAGATTTTTAACTCCTCTGAAAATTGAGTTTTAAATAAATCAAATCCTCCCATTCCTTTAAGTCCATTGGAGGAAAAGGTAAAGAATGTTTGATCATAAGAAAAATTAGGGTATGTTTCATCAAATTCCGTATTAATATCAGGCCCCATATTTATTGGTTTTCCCCATTTTCCATTGGGTAGTTTCTTACTCATCCACAGGTCAAATCCTCCAAATCCTCCTTTTCTATTTGACGAAAAAATCAATAATTCGCCATCGTTGGTTATTGTTGCCGACATTTCATTGCTGTTTCTACCGTTTACGCCCTCCATGGGTTTTGCAGTAGGATATGATCTTTTTTTAGGTGCCTTGTATGTGATTTTTAAATTAAATACCTGAAATTCTTCGTTTGTGGTATAAATTAAATATGCTCCATCAGGTGATCCTCCAGCAGCCATTTCATCAAATTCAGTATTAAATGAACCGGCCATACTTCTGGCACCTTTAAAAGAATCCCTTCCTTTTTTTACTTTTGTAAGCATTATATCCGGAAAATAACCATCACCGTTACTGAATCCACCTCTAACCCCTTTCCGATCACTTGTAAATATGATAAAATCTTCTTTTTCAGTGAGGTAGGGATGCATATCGTTATACATACTATTTACATCTTCACCAAGGTTTTTAAACGTGACATTTACAGGGTGTTTTATTATTTCTTTTGAGAAATATGCCTGAGATTTGAACTTTTCAATGATTTTTAAAATTTCTTTCCCTGGGTTTGTTAACTCAATGAATTTGTTTAAGCATTCAATGGACTTATCATATTCTTTATTGTATAAATAAGCTTGTCCCAGTTCAAAATAAACCTCGTTTGCAGGTTTGCCGGATTTAATCAGGAAATCTAAATGTTTGATAGCTAATGATTTGTTTGCTCCGGCTGAGTTAATGTAGCATTGGGCAATTCTACGGTTGACTTTTTTGTTATCTGGTTTTTTTGAATAGATAATAAGGTATTCTTTCAAGGCACAAGGATACATTCCCCATGAGAAGTAATCACCGGCTATTTTGCTGTTTCCTGTGGCTTTTTGATCACAATCCTGAGCATTTATATGAAGGGTGGGTAACAGAATTAAAAAGGCAAAGTAAAGTTTAGGTTTCATAATATAAAATAACACTGTTTGGATAATTTAATCAACAGCCATACCAAACTTCTAAAATAAGCTATTTGATAAGGAATCTAAAGTATTTATATAGCTTATTATTAACAACTTTTATCGCATTGGAAAATGAGAGTAAGAAATGTTTACATTTGAAGCATTATTTTAATTCATGGAAAACGACAATCACCTTTCTCTCTCTCAATTAAATGGAATTATTCGAAATTCTATTGAAATGAGTTTTTTGAATGAGGTATGGTTAGTAGCTGAAATTGCAGAAATGCGTATTGCTGGTGCAGGTCACTGCTATATGGATTTAGTAGAGAAAAATGAAGGTAAAATTTTGGCAAGAATGAGGGCCAATATTTGGAAATTTCAATACGAAAGAATTGCGTCAGATCTTTTCGCAGCTACAGGAAATGTAATTCAACGCGGTATGAAGGTTTTGTTTAGTGTAAATGTAACTTTTCATGAGCAATACGGAGTTAGTCTGGTAGTTAAAAATATAGATCCAAATTATTCTTTAGGTGATCTGGAGAGACGAAAAAAAGAAATTATTAAGGAATTGACTGTTCAAAATTTAATTCGTAAAAATGCAGAGCTTGAGTTAGCTCTTGTTCCAAAACGAATTGCGATTATTTCCAGTGAAACTGCAGCTGGATATGGTGATTTTATGAATCAATTGAATATAAATTCCAATGGGTATCATTTTGAAACCAAGTTGTTTCATTCAACAATGCAAGGTGAGAATGTTGCATTTTCCGTAATGGAGAGTCTAAATACAATTTCTAATGAAAAGTTTGATTGTGTTGTTTTAATTCGAGGTGGAGGTGCAAGTCTGGATTTAGCTGGTTTTGATGATTTTGATTTGGGAAAAGCTATTGCTAATTATAAATTACCTGTTCTGACAGGAATTGGGCATGAGCGTGATGAAACAATTCCGGATCTTGTGGCTCATACAAAGTTAAAAACACCCACTGCCGTAGCTGAGTTTTTAATTGAAAAAATGTCAAGTTTTGAAGAATATTATTCTGGCTTAAGAGATGCTTTAATTTATTTTGCCAGAGAAAAGATAACGCAAAACAATATTGTTTTAAAGGAACTCTCACATGCTGCAAAAACAGCCACGCAAAAGGGGTTGGAAAGAAACAGGAAGCGTTTGATAGAAATAAAAAGTGATCTTCCCCGTATATCAGATGCGTTTTTTAAAAGTAAGCAGCAAAAAACATTTCAATTTGAATTATCATTGAATGTTTTACCAAAGCAGATTATTCAAAAGGAGAGTGTAAAACTTAAATTAGTTGAAAATACAATCAAACTAATTCATCCGGCCAACGTTCTGAAAAGAGGTTATGCAATTATTATGAAAGAAGGAAACGTAGTGAAAAGTGTCTCTCAGTTATCAAATGGAGAAGATATAGAGATAAAATTAAAAGACGGAATTAAAAAATCAAAAATTTCAGAATAATGAGTGAAAAAAAAATGACATATAAAGAAGCGTTGGAAGAATTGGAAGATATTGTTAATGGAATTGAAAGTGAAGAAGTGGATGTTGATGAACTGGCAAAAAAAGTCGAAAGAGCAAGTAAGCTTTTAAATGTATGTTCAGAAAAGTTAAAAAATACTGAAGAAGAAGTTGACAAAATAATTGAGAAATTAAACGATTCAGAATAATGTCAGATAATATTTACAATCAACGTATTGACTACTTAAAGAATGATTTTCTGGACGAAAATAAGTTGCCTGATAATCCGTTTGAACTTTTTAAAGGATGGTATAAAGTAGCACTTGATCAGGTGGTTAAAGATCCAAACGCGATGATCTTGAGTACTTTAAAGGATGATATGCCAAGATCCAGAGTAGTGTTGCTTAAAAATCTTGATGAAAAAGGATTTACATATTTTACGAATTACAACAGTGCTAAAGTTCAGGAAACCAATACTAATCAAAATGCATCACTTGCATTTTTTTGGAGAGATCTGGAGCGTCAGATACGCATAGAGGGTAAGGTGGAAAAAGTGACTGAAAAGGAGTCGGACGATTATTTTATGAGTCGCCCGGAGGGAAGTCGAATTGGAGCATGGGCCTCACCACAGAGTAAAGAAATTAAAAGTCGAAAAGAAATAGAGGATGCTGTTGAAGAAATAAAAAATAAATTTGATGGTAAAGAAGTTACCCGTCCAGAAAACTGGGGTGGGTTAAGGCTGGTTCCTTCTTATTTTGAGTTTTGGCAAGGCGCTTCGAGCAGATTGCATGACAGAATCGTATATGAACTGATTGAAGGGAGTTGGAAAAGAAAAAGATTAGCACCATGAGAAAGAGAAAAGACAATCAAATAAAAATGGGAGATGCCTTAAAAGAGCTTATGGATACCTATAAGCTAAATGTGAAAATGAATGAAGTTCGTTTGTATGAGGCCTGGGGTAAGGTACTGGGACCAACTATAGAAAACCACACGGTTTCAAAACAATTAATTGATGGTAAGCTTTTGATTCGCCTGGACTCTGCAGCTTTACGTAATGAACTTTCTTTTGGGAAATCAAAAATTGTGAAATCGCTTAATGATGAATTAGGAACAGAAATCGTGAAAGAAATAATATTTGGTTAATTAATAAAGCTAAATACCTTTCGGTTTTAAACAAATTATGTAAACGTGTATCTTTTTCGTTTTCCTGAATTATAAATTGAAATTTTCCAATGAGAGTATTTTTTTTCTTGCTTTTTTTTATTTCGTTTCTTTTTGTTCGAGCTCAAGACCCATTGTTTTCTCAAACATATATGCAGTTAATGTATTTAAACCCTGCTTTAACAGGGGAGTTGAAGGGTTGGCAACTGAATAGTCAGTACCGAAATCAATGGCATAAAATAGATGCATACCAAACAACTGTTCTTGGAGTTCAAAAAAATGTGTCAAAGTATAAAGCAGGGTTGGGAGTAACTATACTAAACGATCAGGCCGGAGATGGAAGTTTGAACACCACTCATGCGGGAATAAATGCAGCAAAAAGGTTTGGTAAACAAGATACCTTTGAAGTTGCTTTGGGACTAAAGATTGATTTTGGACAAAAAAGTGTTGATTATTCAAATTGGACTCTTGGTGACCAGATAGATAATCGATATGGATTTACGTTGGATTCAATTAATTCAGATCCACAGCAGAATAAGGTAAATTATATGAATTTGACAGTTGGAATTGATTTTAAAATTTTCAGAGGTAACCTGGGTTTCAGTTGCGCAAATATTAATGAGCCAAATGACGGGATTGTGAATAAATTAAGTAGTTCCATTCCAAGAAGATTTACCACTTATCTTTCGTATCCATTGCTTGTGCATCAAACAATTAAATTTTATCCGCTATTGGTTTATGCTGTTCAGAATGAGTTTAACTCCATACTTTATGGTATTTCATCTCAATATAAGTTTGTTAATTCTTTTATTGGATATCGAAATAAGGATTCATTTATCGGTGGTATAGGAGTTAACTTGAATCGATTAAAAGTTCAATATTCTTATGATTTAACCACATCAACACTAAGCAATCAAACGGGAGGTTCTCATGAACTGGGAGTTGTTTTTAGGTTTGGATCAAAAGAAGGTTATGATGACCGGAACTTCGTTTTTTAAAAATTAATTCGGATCTGCCCCCTGATTTCAGTTTTTAAATTACCTCTGATTTCATTGTTACCACTACTTATTGAGAATTTGTTTTCAAAAATAGTACGGCCATATTTCAGCCATATTTTGATGTATTTCCCCATAGTTCGATTATAATTAATGTAAAACCGTGTGCCTTCATCATACAGAGCGGGAACACTAAAATGATACAATACATCTTTCTCATATAAGTAAATCCTTGTATCCCAATTATCCGTTTTGAAAAACACCATACGTGCAGAGAAGGAGCTCAATTCTTTTTTGTGGCTAATATCTAAATATGATGTTCTTCCAAAAGTATTCAATCCATTGGTTTGGTGCTTACTGAAATCCATCCTGCATCTAATGGTTGTCCCTTTATTAGCTTTTATTAAAATCTTTCCGTAAACATGAGACAAGGTATATCTTCTGGGCTCATTCATAAATTCCGATTTTTGATTTTTATCTTTCAACTTCTGTCTGAAAAAAAGTTTAAAGATTAAGGAATCTGTAATTTGATAA
Organism: Flavobacteriales bacterium; assembly: GCA_002720635.1. Classification (GTDB taxonomy): domain Bacteria; phylum Bacteroidota; class Bacteroidia; order Flavobacteriales_C. Next base: position 30,384 of record PBJD01000008.1, on the reverse strand, counting down.
TTCAAATATCCCATAAATTCTTTTCCATAGGAAGGCAGTTGAACAAGGTATTTAGGTACCGGAAAAGAAAAAAAATCAGTGCTAACGTATATATGAGTTTTTTCCCCCTGATAATCTCCTGCAAACAATACCGCTTTTTCGTTCTGAATTCTTGACCCCTCCGAAAGAGCATTTGCTCGAAAACTCTTGTATTTTGGAGAAAAATACCGAGCATTTGCCATTAAATTATAGGCGTCGGATAATTTAAAAACAAAAAAGTGAGTAGTTGCCATATTTCCGTTATGGTCCATCGCAATTTCGCCTTTAACAGTTTTATCACCATCAAAAAAACGATAGTTCATACTGTTGTTCCACAATTTATACATTGAATAGTTTGTGTTATAGTAGTTGGGTAAAGGGTGATAGGGTTTGGAAAAGCTTGTTTTTAATGTGTTGAAAACGATTGCTGTTTTGCGAAACTCATAATTGATACTGTTTCCAATTAAATAGTAATGGCCTTTTTTTTTGTGATTTATTTCACTATTTGTTCTAAACAAACCATCCTGTTTTAGGCTCCTTATAGTATCATTTTCAACATTTCCATTCAATGCATTCATACTGTAAAATCCTAGTATCTTCATTTTTTTTCTTTCGTATATAACAGCAACTCCGTTTTCATAATTGTATTCTGTTGAGCTTGAATTTTGTTTTAATGAGCGTTGTATTTTATAAAAACTGTTCAGAGGATTATTTTTTCCAACAATAAAATCATTCGAATGAATAAGTCCTTCTCCAATACAAAGAGAGTAGGCACCAACATTAACTTGTTTTATATTGTGATTGAAACTTCCTTGATATCCAATTTTTAAAAAGGAATTATTTATTCTCTCTCCTTTATCCTTGTCCCATACGAAAGCAAAATTATGTTTATAGTTTGAGAGTTTAAATCGCGTAGTCTCCTGCGTTCTTCCTCCCAGGAAATTCATGCTGTCCAATCGGAAAAATCCCTTGGAAGGTTCAATGTTAAAGTAGGTTTTATGTATGATAGTCCCTTGAATCTTAGAAGTTGTTTGTCTGAATTTAAAAGTGATAAAAGGCAGAATTGTTTTAATCAGTTCAGGCGTAAAAAAAGGCAGAGCTTTTAATTCGTTCGCGGTAAATACAGTCCCGTTTAACTTCCTGTATTTTTTAATCACAAAGAAATGTCGGGAATTCAATAAAGGGAAATTTTGAATACGGTTAAAATTCAGATTATTTATTTCCAAAGGATTTTCCAGAAACTCTTCCAAAACAAGAGCCGTATTTTCCCAGTCATTTTCTTCAAGAGAAAGTGATTGCAAATATTCAACAGCTTTATCAACAGCGTCCTGAGCTTTTGAAAGAGTAGAGGAAAGCAGGAAAGTTATCATCAAAATTCTTACCATTTGTATGCAAGTCCAATTTGATTCGAAATTCCTAACTTTTGGTGATAATTGTTTTCAAGCAAAAATTCAAATGATTTTAAAGAGCACGTGATAGCGAAATTAACAGGGATTTCAGAAGAGTTAATTTCAAAAGTCAACTTAACAGAATCCATGTAGAAATAATGGAAGGCAAATGAAGCGTATATCATTTGTTTTTCTGTTATACTTCCTAAAGAAAATGATGAGTTATCATTTACCTGGTGATTCCAAAAAATAATCAAACTGTTTGGAAGTCCATTATTATGAAAAATAATACCTGAGTTATATATCGAAAAATAAAAAGAGTTTAGTTCAGACTGTTTGAAGTTGATTCCAAAAGTTGGAGTTAGTAAAGCTGGGTTATTTTTAATTTCTCTCTGATGAAAAAAAGTATATTCAACTGATAGACCTAAGTTAAGTTTTGGAGACATTTTTTGAGCATAGCCGACAGATGTTTTGTTGCTCGAAAAATTAATGTTTCCTTTTTGACCGAAATGCATGTTGATTCGCCCATCTTTAGTTTTTATATCCAAACCAATCAGCTTGTTGTTCCATTCTTTTAACAAGAATTTGTTTTCATATAAAACATAGGCCAGATTCGTCTCATTTATAGAAAATGCAGGGTTAATTTCTTTATTCCAGAAACTAAATTGAATGGGTTCTTGCGAAAAAACCATTTTCATATTCATTAATGTGAATAGAAAAAATAAGCTCTTCATAAAGTGAATTTAAAACACATGAATGAAGAGTTAATTTGTCAATCAATTTTATTGCATGTTATTTTTGTTATTTTTTAATAATGGATTTTTATTGTGAATAAATGATAAAATATTTTAGATGTGAAATAAAAAAAACGGGCATTACGCCCGTTTTTTTTTAATATGTCATAAAATTTATTATTCAGATTTATTCGAATCTATTATCATTGGTGTAGAACCATCAGAGATGATTATTTTAGTATTCGGTGACTTGGACAGCTCCTGGAAAACTTCTAAACTTTTCCACTCAATATTCTGATCAGTAATTCCTGCCTTGATAATTTGCTGAGCATTTTTTATTCCTTCCGCTTCGATTTTCTTTCTCTCTGCTTCCTGACGCTCTCTATCCAAAACAAACTGCATTTGCTGTGCTTCCTGCTCCGCCTTAAGTTTTTCCTCGATAGCTCTGTATAAACGATCTGGGAGTGCAATACTTTTTAGTAGAATACCTTCAATAACAACACCTCTGTCTTTGAGTCGTTCAATCATTAATTTTTTAATTGCGTGTTCAATTTCAGCTCGTTTCCCTGAGTGCATATCTTTTGCAAAGAATCGCGCACATACGTCAGCAGCCGAAGAACGGAATGTACTTAAAATAAGTGTTCTTTCATAGCCTAATCCAACTTCCTGAAGAACAGAAATAATCTTATCCGGTTGAACATGATACAAAATTGATATTTCAGCTTTAACATTTAATCCTTCTTTTGAAGGTAAGTTTAATCTTACTTCTCTGTTAACAGTAGCTGTTCGAACCTTAACTACTTGAGTTACAAATGGATTAATAACGACAGCACCTTCTGATTTGGGTTTTCCATGCAGTTTTCCAAGTGTTTGTTTAATACCCACTTCTCCTGGGTTTATTATAGCGCATGAAGTTAATAAAGCAATAGCGCTAAAAATGAGACAGATTTTTTTCATACTAAATGTTTTTTGAAATTAAATTTAATTATTTGCAACAATAAAAATAAAAAATGTAAAATCTTAAACGAATTAAATTTACTTTTTAGTACTAATTTTTTTAACAGCATTTTTTTAAATTGTTTTCAGTACATAGAATTAGCTTAAAAAGAGCTTTTAATTATGTTTAATAATTCACTTTCGACGTGCAAATTTGATGCCACAATCTCCTTATTGAAAAGGTAGTCTGTTCCACCATTAAAGTCCTTCACCGAACCACCAGCTTCATTAACAATTATTGCTCCGGCAGCAACGTCCCAGGGGTTCAGAGAATATTCATAAAATGCATCGAAACGTCCGCAGGCAACATAGGCAAGATCAATAGCAGCAGAGCCAATTCGTCGCACACCTCTTGAATTGTGCATAAGCCATTTGAGAATATTCATATAACCATCAAGTCTTTTATAATCATAGTAAGGAAATCCTGTAGCCAACAGTGCGTCAGAAATTTTTTCAGTAGTACTAACAGAAATTCGTATTTCATTTAAATAAGCCCCTCCATTTTTCCAGGCGCAAAACATTTCATCCTGATTGGGTTCATAAATTGCTCCAACAACCAGTTCTTTATTTTTTAATAAGGCAATACTTACGCAATATGTTGGGATACCATGAATAAAGTTGGTTGTTCCATCCAGTGGATCGATTACCCAGTTGTATACTTCACCTTTTTTATCTGAGGTGCCCTCTTCAGCGATAAAACCCGATTCCGGAATGAGTTCGGATAAGAAATCCACTACTATTTTTTCAGCCGTTTTATCAACGTAAGTAACCAAAGAATTCTTACTTTTTGTTTCAATATCTTCAAAACTGAATTTTGTAGACTCTTGTTTAATAAACGCTCCAACTTCTTTTGATATTGAGCATACTTTTTCGGTAATTTGTTTTAATTCCACTTTTAAATTCGGTGTTTGATTCTTTAGAATTGGTTAAAATATAATTTTACCAATGAATTTATAATATTCGGTATGATTTTTTCCATCTTTTGTCGTGAAGTTATTTGAAAAATCATTTTTTAAAGGCATTTTTATATTAAATCAAATACTATGATAAAAAGGATATTGTTTATTTCACTGTTATTTTTAATCCATCTCTTTAGTTCTGGTCAAGAGCTCACTCCAAAGCAAATCATTAAAAAATCAGAGGATAAAGTTAGAGGAGGTGAGCAGGCTTACACTGAAATTACAATAAATATTGTTCGTCCAAAATGGAGTAGAGAAATGAAGTTAAAGTCCTGGGCAAAAGGGACGAATTACAGTATGATTTTAATTAGTGCTCCGGCACGGGATAAAGGCAGTGTTTTTTTAAAAGCAGATAAACAGGTCTGGAGTTATATACCCAAGTTTAATCGAGTAACAAAGTTACCCCCGGCAGCTATGTCCCAAAGTTGGATGGGCACAGATTTAACAAATGATGACTTGGTTAAAGAGTCCAGTAAGGTTGATGATTTTAAATACAGTTTACTAAAGGATACAGTCCTGGATAGTTTAATGTGTTACCAAATTGAATTAATACCCAATGAAGGGACTAATATTATATGGGGTAAAATCAAGTTGTTTATCGATAAAAAGGATTTTATTACTTTAAGAAGTGAAAATTACGATGAGGATGGTGAGTTGGTAAATGTCTTAAAGGCCTCAGAAGTAAAAGTAATGAGTGGAATAAAAATAGCTACTAAACTGGAAATGATTCCTTCGGGTAAAAAAGGAAATAAAACAATTATGAAGATTGATAAGCTGGATACCAGTCAGCAACTAAACGGCTCATTTTTTACTAAACAAAACATGCAAAGAGTTAAATGATTTATCGCACGATACTATTAATATCATTATTGAGTGGATCCTGTATGGGACAAAACTCTCTATTATGGCAAATAACCAAAGAAAATGTAAAGGATACCTCGTATTTATACGGTACAATACATTTAGCAAATAAAAAATATTTTCACGTTAATTCAAAAGTTCATGAAATCAAGAAAAAGGTAGATGCCGGAATTTTTGAAATTGTTTTTGAACCCGATTCAATGGCTTTTATTGCATCATCTTTAAAAGCAAATCCTGGAGAAAAATTGGAGGATATATGCTCTGTCGAAGAACGAACTGTAATTTTCAATTATTTTAAATCAAAACTTGGACTTCAAAAATTAGTAGTAAATCAATTTAAACCCATCGCTTTAACTACTCTTCTTTTTCAAATTATACTCCCGCCAGATACAACAGGCGCAATTGATCAACTTTTGCAAAATGATTTTAAAAGAATGGGTAAAACCGTTGCAAGTTTGGAATCCGTTCAAATGCAACATGATCTATTATATGGTTTGCCCATAGATTTTCAGAAAAAAGAATTGCTGGATGCTGTTCAAAAAGAAGATAGTCTGAAAACTGCGTTTTATCAAATTGATTCAGTATATCGAAATCAAGACATTAAAGGGGTAGCAATTCTACTGGATAATCTTAAAAATCATAAATATTTGAGTAAGGAGCTATTAAATGATTCAAGGAACATCAGAATGATTCCTAAAATAGAACATCTATTGACTCAACAATCCAATTTGATTTGTGTTGGTGCAGCTCATTTATCGGGTAAAAGTGGATTAATCGAATTATTACGCCTTAAAGGGTATAAAGTATCGGCAGTACTGTAAAATCTTTTAATCGTATAAACTTCAAAGCATTAATTGAGTTAAATCAATTTTATCCTTAAAAAGGTAATGATGTATATACTGTAAACAAACCAAGAGCAATTAGCCCCCATGAAATCAATGTCCTGATTTTGTCAATTATACTTCCGCTGTATCTTCTGGCCCCTTTTTTTAGTAAATATGTGAATATACCGAACCAAAGAAAGTCACCAATTATAATGCCAACAGGAAAAAGGATGAGATTGTAAAAGTTGATTTCAAATTCAGGAAAAGCCTGACTCGTCCAGGTTTTAGCATTATAAGCTACCCAACTCCAAAATGCAATAAAACCCGGATTACTTCCACATAAAAAAAAACCTTTAGAAAAACTGGCTGTTGAAGATTTTAAGAATATATTCTTTTTAATTTCGATCTTTTTATCTGGATTGTGCTTTCCTTTGAATTGCTGATATAGACCGATTCCTCCTAAAACTATAATTACAATCCCTCCAAAAAGTCCAATTCCGGTACCTACAATTTCGTAATCACTGAGAAATTCTTTAAACCCCCAGAATGTAAGGTATCCAAATATGGAATCGATAATAATTACCCCGCACAGAAATGGGATGATTTTTATTTTTTTTTTGCTTAAATAGTTTTCTGCAACAAGAAGATTAATCGGTCCGAGAGGGGTTGATGAAATTATTCCGAATCCAATTCCAATTACTAAAATGAATCCTAAGAATAAAAAAAAATTCATCAAATATTTTTATTGAAGTGGTTCACCCATAAAAACCTGGTCACCGATTTTATTTTTTGTGACTGGTATGGGGCTTGCGATACAACAGGTAGAGCCCAGTAAAAATGTAGCAATTTCTTTACCAGCCTCAACAGAGGATTCAATTGAAGTTTCATCACCCAGAACGATCGCACCAACACCAGGTCCTCCAACAATTGACAGATACCATGTATTACCTTCTTCATCAACAATATCAACATTGATTCGCTCATTTCTTAGAGCCGGCAAAGAAGGGTTTTTGTAGGCCCATGGGCGAAGTAATACTAAATCTCCGGGAATATGTTCAATTCGGGAAATTTTTCCGTTTACAGGAGCATGTATTCTGTGATAATTGTTATTGTGCAGAAATATATTGGAAAAGTAATATCCTTTAGGGATACCCTCCCCTGCTTCGCCAAAAATGGTTCTTAAATGTCTTTTCTGGCCTTTAACTCGAACTAAATTTAAATTATCAATATTTCCGTATTCACAAAGTAATCCTTCACAGGCCCATACATGTTCCGTTTTAATAGTTGGTGGTACTTTCCATAATCGGGTAAAGAAATCCTGAAAGTTTTTGTAGGTTTCGGCTCCACTTGCCGGTATAAATTGATCAATGTAGTTAGGGTCGGGGTAATGGGCTTTGCAATATGGTTTAATTAATTTTTTTGACCAGTTCTTATTGTAAACATCCGCATAAATTCTGCTTATCCATCTTTGAGTTCTCCCGGGCATTATGCCCCAAACGTAAATTGAAATAAAGCTAAAAAAGCTTCTCTTTAAGATTAATTTAGCAACTGCCATATTAGTTAATGTTTTTAACCTCAATTGAAGAGGAAGTTAAAAGCGTTTGCAAAGTTATAAATTTTCCGTCGCAAAAACAGAAAGAAAAGCAGAAACGGTTGATAAAAATGTTAAAAATGAAAAGTGAATAGTGATAAAACGGCTCTTTATTTTTAATATTTTTACTTTAAACCTAATTCAATTTTCTATGGATAAGCTTCATTTTTTAGTTCAATCCTTTACTGAAGAAGAGAAAAAAGGATTTGAACATTTTGTTAATCGCTTTAGGGTCAGAGAAAACAGGAAAGATCTGGATTTGTTCCATCGATTTTCACGTCCAGATAAGTTAACACAAGAGGAAGCGTTCAAAGTATTGTATAAAGGTGTAAATGAAAAAGAAGCATATCATGCTTTACGAAAAAGATTACTGGGCCATTTGATTGAGTTTATTTCCTTAAAAGAAATAAATGAACAAAAAGGAACTACTCATTACACATCAGAGGGCCTGTTAAACTTATCGACTTACTTATTTGAAAGAGGTGCTTATGAACCTGGCTGGCAATATCTTAGTAGAGCTCATAGAAGTGAGTTAAAAAAGAGTAACTATAATCTGCAGTCAAAAATATATTTGTTGTGGCTGGAAAATTGGGAGGATTATCAAGGCAATGAAAAGTTTAACGCAATATACAAGCTCTATGTTGATTCAAAAGATAAAGCAGAAAAAGAACAAAGGCTTAAATTAGCTTTAAGTATTATTAAGAGAAAAATTGAGCAATACAAACAGCAGTTAAAGGACATAAATATTGATACGATTATCAGGGATGTAACAGAGGGGCTTGAATTGAAAAAGAAAGATTTTCACTCTGTTGAAAATTTAAATTACATTACAAAAATAATCAGAAGTAGTTCATTGGTTTCCAAAGATTATGAAGGAGTAGAGTCATTTTTAAAAACTCGAATTAAAAAGATTCATAAAAAAGAAGGGCTGACTGTTTATAGTTATGAATACTGGGAGCTTGTCTATTTTTACGCTCACGCTCTGTATCGATTAAAAAAGATTCCTAAAGCAAGAGAAATACTTAGAGAAATTGATCTCGAAAAAGGTGAATTACACAAAGCAAAAAAAGAAGAGTTATTTTGTAAAATTGAGTTGCTCAAGTGGGCATGTGATTTTTATGATAATAATCTTAATGCTTCAATACATCGACTTTTGTTACATGAATCAGATTCTCCTTTTGAAAAAAATGTATCCTATGATCTGGATCGAAAGTTAAATTTAATCACTTCATTTTTTGCATCAGGTGAATATTCAAGAGGAATAGGTGTTATAAAATCCATTAAACACTCGATACAATGGATTCAAAAGAAAAAAGGATTAGAATTTCGTGTGAAATTTCAAATAATAGAAATGCTGTATTTTTTAGAAACAGGGAAAGTTGATTTAGTACTTTCAAGAATGCGTGCATTGAAGCGAATTATAAGAGAGGTTATAAAGTTGAACCCGAATTATAAGAACCTTAACATCTTTTTAAACGTCATTAACTCTTCTATAAACCGGGGCGGGTTTAATGGCCTGGAAAAAGAATTGGATAAGTTTGTGTTTACCCCTTTTAAACGGGAAAATATACAGGCAATGGCATTTTATGCTTATTTGAAAAGTAAAATTAATGGGGGAGATTATTATAAAACGTTAATTGATCTGGTTACTGTTGAATGGATTAAAGGATAGTTTTTTTGGAGTATAGTAAAGAAATATTTATTGCATTGGGAGGCTTTTTAATTATTGCCCTTTCAGCAAATCATATATCGAAATTTTTTGCGAAAATTAAGTTCCCTTTAATTACAGGGTTACTTTTAGCAGGTATTCTTGCGGGTTCAGATGGATTTGGATTAATACCTTCTGAAAATACAAGTCGTTTAAACTTTTTAAATGAAATCTCATTAGCTTTCATCGCTTTTGCTGCGGGTTCCGAGTTATATTTAAAAGAAATAAGAAGTCAGTTTAAAAGTATACTTTGGAATACACTTGGGCAGTTGGTTATAACTTTTAGCCTGGGCGTTTTAGGTGTTTTTTTAGCAAGTGAGTATATCCCCTTTATGGTTGAAATGAATTTTGCTGAAAAAATGTCTGTAGGAATATTAATGGCTACTATTTTTGTGGCTCGTTCACCATCTTCTGCAATTGCGGTTATAAATGAATTAAGAGCCAAGGGACCTTTTACAAAAACATCTATTGGAGTCACCGTTGTAAAAGATGTTTTGGTTATTGTTTTGTTTGCAATTTGTTTCGCTTTAGCAAAAACATTCCTGAGTGGAGAGCCATTTAGTTTACTTTCTTTGGTGTATTTATTAATTGAACTTATTGTTTCTTTTGCTTTAGGCAGGTTTTTAGGAATTATAATAAAGTGGTTTTTTAAATTTAAAATGAATAAATATCTCAAAGTTACTATCTTAATTTCTTTGGGTTACAGTGTTTATCTTTTCGCCGATTGGTTGGGAGAGTTTACAGTTCAGGAGCATATATTGGGGCATAAATTTTATATTGAGCCATTACTGATATGTATTCTGGGAAGTTACTATGTAACTAATTATTCAACATCTCGACCTGAATTTATTGAAGTACTTCATCAAACCGGTCCGATTATTTATGTTGTTTTCTTTACGCTTACGGGAGCAAGTTTACAAGTTGAAGTTTTGTTTCAGGTATTTGGCATCGCTGTGTTGTTCTTTTTCATAAGATTGTCAGCTATGGTTATTGCAGGATATGTAGGAGGGACATTAGCTGGAGATCCATGGAAATTCAGGCATTTGAACTGGATGCCTTATGTTACTCAGGCAGGTGTGGGGTTGGGACTCGCCACGCTAATTAAACATGCCTTTCCTGAATTTGGTGTTCAATTTGAAACCATTATTGTTGGAGTGATTGTTATTAATCAAATAGTTGGTCCTCCATTGTTTAAATATGCATTATATAAAGTTGATGAAACTCATGAAAAGCATGAAACACCTGCTTTTGACGGTCATAATGATGCAATTATATTTGGATTTGAACCCATGAGCTTGGCATTGGCTCGACAATTGAAAAATAATGGATGGGGAGTTAAGATAGCGGCCATGCGAAAAGCAGATGAGATAGAATCAGTAGATGATATTGACATTGTATTTATGGATTCCATATCACTGAGCTGTTTAAATAAACTGAATCCCAAAAATGCCGATACTATGGTTCTTATGCTTTCTGACCGAGAGAATTACCAATGGTGTGAGTTAATCTATGAGCAAATAGGAACAAAAGAGATTGTTGTTCGAGCCAGTGGTGATCGATATTACGCTAAAAAATTCAAAGCGCTTGAGGCATTGGTGGTCGACCCCAATTCGGCAATGGTTAATTTAATGGATCATTTTGTTCGAAGTCCAAATGCCACAAGTATATTATTAGGAATGGAAACTGATCAGGATGCTGTAGATATTGAAATAAGAGATGCTTCTATCCAAGGATTAGCATTAAGAGATATAAGGCTTCCATCTGATATTTTAATTTTGTCAATATCCAGAAATGATCAGATGATGATTACCCATGGCTATACACGATTAAGATTAGGTGATATCGTAACTATTCTTGGTTCACAGGAAAGCATTGATAAGGTTGGATTGATGTTTGGTCCCACCTAAAAAATCCTAATTAAGTTTTTAACTTTTTCAGGATAATTAACAATTCACTTGTTGAGATATAAAAAATACTTCTGTCTAATTTAAATGTACTATTACCTATTTTTAATTTATGATTGAATCTGATGTTTCATTAAAAAAATTCAACACATTTGGAATCGATGTGTCTTCCAGGTTATTTAGCCAGGCTGAAAATGAAGACCATGTTCGTAATGTGATTCAATCAAATGCGTTTAAAACAAATACTTCATTAATATTAGGAGGAGGATCCAACTTGTTGTTTACAAAGAATTTTGATGGAATTGTATTGCGAAATAATATTCACGGAATTGAAGTAATCGAGGATACGAAAGAACATGTTTTAGTAAAAGTAGGCGGAGGTGTTGTCTGGCATGATTTTGTTCTTTACTGCATTAAAAAAGGTTGGCATGGAGTAGAGAATTTAAGTCTTATTCCAGGTAATGTAGGGGCAAGTCCAATGCAAAACATAGGTGCCTATGGAGTAGAAATAAAGGAGGTCTTTTATGAATTGGAGGCCATTCACTTAAAAACAGGAGAAATACATTATTTTAACAATTCGGCTTGTAAGTTTGGTTACCGGGAAAGTATTTTTAAAAATAAATTGAAAGGCCAGTATTTAATTTCAAGAGTGATTTATAAGCTATCAAAGAGAGCAAACTTTAATATTTCCTATGGTGCAATTGAAAAGCAACTGGAAACTATGGGAATAAAAGAGTTGTCTGCAAAATCAATAAGTGATGCAGTTATAGCCATTCGGCAATCCAAACTTCCCGATCCAAAAAAAATTGGAAATTCAGGTTCATTTTTTAAAAATCCTGTTGTAACTAAAAGCAGTTATGATATCATTAGATCCAATTTTCCAGATGTCGTTGCATACCCGGTAGGTAAAGATTTAATTAAGCTTGCTGCTGGCTGGTTGATAGAGAAGGCAGGATGGAAAGGAAAAACGTTTGGTAATTATGGAGTCCATAAAAATCAAGCTTTAGTTTTGGTTAATTATGGAGGTGCATCAGGTAGAGAAATATATGATTTATCAGAAGAAATTTTAGATTCAATAAAAGAGAAATTTGGCGTTCAACTGGAGCGAGAAGTAAATATATACTAGTTAAAAGATGGAAAAATTAGTAGAGTTAAAATCCGTAAAAGCATTTCATAGAAAGAAACAAATTCTCAAAGGCGTTGATATTTCAGTGCAAAAAGGGGAGTTTGTTTATTTAATAGGAAAAACGGGAAGTGGAAAAAGTTCTGTGCTTAAAGTACTTTATAAAGAAATGGATATAGCAGAAGGTGAGGGGGAAGTCGTGGGTTTGAATTTGAAAAAGCTAAGATATTCGCAGGTTCATAAATTAAGAAGACAATTGGGGGTAGTGTTCCAGGATTTTCAATTACTTCCAGACAGAAGTATAGAGGAAAACTTGCTTTTTGTCATGCAATCAACAGGTTGGCGAGATAAAAAAGCTATGAAAAATCATGCGAAAATTACTCTTGAGCAAGTAAATTTACCAGACATACTTGATAAATATCCGCATCAGTTATCGGGTGGTCAGCAACAAAAGGTAGCTATAGCAAGAGCCATGATAAACTCTCCTAAAGTAATTTTAGCAGATGAGCCCACAGGGAATTTAGACCCTGAATCTTCTCATGAGATCATGAATTTGTTATCTGTTATTTCAAAAGGTGGAACAGCAATTATTATGGCAACGCATGATATGGACTTAGTCGAAAATTATCCTGGAAGAGTTTTGAAATGCGAAGAGGGACTCATTTCAGAAGTTCAACCTTCGGTATATGAATAATATTACAGGTCTGCTGGGTATAAAATACCCAATTATTCAAGCAGGGATGGTTTGGTGCAGTGGTTGGAAATTAGCATCAGCAGCATCTAATAACGGTGCTTTAGGTGTTCTTGGAGCCGGGAGCATGTATCCTGAAGTACTTAGAGAACACATTCAAAAGTGTAAAAAGGCTACAAAAAATCCATTTGCTGTAAACATTCCGTTATTTTATCCTCAGATTGAAGAACTTTTTGAAATTCTTTTCGAGGAAGGAGTTAAGGTTGTTATTACATCTGGCGGAAATCCCGGACTTTACACACAAAAAATGAAGAAATTGGGTATCATTGTGCTTCATGTGATTGCCAATACAAAGTTTGCTAAAAAAGCTGAGGATGCAGGAGTAGATGCAGTTATAGCAGAGGGGTTTGAAGCTGGAGGTCATAATGGAAGAGATGAAACAACTACCATGTGTCTGGTTCCATCAATTCTTCAGCATGTATCCATTCCCGTTGTCGCTGCGGGAGGTATTGCAACAGGTGAAACAATGTTGGCTGCAATGAGTTTGGGTGCGCATGGAGTTCAAATCGGAAGTCGATTTGCCATTTCAAAAGAATCCAGTGCCCATGAGTTATTTAAGTCCTACGTTGTAAATTCTAAAGATGGAGACACCGTATTAACATTAAAAGAATTAGCTCCGGTAAGAATGTTGAAAAATGATTTTTACCAGCAGGTTTTAGCTCTTTATCAAAAAGGAACATCGAGGGAAGAGCTCTCCAGGTTACTTGGCAGAGGCAGGATAAAAAAGGGTATTTTTGAAGGAGATGTTCATGAGGGCAATCTGGAAATTGGACAGATATCTGCAGTTATACAGTCAGTAGAGAGTGTGGCAGATATTATTCGAAAAATAATTACCGACTACGAATCAGCAAAATCAAATCTATTTTCATTTAATGATTAACTACAAAAAGTATCAACTCGATAATGGTTTAAAAGTCATTCTTCATCAGGATAAATCCACACCAATAGCTGCAATTAATTTAGCATTTGATGTTGGAGCTCGGGATGAAAATCCAGATATGACAGGTTTAGCTCACTATTTTGAGCACCTCATGTTTTCGGGAAGTAAAAACGCTCCAGATTACGATGTTCAAGTTCAAAACGCAGGAGGTCAAAACAATGCTTTTACCACCAATGATTATACTAATTATTATATAACTCTACCTAAAAATAATTTGGAATTGGCCTTGTGGTTGGAAGCGGACCGAATGTTTCAATTAAATTTGGATAAAAAAAGTTTGGAGGTCCAACGTCAGGTAGTTATAGAGGAGTTTAAACAGCGGTATTTAAATCAACCTTATGGCAATAATCTAGCACAGCTAAGAAAATTAACCTACAAAGACCATCCATACCAGTGGTCAACAATTGGATTGGAAATAAGTCATATTGAAAAAGTAACCCTGGAAGATGCCAAACATTTTTACCAACAGTTTTATGCCCCAAACAATTGCGTTTTATCGATTTGTGGAGACATTGATTATGAAGAGACGTTTGTGTTGGTAAAAAAATGGTTTGGGGATATACCTTCTTCTGAAATTGCTCGCCAACCTAAAATTGAAGAAAGACAGCAACTCGAACAAAGGGTTGAGACCGTTGAGGAATCTGTTCCGCTAAATGCATTTTTATGGTCTTTTAAAGTTGGTTCAAGGACAGATAATGATTTCCCCATTGCTGACCTGACCAGTGACATTTTAGGACGTGATGAAAGTTCATTATTGTATCAAAAATTGGCAATTGAGTTAAAATTGGTGTCCAACATTAGTGCCTATCTCACAGGAGATAGAGGACCAGGGATGTTGATAATTTCAGGAAAGATAAACGATGGAGTTGAATTTGAAACCGTTGAAAAAGAAATTTGGCGCATCATTAATCAACTTAAGAAACAAGGGATTTCCAATGAAAATCTTCAGAAGGTTAAAAACAAGTTTGAGACAGCGCATGTTTATGGTGAAATGAATGTAATGAATAAAGCCATGAACCTATCTTATGCAGAGCTATGTAACGATGTTGAGAACATTAATTTAGAATTAAAAGCCTATCAATCAGTTCAAACCTTACACGTTCAAACCTGGGTTCAGGAAACCCTGAAAGAAAGTACACTTAGTAAACTACATGTAATAAAATCGAGTAATGGATAGAAGTATAGCTCCCGAAATTAAAAATCAAATTGAGTTAACAAAACTCAGTGTTCAAAAAGAGATAGTGAATGGAGTTGAGGTCAACTATGTTAATGGAGGAAGTGCACCGTTATTAAAATTGGAATTGGTATACAATGCAGGTTCTAAATACCAATCACAACCATTGGTTGCTTCTTTGGCTTTTGATATTTTACGCGATGGGTCAAAAAAAATAAACGGAAAAGCATTTAAAGAATCTATAAATGGTCTTGGAGTATATTATGGAATGGATGTTTTCAAGGATTTCGGGACACTTTCTTTTTTTGTTCTCGAGAGGAATTTAAACGCACTATTGGATTTGATTAAGGAAGTTATTACTCATCCCAATTTGCCAGAAGAAGAGTTTAACCGTCTTCTTCAAAAGGAAAAAAATGATTTTATGGTGGACTGTGAGAAAACATCCTTTTTAGCTCGCCAAAGATTTGCAGAGGTTTTGTTCAATGAAAGTGAATACGGAAAAGTTGCGCACTATAAAGACTTTGATAATGTAGAATATCAGATGTCGAAGTCTTTTGTTTATGATTATATCGTTAATACTCCCTTTAAATTTTTAGTTTCAGGAAGCATTTCCACTAAATCTAAAGTATTACTCACAAACTTTTTGGAGTCATTGGAAATAAGTTCAAAAGGAACTAAAAAAGAGGCAAAAAAGTGCAACCCGAAAAAGGAACTGCATATCATTTCAAAAGATTCGGAACAATGCAGCGTAATGCTGGGAAAATTATTGCCAGGAAAAACACATCCGGATTATCATCAGATATCCATAACAAATGCTTTATTAGGTGGTTATTTCGGGTCGAGATTAATGCAAAATATCAGAGAAGAAAAAGGTTGGACGTATGGAATCCACTCGACTATTATTAATTATGAAGAAGCTACCAGTTTAGTAATTTCAGCAGACGTGTTACATGATAAAGGGGACGATACCTTTAAAGAAATAAAAAAGGAAATCACCAGACTTCAAAATGAACTGATTTCAGAAAAAGAGCTGGACATTTTAAAAAATTATTTAAAAGGGAACCTTTTGAAAGGGTTTGATGGTGCCTTTGAACAAATAGATCGCTTTTTTTCCGTTGATTCATTTGGTTTGGGTTGGAGTTACTATGATGAGTATATAAAAACACTCGAGACCATAAATCCAGAGGGGATTCAAAAAATTTCAATTCAATACTTAAAATGGGAGGATTTTGTGTTCGTTAAGGCGGGAGGCAAGCATGCATGAAAAATTTCTTTAAAAGCGAAATTTCCAATTGGAGATTAGTGTTGATCACATTAGTTTTTGTATCTGTTTTAATAATAATTATGAGTGATGAGTTGGGTTTGACAAGTCAATATATTCAGTACATCTACTATTTAATATATTGTTTCATAGTCCTCAGTTATCTGGATGTTTTTTGGAAAAAAATTAAGAAAAGAAAACCGTTAAATGATATTTTAGATGATTAAGAATGAATTTTTGAATTAAATTCATAAACCATTTAAACTAAACTGCTTATTCTTTTAATATCTGACACTGAATGACTATTTTAGCTTTTCAATTTTTTACATCTATTTTTAACAATTTATATTATGAGTAAGATTACTGTTGTAGGTGCTGGTAACGTTGGAGCAACTTGTGCTAACGTCTGCGCACACAAAGAACTGGCAACTGAGGTTGTTTTATTAGACATCAAAGAAGGTGTTGCAGAAGGGAAGTCCTTAGATATGTGGCAAACTGCCGCAGTAAATATGTATAACACAAAAACAGTTGGTTCAACGAACGATTACACGAAAACTGCAGGTTCTGATGTAGTTGTAATTACATCCGGATTACCCAGAAAGCCAGGTATGAGCCGTGATGATTTAATTGCAACGAACGCTGGTATTGTAAAATCAGTAACTGAAAACGTAATTAAACATTCTCCTGATGCAATTATTATAGTTGTATCTAATCCATTAGACGTTATGACTTATTGTGCTTATTTAACAGCTCAAAAAGCATCGAATAAGGTTATGGGAATGGCTGGTATATTGGATACTGCTCGTTACAAAGCTTTCTTAGCTGATGAAACAGGAGTTTCAGTAAAAGATATTCAGGCATTATTATTGGGAGGACACGGTGATACAATGGTTCCACTTCCAAGATTTACAAACGTTGGAGGAGTTCCTGTTACCGATTTAGTTTCAGAAGAAAAATTAAATGCTATTGTTGAAAGAACCAAAAAAGGAGGTGGTGAATTGGTAAACCTCATGGGTACATCGGCCTGGTATGCTCCAGGTGCTGCTGCTGCGCAAATGGTTGAGGCAATCGTCAGGGATCAAAAAAGAATTTTCCCTGTTTGTGCATGGCTAACTGGTGAGTTCGGACTAAAAGACGTTTATTTGGGAGTTCCTTGTGTGCTTGGTAAAGAAGGTATTGAAAAAATCATTGAATTGAATTTAACGGCTGATGAGCAGGCATTATTAGAAGAGTCTGCTGTAGCAGTTAAAGATGTGATGTCAGTTTTAACAAAAATGAACGCTGAAGCGGAAGCTTAAGTACTATAATTACTAATAATTAAAAGCCCTGCAATTTGTGGGGCTTTTTTGTTCTTCATTTTCACAGGCTTGTCGAGAAATTATTTTTTTACAACTGAATAACCACCATCAATGTGTATTATTTGACCTGTAACCCAGGATGAATTAGGCTTTAATAGAAAGGCTGCAGCTTCTGCAATATCTTTTGGATCTCCTACTTTTTTTAATGGATTATTTTCAGATTGAACTTTTATTTTTTCTTCACTATTTAGAAATCTACTGGCCAAATTTGTATTTGTTAAGGAAGGAGCAACAGCATTAACTCGAATAGAAGGTGATAATTCAGCAGCCAATGAACGTGTTAAGCCCTCAATAGCGCCTTTGGACATTGCAACTTGAGTATGGTAATTGAATCCAGATTGCACAGCAATGGTTGAGAACAAGACAATGGATGCATTACCGCTTTTTTTTAGGTTGGGTAAGATATGCTGAATTATCCGCGTCGCTCCGAGCACTTGAAATTTAAAATCTTCTATAAAATCTTCTTCTTTGAATCGTGTGAATGGTTTTAAATTAATTGCTCCAGGACAATACGCTAAACCATGAATTTCATCTGGCAGATTTTCCAGTGGTAAAACATCTTGATTAACATCAAACTTAAAATACTGTACATTTTCCCTACTCTGTATCTCGTTTGAATTGTATGTGGCAATAATATTATCTCCCTGTTTTTCAATGATTTTTACCAACTCATTACCAATCCCTGAGGAACCTCCTATTATAACATAATTTTTCATTTTATTGATTTTTAAATGATGAACAACAAATTGAAATCACACCTTAAGATGATATTTTATGAAGAATAAAAATATTTTTTTTGATAGTAAATATTGATAATGAGTTTTTACTTCTTAAAACATGCATACAATAAAAAGTCACTGTAATTTTATGCTGAAATATAACACAAGTAAGCAAGCTACTTTTATATTTGTTATTTAATACTTGAAAAGTTATTTATAAAAATCAATAATATACTATGTTAGTTGAAAGAAAATGCTCAGGCTGTGGTGTTTGGATTTCAACGGATGTTTGTCCAAAATGTGGTTTTGATTCAAACCCAAAGCGAGTTCGGGTTCAAAAAATAAGAGACGTTAAAACACAAAAAGAATCTGCAGAACCCGAAAAAATAGATCTGGTTTTAAAAAAGTGGAAAAACACAAAAAATCCAATCCTTAAGTTGACTTATTGGTTTGGATACTCTATTTGGTTTGTCTACTTTTCTATTTTATCTTTTATTGCTTTTCTAGTTGCATGGCTTCCAGGCTAACTTTTTTGACATACCATATTTTACATATATTGTTTACTGCTTTATACGCCTGGACTTTGTATGTGAAATTTCATATCCCGAATAAGAGTTTTTTAAACTATTATTTAGCGGATTTAATCTGTATGCCTATTGTTTTTTATTTAGTTGAAGCGATATTCAGAATCTTAAAAATTAATTTCAGTTTATCCATAACTAAGATTATTTTTGGTGTTCTTTATTTCTCATTCCTTTTTGAATTTGTGCTTCCCCGATTTAGCAGTCGATATACAGGAGATTGGTTCGATGTTCTCATGTACTGTATGGGAGGAGGGGGATATTATGTGATTAATAAAATATTAAACCCCTACAGTATAAACCGAATGAGTTAAGTGAATTATCAAATCGATGAATTCAGGATACAACAACTTTATTCTTAAAAAATTATAAATCGGTAATGTAAAAGGTTTTTTCTGGAACTATAAAATCATTTTAAATGATTTTTGCAAAACGATTAAAATTTGCTGATATTAAGCTTTCGTTTAATCGAAAAAATAAAACAATATGAGCATCAAAAATTTCACTTTGGTTTTTTCTTTGCTTTTCAGCCTTATTTCTGCGGCTCAAACAAATCATACAATATCTACTTCCGGTATGTCATTTTCGCCATCACAATTAACAATTGAAATTGGTGACACGGTAACATTTATAAACACGGGCGGTTCTCATAATATCAATGGGACTCAAGAGACATTTCCGAATAACCCTGAGAGTTTTGGTAATTCTGTTGGTTCCGGGTGGACTTACAAACATGTTTTTTCAATTGCGGGAGAGTTTGATTTTCAATGTAATCCTCATGCTAATGCTGGAATGAAGGGAAAAGTAATAGTGCAAAGCAATACTTCTGTTCAAGGTCGAGATTATGCATCTCATTCAAACATATTCCCTAATCCATTTCAAAATTCAGTATTCGTAAAAGGTTGTAATGGAGGAGAGGTTTATTTATACAGCGTAATAGGTAAGTTGGAAGTTAATGAGTTAATAACTAACGACAATTATAAATTACTAACAGATGAACTGCCTGTTGGAATTTATCTATATAAAATAATAAATGCCAATAAGGAAACTGTCTCGGGAAAATTGATAAAAAAATAACAACAGAGTTAAAATTTGTTGTTCTTTTTTAAACGTTATACCATATTGATAGTGTTTTACCTAAGTTTATTTATTAGGTCTTATTTGTTTTTTTCTGTAAAAACATAGAGCAATAAGTGAGTTTTCTTTTTTGAGTTCAATTCTGACGGGCCTGTATAAATGTAATTTATTTTTAATTCAGGGTGATTATCCTTGAAAGTATTAATGGTTTTTTCCCAAACTAATTTATCTGCGAGGAAAGGGAAGTTAAACTTGAATACGCCTGAAGCAACTTCTTCTCCGGTAACAGGAGAATCTACGTTGGAAAACGTTTTGTTGGAAAAGTCAACTATTGAAATGGATGTAATAATAGTAAGAACAAAACCAATCAATACGGTGAATTTAAAACTCCTGGAATTTTTGAATGAAATTGCATGATCTTCGGAATTTGTAACGTATTTAAACAAAAACCACGAAGCAATTAGAATCAGCCAAAATAAACCGTGCTCTAAAAGCTGAAATCGATCGCCAAAAACCTGGTCGGCAATGGAAAACAAGCTAAATAATATCATAGATGCGAAAACAGCTCTGAAAAACCATTTTTCTGCGATATTTCCTTTTTTCTTTGAGAAGTTGATAATTGCCAGTAAATAAAATACAAAATTAATCACTTCCAAAGCAGAGACAACAGCTAAAGCAGAAGTAGCAAAAATTGGATTTTTAAGTCCAAGGGATCCGAAAAATTTAACAAATAATGCAAAGAAATCTTTTCCAACCCATAAATTATGTACATCTGGTATGATTTTATCCGCTACACTAAGTCCCCAGAAAAACGTCCAGAAAATCAGTATTGAAAAACGAACTATTGCTCTCTCCTTCATTTTTTATCTTCAGTTAAAATGTAAAAAATTAAGCCATCCGCTTTCTTTAATCGAAGTGGATTTGGTACAGTGTAAATGTGATTGATAGATTTTTCAGGGTATTCTTTTTTAAATCTATCGATAGATTTTTCAAAAACAGTACTACCCCCTAAAAATGGAAACGAAACTTTGTAAATATTTTCACCCACTTTTTCGGCATTGAGAGCGTCTGTTCTGCGAGAAAAGTAATTTGAGTTGTAGTTGAAAATAGAAATACTTGTTATAGAAACCAATAAAACTCCTAGAAGAGAAGCTGCAGCCAATTGCTTTTTATCCAATAACGGTTGGGGAGACGTGTTTTTATTCAAGCGTATAAAAGCAATCCATGAGAAAAGGGTTAAAAACCAGAATAAAGTATGTTCGAGAAGTTCAAATCTATCACCAAAAATATGGTCACCAATTGAAAAGACTGTGAAAGTAATCAACGTAAATAGAATCCCCGCAAAAAACCAGGAACGAGACGACTCTTGTTTTCTCTGTAAAAAATGAATTAGAGCTCCAGCGAAAAAAACAAAAGCAAAAACTTCGAGTCCTGCAGCAATAATCAAGGCTGCATCGGCAATTATTGGTGACTCTAATCCTGCCGAAGCGAAAAACTTTTGGAATTGAGCAAATCGGTCTCTTCCTACCCAAAGGAATAAACTGCCACCAATAAACTTATCAACGATATTAAAAAGCCAGAAAAGTGACCAGTAAAATAATATTGCGTATCGGATAAGTTGATTTGTAGGAACTTTTGTTCCATGCTCTTCCTGCATACCGGAAATATTAAGGTTATTATTTGATTGTCTTTTACAGAACCTTAAGCTTCTGAAGCCTCTTTTTCTCTTCTTTTTCTGGCGTCAATGAAACTTTTAACAAAGAAAACCATAGCCATTACGGTACTGATAATCATCACAAGAACTCTACCTATTGCTAAACCATCGCCTCTACCTAAAGCGCCCATTAAAGGTTTTATCAATCCGAATAGGATCACTAAAGTGAGTAAAACTGCTATATGAGCAATTATTTTATTTTCTTTTTTAACTCCATAATTCATTCCTAATAGAGCAACTCCTATAAATGCGGGTATTAAGGCCGTTATAGAAGGTGTTTCTGATGATAAATACCCCCAAAGAGGCAAAGTAATTAAGAGTATTGCGTTTATTAAACTTGCTGTATGTGCTTTCATGTTAAATAGGATTATTACGATTTGTTTTGAAATATATTGCAGAACGAAAATACCTTTTTTTTGTTTTAAAATGAATTTGTATCCGAATTTTGTGAGAAGTGTATTTTTAATACTATTCTCTCAATCCATTGATATCGTATTTAGAAAAGAACTCCCAAATGAGTTGCCCCGTATTTTGTCCATTATAGTTAAGGTCAAACCACTCGTGCCCGCCCTGATTGATTTTATAATGTTCAACCGAAACACCGTTGTTTCCGTTAGAATAGTATTCATATTCAATGGAGTTGCCTCCAGTGGTAATGCTATTTGAATAGGGAACACTATCGGTACTGTTAAAATTTCTCCAAAAAGCTAAAGTCGATTCAACAGAAGCATACTCGTTATTTCCAGCATAGGGAATAACTCCGTCCGATGTCCCATGAATCATTAAAACAGGCATGGGATGATCAGGAGTATTGTCGGTTTCCAGCATAGTACCGGATACAGATGCGGCAGCGGCAATTAAATTGCTTTTGTGGTTGGCCAAACCAAAACTCATCATACCGCCATTAGAGTATCCACACGCGTATATTTTTTCTGAATCAATGACATAATCATTCAAAAGTTGTTGAATTAACGCCTCAATAAACCCAAAATCATCTGCATTACTTTTGTTTTCAAGGCTTGGTAAAGAAGGGTTCCAATGGGAGTATCCATTCATTAATGACCCTTGTGGATATACTAAAATAAAACCTTCTTTGTCGGCAAGTGATCGCATAGAGGTATATGCTGCATATTCACTAAAATTACCACCAAATCCGTGGAAGTTTAAAACTAACGGGGCAGCAGAAGCACCATTAAAACTTGAAGGAAAGTAAATCAAGTACTCCCTTGAAATACCATTATGCACAATGGATTGAATTTCTGAAGAATAGTCATAATTGTTTTCCGGAATACAACACTCTTTTTTACGACATCCCCAAAAAAAGAAAACAATTAAAAAGGCAATCAGTATATTTTTCATTGAAATTAATTTTTTAAATGCATATCCAACAAAGCTTTAACTAGGCTGTTTTCTGTTTTTTGATAATAGCTGTTGCAATAGGTCATATGACCATAACCTATATTATCGTTTTTAAAATTAACATTTGCACCTTTCTTTTTAAAATAATCGGACAACCATTCTCCAATTTCAGGGGGACATAAGTCATCATCTGAAGCATGCCAAATACATATGCTTTTTGTCTCTATTTTTCTTGGGTCGAAATTCCAGTCATAACATACATCTTTTGCTGTCTCCCATGTACTTCCCACCGAACCTCTAAGAACCGATCTTTTAATTGAATAAGAAACCATTTCAACTAAAGCAGTATCTTCTTCAACTTTTTCATCTGTATAGATAAGAGCACTCAATGGTACAGTTGGAGAAAATAAATCAGTGGCTAAATATATTGTGAAAAACCACCAGGCATTTAAAGGGCTTTTTAATTCTTCCGTAGTTTTCAATTGTTCGTATCCAAGAGCACCTTCAATATTAATTTCATTAGTTAAATCACCCGGTAATAAAGGCGCATTCAAGCCCAGTCCAACACATCTCTCTTTAAAATGAAAGGCAGCTGCCATAGCATGTGGGTTCCCTTGGGAATGTCCTGTAATCATAAATTCATTTACATTTTCAAGATTTAATACTGTGTTTAAATCCTCAGATGCCCACTCAATAACAGAACGACCAATTTTCACATCCGTATTTCCATAGCCTGGTAATGAAATGGAAATCCCTTTTACATTGAGCTCATTGCATGAGTTTTGATGAACCAGCTTTTCAAAAGTTGCGTCCAATCCAGAACCATGTATATTAATAATAACAAGAGCGTTTGTGTCTTTGCTTCCGTAGGTGAAATATTCAATTTTTCTACCATTTTGGTCCAGAGCAAGCTTCCCTCCTTCGTTTAACAGAGCTTTTCTGTCTATATCATTCTGGCCTTTGTTTTTTATAATTAACCCACCAATAGTAAAAACCAGGAACAGTATCAAAAGCACAATGGCCAGATATTTTATAATTTTTAAGATTCTCTTCATGGCTATTCTATACGTACCCTTCAGTATCTTTTAATAAAATTTTACTTTTTGCAAAGTTTCCCGTTCCAAAAGCAATTTCTTTTCCTTCTGCGTTGTATAAAGAGGATTCGGCAACAATTAAATTATTGGATTCAAATCTTACATTACCTATAGCTTTAATAGTCCCTTGGCTAACAGGCCTGGTAATATTAATTGTAAACGAGGTAGTCAATACAAAAACATCCTCAATCACAGAGCTGGCAGCAAAAAACGCCGCATCATCTAAAAGTTTAAAATAAACTGATCCATGAATGGCCTCTAAAGCATGAAAATATTTTTCTGTGATGTTTAGTGAAATTTCTGATTTTTTCTGTGAAATAACACAAGTAGTTGTATCAAATATCATCTTATTGATATTTGCTTGTAAGTACATGTTTCGCAATTTCTTAAAATGACGCTCTGTCATAGATCATTTTAATTTCTTATCGAAAAATTCAACCCTAAGGTTTCAATTCAATCGCATTTAAATGAATTCATCCTTAATGAATTACAAAAAGAGGGCTGCCATTTTTAATGTGGCAAATGCTTTTTTATCAAATCATAAACGATTGAACCAATAAGAGCAGCCGTTAAAACAACAACAAATACCATTAGCCCATTTCCAATAAGTGCATAAATGGGACCCGGGCAAGCACCTGTTAATGCCCATCCCAGTCCAAAAACAAACCCACCAATTAAGTTGGATTTAAATTGAAGTGGTTTTTGAGCAGGATTAATTTTTTCTCCATTAAGAGACTTGATTTTAAATTTTTTAATTACCAAAAGAGAAATCATTCCCACAACTACTGCCATCCCAATTATTCCATACATATGAAATGCTTGAAAACGAAACATCTCCTGAATTCGAAACCAGGATACAGCCTCAGACTTCGTTAAAAGTATTCCAAACCAAGTTCCAATTACCAGGTATTTTAAATTTTTCATCAGATTCAATTAAAGAGTAGGGGAAAGAGTATATGCGTCATTAAAAGTCCTCCAGCAAAAAAACCCAAGACTGCAATTAATGAGGAAGAACTAAAAATCGATAGTCCCATAATCGCATGACCGGAAGTACAACCATTTGCGTAACGGACACCAAAGCCAATCAGAAATCCCCCAAGTACCATAATTAATAATCCTTTAGTGGATAGTAAAAACTCCCAATTGAATATTTGAGAAGGTGCCAATCCATCAAAGCTTACAATTCCTATATTTTCTAAATCACTTTTAGTAGAATTTGATAAATCTATAGTGGCATTTCCTTTTAAAAACAACACCGCTAAGTAACCCCCTATGATAATTCCAACAACAAAATAAATACGCCAAAAATTGGGTTTTAAATCATGTTTTATTTGGTGAAATCTATTTTGTGGTAACAAAGAAGCGATATCTTTTAGTGATTTTGAAATTCCAAAAGGTTTATTGCCAACAAATAGTAAGAGCGGTACAATTAAACCAAAAAGTATTCCCGTGATATACCAGGGCCAATGTCCTTGAAGTAAAGATTCCATAAATTAAATTTTGTACAATACTATTGGAAAAAATCTTCTTAAAAAATTATTTATGTCAATTAAAAAATCAAAAGGTCTTATTACCAGTGTTTTACATTGATTTTCACAACAAATTTCACTACTTTATACTATGAGTATAGTGGGTGAAAATAAAATCTCAACAGCCATTTTTTGTTTTTTGGTTACATGGGTTACTATTGTGCTGATTTCATTTACTTCATCCAACAGCAATGACCTTACCAATGGAGGATTCGAAAACGGTGATTTCAGATGGAATAAATGGTGGGGGATGGAGTTGGATAGAACCAAAAAACACTCTGGGGAAACAAGCTGTAAAATACAAGCTAAAACCCAAGAATGGCGTGGTGCATCACAGATTATTGAATGTCCCAAAAGCGCAAAAAAAATAGTGGTTTCAGGCTGGATAAAAACAAAAGAAATTTTTCCGATTGGCAAACCCTGGAACAACGCGCGAATAGGGGTTCGATTTATGAAAACAAGTGATGAAGAAGATATGGAGAACTATGTTGGTAAACAGTATCCACCAGTTGTTGGAGAGGCTAAGGCAACATCCGACTGGAAAAAATACAAAAGAAAATACTCCATACCGAAAGGATGTAATTTTATTGAAATTAATTTAATGTGCGGTACTGCTACAGGAACCGCCTGGTTTGATGATATTTATGTGGAAATAAAATAATCATTGAATTTTTTCATAATGGAATTATCCAAAAACAGTTGATTTTTGCATTACTTCCAATATACCAAGGGCAGCGCGTTCCCCTGAAATCATGGCTGCATTTAATGAGCCATTAAGCTGAACATCACCTGCAAGAAATATATGATCTGTAAGTTTTGTTTCAGAAGCTGAAACCTCATACTGAAGGTTGCTTAGATTAGGTAAAGCTTTTGTAATAGTGTATATTTTCAAAAATTCAACATCAATAATAGAACATTCTTGATCGAGCTCTTTTGTTACTTTTTCAATCAGCTGGTCATTGGTTAAATTGTGTTGATTCACAACGGTTACAGATAACAATTCACCTGAACCTTTTTTTCTTGTTTTTAGACTGGTATGATAAAAAATATTATTGGTCAGACATTCTTTGTTTGGAATTAGCCCAATAAACGGCTTTTCAATTATTCTATCGGCTACTTTAAAATATAAAGTTTGACAGGATTTCCAATCAACTTGCTGGTTTCGTAAATTACGAATCAGATTATTCGCTTCAGTAGCTATTATTGTGTAGTCAGTAGATAAGATTTCTCCATTTTCGAGTTCAATGTTTTGCCCTTGTACACTTTTTACTCTGGTATTGAATTGAAAAGCGGTATTCTTTAATTTATTTTTCAATTGTTTTGAAATGTCTTCAATTCCCCCCTCGGGCATAACGGCAGATCCATCTCCAAACATTTTAAACACGAACTCAAACATTCTGCTGGAGGTTTTTAAGTCGGGCTCTAAGAAGATACCCGTGAAAAATGGTTGAAAGAATTTATGGATAATACCTTTTGAAAATCCCAGATTATTTAAATATTCAATAGTTGTAGTTTCTTTGGAACTGAAAATTTCCGGAATGGATTTTTTTTTCAGGGATTTATTCAATTTTAATATTTTCAATTTGTCCGACAAACTTCCAATTCCAGAAAACAAGGTTGAAAACAAGATTGATGAATCTCTCAAAGGATCACCAATAAACTTTTTTTTGCCGTTAATAAAAATACAAGACCCGGATTTAAATTCCTGAAGATTTAGAGTGTCGTAATCCAGATACTTTTTTGCAGCAGCATAACTGGATAATAGAACCTGAAAACCATGATCCAATTGAAAACCTTCAATAAGGTCCGTTTTAACCCTGCCACCAACTCTATCGGTAGCCTCTAAAACAATTGGGGATAATCCATATTCTTCTAAAATACGAGCAGCAATCAGGCCGCTAACACCAGCTCCTACAATATGAACTTTTTGATTCTTTGAATCCATTTTTATGATTTAGTACTTGCCTGTAAAATTAAATTATCATGCTCAAGCTTAGTAAGCCTAATTTATTTTATTTTACGATAAGAATTGAATTTAAAATCAGTTTAATTTATAAATAAACTCTTCCCCAGACTCGGCTTGTTTTCTTATTTCTGCAAGAGCTCTTATCATAATTCCTTTAATTTGAATATTTACCAAAAGCCATGTTAAAGGATTAAATAATTTCTTTTTGGAGTAGTACGTGTAGGTGTAAACAACCTCTATTTTATTATCACTTAATTTTTTCACTTCCCACTCACCAATTGCTTTTTCGATGAAAAAAAGAGTTTTAAACTCAAAATCAAATATTGTCCATTTCCAGTATTTGTTTTCATCACGTATGAGAATAACGTCCTTAAACATTCTACCTTTTTTAACCAGTAAATTGCCATTGTTAATGGGGTATCGTAGGCCGTTGATTTCCCCCCAGGTTTTATCCTCTTCAAATCCCGTGACTGGTGGTTGAAAAAGATATCCTTTCATAAATTTCGTTGCATCTCCTAGAATCGGCGCTTGAAATGCTCTTTCTTGAGAACATTCAAAAACATCTTTTAGTGTGTAACTTATTCCCGACATAAAATTGGCTTTGATTTAGAATTCGGTAAATCTAATATTCTTTGTGAATATTATTTATAGGGCTCTCAACTAAAATTAGTTTTTATTTTTATTAAGTTCGTTTAACCTTTGAAATTTTAGATTTAATTCTCTATGATTGAATATTTGAGGTTGATTATTGATTCCTGTTTATTTGTACTGATTGTAATAGTTCAGATAATCGTCTATCCCAGCTTTATTTATTATGAAAGAGAAAATCTTTTAAAATGGCATAAGATTTATACAAAAAAGATTGCTCTTATTGTTCTTCCGCTTATGCTCAGTCAGCTTACAATCTCATTAATTCAAGTTTATTTGGTGGCGACTATCACTTCGATTACTTATGTATTACTTGTACTTTTTTTATGGATCGTTACTTTGTTAAA
The DNA here is from genome assembly GCA_002720635.1 of Flavobacteriales bacterium. Taxonomy (GTDB): domain Bacteria; phylum Bacteroidota; class Bacteroidia; order Flavobacteriales_C. The sequence goes on along the minus strand of PBJD01000008.1, from coordinate 1,760 downwards.
ATTTGCTCCTATGCACACTGAAATATCGAAAGGTAATTTTAATCGCAAATTTTTGAATAAGTTGATTTACCTTAATTGGATGAGAACAACAGCATGGTTTATTTTATTAATATTATCCGCTGAAAAGTTTATTTTTTAGCTTTTGATGGGTGCTTCTCGATAATTCTCACATAAATTAATTTATGTCGGCTTTTTGAATTTTCACGTTGTTCAATTTCAAATTTTCCAATTGATTTTATGAGTGGAGTTAGTTTTTCAAACCCATAATTTCTGGAGTCAAAATTAGGACGTTTTTTCTGCAGTAAACTACCAACATCACCTAAAAAAGCCCAACCGTCATCATCGGATAAATCCTTAATGGTCGTTGAGATAAGTTGTATCTCTTTTTTTGTTATTTTATCAATAATAAGCTCGTTAGTATCTTTGTTTTCAACCTTTTCTTCCGATTTTTTCTTTAAGATTTCAATATAAATAAATCGGTCGCAGGCAACAATAAATGGGTTGGGTGTTTTCTTTTCACCAATTCCAATCACCTGCATTCCTGCTTCTTTTAATCGCGTAGCCAATCTGGTAAAGTCACTATCACTTGAAACCAAACAGAAACCATTCACCTTACCGCTGTATAAAATATCCATTGCATCAATAATCATTGCGGAATCTGTGGCGTTTTTACCACTTGTATATCCATATTGTTGAATAGGAGTTATGGCATTTTCAAGCAGAAGGTTTTTCCATTTATTTAAACCGGGCCTTGTCCAGTCTCCATAGATTCGCTTTATGGATGGGTTACCATACTTTGTGATTTCTTCCATCATCTCTTTAACGTGAGCCGATGGAATATTGTCGCCATCAATTAAAACGGCCATGTTTGAATTTGCATTCATTTTTTGTTGATTCACCAGTAATTATCCAGTTAAGTTATTACAACTGTATAAATAAACCGGTTTTTACTAAAGTAATTTACGATACTTAAATTAATAGGTTCGAGTGAATCCGGTATAATTTGAAAAGTGAAATTATTCTTTTTGTATTAACGATTAGTCAAAACTTTCCTGAAGACTGCCCATTTCACCATTTTGATAATCAATAATTGCCTGGTTGATTTCTTCTTGTGAGTTCATTACAAAAGGACCATAAGTTATTAAAGGCTCCCCAATAGGTTCCCCGGACAATAGTATGAAACGCGCACTTTTTGTGACTTTAAGTTGAACACAGTCACCATCGTTCTCAAACCAAACCATTTCCTTTTCGTGGATGGTTTTATCACAAGATTCAATGGCACCATCCAATAGATAAATAAGAGTGTTATAACTTTTTGGTAAATCAATGGATAATTCAGCTCCTGATTTTGTTTCAAATCGCAATAAAGTTTGAGGGCTATATGTTTTTGCAGGCCCCACTGCATCTTCAAATTCTCCGGCGACTATTTGCACAACAGCATTTTCTTTATAAATGGCTGGCGTATCCTCTTTAGATAATGGCAGGTAATCAGGATTTTCCATTTTGTATTTGCCTGGAGTATTTACCCAAAATTGAATAATTTCATTTTCTCCACCGTGTTCAACCATTTCTTTAGTGGGCCGTTCGCTGTGAATAATTCCTTTTCCTGCATTAATCCATTGTGTCCCTCCTTGCAAAACAGTTTCATTGTTTCCCAATGAATCCTGATGTTGAACACCACCTTTAAAAACAAAAGTAACCGGAGAGAATCCACGGTGTGGATGAGGACCAACGCCAGATTCACTTTGTCCCTTTCCCTT
>PBJD01000007.1 GCA_002720635.1 Flavobacteriales bacterium | reverse complement strand
AGAGAATCTGAAGACTTAAAAGTGATTCCAATAAATTCAGACCCATCTGGGACGAAAGCTTTGAATATAATTGGAAAAACGGTCGAAACAATTACTAAATTGTAAGCTGAGTTAGCCCAATCGAATACTACCCATCCTGTAATTTGTTGTTGCTTTGTTATTTCTTTTGACATTATCATAAATGTATAAATTAATGCGACGAATTTCTGATGTTTATCAATAAAACCAAAACACAAAAAAATAATAAAACGGACTTTTAGCTAATAAGTTTGACTATTTACATCTGTTTTCTCATTTTATGGCATGAAAATTGAAAATATGGTTAAAAAAAGATATGAAAAAGCAATATGTTGAATCGGCCGCTCTAACTATAGTTTATCTTATTTGTTCAGGAATAACGGTGTTTTATTTTAATACCAGTGGAACACTGTTGGAATTCATTACTTATCCAGCTAGAGCATTCATAGAACCTATTGTAAATAAGGAGTTTTCATTCAGAACCATTAACCTGATGTTATTTACAGTGTACTTTTTATGGTCCTGTAATTGTGTATATTTGAATCTAATCAAATCAACACTAAAGGAACTGAAAAGTAATGTTATTAAAAAGCTTTAACAGTATCAATAAAACATCGAACAGCATCGGGTGAAATATCGGGGTAAACACCATGGCCAAGGTTGGCAATGTGAGAATGTCCTTTAAATTTCCCCAACATTTCTTTGGTTTTTTGTTCAATAGTTTTGAAATCTGAGTACAGAACGCATGGGTCTAAGTTTCCCTGTAAGGTTTTATCAGCACCTATTAATTCTCTGGATAAAATAGGATCCATGTTCCAATCTAAACCTATAGTTCTACAGTTAAGTTCGCCCATTTCTTTTCTTACAAAATAAGCGCCTTTAGCGAATACTGTTACGGGAACTTCATCTATGGAGTCACAGATTGTAGAAATATAAGGTAATGCAAATTCTTTATACTGTTCTTCTGATAGTATTCCTGCCCAGCTATCAAATAACTGAACAATCTCTGCACCACATTCAATTTGAGCTTTCAAATAGCTAATGGTGGTTTTGGTAATCATTCCTAGAAGCTGATGAGAAAGTGCTGGGTTGGTATANAGCATTTTTTTTGCTTTTGAGAAAGTTTTACTTCCTCCACCTTCAATCATGTATGAGAATATTGTCCATGGAGCTCCCGCAAAACCTATTATAGGAACTCTACCTGATAATTCTTTTTTGGTGATTTTAATGGCCTCTAAAGTATATNCTAGACCTTCGTAGGGGTCTGGAATAATTAATTTGTTTAAATCTCTTTCGGTCTCGATTGTTTTTGGAAAATAGGGCCCTTTTTTTTCAATCATTTCATACGTAAGTCCCATAGCTTCAGGAACAACAAGTATGTCACTAAAAATAATGGCAGCATCAACATCCAATAAATCAACCGGTTGAATAGTAACTTCTGCTGCTAAATTTGGTGTTTCAACCAATTCTTTAAAACCAGAGAGATTCGAGCGTAAATCACGGTATTCCTTTAAAATTCTTCCTGCCTGTCGCATAAGCCAAACTGGAGTTCTTTCGGTAGGTTCTCCTTTTGCTGTTCGAATTATTAAGTCGTTGTGATAGCTCATTGCCTTAATTTTGCTGCAAATTTAATTATTTAATGGATATTCAGAGGTCATAAAATTGTAAACTTCTGATTTTACTTGTATTGATTTAATGCAGTTTTTTAATCTTCATCAACTTTTCCAACTTGGAATATTTCAGTTCTGCCAATGTATGATCTTGCAACTATATAATATTCAAAATCATTGATTTCAATNAAAACATAATATTGTTTCGGAGTTGCTCTNGCTTTGGTTAGGTCATGCATAAATTCCACATCTCCATCTCTAAGAGCATGCTTTACTTCAAGTTCAGTTAAATCAAGTGTATTAAGGGCAGTAGAAGCAGAATCAACAAATTCAATTCTTTTTGGATATGTTTTGTTCTGCGCATTTCTAATTTCAGTGAGCATTGAAATTACCTTAGGGTTGGGCAGCCAGCTTAAGTATTTTTTTAAGGGCTTGTCTTGTCTGACAGAAAGTGTGAAGAGCAAAAAAGCTGACATGATTCCCGCACTTGAGAAAAAAATAAAAAATCTTCTACCTCTTGTCATAATATAAATATACTAATTAAAGCGTTTATGATGAATAGCTTACGCCAATAACATTAATCGATAATTCTTATGTTTTATTGTTTGGTAACAAGATGTTATTTTGACATTAAGCTTAAAAGAAAAATTCCATCAGCGATTCCGCANATTGTNGTTTCCATAGTTTGAAAATCTGTNTCATCGTCATAAAATACNACNTTTTGAGTGTTNAACTTTTCACTTTCGTAAGCTTTTTTTGATAGTGAAAACCATTTAACATTGGATAGGTGTCCTTCCATATCTCCTGGGCCTTCAGCAATTGCTCCAATTGGAAAAAGATTTTTTTGAAGCTTATACGTTTGAGAGTATATGTTTTGAACAGAATTGGGTATGTTTTTAGAGGCTAAAAATGAAGCTCCCCAATTGTTTTTTCCAAATGTGTAGTCAACAACTTCTTGCGCTAAATAGCCAAATGTATTTTTTTTAAGCAGATTATCGTGTAAAATACCCGCTGAAGAAACTCCAAAAAAAGAGTAAAGGCTTCCCCAGGTATAATCATGCGGAACCATCCAGATATTGTTTGGATCGGTGGCTTTTTTTTCAAAATATTCAAGTTCAGAAATTAAATAACTGGAACTCCTGGAACAATATATACCTGCTCTGGAATGCGCAATCATATTGAAATCAGACCAAGAAGCCCAATAGCCTTTTCCTGCTAAAGATGAATAGTACTTTATTTGATCTTCATAATATTTTTTTCCTGTTGTTATTGCCAATTCAGATGCTGATAGTAGCATGTTGTCGAATGGGCTTTTATCTGCGTAAAAGACTTCATGGTTTTTTTCAAACCAGTAAACGCCTTTATGTTTTCTACTCATTTCAAAAAGTTCCTCTGATTTTTGCAGATAAATTTTTGCATGAGTAGAATCTACAGATGAAAACACACGGCTAGCAACAGCAAACGATGCTGAAGCAAAAGCCATTTGGCTTCGTGAAAGAGATGTATATGCGAATCGATAGGGATTTGTGTCATTTACTGGGAGACGATTACCAAGTTCATGGTCTCTATTGTCGCCTACCTGAAAAACGAAAGTAGAATCATTTACATAGCATTTTTCAAGAAAATTCAGTCCAAACTTGACTTCATCCAAAAGATCATTTAATTGACTTTTAGAATATTTTTTATAGTTAAATACAGATGGGTTTTCTTCATATGCTCGGAGCAACTGGTAGCACGTATATGCATTTGTTAAACTAAATTTCAGATAATCTCCAGCGTCATACCACCCTCCCGATACATTAACTTTTAATGCTGTTTCTCGCCATTCTTTTTTTTCATTCACCTGCGTATATAAAATNGCTGAGCTGTCTCTAAAATGTCCTGGTTCACGGTCTAAAGACTCATATGATGAACTTCTTTGTTGCCTTAGGTATCTAAGAACCTCTTTGATGTATTTTGTGTAAGGGTTCGAATCTATGTTTATTGGATATGATTTTTCTTCAAAATTGAAATGTAGTAAGCCATTATTTTGAACAGACGAGAAATCTACTTTGTAGTTATATGGAAAATTAGTGTGGTCACCTTTACCGGTTATTGATTTTTTTATCACTCCGTTAAGTATGANAGAATCTCTGAAGGATATTGACCAGGATTTACCGTTTATAGAATGAGAGGAATTAATGATTAAACTTTTTTTTCCTANNGTTTTATANCCNGCTTGGTTATATCGNACAAANTATTCTTGTGCTGATATCGCGGATGTAACAAATAGTCCAAAAATTAAGAAAGTAGTTTTCATTTTTGTTCAGATTATAAGGTTAAAATCTAAAAAGAATATATTTTACCTGGTGTAACGCAATGTGTTAATGGTATATCATAGTCATTTATGTTTTCTATGATATTACATGGCTCAAAAAGACTGATTCCAATTCTTTTTGCATAGGTATCTTCGGAAACAAAAAAACGATCGTAAAATCCTTTTCCATAACCTACTCTATACCCTTTAGAATCAAAAGCCAAAAGTGGAGTGATTATAATGTCAATAGTTTCCGTTTTTTTCCAAACCGGGTCAACGGGTTCTGTGATATTATTTTTTGTTTGTTTTGTTTTGGTTTCAGGTTTAAATTCCGCAGCTTTAAGCGTGTTGGTTTCAAAATTGCTAACAGGGACAACAACGTTGATATTGTTTTCCCAGCAGTATTTAATTATTGGCATGGTATCTATCTCACCTTTTGAGTGTATTGGTAAAAAACAGTGAATGCATTTAGGTTTAAACTGTCTGATTAGTGCAATAGTGTTGTTAACCAGTTGAGATGATGCTTCTTTCAATTTGGAAGAAGGTAGTGCTTTACGCTTTTCTAAATATGTTTTTCTAAGTATATCTTTTTTCAAAATAATATTTTTCAAAATATAGTGTAAAAATAATACAAGAATATTTGTTTAGTTGAATCTTCTTTTGTTACATTATAGAAACACAGAGTTGACAAAAAAATTGTCAAATTAAAAAAAATGAAATGACTGGATTAAAAGAAGGAGACAAGGCACCTGATTTCAAGGGAGTTATTGAAAATGGAAGTGAAGTTTCACTTGCTAATTATTTGGGTAAGAAATTGGTTTTATACTTTTATCCAAAAGATAATACGCCAGGGTGTACTGCCCAGGCTTGTAATTTAACCGAAAACCAAGAACTTTTAAAAAATAATGGTTTTGAAATTCTTGGAGTAAGCGCTGATTCAGCAAAAAAGCATCAAAATTTTATTTCTAAATATGATTTAGGATTTTCGCTAATTGCTGATGAGAACAAAGAGGTGATTAAAGCATATCAAGTTTGGGGACCTAAAAAGTTTATGGGAAAGGAGTATGATGGTATTCATAGAACCACTTTTATTATTAATGAGCAAGGAAATATTGAACGTGTTTTTACAAAAGTAAAAACCAAAGAGCATGCAAATCAAATTTTAGAATCATATAAATAGAATANAATGGCTGAAGGAAATCANGAAAAATTAAAAGCTTTACAAATGACAATGGAGCGTCTCGATAAAGCTTACGGGAAAGGAACTGTAATGAGATTGGGAGACGATTCTAAGCAGGATATTGAGGTTATCTCAACAGGATCAATCTCGTTGGATCTGGCATTAGGAATTAAAGGTTTGCCTAAGGGTCGAATTGTTGAGGTCTATGGTCCGGAGTCCTCAGGTAAAACAACTTTAGCTATTCATGCTATCGCCGAATCACAAAAAAAAGGAGGCATCTGTGCTATTATTGATGCCGAACATGCATTTGATCGATTCTATGCGGAATCTTTAGGAGTGAATACGGAAGAGTTGTTGATATCTCAGCCCGATAATGGTGAACAGGCCTTAGAAATTGCTGACAATCTAATTAGTTCTGGAGCTATTGATTTATTAGTAGTTGATTCAGTTGCTGCATTAACACCAAAAGCAGAAATTGAAGGTGATATGGGGGATTCCAGAATGGGACTTCAGGCGCGTTTAATGTCACAAGCATTGAGAAAATTAACAGCCACAATTAAGAAAAGTGGAGCTTGTGTGATTTTTATAAATCAATTGCGAGAAAAGATTGGAGTAATGTTTGGAAATCCTGAAACAACCACTGGAGGTAATGCTCTTAAGTTTTATGCCTCAGTTAGAATTGATATTAGAAGAATCAGCCAGATTAAATCAGGAGATGAGGTGATTGGTAACCGAACTCGAGTGAAGGTTATTAAAAATAAGTTAGCNCCACCTTTTAGAAANGCTGAATTTGATATNATGTTNGGNGAAGGNTTTTCNAAAGCAGGTGAGATCATTGACTTGGGNGTTGAAAAAGGNATTGTNAAAAAATCAGGNTCATGGTTTAGCTATGGNGACACTAAATTAGGACAAGGTAGGGATGCTGTAAAGGCTCTTATTAAAGATAATGAAGAACTAGCTGCAGAATTAGAAGAGAAAATTTTTGCTGCTATCGAATCTGGAGAGTAGCATTAAAAGTTAATCAACTCCTNAAAGGGCGTTCGTTTGAATGCCCTTTTTTTATATTTGATAAATGGTTTTGAACCAAATAAAAATTTATAAAATCCTTAAGGTGTACAGTGGTCTTTTTACCGGAGCTAAAGTCATTNTGTTCGTATTGGTTTTGAATTCATGTAATTCAAATAATACCATTACCTCGGATTTATTAAAAGGTGAAGATTTTTTATCTGAAGGAAATATTGATTCGGCTCAGTTTTATTATTATAAAATATTGGAATTAGATTCTAATAATAGTATTGCGATAAATCAGCTCGCAGAGATACATTTTCGAAGAGTTGAAATTGGAAAGGCTCTTACTTTTTTTAATAAGTCTATTTCTCTTGATTCAACTAATGAGGAAGCTTATTTTAAGGTGGCTGAAATAAAATTATTTCTTGGTGATTATAAAAGTGTGTTTATAAACATTAATAAAGGACTTAGAGTAAATGACAGGAGACCAGAGGCATATTTTATGAAAGGAGTTGCTTATAAACATATCGGAGATACAACTAAATCCATATCAAGTTTTAAAACAGCAATTGAATTGGAGCACGATTTTGCTGAAGTATATTATGAACTTGGTTTGCTTTTAACACTTCAAAATGACTCGCAAGCAATTGATTACTACAAAAGAGGCATTGAGATTTCTCCTGAGGATGCTGGATTAAAGTATAGTTTAGCGTGGTCTTATGATCAGTTTGAAAAACAGAAAGATGCTGATAAAATGTATGCTATNGTCNTGAAACAGTATCCTTCCTTTATTCAAGCCAAATCAAATTACGCTATATTTAAATACAAATTAAATCAAATTGATACAGCATTATTGCTATGCAATGAGGTTTTAAAGGATGATTCATTGAACTATTCCNCTCTCAATTTAAAAGGTACTATTCTTAAAGAAGAGGGTATGTTAAATGAGTTACAAAAAATTAAGGACAAACTTTTTTTGATTGATTCAGAATTAAAATTNTAAGTGAAACTTCACCACTTTTATAATCAAGGTGCAATCCATTTATCCTTTGTAATCATAAGAGCTTCCTGAACGGTAATTCTTGATCCATCATTATATGCGGTAACAAAAGAGCCATTTATTTTATATTTTGATTTGGCAGTGCTTCTATGATCTCTGGCCGACATATATTTTTTAAAATCTCCAACAGTATATTTATGCCATCCTTCATGCATATTTAGATATATTTTTTCCTTGACGTTNTGATTTTGNACAAAGTAGTTGGTTTCTGTCTTTTTTCGAAGTGCACATATTTGAACTCTGTAATTCACTTTATGATTACTTGTTGCTTCATCATTTGTTGAGTTTGTATTGTTGTTTTCAGTTTGAATTGTATTTTCATCCTCTATTGTAGCTGTTGTATTATCAATTGAAGTAGCTGTTTCGTTTTGAAGTGCGTTGTTTTCCTCACGAGTGGCAATGGTATTATCTACAGTAGTGTTTTCTTTTTCAGTTGATGTGTTATTAGCTTCTAATGAAGTGGTGCTGTTTTCTTCTTTATTTGCTGCCTCATTTGATTTTGTTTCGTCATTTGAAGCTATTGTGTTTTCACTTTCTGTTTGATCTTCGGTTGATGAAGATTTCTGATCGGTTATAGCTTCTTTATCGGTATTATTTACAGATTCTTTTTCTTCATCAGAACCGATTGCTTTCTCCGAAGTATTGTTGTTNTGAGTTGTTTTCTCTTCCTCAGCAGATATTGTCGTTTCATCATTACTGTTTTGTTCGATTCCCGCAGTTTGAATATCTTGCTGGGTATTTGTAATCTCAATTGATGTTCCATCTATTAAAGCATTTTTAGTAACATCACCATCCAAATAAGACATTTTTCCATCAATTACTTTATTGCCGTTTAAGTTTTCATCNACCATAATTTTATAGCTTACCGTAAATTCATTATCGGAGGGTAGAGTCATCCATAAAAATTTTACTTGATTTCCCTTTTGGCTGAATATTGCACCATTATTTTCTACTTCTTGAGCAGTAAATCCGTCTGGAATATTTTCTATTATTTTTCCCACTCCGGAAACATTGGATTTTTCAACTGTCAGAGTGACTAAAAATGTTTTCCCAGGATTTATTTTCATAGCATCAAATGAACGTGAGCAAGAAAGTTCACCCNCGGAGGAACTTACATTTGTAGTATTTATTGCAATGCTATTATTCTCATTAGGTGAAGTACCTGGAGATGTAGGTTTGGATTTCGGAGTAATTTTAAATGTTGGTGAAATAAGTTCTTTGTTCTTTCTTTCTCCTTCAAGAACATAGGATATTTTACCTTTGAAATTATAATCTCCTGCCAATGATGTGTCACAATCAATTTTTATCTTCACATTAAATTTTGGATCAGATGGTAATGAAATCCAGATGAGTTTTATTTTTTGGTCATAAAATGTAAATGTCCCCTCTTTTCCCTCAAAAAGTTCGGCACTAAAACCTTCAGGTAAACTTAATTGTAGTTTTGCGAAATCAGATATATCACCTTTATCGATTTCAATATTCATAATGAATGATTCTCCAGCTGCTGTAGTTAACGGAGCGTTGAAGTTTACATTTATTTCGGATGGTGTAAATAAGCTCGCTATACTTATTAAAAGAAACGACGATGCAATTAGTATACTCTTCATACAAGCTGTTTTAGCCCATATGCAAATTCAAAAGCTGATGCTAAACAAAATACAAATTAGCAATGTCTTTGTAAACCAGCATATGGATAGATGATCCCAAACAAATCTAACGGTCCAATACTAGTAATGCTTTAATCTTTCTCGATTCTTTTTCACACAGATATGTGTAAAAGCATTTATTAATGACATATGGCAGGATAAATGATTTCAAAAAAAAACCATCCAGGTTCTGGATGGTTTACAGAAGTTATACTATTTATTACGCTAGATTCTCTTCACGTTAGCAGCAACTAATCCTTTTGGTCCTTTTTCCAATTCAAAAGTAACTTTATCTCCTTCAGTAATTTCTCCTTCTACTTTGTTGATATGNACAAAATAGGAATCTTTTGAGTTATTGTCTTTTATAAATCCATATCCTTTTTCATCATTGAAAAAAGAAACTTTTCCTTGAAGGGCTTCATCCTCCATATCAATGGACTGTTTTGAGTAATCAAGATTTATGTTTTCAGCTTTAATTTTTGTTTTTTTNGATGGATCTGGTGGTGTGTCTACAATTTGACCAAATTCATCAACATAGGCAATCATATCTTCAAATTTACCACCGGTGGCATTCGATTTTCTTTCTTCTTTTCGAAGTGCTTTTTCTTCTCTTTTTTTCTGCCTTTTCTTTTCTCGTTCCTTTTTGCCAAATGTTTCCTGTGATCTTGCCATAGGTTTTATATTGTTTTAGTAATTTNAACAATACCTATTATCTAATAAAATCAAGAATTGTCTCTGTAATTTTTTATAATGGGCAATGCTATATACGTTAGTAAAGATAAGCTTTATTATGAGTAATGTAAAGAAGAAATACTTGTCCTTGCAAGTTTCCGTCTTTAATAAAATAGCTTTAGTCTAAACTATTTATGAATCAGCCTCTTTGCCGGATAACCTCGTACATAATTATTCCTGCTGCAACGGAAACATTTAAGCTCTTGGTTTTTCCAATCAACGGCAATTTTGCAGTAGAATCACTCTTAGTAATATTTGAAATAGCAATTCCGGATTCTTCATTTCCTAATATAATACCTATTGGAAGAGTATAGTCAACCTCAGTATAGTTAACTTCCGATTTTTCTGTACAGGCAATCAAATGTATGCCAGAGTCTTTTAAAAATGGAATTATGGAGTCTAATCCTGCAACTTTACAAATTGGAACATTAAATATTGCTCCTGTTGATGTTTTAATGGTTTCTCCATTGATTTGAGCAGATCCTTTTTTGGGAATTATGATTGCATCAACTCCGGCGCATTCTGCGGTTCGAACAATTGCACCAAAATTCCGAACATCAGAAATTCTATCAAGAATAAGAAGAAAAGGATTTTTTCCACGTGCAAATATTTCAGGAAGAATGTCCTCTATTTGTTGAAATTCAATGGGAGCAATAAAACCAATTATGCCTTGATGGTTTTTTCGTGTTATTCGATCCAGTTTTTGTTGAGGTACTTTATTTACAGTTACACCCTTTTCTTTCGCGATGGAAATTATTTCTTTTGCTTGAGGAGTTCTTAGTGAGTTTAAAATAAGTATTTTATCGAAGTTTTCTCCTGATTCTAAACCTTCCAAAATGGGATGTATTCCAAATACTAAGTCTGTTTTTTTTTCAAATTCCACGTGCTATTCTTTTTTTACAGGTTCCAAAGTTAAATTTTCTCCATCAAATGAGGCAAAATTCGGTTTTCCAGAAAACCATTCGCCAAGGTTAACATAACGAGAATTTGTTTCTTTAATTTCTATGTCGAGGACAAGATGNCGATGACCAAAAATAAAAAAATCGTAATGTTCTTTTTTAAGAATTTCTTTNGCGTAAATATAAAGCCATTCGTTTTCATCTCCCAGAAACTGTTTTCCTTTTTCGAGATTTGATTCTCGAGATTTAGTACTCCATAAGTTACCAATTCCCATTCCTAAATTGGGATGAATACGAGTAAAAAGCCATTGGCAAAATTTTGAATTGAAAAAAAGCTTTAGAAATTTATAAAACCGATCTCCTGGGCCTAATCCATCTCCATGTCCAATGAAGAATTTCTTTCCATTCCATTCTCGGGAAATTGTATTTCTGTGAATGGAAATGCCAATTTCCTTTGGCAAATACTCAAACATCCACATGTCGTGATTGCCGGTAAAGAAATGAACAGGAATACCTGAATCTGTAATTTCTGCAATTTTAGCAAGGAATCGTATATATCCCTTTGGAGCGGTTTGTTTGTATTCGAACCAAAAATCAAAAATATCTCCAACTAAAAATATTTCTTGTGCATCTTCTTTTATGNTATTCAGCCACTTTACAATCATTTTTTCACGTTGACGGCTTTCTTCATAATCAGGAATACCTAAATGAAAATCCGACGCAAAATATATCTTTTTCCCTTGCTCCATTATTGAAGAATATTGTATAGTTTGTTCATGTTAAACATGAATTTAATTCTTCTAAAATAATTAAATTCATTTTCATCCGTGGTTGGATCATCTCCAAGATCAGCCATTTCATAATCGTTCTTAATTGCTTCTGAGTAATATATTGGGAAGTATATTTCAAAATAATTTCGTTTTACGTTAAGTTGGAACCCACAGTCGAATAGAAGGGGAGAAGTTGATGTTCCTGCAGTATAATTATTCCATATTCTGTCTGTAGTTCCAAAATCTGTATAAAATGAAATTAATTTTATTGGTAGCGGAATAACGATGTTTACGCTTCCAATCCAGACTGTTGAAGTGATTGTGCTTATCCCGCTTTTAAACCCTCCGTCCTGAATATGTATTTGTTGTCTTGCTAAGTTTGTTCCATCAGTAATGAACCTTCCATATGTTGTGTTGTCAAATAAATAATCAGGTGTACTATATGTGAAGTTTTCCAGATCAGAAGGAACTGCTGTAATGGTTCCATTATTTGCCGTTAGATTAAATCTTTCGGTATTTGCATTTAAACTTTGTAAAAAACAACCTGCAAAACCCCGAATGTCAATTTTTTGTAAGCGATTATTTACTGTTAAACCATAATTAAATTCGGTGGTTAATTTCCAATTTTGTTCAAAAGCCTGCAATTGGATATTTGCTTTATATGGATTGATAGAACGATTGTTTTTTGTTTTAAAATTAAATGTGATATAATTTTTCATTTTTGATCCTCTTCTGTCAAATGAAACTCTTGAGTTTGTTACTCTTGCTTCAAGATTGGATTTTAATTTTGACCGTGCATTTTTGTTTGTAAGTATAAAGTTTAAACCCAGTTCGGATTTTTCTATTTGTCCTGGAACTATGCCTAAATCAAGGCCTTGTTTTTTATAGATGAAATTGATGTTTACTTTATTAAAATACTCTGATGGATATATCGAATATGTGAATTGACCTGAACCTACTAATTTATTTGTTCCAAATGAAAATTGAGGCATAAGTAAATATCGAAACTTTTGTTCCTGAATACTTAAATTACTTGCGAGTGTACCCAATTGTAAATTATCGTGTAAATTATATCCAAGAACTGGCAAGAAGTGAATTTGAGTTTTATCGATTTTGTTAAAGTCATAGAGTCGTGTTGCTTCAAGTGGTTCAATTCTTCCAAAAAAATTAAAAAGTGAAAAACGATTGTTTTTTCGATTAATTTCCGGAATGTCGTGATAGTAATCAATAATAATTTCATCGTAATCTCCACTTGGAAAAGAAAGTTCCTTTGTTTCAAAAAATCCATCAAACCATGCTGTTTTAATTACTTTTCCATTTTTAATCCCACTTAGAACAACAGGAGATGCAATATCTCCAGCATTGGTTACTATAACGCTAAATTTTTTGTTATCCATCGAAGAGCCAGCGTGTTCGATTTTGTAATCAACAGGGTAACTTGTCTTTAATAGATCGTCAAAAAACCAATTGAGTTCTTTGTTGGAGTATTTCTCGAATATTATTCTAAGGTCTTTTGGAGATGGGTGTTTAAATTTCCATGTTTGAAAGTATTCTTGCATGGCCTTATCGAATACTTTTTTTCCTAAATATTTTTCTAAATAATTAAAACAAACGGCTACTTTACTGTATATGACGGACCCGTAATTGAGACTNGAATATTCATTTGCAGGTAAATCCGCAGGCTGATCGATATTACGCGTATTCACATAATCATATGAATAATGGTGAAATTCGGTTTGACTTATAGGTTTATATTTTAATAGTTTAAGTATTGGAAAAAAATCATAAAAATTCATTTTCGGTTTCACTTCTTCATAATATCGCCTTTCGTAATAAGAGTTAATTCCTTCATCCATCCATGGGTTTTTACGTTCATTACTCCCCAGGACCCCATAAAACCAATTATGGCCAACTTCATGAACGGTTACTTCCTCATGCAATGCTCTGTTTTCACTTCCTCCTAAAACCGTTATTGTGGGATATTCCATTCCTGCTCCGGCAGTTAATCCACCATCTACAGCTCCGCAAACATCATATGGATAATCACCAATCCATAAACTGTAGTAGTAAAGAGCACTGTCCACAAACTGAACCGAATTTTTATAAACTTTACTATCCTCTGGACGATATTTCATATATGTTTTCACTTTTCTGCCGGAGTTGGGTAAAATAACCCAGCTTGTTTCTTCAATCCATGATGTATCCGCAAACCATGCGAAATCATGAACGTTATTTATGTAATAGTTTTCGGTTCTTGAATTTTCAAGTGTTGTTACGTTTACTAAATTTCCAGAAGCAGCTAATTTGTATTTTTTTGGAAGTGTAATAGCAACATTAAATTCACCATATTCTGAGTAAAACTCGCCCATACTTAGGTAAGGCATTACGTTCCAGCCATTTTCATCATAAACGGCCGGTTTTGGATACCATTGCGTTATTTGATAGGAGTCATGTAAATGACCTAATCGGGAGATCTCTCCAAAAGGTACTTTGACCTGAAAAGGAGTTGAAATAGTAATAGAGTCTCCTGGTAGTAATGAATTTGGAAGCATAAACCAGGCTACTTCAGTTTTCAAAGGGTGCTTTTTTAAGAGAACGGAAATTCCATTTACTTTAAATTGCGTTGAATCGAGTCGGCCTATGTNCTTATCATCACCAAAATAAAGTTTGGTATTTCCATCTTCCTGTATTTGCTTATCCAGTGGAGTTCCGGCTTGATAAGCATTTGGCCATAGGTGAAAATACATTTCACGAAGGGTATCAGGAGAATTATTTACATATGTGACTTTTTCGTAAGCCTTAAGTGTATGGGTTGAATCGATTAATTTAACCTTTATAGAGTAACTTACTTTTTGTTGCCAGTATGCATTTGCAGAAAGGGTGAGCAGAAAAAGTGAGAGCGCTGATAAAGCTTTACTCATTTTCAATTAGCTTTTTTATAATTTGATAAGCGTTTTCACCTCTAATGTGGTTGCCGGCATCAATGATTTTGCCATCAGGATCCAATACCAGCATTGTGGGATAATGCGTTATTTTATAGTTTTTTGCTGTTGCCAGTCCTCCTGCATCATATACTTGCGTCCAGTTAGCTCCATGCTGTTTATTGATTTTTTTCCATGCCCTTTTTGTATTTGGATTATTCCTGTCATGACAAACACTGATTACTTCAAATTTTTCACCTCCAAATTTCTCATGAATTCTCTTCAAATTGGGTATTTCTTTAATACATGGACCGCACCACGTTGCCCAAAAATCAAGTAAAATGTATTTTCCTTCAAAGTCCGAAAGTGAAATNTTTTTTTCGTTCACATCTAAAAGAGTGAAGTCTGGTGCTTTTTTACCTATTGATGATGTATATCTTTTTTCAATTGATTCATGAAATTTTATAACGTCTTCATTTTCGGGAAAATTTTCAACCAAAGCACTATCCACCATTTGAAATATTTTTCCATGTCGCATTTTATTTAGTGAGTTAAGGGCTAACAAATTAGAGTATTGACCGGGATTTTTCCTAATGAAATTTATAACATATGCTTCCTCCCTCATTTTTGCATTTCCATATAGTTTTTGAAAATTTTCCAATAAAGCATAATGCATTTGTTTTGACTCAGCTTCTTTATATACCATTTGTAGCGAATCTGTGTAAAATTTTGTTGCTTTAATTAGCGTGATAAGCGAATCCAAACGCGTATTCTCTTCNGTCCCTCCAATTCTGGATGAAGAATAAATGTGATTTGCCTTTGCATCAATTTTAACGATGTCTCCGGGGCTTGCGACAAATATGATTTCACCAGTTTCACCTGGGACGTATACTTGATAAAAGGATGTTTTTTCCGTTTCGTATTGAAAAGATCCTTTTCCATTTTCTGGCCATACAGTATCTAATTGTATGTGTTTTGAATTTAAAGATAAAAGCTCTAAAACAACCTCTTTTTCCTCGAGTTCATCTATTTCAAAATTTACGACTAAATTTCCTTCTGAAAATTGTTTGTTGTCTCCATTTTCACAACTGAAGAGGAAAGCGCTTGCTAAAATTGGATACCAAATTGATTTCATATTATAATTGATTAATAAGTTCTTTAAAAAGTATGGTTAAATCAGGTTCTGTATTGCTTGCAGTCTCCAGTATGTTTTTAAAGTTTACAGGTTTTATTTCACCATAGCATATGTCCGTAATTACAGAACAAGCAAAACATGCTAAATCTGCGTGCTTTGCCGCAATGATTTCCGGAATTGTACTCATTCCAACTGCATCTCCACCGATAACTCTTAAGTAATTATATTCTGCAGGAGTTTCCAGCATTGGCCCTGGTAATCCAATATAAATGCCTTTTTTGGTTTTTATATTCAGTTTTGAAGCCAGTTTTTCAGCTTTTGAAATTAGAGTTTTATCATAGGGTTCGTACATGTCAGGAAATCGAGCCCCGATTTCATCTAAGTTTTTACCAATTAATGGATTTCCCGGGAATTGATTAATATGATCTGAAATAATCATAATATCTCCTTTTGAAAAATTGGGGTTGAGACCTCCTGCTGCGTTTGAAACNAGAAGCGTTTTTATACCTAAAAGTTTGAATACTCTTACAGGAAATGCCACTTGACTTAACGAGTAGCCTTCATAATAATGGAACCTNCCCTGCATAACCACAACTTGTTTTCCACAGATCTCCCCAAAAATTAATTTGCCTTTATGCGATTCAATAGTTGAAACCGGGAAATTTGGTATTTCTTCATAGTCAATTTGAACATCAATATCAATAGCATCAACCAATCCGCCTAAACCAGTACCTAAAATAATTCCTGTTTCAGGAGATTTATAATTACGAATCTGCTGAATTAAAAAATCAGTAGTTTCTTTAATTTGATCGAGCATATTCCAATATTGTTTGGTCAAAAGTTGTTTCTTTATCCGGGCCTTCGTGAAATTTAATTTCAATAGGAAGATAGAAAACAGGAATTTCTTCTAATAAGGGAAATAATCGCTGGTCTTTTAAACGCATAGCATCCTTTTCTGTAGTAATTACTATTTTTTTTGAGGATATAATTTCTTTGAATTGGTTCACAATTCTTATAATATCTATTGGTTCAAAATTATGGTGATCGTTGAATTCATTAACGATAACTTCTCTGGACTCTTGTTTCAGGTAATCAATTAAAGGTGTGATTTTAGCAATACCAGCAAAAACAAGTGTTTTAAATTTTTTAAGATCGAAGTTCTTTTCAAGTAAATCTGTGGCCTTGTAATTAAATGGCTGAATAGATTTATAGTCTATGTAGCTAAAAAAAATATTTTGTGTTTTTAGTGGTTTTATTAAACTACTTATTCTTCGACTTTCAATGGGGGAATGTAATTTAGGTGATTTTGTAATTATTATTAAATGGGCTCTTTTCTTTCCTGATTTCCATTCTCTTAATTCACCGGATGGAAGCATAAATTGTGTTTTTCCGATTGTGGAGTAATCCAGCAGTAAAATATTCAGTTGTGGTTTTACCCATCTATGCTGGTAACAATCGTCGAGCAGTATAATATCTGGTTGAATATCTTTTTCTATATTTTCAATCCCTCTCTGACGGTTTTCATCTACAACTGTTGTAACTCTTTTGAATTTTGTGTGAAACTGCATGGGCTCATCACCAATTTCAGCGTAAGTAGACTTTTCATCAGCAACTAAATAACCTTTTGTCTTTCTTTGGTAACCTCTACTCAATGTAGCGAGTTTAAAATCTTCATTCAGCAGGTTAATCAGATACTCTATGTGAGGAGATTTGCCGGTTCCGCCAACGGTAATATTGCCTACTGAGATAGATTTTGTTTGATATTCTTTTGATGTAAAAACACCAAAATCAAATAGCAGGTTTCTAATCTTAGTGATTAAACCGTAGAGAAAAGCAAATGGCAATAATAGTACCCGCAGGAAAAACATGGTTTAAATTTAATAAATAATGCGTTTTTTGTAGCATCGAGCCGGGGTGAATTGTTAAGAATTCAATTTTGATTACTTATATCCGCTTAAGAGTATGTCGTTCAATTAGATTTTAGAAGAACAATTCATACATCCATCTTTATTTTTGAATTTGAATACGTCGTTTTTTTTGTTTTCGATATTCAGGAACATGTGGCGGAACAAAATTATCTGGAAATACAATTTTAGATTTACCATTCTTTGGAAAGGTAATTGGGTTTTTGTCAGGAAGTTTTCCATTTTTAGATAATCTAATACTGTCGTTTTCCAGATAATACCATTCTTTATTTTCACTCTTTGAATCAAAAAAATGATTTTGCTTATTAGGTTTTGCTAATATTTTTGAAAAGCAAACAAAATTTTGAGTTACATCAAGATTTGTTGAAGCTGGTTTAAAAACATTTCCAAAATGATGGTTAAACGACTTTCTTTTAACTTTCTCTAGGTGAGTTATGTGTGTTGAGTTTGAGGCAAATTNAGTATTCTTTTTTGAGAGGTGTTCATTATTTTTTATATGCGTAAACATCAACATATACGAGATTGCTAGAGAGGCAAATCCAGTGCTGGCCCAAAACCAATTTTTGCGGTAAAATGACGTGCGTGTTGTTTGAAAATTTTTGTAAAATGTGTCAAAATCTTTTTTCCTGTTAATTTCCTCACGGGATAATTTTTTACCGTCTATTTCGAATTTCAAATCAGTCATTTATATTTTGTTTGAAGTAAAATTTTAGTTTTTCAAGAATTCGGTACACTTTCATTTTTACAGCAGATTCTTTTCTGTTCAGTATTTCAGCCATTTCTTTAAAAGGGCGTCCTTCGAAAAATCTCATTTCGATTAATTGCAGATCCTCACTTTTCAATTCTTTCANTGCCTTTAAAAGTATAGGTTTTAATTCTTCTACATTGTTTTCGTTTTCTTCTGAAGCTAAATTATGTAGGTGTTTAGTTTCTAATTTTACTACTCTTGCTTTATTTGTTTTTCTGTAATATTTTACTGTTTCATTGTGTGCTATTCTTAAAAGCCAACTAGAGAAAGGAAGGCCCCTGAATTCATATCTATTTATATTCTCAAGAGCTTTATAAAATACCTCCGAAACAATATCTGTTGTGATTGTTTCATTTCCAGATCTTTGATAAATAAATCGGAAAACAATCTCATAATATTTGTTGTATAATACCCGGAATTTTTTACTGTCTTTTTTTGCTGCCTCTACCAGTTTATGTTCAGAATTAATCTGAACTCTTGTTTTATGGTACTGAGGATTAATGTTCACTTTAATGGACTTCACTTTTGTTATCCGGATTTATATGAATAACTGCAAAAAGTAAAAACGTCACATTTTTTTATTTATTTCATTATTTTTTTACAAACTAATGAGCTCTTTTGATGAAGTTCAAAAACATTAAACCTTAAAATTAACTTGAATATTTGGCTATGGGAAAATAAAGTGCTCAAAAAGAGAGGCCAAATTTCTTCCTCAGTTCATCAACTTTTGGATTTTTCTCAACAAGTTTTTTGTATTTATCTTTTTCGGTATAGAGTCCTTTATTTGCGTTTGCCTTATTAATTACTAAATCTATATCGATAAGTGTGTTGTTCAACCGCTTTCTTAAATAACCTAATAACTCAGGTTTTTTGTTGTTTATATCAGTTTCTTGAGCAGCATTGTAAATGGATAATTCAATTCGATAATTATCTTTTAAAACAGGAGGGTTGGCATTTAAGGTAGAGTATAGATCGAGGTCTTTAATTTTAATAGAATAAGCAAGCTTTCTCCATTCATTTATTAATTCTTCTTGTGAAAAAGGTTCAGTTTTGATTTCAATTTTGTTTTCTTCCTCCTTTTTTTGAACAGGGTTAAGAAGTTTTTTAATAGATAGATTCCCTGTAGATTTTTCTTTAGCGACNATATTAATTTTTCTAGTTGCAGGAATCGAACTTTCTTTTTCTAATCTGGTTTTTATTGGAGTTTTTTCCTTTTTATCTTCAGAATAGCTTATTGTTGATTTCTTTTTACTCCATATTTTTGGAATAGGAAGCGTTATTCTGCGGGGCTTTTTTTTTTACCTTCCGAAACTTCTTCAGAGCATAATTGCATTAGTGTTATTTCTGTTAAAAGTCTTTTGTTTTTTGATGTTTTGAACTGAACATCATAATTGCTTAGAATTTCAAGTCCGTTAATTAAGAATGAAAGCGAATTTTCTTTTGACTGAGTTTTGTATTTTTCTTTTATGTTTTCTCCAACATCCAGTAATTGAAGAGTACTTTCATCCTTACTTACCAGTAAATTTCGGAAATGAGATGCTAAACCATTCATGAAAATAAGATCTTCAAATCCCTTTTCAATAATTTGGTTTAACAACAAAAGAAGACCACTTAAATTTTTCTGTTTAATTAAGTCAGTTGTTTGAAAATAATAATCGTAATCAAGAATATTTAGATTCTTTATTACATTCTCATAAGTTAATTGACCCCCGGAGAAAGAAATCAATTGGTCGAAAATGGAAAGGGCATCTCTTAATCCCCCATCTGCCTTTTGTCCAATAATGTGAAGTGCATCAGATTCTACTGTAATATTCTCTTTATNAGCTATTTTTGATAAATGCAGGGCAATATCTTCTGAGGTAATTCTGTTAAAGTTAAAAATTTGACAACGAGAAAGAATCGTAGGTAAAACTTTATTCTTTTCAGTTGTGGCTAAAATAAAAACTGCATGTTTTGGTGGTTCTTCCAAGGTCTTTAAAAATGCATTAAATGCAGATTTCGATAACATATGTACCTCATCAATTATGTATGCTTTTTTAGTTCCGATTGTAGGTGCAATTCTAACTTGAGTAATTAAATTTCTTATGTCTTCTACCGAGTTATTTGAAGCCGCATCAAGTTCAAAAATATTTAATGAATTTCCTTTGTCAAAAGATCTACAGCTTTCGCAATTGCTACAGCTTTCTCCTGAAGGAGTTATTTTGGAACAGTTTATTGTTTTGGCAAGAATTCTGGCACAGGTGGTCTTGCCAACACCTCTTGGCCCGCAAAATAAAAATGCTTGCGCTACCTGATTGGATAATATAGAGTTTTTAAGAGTGGAGGTAATGGCAGATTGGCCAACAACAGTGTCAAAACTGTCGGGTCGATACTTTCTTGCTGAAACTACAAAATCTTCCATCAAAACAAATGTAATAAAAATGAGGTTTTATATGGTTGTAATCATTGAGATTTGGGTAGAAACTTATTAACGATTTTGTAAACTTTTTTCACAACTTCTCATTTTCTTCACTTAACGCCTTCTCAACGAATTCTTTTCGTTATTTTAGTAGTCCAAATTTTTTTTAAAATGAGCAATTACGACGCAGTAGTTATTGGTTCGGGACCTGGAGGATATGTTGCAGCAATTCGATGTGCCCAGTTAGGTATGAAAACGGCCATAGTAGAAAAATATGACACACTTGGTGGAACATGTTTGAATGTTGGATGTATTCCTTCCAAGGCATTATTGGATTCTTCTGAGCATTATCACAATGCTAATCATGCTTTTAAAGAACATGGAATTGATATTAAGGATTTGAAAGTCAATTTTAAGCAAATGATCGAGAGAAAGCGAGGTGTTGTTTCTCAAACTTGTGCAGGAATAGATTTCTTAATGAANAAAAACAAAATAGATGTTCTCAAGGGCCTAGGATCGTTTAAAGATAAAGGTACAATTCTTATTTCTCCTGATAAAGGAGAACCGGTTGAGATAAAAACTAAAAATACAATTATTGCAACGGGTTCCAAACCTGCTTCTTTTCCATTTATTCAACTGGATAAAAAGAGGGTGATTACATCTACTGAAGCGTTGGAATTATCTGAAGTTCCAAAACATATAATTGTAGTTGGTGGCGGTGTAATTGGTTTAGAGATGGGTTCTGTTTATGCTCGTTTGGGAACCAAAGTTTCTGTGGTTGAGTATTTGGATGGGATTATTCCAACTATGGATAAGTCCCTCGGTAAGGAGCTCCAGAAGAATTTAAAAAAGGAATTGGGATTTGAATTTTACCTTTCTCACAAAGTTACAGAGGTAAAGGGTGATGCAAAAAAAGCTTATTTAAAAGCAGAAAATAAGAAAGGTGAGGTTGTTGAGCTTGAGGCTGATTATGCTTTAATTTCAGTTGGAAGACGTCCCTACACAGATAATTTAGGTTTGGAAAACGCTGGTGTTAAAGTTGATGATAGAGGAAGGGTTGATGTTGATGATCACTTACAAACGAATATCCCGGGGATATACGCCATCGGAGATGTTGTGAAAGGAGCGATGTTGGCTCATAAAGCGGAAGAAGAGGGTGTTTTCGTAGCTGAGTNTATAGCGGGAGAAAAACCACATATTGACCATAATTTAATTCCCGGAGTTGTTTATACCTGGCCAGAAGTTGCCGCTGTTGGTAAAACGGAGGAAGAATTAAAAAAATCAGGTGCTTCATACAAATCAGGTATGTTTCCATTTAAAGCTTCCGGTAGAGCAAGAGCCAGTATGGATGAAAAGTATGGGTTTGTAAAGGTTTTGGCAGACAAGGAAACTGATGAGGTATTAGGTGTCCACATGATTGGACCTCGCTGTGCAGATTTAATTGCAGAGGCAGTAACTGCCATGGAGTATCGCGCTACCGCAGAGGATCTGGCAAGAATGTGCCATGCTCATCCAACATTTACTGAAGCCATTAAGGAGGCAGCACTTGATGCCACCGGAAAAAGAGCTTTACATATATGATTTCATAACACCCCATCAGGGGTGTTTTTATGTATTGTTTTTAATTATTCTTCAATAAGAAAAATTATTTGAGAAGAATTGAGAAAGTCAACTTAAAGTAATAAACTGGAATTGNTAAATTGCATCCATGAAAACGAGCACTCTTTTCATTAACTTATCAATTCCTGAGGGATCAAAAACGGGTTTAGTCAGAAGGTATTTGAGAGAGTTTTTATTTGATGAGAGAGTAATCAATGTTAACTTAATTGGAAAATNTTTTTTGGTTAATGGAACTATTGCTTCCCTCAGGGCACCAAAATCTGCAAGAATTTATCACGAGGTGTTTGAAGATTATGGCGGAGAAAAAATTCAATTGGTTCCCAGTTTGAATAGTAATGATTATTAGGTTGATGCGGTAAAGGAAATTATTGATAAAAACAGATTGCATAAATAATTGGAAGCTATTGAATTTAATATTGATGAGATTCCTCAATTTAAGGAGCGACTTCTTCTTTTGTCAAAAGAGTACCAACATGTTTCTATTCTAGATTCAAACGATTATAGGTATTCAAACTATTCAGAATATGATTTAATTGCTGGATTTGGTGCTAAATCTATTGTGTCATCCAATCGTTTTTGTGAGTTAGAGGAAATTTCAAAAAAAGATTTGTGGCTTTTTGGTTTTTTGAGTTACGATTTGAAAAACGAATTGGAGAAGTTAAATAGTCAAAACGAAGATGGTCTGGGTTTTCCAGGATTGAGTTTTTTTGAACCAGAAATTAGAGTTGAGGTTAAAAATCAGAAAGTTAAAATTGAAGGTGAAGATTCTTGTGGGTTTAAAAAAATGTTGCAAAAGCTTGAGGTTTTTTTTAAACGTGGTGAAATTTCTGAAATAAGAAGTAGAATTTCAAAAAAACAATATATTCAAAGAGTTCAGGATTTAAAGAAGCATATCCAGCTGGGAGATATTTTTGAAGTTAATTTTTGTCAGGAATTTTATGCACAAAATATTGATGCGGATCCTATAGCAATTTATAGTAATTTAATTAAAAAATCACCAGTTCCATATGCTTCTTTTTTAAAATTAGACGGTCGTTATTGCTTAGGGGCCAGTCCTGAAAGGTTTCTTAAAAAAAATGGAAATAAAATAACAAGTCAACCCATCAAGGGTACTGTTAAAAGAGGTTTTTCTGCCCAGGAAGATCAACAGCAAATTCATTTGTTAAGAGGAAGCGTTAAAGAGAAGTGTGAAAATGTAATGATTGTTGATTTGGTTAGAAATGATTTAAGTAAAATAGCTAACAAGGGTTCAGTAAGGGTAGATGAATTATTCGGGATATACAGTTTTCCTCAAGTGCATCAAATGATTAGTACAATTAGCTGTGAAGCTGAACCAGAGAGAACATCAATAGATATAATTAAGCACTGTTTTCCCATGGGTAGTATGACTGGAGCTCCAAAAGTAAAAGCAATGGAGCTTATTGAAAAGTATGAGTCTACCAAAAGAGGTCTGTTTAGTGGTGCTATAGGGTATGTTAAACCAAATGGTGATTTTGATTTTAATGTTGTAATTCGAAGTATACTTTATAATGAAAGAAATCGTTATATCTCATTTATGGTGGGCGGTGCAATCACAAGTGGTTCTGGTGCTGAAGAAGAGTATAAAGAGTCATTGTTAAAGGCAGAAGCTATATTTGACGTTTTAATCCCCGATAAAAAAGTAGAATAGTTTATGAAACGATTATCATTTTCTTCCATAAACAGATTAGATTAAATATCAATAAGTTTTATAAATGTAGATTAGTTTATGTTAAGCAAAGTAAGTGAATTCATACAAAAAGAAGGTCTGATTGATGATTCAGATAAAGTACTTGTTGCAGTAAGTGGTGGAAGAGATTCTATTGTTTTACTTATGCTCTTAAATAATCTAAAAGTTCCGATTGAAGTTGCTCATTGTAATTATCAATTGCGAGGTGAAGAATCTGAATCTGATGAGAAGTTTGTAAAAGGTCTTTGTAAAAAACTCCAGATTCCCTTTCATACAAATAGGTTTGAAACGGTAAATGCTGCTAAAAAAGAGGGGATAAGTATTCAAATGAAAGCTCGTGATTTAAGATATTCATGGTTTTACAAATTGGTTAAGGAAAGAAACCTAACCAAAATTGCAACTGCCCATCATCTGGATGATCAGTTGGAAACCATTTTAATCAATTTAACCAGAGGTACCGGCTTGAAGGGGTTAAGAGGTATGAAAGTAAAACGGGATAATATTGTCCGGCCTTTATTATGTGTTTCAAGAGATGAAATAAATGATTTTATTTATGCAAACCATATACCTTTCAGAGAAGATTGCAGTAATGCATCTGGAAAGTATTTTAGAAATAAAATTCGGCATCAGGTCATTCCGGTTTTGAAAGAAATAAACCCTTCCTTGTTCCAGGCCATTAATAACTCAACTAAAAGGTTAAAAGCTGTTGAATGCAACTGGGAAGAGCAATATGAAGCTTGGAAAAGTACATTGAAAACGAAAGACAATAGTTTGATTCTTCCATTTTCTCAGATTCAAAAAGCAACAATAACTTTTTTACAGCAGTTTTTCAGATCAAAAGGGTTTTCTTATCCAGACATAGAATCTATGATTTCTACAAAACATAAGGGAAAATCTTTTTATGGAAAAGATAACTGGAAGGTAGTAACGGCCTCCAATCAGTTGGAAATTTTTCAATCCAAAGAACCTGAATTAAAAGAGTATTATTTAGATCAAGAAATGCCGATTGATCTGACGATCGAATGTTTTGAAAATGGAATTACCCTCCAGCCTAACGGAAATAAAGCATATATAAATGCTGATAAAGTTCAAGGGAAGCTGAAGATCAGAAAATGGAAGCAGGGTGATTGGTTTATTCCATTAGGAATGAATGGAAAACAAAAAATTAGTGATTACTTTACGAATAATAAATTCAGTTTAAAAGATAAAGAGGATACATGGTTATTATGCGATGCTGAAAAAGTAGTCTGGATAATTGGTCATCGTTCGGATAACAGATATCGAGTTGATCCTGGCACAAAAAATATTTATGTTATAAGTTTACAGTAATGGAATATGAAGAAAAACAATATCTAGGTTATAATAAATTCAATCTCTTTATTAGATTATTTATAGCCCTTGGTGCTTTTGGGAGTTATTTTGTTTCGGATTCAAAGGACGAAACATCTAATTTATTTTTAATTGTCGGGCTTGGTATTTTGATGCTGAGTTTGATTTCCTTTTTTGTGCTCCACTTGAAAACCCAAGTTAGAGGAGATGTTCTTGAATTGGATGGTTTTTGGACTACGCGTAAAGTAAAGATTGACTTGAAAAATATAGATACGGTGGAAGTTGTTAAATACAGCAAAATTCTTTTCAATCGTCCAGTATACAATTTACACATCAGAGGTAAAGTGAAATATTTCACTCACGGAAACTATGCTGTAGAACTTACAGATAAGGATGGTTTAAGGTACCGTATTGGTTCTCAGAGATTTGAGGAGTTAAATGCCTTGATCAGAGAAAAAATAGTAAAATAAATAGAACGAATTATAGTTTTCCTTCGTAGACAATCAAAATTTTTACAATATGTATCAAACATCTACAAAACCAACTGAAATTCTCAAAGAAGATATTAAAAAGCTAAAATTTAATGAAGAGGATGTTTTAACTTCTAAAGAGGATATTGCTAAAAGAAAAATCGATTTAGATAAAGCCTCAGCATTAGGTGCTCATAGCAAATCGAACATTAAGATTTATTTTGTTGATGAAAATGGAACGAGTTATAAGGTGATTGCAACAGTTTGGGCAACTACGGAAAAGAATGTTTCCTTGAAAAAGGAAATTATGATTCCGATAAAATCTATTTACGAAGTAGGATTCTTTTAATTTAAGTGCAGGAAAAAACCATTAAAAAAACTAAAAAGGCCGCTTATCTTTACATTTTTCTAGGCGGCCTTTTCATTGCTTTCCTAATCGTTTGTAATTTAATTGCAAACAAGTTTGTTTCTGTTCAAACTTGTTTAAGAGATGAGCCATTTGTGCTTTCAGCAGGAATACTTCCTTACCCAGTAACTTTTTTGATTACCGATTTGCTTTCTGAATTTTACGGTAAAAAACGTACTGCCGTAGTCATTTTCACAGGATTTATTGCCTCCATACTTATCGTTGGAGTTTTGAATTTAGGAGCTTTATTTCCTGCTATTGAAGGAAGTCCTGTTTCTGATGAAACCTACGCTTCAGTTTTTGGCAATTCTTGGCGAGTGATTGGTGCGAGCATGACTGCCTATATTATAGCTCAGTTGGTTGATGTTCAACTTTATGAGTTTTGGAAAAAAAGAACCAAAGGAAAAATACTGTGGTTGCGAAACAATGGCTCGACAATTTTTTCTCAGCTTGTTGATACTGTTTTAGTTGTTCTAGTATTGTTTCTGGGCATAAAGTCATCAAATGAAATCGTATCCATAATAAGAGATGGCTGGATTTTTAAAGTTGTTTGTGCTTTAATTGATACTCCAATTATTTATGTTTCAGTATTTTTGATTCGAAGGTCCTTTAAGCTGAAACCAGGAGAAGAAATTAATTTTTAAGAGATTTTAACTTTAATGTTAGTTACTTTTGTACTTAGAGACTGTTCAATTTAGGATATGAAGAAATTATTCGCTTTTTTATTTTTTGCTTTTTCTCTTGCTTTACAGGCTCAATTTGAAGATTTGGCAACTGTTGAGTTTTCTATTGAAAATGATAAGGAAAATGTATATGAATTAAGTTTTACCATAAAACTTAACAATGGATCCTATGTCTACGGTCAAAGTAATGCATTGATTTCACC
>PBJD01000006.1 GCA_002720635.1 Flavobacteriales bacterium | reverse complement strand
AACCAAGAAGATAAATTGAGATACAATTTATAGATTAAGTCTCAGTTAGTGTTAACTTACTGGGGCTTTTTTATATGTAAATACATATCTTTTAATTCACAATAAAGTTCTTTAATGAATAGATTTGTAGTATGAATTCTTTAGTTTCTTTTGTTGCAACTCGTTTTCCGGGCATGGAATATCGCTTTTATGAAAAAATACAATCGCTTTGGAGTGGTTATGGAAGTATTGAAAGGTGGAAGAATCGTGACGAAGAATCTATTGTAATTAAACACATTCAGTTTTCAGATAATCATAACCATCCAAGAGGTTGGAATTCTAATTTTGGGCATTTGCGCAAGGTGAAATCTTATGAGGTTGAAAATACGTGGTATGAAAATTTTGCTCACAAGAGTCTAGCAAGGGTTCCTCGAAAACTTTTAAACGATAAAATAGGAGGTTCTCAGGTAATAGTATTAGAAGATTTAAATACGTCAGGATTTCCTGTTCGTCCTAAATACATAAATGAAAAACAATTTAAAGCTTGTGTTTCATGGTTGGCTCAATTTCATGCAGGCTTTATGAATAATAAAGGGGAGGGTTTGTGGAATACGGGCACCTATTGGCACCTGGATACGCGTCCTGAGGAATTTAAACAAATGAAGCCGGGGCCATTAAAAAAGTATGCTTCAAAAATTGATGAAATTTTATCAAGTTGTAAGTATAAAACTCTTGTTCATGGTGATGCAAAATTGGCTAACTTTTGTTTTTCTGAAGAGTGTCAGGTTGCAGCGGTTGATTTTCAATATGTTGGTGCGGGTTGTGGAATGAAGGATTTAATTTACCTCTTAAGCAGTGTTGAGGATTTTGAAAGTGAAGAACGAGAAAGTGAAGTCCTGGATTTTTATTTCAATGAGCTGGCTCACTTTTTAGGGGGACAAAATAAGGAACTTGAAAATGAGTGGCGAAAATTATACAAATTTGCCTGGGCGGATTTCAATCGCTTTTTACAGGGGTGGAGTCCGGGTCATTGGAAGTTAAATGATTATGTTAATGAAATAACTTCAAATGCAATATGGTCTGTTCAATGCAGAGAGCTTTTAAAAATTGCTGAAAAGTCCGCATTGGAAGCGGGTAAATGTATTCAAAATAATATTAATGCCACTCTCAATATAGAATCCAAGGGGAGTCACTTAAGTCGTGCATCAGGCATTGTAACAGAGATAGATGAAAAAGCACAGTCAATTATTCTAAACTTTATTTCTCCAACATTAAAAAAGTACAACCTGGGGTTGCTTTCAGAGGAGTTAATAGACGATTCGTCCAGATTTGAAAAGGATTTTTTTTGGTGTGTTGATCCTCTCGATGGAACCCTTCCTTTTACGGAGAAAGTAGAGGGATACTCTGTTTCAATAGCTTTGGTGTCTCGAGATGGGACTCCGGTTCTGGGAGTTATATACAATCCAAGAAAAGACGATTTATATACATGTATTAAAGGAGAAGGGGCTTTTAAAAATGGGGTTCCAATACGTATCAATCCTTCAAAAGAGAAATTTACATTTATAACAGATCGCTCATTTACCAAGTCAAGCATGTATGATGAATTTGTTGCAAATATTGAAGAGAAGGCAAAAAGTAAGGGGTTACATAAGTTTCAGATTATCGCTCATGGTGGTGCGTCTATGAATGCTGTATGGGTTTTGGAAAATGCTCCGGCAGCTTATATAAAATTACCCAAAAAACAATCAGGCGGTGGTGGAATATGGGACTTCGCAGCCGCCTCATGTTTATTTAATGAACTAAACTTAAAAGCCACTAATTTTGAAGGGCAAAAGCTGGATTTAAACAGAAAAGACTCAGCTTTTATGAATCATGAGGGGGTTTGGTTTGAGGCATGAATTTTTAAAAAGATTTTTTACTCCGTTTAAATAAGGTTGGAATGTTTTTTTTCTTCCCCGTTCTTCCTAAAAATACTTAAGAACTTTTGTTAAGCTACTAAGCAGGACTAAAAGTATTAGAATTGTAATTACAATTTTAGTTGATCCTTTATAATTAACAGCTCTTTCCGATTTGTCTTTTCTATAGCTCCAAACTAAAGCAATTATGAAAACTGCAACAAAACAAAGTGCAAAAGCAATTCTTCCTGGAGTAAATAACATATTACAAATATAAAAATTTAATTAAGGCACTTTTATTAACGTGATAAAAGGTATTTATTTTTGTGTTGATAATAGTTTTTGAGCTTCTGATCGTATGCGCTTAGAGCCGTTCAGAGCATTTTTTAAATAGGTTTTTGCCTTTTTATGATTACCGAGTTTAATGTGAGATTTTCCAATATATAGTTGAGCTTCATAATAGTGAGCATCTTTTTGATCTATGCTTTTTAAAATACTGATAGCTTCAGTATATGATTTCTTTTTAAATACTGAAATTCCAAGATCAAATTCTTTATTTTCTGTTAAAGAATCAGAGTGCAATGAAGTAGATGATAAGGTGTCTTGAATGGACTTATCCTTGT
The DNA here is from genome assembly GCA_002720635.1 of Flavobacteriales bacterium. Taxonomy (GTDB): domain Bacteria; phylum Bacteroidota; class Bacteroidia; order Flavobacteriales_C. The sequence goes on along the minus strand of PBJD01000006.1, from coordinate 22,751 downwards.
TCATGTAGTTCAGTCTGATTTCTTCTTTTGATTTATTAACAGGAGATTCTTTCAGGTCTGCAATACTGTTTTTCTGAGGCTTAACTTTATTATAGTCAGTATCATAAGAGTCTTCCTGGATTTCTGAATCTTCTTCAATAAAAAGGTCATTATCGCCTTTTAGCTGATAATCTTCAATAGTTTCTTCGGAAATAATATATGATTTGTTCAGAGATATATGAGTTTGGTTTTCTCTTTTAAATTCATTTTCTGGCTCGTAAAACACACTGTTTAACTCCTTTTCTCCTGTATTTATATCAAGTGATTTTTCGTTGGATTCTTCCAGGAATACATTGTAGTTTTTATTAAATGTAATACTGGAATCACTGCTCAACTTACTATTTTCATTTAATTCACCGTCAACGTTTAAATCATTTTTGGTGTTAAGCTGACGTGAGGCATTGCTGTTTTCTGATTCAGATTTCAACTGATAAGGTTTAGACTTTTCTGTTTTTGGTTTTGCTTTTTCAGTTATATTTTCTGCAACTTCAGTTTGAGTTTGCTTAATTTCATTGGTAAGTAGAATAAATGCTATACAAGCGGCAGCAATTCCAGATATGGTTATAAAAAATGTTTTTTTGTTTTTTTGTTTTTTGAGAACTTCTGTTTTTGCAGAGTAATAACCTTTTTCAGAATGAATTTTCTTTTCAAAACCCTCAAGAGCGTCTGAACAGAACTTACAGTTTATAGTGTGCCGTTCAACTTCATTTCTTTCAAGGTTTGTGAGCTTGTTGGAGCAATAGGCCAGAAGCTTTTCCTCGGAAAGGCATTCAGAGTTTTTGAAAATGGTATGTAAGTTCTGTTTATTCACTTTTTGATTCGATACAAATTTTTAAATTTCTCTTCCCGTTTTGAATATAGCTTTTTACTTTTTTTAAAGCGTACCCGGTTTGTTCAACAATTTCATTATAGCACAGTTGTTTCAGGTAAAACAGTTGTATACTTTTTTTTTGCTCTTCTTTTAGTTTTTCAATGCAGTTTTCCAGGTGTACCAGAAGTTCTTCTTTATTAATATTTGGATGATAAAACAGGTTGAATTCCATATTCTCATCTTGATTAAGTTTGAATTCTTTTATTTTTTCAGTTCTTTGTTTCTTTTTTCTTAAGAATTGCATGCATTGATTGAAGGTAACACGATACAACCAACTTTTGTAGTGGTTTACTTGGTGTGAGAGTAGTTTTTGAGCAAGAAGTTCATAAATTTCCATACACACATCTTTGGCGTCATTTTCGCTTTCGAGATGTTTCAAACAGGAACCGTAAATCAAATGAAAATATCTATCATAAAGATGAACCAGATAATGGTTTTTTTGTGTTACTTGATATAACTCAACTAATTCTTCATCGGACTTATTGGAATAGATTACTTTCAACGTATACCAAAGTAGTTAAAAATGTAAATATATTGCATTAAGAATATCAGGACTTTTACTGAATGGAGGTCATTGTCATAAATTCATCAATCGATAATTTTGTAAAATCATTGTAGGATTGAATCAAACCAAGGAGCCTTTTCAGTTGCTCATCAGAATAATGTTTCTTCATATTGACTTCGTATTTTTTTATGAGTTCCGGAATTCCTTCATCTCGTCTTTTTCGGTGCCCTATAGGATAGTGTATTTCTATTTTCTCTGAAGATTCATCTGAAAAGAAGATTTGAACAGCATTAGCAATTGAGCGCTCATTTGGGTCTAAATAGGACTTGCTGTACTCTTTATCCTCGATTACTTCCATTTTTTCTCTCAGTTTGTCAATTAGTGGGTTCGAGGCAAAATCATCTTCATAATATTCGGCTTTTAAATCCCCGGTAATTAATGCTGCTGCAACCATGTATTGCAAACAATGATCGCGATCTGCGGGATTATTTAATGGACCTTTTTTATCAATAATACGAACTCCTGGCTCTTGAGTATGAATTATAATTTTCTCTATTTCATGGATTCTTTCCTTGAAGTCTTTGTGAAGTTTTATGGCGCATTCAACTGCTGATTGTGCATGAAACTCTGCGGGGAATGAAATTTTGAATAGTATATTCTCCATTACATAACAATTCAATGGACGTGCTAAAACCACTTTATTTTTGTTAAAAAGAACATCCTCAAATCCCCATTTAGGTGCTGATAAAGCGTTAGGGTAACCCATTTCTCCCTTCATCGCCATAAAAGCAAGATAAACGCCTCTGCTTGTTGCATCTCCCGCTGCCCAGGATTTTCTGGAGCCTGTATTGGGTGCATGTCGATAGGTTCTGAGGCTATGCCCGTCTATCCAGGCATTCGATAGAGCATTTATAATTTGTTCCCTATTGCCCCCAAGCATCTTTGTTACTACTGCTGTAGTCGCTACTTTAACTAAAATAACATGATCCAGTCCAACCTTATTAAAACTGTTTTCCAATGCGAGAATACCCTGTATCTCATGTGCTTTAATCATTAAGGTTAAAACCTCTTTCATAGAGAAAGAGCATTGCTTTTTTCTGGACAGATAATCTGCCACAGCAAGTATTCCTCCAAAATTGTCGGAGGGGTGTCCCCATTCTTCAGCCAGCCATGTATCATTGTAATCCAGCCAACGAATAATACAGCCTATATTAAAGGCTGCACTAACCGGGTCCAGTTCATAACTGGTGCCTGGTACTCTAGCACCGCCTTTTAGTTGAGATTCGGGAACAACAGGTCCTAATAATTTTGTGCAAGCAGGGAACTGTAAAGCAAATATTCCACATCCAATTGCATCTAATAGGTTGTAATAGGCTATTGTATAAGCTTCATCACTCTTTATTTCAGTGTTTAACACATAATCAGTGATTTGTATAAGTATGTCGTCTGTTTTTTGTTCCATGTATTCTAAACTCTTTGCTCTAGGGCTTTTACTTTTCGTGCTGTTGGACCTACGTATTCGCAACCTGGTCGTATTAGTCTATTGTCGTCGTGTTGCTCCAGGATATGGGCTGCCCACCCTGTAATTCTTGAGGCTGCAAAAATTGGCGTATACAATTCAATAGGGATTCCCAGAAGGTAGTAGGCTGTTGCGGCCGGAAAATCAAGATTGGGATAAATTTTCTTTTCAGCAATCATTGTTTCTTCCATAATGGAAGAAATTTCATGCCATTTTGTAATCCCTTTTTGCTCAGCGAGTTGCTGACCAAGCTTTTTTATAACCTCTGTTCTGGAATCTCCGGTTCGGTAAAGTCGATGACCGAACCCCATAATTTTTTCCTTATTCTCAATCTTTTTCATGGTATATTCCCGAGCTCTTTCAGGTGTTTCAATTTCTTGAAGCATATACATTACCTGTTCGTTGGCCCCTCCATGAAGAGGACCTTTTAAAGTTCCAATAGCAGAGGATACGGCATTGTATAAATCGCTCAGTGTAGCAGCGGTTACACGCGCGGAAAAAGTTGAGGCATTATACCCATGTTCAGCGTAAAGGATTAATGAATTATCTAATGTTTTAACACTTAATGGGTCGTTCGTCTTTTCTCCTGAAATCATACTCAGGAAGTTTTCAGAGTAGGACAAATCAGAATCCGGCTCTACTGGTTCCAACCCTTTGGAAATCCGATAGCTATTTGCAACAACTGTAGGCATTTTTGATAGTAACAGCATGGCTTTTCTTAAGTTTTGTTCATGCGTATTTGTGCCTAAACTATTTTCTTCGTCGAAAGAACCCAACATGGATACGCCTATTTTTAATAAGTCCATAGGATGCGCATAATGTGGCATGTTTTTAAAAGCATCATACATGGATTTAGGAATGTTCCGGTTGGCTCTTTCAAAAGTTTCAAATTCTTTTAGTTGACTGGAAGTGGGTAAGTCCTCATGCAGTAACAAATAAGCTACCTCTAGAAAAGAGGTTTTTGCGCAAAGTTCATTAATATCATACCCTCTATACCAGAGGCTGTTGGTGGTAACGTCTACTTTAGATATAGTAGTGTCCCCAGCTATTAATCCGGCTAATCCTTTATTTGCTCTCATTGTTTTTTAATTTATAATTGGCTGCTTTCTTGTCTAGTTTCGCGTATGCATCGTAATCAATTAAATCATAAAGTTCTTGTCTGGTTTGCATTTTATTTAAAAATGATTTTTGAGCTCCTTCATTTTTTATTTCCTGATACAAAACCTGTGTGTTTTTCATCGTTACCCTCAATGCAGAAACGGGGAATATGACAATTTTATATCCAATTGAAAAAAGTTCCTGTGCACTCATTAAAGGCGAAACCCCAAATTCAGTCATATTGGCAAGAAGAGGGACATTAATTTCTTTTGCAAATTGTTTGAACTCTTCTTTAGTTTGAAGAGCTTCCGGAAAGATAAGATCTGCTCCGGCTTCTACATAAGCTTTTGCCCTCGAAATCGCATTATCAAAACCTTCACCGGAACGGGCGTCTGTTCTGGCAATAATTAAAAAATTTTCATCTTTTCTGGCTGAGCAGGCGGCTTGGATTTTTGCACACATGTTTTTTTCAGAAATTAAAGTTTTTCCAGGTAAATGACCGCATCTTTTTGGCATGACCTGATCTTCCATATGCATACCGGCAAGGCCTATGCTCTCTAATTCCTGTACTGTTCTAACAACATTTACCACTTCGCCAAAACCTGTGTCTGCATCCGCTATACAGGGCAAATCAACTGCTTGAGTAATGTACTTTATGAAAAACGAAAACTCGCTAAGAGTAAGCAGGCCAATATCGGGTAAACCAGCACTTGCAGACAATGCAGCGCCTGAAATGTAAACTCCTTCAAATCCAACTTGTTGAATTTGCTTTGCAGTCAATGCATTATATGCTCCCGGCAAAACAATACCCTCTCCATTAATTTTCGCCTTAAAAGCTTTTCTCTTTTCCTCTATTGATTTGGTTTTTGATTGCTTCATCACAGTGTCTTAAGAAATTCAACTCGCTCTTAAAATAAACTAACGCATAAAAACAATCCTTGGTTCCAAAAACATCTTTAAGATGTAAGAAAGAGAACCAAGCAATGATCTTCACGTACATATTATATAATCAAAATCATTGACAATGTCTAACCAGTTGTTTTCTGGCTTAAAAAATATATCAGTGTTGGGTGCTTCCGGTAAAATGGGTAGAGGAATTGTTCTGCTTTTTGCCAGAAGTCTACTTGTTTATAATTTTAAATTTGAAGAAAAGCATCAAATTTTCGCCATTGATGTTTCTATAGATGGTTTAGAAGAGATGTTGTTATATGTTGAATTACAATCCATTAAGTATGCGGAGAAAAATGTTGAAACAATTCGAGAACTTTATTCAGGTAATTCCGATTTAATTAATGAATCATATTTTGTGAAGGCGTATGTTGAGGATGTTAAGAGTATTATTTCAATAAGCACCGCAATAGATTCAGCATACAATTCTGAGCTTGTTTTTGAAGCTGTAGTCGAAAATATCGATATAAAAACAAGCTTGTTTCGCTCAATTGATAAAAACAGTGTTGTTAATCCTTATTTTTTTACTAACACATCATCAATCCCAATTTCTACAATAGAAAAAGAAGCGGGTATTGAAGGCCGGATTATTGGGTTGCATTTTTATAACCCGCCTCCAGTGCAAAAGCTCCTGGAGATAATTCGAACCGATAAAACTCAGTCTGAATTGATTTTCCTGGCAGATGAAATTGCAAAAGAATTAAATAAGACCGTCATATATGCTCCGGATTTTGCAGGATTTATTGGAAATGGTCAATTTCTTAGAGAAGTTTCCTACGCAATGAGCCTTGCGCAGGAAATTTCGATAGATTACGGCCTTCCAAAAGCAATTTATTTAATCAATGAGGTGACAAGAGAATTATTACTTCGTCCAATGGGTATTTTCGAGGTGGTTGATTATGTTGGTATTCCTGTTTGTAATTCAATTATGTCAATTATGCGAAAGGCATTTCCAGACGAAAGTTTTAATAATACACTTTTCTTAAAATGGATCCAGGCAGGTAAATTGGGCGGACAGGATACAAAAGGAAAAACTAAGAATGGAATATTCAAATATGAATCTGGCCAAATTATCGGGGTATATGATGAAACCGAATATTTTCAAACAGAGAAGGTTATATTTGAAGGTATTGAAACACCTTCATGGAAAGATTTAAAATCTGATAAATCCATCATAAAAACTTTAAATCATCATTTTTCGAAACTTCATTTATTAAAAAAACACTGGGCGAAAATTGCTATTCAATATGGAATGGCTTGTAATTCAATTGGTAAAAATCTGGTTGCTAAACAAATAGCTTTTTCAGATAATGACGTAAACAAAATAATGACGCTCGGTTTTCATCATTTATATGGTCCTGTTAATTCTTTTTTTAATGCTAAAAATGTTGGCGATGATGATTTATAAATGCATACAATTATGAAAAATCCTTTTACGACAGAAGAGCATGAATTAATCCGGCAAACTGTTCGGGAATTTGCCGAAAAAGAAATTCGTCCTTTAGCACATGAGCTGGATAGAGATGAGAAATTTTCAGTTGATCTCGCAAAAAGTATGGGAGATCTGGGTTTGTTTGGTATGTGCATACCTAAAGAGTACGGAGGTCAAGGGTTGGATTATCTCTCATTGATAATTGCCATAGAAGAAATTGCACGTGTTGACAGTTCGCAGGCAGGTACGCTTTCAGTGCATAATTCTTTGGGTGCCGGTCCAATTTATTATCATGGAACGGAGGCTCAAAAAGAAAGATATTTACCCGGCCTGTGTACAGGTGAAAAAATATGGGCATTTGCGCTTACTGAACCTAACTCGGGTTCAGATTCAAGAAGTTCAAGTACGAGAGCTAAATTGAAGAAAGGTAAATGGGAAATAAATGGGACGAAAACGTTTATTACAAACGTAAATACTCCAATTACTCGAGGGGTTACCGTCCAAGTTGTTACCGATGTGAAAAATGGTAAAAAAGAATTTTCTACTATTCTTGTTGAAAGTGGAACAAAGGGAATGACCGCAGAGGATATTCATGATAAAATGATGTGGCGTGGTACGAATACAGCACAGCTTTTTTTTGACAACTGTTCCGTTCCCGAGGAAAATATTTTAGGGTTACGAGGTGAGGGTTCAAGAACAATGCTCAGATCTTTGGATTCAGGAAAATTAGGTATTGCAGCCATTGGCGTTGGGTTGGCTCAAGGGGCCTATGAAATGGCACTTAATTACGCAAAAAACCGAAAGCAATTTGGTAAATCGATTTCTAATTTTCAAGCGATTTCTTTCAAACTGGCAGATATGCATATGAAGATTGAACTTGCAAGAAATATGTTGTATAAGGCATGTTGGTTGAGGGACAATAATCAACACTTTTCAATTGAAGCAGCTATGATAAAACTGTACAGTTCTGAAATCGCTAAAGAAGTTGCCGATGAAGCTCTTCAGATTCATGGAGGTTATGGATTGATTAAATAGTATCCAATTGAACGATTTTATCGAGATCAGCGAATGCTTCAAGTAGGGGAGGGAACTTCAGAAATCCAACGTTTAATTATATCCAAATATATCGGCTGTTACAAAAAGTAAAAAATATTTTTCATTGATAGGCAACTATGACTATTATGTGCCGTTAGTATTGAAAAATTGCCTCGATGAAAATTAAGAGTGTAAGCGATAGCTTCCTGGCTTTAAACAAAATTAAACATTGGCTTGAAGTGGGTGATTTCAATAGAGATTCATACATGGAAATAGAAAGTACGATAGAAGCTGTTGAGGATTATATGGGGATTCCTTTACCAGCTAAACTTTTTATTGAGTCAAAATTTTGCAATAATTAAGATTCCAAAGAAATTTTTAATTCTTCAAAAAGAAATAAATCCTCTTTTTTTACACCGCCGGGCTTAGTTTCAGGATTGTTTAAATAAAAGATCAGGTTATTTAAGTCAGAGGCTAATCGCAGCTTTTTGTTTTCTTTTGCAACTTGGTTTTCGGTATGTAAACGCTCAATTGCGGTTTTCTTTTTCTCTCCTTTAAGCTCGTTTATAATGCGCTCCATTCCTTTAGTCATGCGAGTGTAGTTTTTGTTTGTTCTGGAAGTTGTAGATTGTAAATTTAAAAAAGAAAAGTTGAATTCTACTATTCAATTAAAACGGGATCTGTAACACTGATATTATAGGCTTTAGAGCCAAGTCTCTCTTTACTTCTGATTGTTATATTTATTTTATTATCGTATAAATCGTATTCAAATTCATCACCTAAGAAAAGCTCATGAATTACCTTGAATTGTTGTCCTGTCTCAATTATTAAAGCACTTTGGGGCAGCCAGTAATTTCTGTTTTTTATGCAATCCAAACCAAAGCTTTTATTTAATTCCTCACCATGAAAAATATTTATCAAGCCCAGTAATCGTGCCGCATATTTGGATGGTGGGTTTTTAGTTAAATTTTCAGCGCTTCCTTTTTTTAGTAATTTACCATTTTGAATAATTAAAATTTCATCCGAAAATGTCAGTGCGTCTCTCGAGTCGTGCGTAACAAATAAAAGTCCAATTTTCAGCTTTTTAACAATTTTTTTTAAAATCGTTTTAAATTCTGTTTTTGATATATTATCTAAATTGCTAAAGGGTTCATCAAGAAGTAATAAAGGAGGCTCTTCAATAATTGCTTTTGCAAGCGCAACCTTTTGCTTTTGTCCCCCGGAAAGCTCTTTGGAGGTTTTGTTGCGAATTGATTCAAGGTGACAAAGAGCAATAATCTCTTCTGTTTTTGAATCTTGATATGATTTCCTGTACTGTATTAGGTGGTGGCGAATGTTATCGTATACTGTATACCCTGGTTCCAGTTGAAAATCCTGGTGAACTATTGCAATGCCTTTTGTTCCCGGAACCAACTTTTCAGATTTGTTAAAAACACGTTCGTCTTGAAAATAAATTTCTCCATTATCACGATCCATAAATCCTCTGATTGCCTTTAGTAAGGATGTTTTTCCGCATCCGCTTTCTCCAAGAATACATAAAATCTGCCCCTGATTAACGTTAAAAGTCAGATTATTAAGGACTGTAATATCATCGTATGAGAGCGTAAGATTTTCAACTTTTAAAAGCATAGAGCAAAAATAAAAAAAGCCATTAGCCAATTTGGCTAATGGCTTTTTAAATATAACGTTTTTATTATTTTAAACTGAAATTTAGTGTACTGACTATCTCGCCATCAATTAGAATTTCTGAGTTGTAGTTTCCTTCTGGAAAGTTTAAATCGGTATTGACATAATCTAAAATTAAATTTTGTTCTTTACCCGTATAGGTGAATTGTTTATGAGCAGCATAAGTTAACGCTCCGTTTTCAGAAACCTCAATATTTTCTCCTTTTGAATTAAGGTTGCCCATTGTTTTTCCCTCAGGTGAAATAATTTTTAAGATTACATTTTTTTCACCGGGCTCCGTAATCTCATTAGACATAATTGTAAACTTTACCTCAATTTTATCGGTTCTTCTGGCTAAAGATGTTTTCTTCCATGGCCTGTTTTGAGAGTTTCTTTTTTTGTAGGACGAAATAGTCGGTTGAGGCACTTGTAAAGCTGATGCAATTGCTACTTTTCGAGATAGTTTATTGTTAACTGTATTTACTGAATCTAAATCTACTGTTAGCTCGTTATTTTTATTTTCCAAGTTTTTGTTCGCCAATAAAAGCTCATCAACTTTTGACTCAAGTTGACTGTTTAACTTTCTTACCATTGCCAGGTTGGCTTTTAGCTTTCTGTTTATTTCATCTTTGCTAAGTCCGGATCTGATTAATGCATCGTTTTCAGCTTTTATCTTTTTGATCTCAGCAAGTCTGGATTGAATTTCACCGTCTTTTTCAGCAATATCGCCTTCCAGTTTTTTAGTAAGTTCTTCTGCATCTTCCAGAAGCTTGTTCACTTCTTCATGATCGTCTGAGAGCTCTATGTACTCTTCTTTTGCTTTTTTAGCTTCGGCTTTATTCTCTAAAAATGAATAAATATTGAAACCAACAGATCCGATTAGTAAAATGGATAAAACTATAATTAGTCCCTTTTTATTATTCTTTTTTTGTTCCTGTACTGCCATGATTGAGGTTTTTTAATTAGATTTTGAACGGTTTAAAGATAAATTATTTTTTTGATTCTATCAGACCGTTTGTCAACTGTGTAACGTCCAATTCCAAAGAAATAGTATCGTTTATCATTTTTTTTTAATTCATTGGTACTATTAAACTAAATTTGCAGTTGATAAAGAAAGTTATGATGTTAAAACACACTTATAAAATATGGTTAGTCGGACTGTTTCTACTTCCGCTAACTATAATTGCTCAAAACTATACTGTTTCTGGTACGGTAAAGGATGGTGCGAATGGTGAAACCATGATTTCGGCTATGGTATATACCGCTGACGGAAATTATGGTACTGCTACAAATGTTTATGGATATTACGCCCTGGAACTTCCTCTGGGGAAACATACTCTTCTGTTCAATTATAGTGGTTTTAAAACACTCACAAAAGAAATAGAAGTACAAGGCAATCTTAAGTTGAATGTTGAATTACAACCTCAGTCAGAACAAATCGATGTTGTAGTTGTAAAAGGTAAACGAGCTACCGATAATTTTAAGAAGGTAGAAATGAGTACTATCGAACTGGATGTTAAGAAAATAGAAAAGATACCAGCACTTTTAGGAGAAGCTGATGTAGTTAAGTCCGTTCAGTTAATGCCCGGTGTTTCAACGGTGGGTGAGGGTGCAACCGGGTTTAATGTGCGAGGAGGTGGTGTTGATCAGAATTTAATTCTTCTGGATGAGGCTCCTGTATTTAACTCTTCTCATTTATTTGGTTTCTTCTCTGTTTTCAATCCCGATGCTGTTAAAAATGTAAAGCTCATTAAAGGAGGAATTCCTGCTGAATACGGAGGTAGACTATCGTCAGTGCTGGATATAAGAATGAAGGAAGGAAACTCAAAGAAATTCTCGGGGCAGGGGGGGATCGGCGCATTATTTAGTCGTCTTTCAATCGAAGCGCCTATCATAAAGGATAAGGCATCCTTTATTGTTGCAGGAAGACGTTCGTATGCAGACGTACTGGCAAAACCTTTTTTAAGTGATGATTTTTCTGACTCGAAGTTTTATTTTTATGATTTAACGGCTAAGGTTCATTATGACATTAATGAGAAAAACAATGTCTATTTAAGTGGTTATTTCGGTAGAGATGTTTTTTATTCAGGTTTTGGGTTTGATTGGGGAAACCAGACGGCTACTGCTCGATGGAATCACATTTTTAATGATAAATTGTTTTTGAATACAACTGCTTATTTTTCAAACTATGATTTTAGAATTGGCGTTGGTGATGAGGAATCAGGCGGTTTTCAATGGTTGGGTCAAATTAGAAACTATTCCTTAAAACCCTCTTTTTCTTATTTCCTGAACAACAAAAATACACTTCAATTTGGAGGCCAGTCTATACTGTATGATTTTAAACCCGGAGAAAGTGAATTTTATCAAGAAGGCAACACGTTTGATTTTTCTCAAAAACCATTGTACGGACTTGAAAATGCAATATATCTGGGTAATGAGCAGAAAGTTAAAAAAGGAATAATACTAAAATACGGTGTTCGGGTGTCTTCGTACTACTATCTGGGTCCAAGTAAAGAGTATATATATGGTGATAGGCCAGACGCTAATTCCAGTAAAGAGCTTTTGGAAATCAGGGATCATAAAAATGGTGCCATCATAGAAGATTATTATAATCTAGAGCCCCGATTTAGTGCAAAATTTGACGTAGATAGTGTTTCCTCAGTTAAGTTGAGTTACAATAGAATGTCACAATACATTCATTTAATGAGTAATACAGCAGCTGCAACTCCATTGGATTTTTATTCTCCAACAACTAATAATGTAAAACCACAGCTTGCTGATCAAATTGCAGCAGGTTATTTTAGAAACTTTGGTAAAAATTTGGGTTGGGAAACATCATTGGAAGGTTATTACAAAGATTTGCAAAACCAAATTGGATACATTCCAACTGCTGAATTACAGTTAAACGATTTTTATGAAGGTGATTTGTATTCTGGTGATGGAAGAGCTTATGGGGCAGAGCTTTTGGTTAGAAGAAATTCTGGAAAGCTAACTGGTTGGGTAAGTTTAACAGTTTCTAAAACCCAAATTAAGGTTGATTCGGTTAACAATGGGAACTATTATAACGCTCGATTTGATAAACCAGTAGTAGGAAATTTAGTGTTGAACTATGAATTCAATAAGCGTTTCGAAGTCAGTGCAAACTTTGTATATAATACTGGTGCGCCTTTTACAACTTCTACTACAAATTATGCCATTCAAAATATTGGGATATCGCATAATTATTCTAATGTCAGAAATAATGCCAGAGTTCCAGATTATCACAGATTGGATCTTTCATTTACGATTCATGGAAAGAAGGAGAAAGTTAGAAAAGTTAAAGGTGAAGATGGTCAAAAGGTTGAGAAAACAGTAAAAAAGTTATGGTCGGGTGATTGGGTTTTTAGTGCATATAATGCCTATGCCAGAAGAAATGCTTTTACTGTTTATTTTAAAAATGAGGATGGCGAAACGCAGGCGGTTCGTTATTCAATAATAGGCTCCGTAGTTCCTTCAATAACCTATAATTTTAAATTTTAATATTATGAAAAAATTATTCTTAGGTATACTTGTTTTATTTGTTTTCTACTCGTGTGAGGACGTAATTACAGTAGAACCGGAATTGGGAAAGACTCAACTGTCGGTTGACGCATTTTTAAACAACAAAAATGAGCCACAAGTCATTTATTTGAAAAAAACGAAACAGTTTTTTGAAGATGTAGCTCAAGAAGTATTTGTAGCAGATTCTGTTTATGTCAGAGATAGTCGAGATAGTATATATGTTTTTGAATCGCCATTAAATGATGGGGTTTATTCATGGGATGACTCTGTAATGGTTTCTGAAGGTAGAACGTATGAGTTAGTAATTAAAGCGGATAGCTTTACATATACAGCAACATCCTACGCCAACTCTGTTCCTCAAATAGACAGCTTAAATTGGCAATATGTTCCTGCTGGTCTGGGCCAAGAAAACGGTAGTTACGCCATTGAACTTGTGGCCCGAGATTTAGCAGGCCAGTTTGATTATTATTGGATTCGCTTTTTAAAAAATGGCGTATACGATACTCGTCTAGCTGGTTTGAACATTTCGGTTGATGGAACATTTAGTGAAACCGGACAAGGTGACGGAAAACTATTTATACCGCCTATTTCAACTCTTGTAGCGTATAATGTTGAAGACTCAATTAAACTGGGTGATGAAGTAGCTTATGAAATTTGGAGCATTAGCCCTCAGACATTTTCTTTCTGGCAAGAAGTTTCCAATCAGGCTATTCAGGGTGGAGGGATAGGAGCATTGTTTGCAACACCAACATCGAATATTAGAACAAACATTACAAGTCCTTCAAATGCTGAATTAGAAGATAATGCTGTTGGGTGGTTTTCTACTTCAGTTGTTTCAAGTGCTTCACAGGTGCTTTATGATAAAGATGGAGAGAAATTGAGTTTTGATCCTAACTAATAAATCCATAATTACTTGTTTTTTTGAGTCATTATTTATGTTCTGTTGTATAATCTTGTTTTCTTAAAAGAAACTTTCATCCAAAAGTCTTGTTTAAGAAATAAGCATATTTCCATATTTGATTTTTTTTATTCATCCTGATTATTTTTTTATTAGTTAAATTAATTAATTTAACTTTGAAAATCTAATTCAAACAAGTATGTCAGGACTTGGGTTTAGTCGCTTTTTTATATTTCTTTTTCTCCTTCCCTTTTCGTTGTTGGGTCAAAATTTTACTGTTTCAGGAACAGTAAAAGATGCGGCTAATGGAGAAGATATGATCTCTGCAATGGTGTATACGGCTGATGGTGATTATGGTACAGCAACTAACGTGTATGGTTATTACGCCCTTGAACTTCCAAAAGGAAAACATACTTTACTTTTTAGCTATAGTGGCTTTGAAACGTTCACAAAAGAAATAGATGTTCAGGGAAGTTTAAAATTAAGTATTGATTTAAAGCCGCAATCTGAAAAAATAGATGTTGTTATCGTAAAAGGTAAACGAGCTACGGATAACTTTAAAAAGATTGATATGAGTACTGTCGAACTTGATGTGAAAAAAATAGAAAAAATTCCTGCGCTTTTAGGAGAGGCTGATGTTGTTAAGGCAGTGCAGCTGATGCCGGGGGTTTCTACCGTAGGTGAGGGAGCAACCGGATTTAATGTCAGAGGTGGAGGTATTGATCAAAACCTAATACTCCTTGATGAGGCACCTGTTTTTAACTCATCTCATTTGTTTGGTTTCTTTTCTGTATTTAACCCTGATGCCGTAAAAAATGTAAAACTTATTAAAGGAGGAATTCCTTCTGAATATGGAGGAAGGCTGTCATCTGTTTTAGATGTTAGAATGAAAGAGGGAAACGCGAAAAAGGTCTCTGGTCAGGGCGGATATGGTTTGATATTCAGTCGTTTATCTATAGAAGCGCCAATTGTGAAAAATAAAGCTTCATTTATTTTGGCTGGTCGTAGATCCTATATTGATATCTTGGCAAAGCCAGCATTAAAGGACGATTTTCCTGATGCAAAATTTTACTTTTACGATCTAACTGCAAAAGTTCATTATGATATAAGTGATAAAAATAAAGTTTATCTGAGTGGTTATCTTGGTAGAGATGTTTTTGCTCAAGGTTTTGGTTTTGATTGGGGTAATCAAACAGCTACTGCTCGATGGAATCATATTTTTAATGATAAGTTGTTTTTAAACACTACCGCGTATTTTTCAAATTATGATTTTAAAATAGGTGCTGGCGATTCACCTTCTGGTGGGTTCGAGTGGTTGGGCCAAATTAGAAATTATTCCATTAAACCCTCAGGGTCTTATTTTCTAAATAATAAAAATACTATTCAATTCGGTGGTCAATCTATATTATATGATTTTAAACCCGGAGAGAGTAAATTCTACGAAGATGGAGAAGAATTTATTTTTTCACAAGATTCAAAGTATGGCCTGGAAAATGCAGTTTACTTAGGTAATGAGCAGAAAATTAATAAGAGTATTATCTTAAAATATGGGTTGCGATTTTCTTCATATTATTTCCTCGGGCCCAGTAAAGAATATATCTATGGGGATCGGTTAGATCAAAATTCAAGCAGAGAGCTTTTAGATGTTAAGGATTATAGCAATTTTAAAGTTATCAAAGATTATTATAATTGGGAGCCACGTTTTAGTGCTAAGTTTGATGTAGATAAGGTTTCTTCTGTTAAGCTCAGTTATAATCGAATGGCACAATATATTCACTTAATGAGTAATACAGCAGCATCAACACCATTAGATTTTTATTCGCCAACAACGAATAATATCAGGCCTCAGCTTGCAGATCAAATTGCGGGTGGTTATTTTAGAAACTATGGTAAAAACCTGCAATGGGAATCATCTTTGGAAGTTTACTATAAAGATTTGCAAAATCAAATTGGTTACATACCAACTGCTGAATTGCAGTTAAATGATTATTATGAAGGTGATTTATATTCTGGAGATGGAAGAGCATACGGTACAGAACTTATGTTAAGAAAAAACTCTGGTAAATTAAGTGGTTGGCTTAGCTTAACTTTATCCAAAACTCAAATTAAAGTTGATTCCATTAACAACGGTAATTACTACAATGCTCGTTTTGATAAACCTGTTGCAGGGAATTGTGTCTTAAATTATAAGTTTAATAAACGTTTTGAATTCAATGCAAATTTTGTCTACAACACCGGTGCTCCATTTACGGCATCAACCACACACTATTCATTACAAGGCGTTGGGGTTTCGCATAATCCCGCAAATGAGAGAAATAATGCAAGAGTTTCTGATTACCATAGATTAGATGTTTCATTTATAATTCATGGTAAAGAGTATTTTACTTTGAAAGTGAAGGATGATAATGGAAATAGAGTAAAGCAAAAATATAAAAAACCATGGTCAGGTAATTGGATTATAGGGGCTTACAATGTTTATGCTAGAAAAAATGCTTTTACGGTTTATTTTAGTGATAAAGGTGGTGAAATGAAAGTAGTACAATATTCAATAATAGGCACAATAATTCCTTCATTTACCTATAATATTAAATTTTGATTTTATGAAAAAAATATTTTTTGGAATCATATCGCTTATTATTTTTTCTTCTTGCGAGGATATAATAACTCTTGATCCTGAACTTGGAGAAATTCAGCTTTCAGTTGATGCTTTCTTAACCAATAAGGATGAGCCTCAGGTTATTTATTTGAAAAATACGAAACAATTTTTTGATAGCGAGTTGCAACAACCTTATAATGCAGATTCAGTTTATGTTACAGACAATCTTAATAATAAATTTGTCTTCGAATCTGTATCAAATGATGGTGCCTATTTGTGGGATGATTCGGTAATGATTTTTGATGGAAGAGTTTATCGGCTTACTATTAAAGTTGGGGGGGAATATTATACATCTACTTCAACCGCCTATCCAGTTCCTGAAATTGACAGCTTGAATTGGGAATATCTTCCGCCTCAAATTGGAGAACCTAACGGAGGATATGCTGTAGAACTGGTTGCCAGAGATTTACCTGGTCAGTTTGATTATTACTGGATTAGATTCCTTAAGAATGGAATTTATGATAATGAGCTGGGAGGATTAAATATTTCTGTTGATGGTACTATTAGTGAATCAGCTCAAGGTGATGGACAGTTATTTATCCCTTCGGTATCAACTTTTCTTGCCTATAACTATGAAGATTCCCTCGGTCTTGGAGATGAAGCAACATACGAAATATGGAGTATTAGCTCTCAAACTTTCTCATTATGGCAAGAAGTTACAAATCAAGCTATATTTGGCGGAGGAATAGGCGCTTTATTTGCCACACCAACAGCAAATGTTAGAACCAACATAATAAGTCCTTCGAATCCAAAAATAAAAGATAAAGCTGTTGGTTGGTTTTCTACCTCACTTGTTTCAAGGAAATCTCAGGTACTTTATGATAAAGAGGGTGAGAGATTGAGCTTCGACCCTAGTTTATAATTTCAAAAGTAATAGTATTACAAAATAAAGTTAATCAAAGATTTCCTCCTCTGTAAAATGAAATTTTGCTTCGATTAATGCATTTTCATCTGAATCAGAGCCGTGTGCGGCATTCATTGTCATGTCTGTGGCAAAGGCTTTACGAATAGTGCCTTCTTCAGCAGTTTCCGGGTCTGTAGTGCCGAGTAACCTGCGATAATCTTCAACGGCGTTACTTTTCTTAAGAATTGCAGCAATAATAGGACCACTGGTCATGAAGTCAACAAGTTTATCGTAAAACGGCTTTCCTTTGTGAATTCCATAAAATTCTTCAGCAGCGTTTTTTGAAAGTCGCTTCAGTTTTAATGCAATAATTTCAAAACCTCCGTCTTGAATCATCTTTAAAATAGCTCCGCCAGCACCATTTCTCATGGCTTGTGGTTTGATCATTGTGAAAGTTATATTTCCCGACATAGTAGTGTTTTAATGGTTACAAATTACGCTATTTAAAATAAAAAACAGCGAATTTGAACAAGGTTAATTAATTTTTATTACAACCACTAAAAAGTTTCCTTTTTATAATGTTGAAAAATGCCTTTACAAGGCACTCCGTTATTCCTTGTTTAGATATATCTTTACATATGCAAAAGAAGATTTTAATCCTTGATTTTGGTTCTCAATATACTCAGCTTATTGCCAGAAGAGTAAGGGAACTCGATACATATTGTGAAATACACCCTTTTAATAATCCTCCTGAAATTGATGATTCTGTGATTGGAGTAATTTTATCTGGAAGTCCTTTTTCAACGCTGGATGATAATGCACCGCAATTCGACTTGTCTGCCATTAAAGGAAAACTACCNCTTCTNGGCGTTTGTTATGGTGCTCAATATATAGCAAAAATCAATGGAGGAAATATAGAGCCCTCTAAAATCAGAGAATACGGACGAGCAAATATTTCATATGTTAGTGATGACTATCATTTGATGGATGGTGTTCCTTTAGATTCTCAGGTATGGATGAGTCATGGGGATACAATTACTAAATTGCCTGACGGTTATGAGGTAATAGCTTCTACAAAAGATGTAGAATGTGCNGCTTATCATATTTCGGGAGAGGATACTTTTGGTATTCAATTTCACCCCGAGGTATATCATTCAACTGATGGTAAAACAATTTTAAAAAACTTCATAGTAGGTGTCTGTGGNGCTNANCAGNATTGGACTCCTGATTCATTTGTNGATTCAACNGTAAAGNANTTAAAAAGTAAAATTGGTACTGAAAAAGTAGTTTTAGGNCTTTCNGGNGGTGTTGANAGCTCTGTTGCTGCAGTATTNCTNGATAAAGCNATAGGTGAAAANCTGCATTGTATTTTTGTTGATAATGGNTTNCTAAGAAAAGGNGAGTTTGAACAAGTNNTGGAGCAATATAAANNNTTGGGNTTAAACGTNAAAGGNGTAAACGCTAAAGATAGATTTTTAGATGANCTNGANGGTGTNTCCGANCCTGAAGNAAAAAGAAAAATAATNGGNCGAGTTTTTATTGATGTATTTGATGANGAGNCTAAAAAGATTGAAGATGCCANNTGGTTGGCGCAAGGAACCATATATCCAGACGTTATTGAATCTGTAAGTGTTGATGGAGGACCNTCTCAAACNATTAAATCACATCATAATGTTGGNGGATTACCCGATTTTATGAAGTTGAAAATNGTAGAGCCGCTTAAACTACTTTTTAAAGATGAAGTTCGGAGAGTTGGCAGATCGATGAGTATTCCAGAACAAATTTTAGAGCGTCATCCTTTTCCCGGACCAGGTTTGGCAATTCGAATACTTGGCGCTATTACAAGAGAAAAAGTTAGAATACTCCAGGAGGTTGATGCCGTTTTTATTAATGGGTTAAAAGAGCATGACTTGTACAATAAAGTATGGCAGGCCGGGGCTATATTTCTTCCTGTTCAATCTGTTGGAGTAATGGGAGATGAGCGAACTTATGAAAATGCCGTTGCTTTAAGAGCGGTTGAAAGTACAGATGGTATGACAGCGGATTGGGTGAATTTACCCTACGATTTCCTGGGAACAATTTCCAATCAGATAATAAATAGGGTAAAAGGTATTAACAGAGTGGTTTATGACATTAGTTCAAAACCTCCCGCAACTATAGAATGGGAATAGTATTTGTGTAAAACTGAATTATGAAGAATTTTTTACTTATAATATTAACAGGAACCTTTACGGTTTTAACTGCCAATAATGATTGTTTTCATATTGTTGTTAAAGGAGATAATCTATACCGCATTGGTATAAAGTATAAAACCAACGAGGAAGGGTTGAAAAAGTTAAATCCCAATTTATCACCCTCATTGAGTTTAGGGCAAAAATTAAAAGTTCCTTGTATAGATGGTAAGCAGGATGAATCGGTAACATCTTCAACTCAAAAGCAGCCATCTTCGTTAAGTCAACCGGACGAATTTCAAGGAAATTATATTTATCACTCTATTGTTAAAGGAGAAACTGTTTACAATTTGACGAGGAAGTATGGTGTTTCAGAAGTTCAGTTTTTCAAAGACAATCCGGAGGTTAAGGAATACGGATTAAAGTTGGGAGAGGTGGTTCGTTTGTATCAGCGTGATAAATCATCTGAGGATGAAATAGCTATTGACGGTTATTTTCTAAAAGTATCCAGAACGGGTAAACTGAATCCATTTAAAGTTGATACGAATAAGTTAAAAGATTCAACCTATGTAAACATAGCTGTAATGCTCCCGTTTCTGTTTGAACAGAATGTTGAATTTTTAAAAAGGTTTAAAGACGAACAGGAGCCACAAATGTATAAGAAAACCAGAGTTTTTTTAGAGCTTTACCAGGGAATTAAAATGGCTGTTGATTCTGCTGTTAAAGCTGGACTTAATGCTCAGTTGTTTGTTTTTGATACAAAGGCAGACACATCAGAAATTAAGAGGATAATCTCCAGGCCAATTTTGAAAAAAATGGACTTAATTATTGGACCTGGTTACACGGATACGTTTGTGTATGCCGCGAAATTATTAAAAGGTACTAAAATTCCTTTAGTGTCACCTTTTAGTAAAAAAGATCTGGTTATAAAAGGGTTTCCAAATACTGTTCGCATAATACCTTCTGAGAAAAGTCATTTTAAGGCCATTGCTAAATATGTTGCTGAAAACTATTTAAAAGACAATATAATTATTGCAATGGAGAACAAAAGCAACCATGCTGCTGCAAAAATTATTCAAAGAGAGATTATAGCGTCAAGTTTATCAGGAGATTCCGGTCAAACTGTAATTCCATCAATTGTCGATGGATATATCGCGCCAATTGACAGCTTACAGGAAGGGGTTAAAAATATTATTATTTTAGCTAACAACAAAGAGGCTTTTTCTTCTAAATTAACGGCTAAATTAATTCCTTCAAGTTCTAAGTTTGAAATTTTACTCTTTGGTTTAGATGACTTAAAGAAATATAAAAACATTGAGGTAGATTACTGGGATAGTTTAAACATTCACATTACGTCTTCCTCTGAAATTAAGTACGGCTCACCCTTAGCAGACCAATTTTTAGCTTCATATTTTAAAAAGTATTATTCTGAACCATCCAGTTCTGCCTTTACAGGGTATGATTTTACGTTATTAATTTTAAATGAGTTGTTGGAGGAGAGAACGTATTCTCATAATCAATTGGTTGGAGATTCTTTCAAAGGGGGCATAAGAGATTATCGTTTTAAGTATAATGGAGATAAAAACGGAATATCAAACAACTCAGTTTACGTTTACAAATACTCAAACTTTAATTTCATAAAGCTGAATGATTAGTCCATTTGCAGAGCAGGTTGAATCTTTTTTTAAGAATTTGCAAGACGATATATGTTTTGCAATAGAAGCAACTGACGGTAAATCGAAATTCAAAGAAGACGCCTGGAGCCGAGAGGGTGGCGGTGGTGGAAGAACTCGAGTTTTGCAAGATGGTTCAATTATTGACAAAGGAGGTGTTAATTGGTCGGGTGTTTATGGTGAATTGCCCCAGAATATTCAAAAAGCATTGCAATTGGAATCAAAGTTCTTTTATGCAACGGGTGTTTCAATTGTTATGCACCCTGTAAATCCCCACGTTCCAATTATCCATATGAATGTACGTTATTTTGAAACGCGCAAAAGTAAAAACTCTACAGAAATTGAGGACGCCTGGTTTGGAGGAGGTATTGACCTGACACCTCATTATGTAGTAGATGAAGATGCAAAATGGTTTCATAATCAACTGAAGATGGCTTGTGATCAACACGATTCCTCGTATTATTCTGATCACAAAAAATGGGCGGACGATTATTTTTACATAAAACACAGAAAGGAAACACGTGGAGTTGGAGGAATCTTTTTTGACCGATTGAAAGCGAATTCAACAACCAGTTTAAATGACCTTTTTGAGTATGTTCAAAGTGTAGGTAAAACATTTGCNCCAACNTANACTCACNTAATGACAAAAAACAACNCTTTGCCCTTTGGCAAAAAGGAATTGGAATGGCAAAAAATACGACGAGGTCGCTATGTTGAGTTCAACTTAGTATACGACAAAGGAACAAAGTTTGGGCTTGATACTGATGGGCGAATTGAAAGTATTTTAATGTCACTTCCAAGAATGGCCGGATGGCCTTATGATTTTAAGCCTGAAAAAGAATCCCCTGAAGCTTATACATTAAGTAAACTGGTTAAGGGTGTTCATTGGGTATAGTTTTTATTCAACCATTAAGCTAAATACAGCAGGTATTTTATGAATGTTGAAGTTATTGGGTTGTAGTTTCGAAATTGTCATTGTCTTAATGAGTTCATTCTTCTGATTAATGTTAGCTGCAATTGATATTTTTGTTGACGGGTTACAAAATGCTTTTAAGTTTTCGAGCATTTGGATATTTCGAAAGGGTGTTTCAATAAAGATTTGAGTTTGATTGTATTTTTTGCTCAAAATTTCAAGGTCTTTGATTTTGTTTTTGAGTTCTTTTTTATCCTTTGGTAAATAACCAACAAAGCTGAACGATTGGCCGTTAAATCCGCTTCCCATTAAAGCCATTAAAATAGAAGATGGCCCAATAAGTGGAATTACTTGATATCCTTTTTTATGCGCATAAGCTACAACTTTTGCACCTGGGTCAGCAACACCAGGACACCCAGCTTCACTAATAACCCCTATGGATTTCCCCTCTGAAAGCGGTTCAATATAGTTAACTATGTCTTTTTCATTAGTATGCTTATTCAATGTTTCAAACGCTAATTCACGAATAGGTTTTGGGTGGTTTGAAGCCCTTAAGAAGCGCCTGCTGGTTTTTTCATTTTCAACAATGAAATTTTCTAATGTTTGAACAACTTCAAGCGTATGTTTTGGAAGAACCAGTTCAGGAGGGTTTTCGCCAATAGGACAGGGGATTAAATAAACGATTCCTTTTTTCATTGGTTTAAATCTTGGGCTATTTTTTCACAAGCTTCATTAAGTAAGTCAAAAACCAATTGAAATCCATCGTTACCATAGTAGGGGTCGGGTACACTCATGTTTTCTCCAGGATGGATCTCATTAAGAATCATTTTTACTTTATGGTGATACTTTTCGGGAGATCTATTCAGAAGGTTGTTATAATTTGATTCGTCCATTGCATATACAATGTCGAATTCTTCAAAATCCGAAAGAACAACCTTTCTTGA
>PBJD01000005.1 GCA_002720635.1 Flavobacteriales bacterium | reverse complement strand
CAAAAAAAGGTGGTCTTTATGAGGATTAACCCATGTTGTGGTATACATTTTGAACATCATCGTCTTCATCAAACTTTGCTAAAAGCTTTTCAACTTCTGCTTGCTGTTCTTCGTTGAGTTCTTTGGTATCGTGTGGGATTCTTTCAAAACCAGAGGAAATTATTTCTGCTCCCATTTCTTCCAGCTGACTTTGAATGGATCCAAAGTTTTGAAATTCCCCGTAGATGGCAATTTTACTTTCTTCTCCATCGTCTCCGGTGTCTTCAAATACTTCTTCTGCTCCAAAATCAATTAACTCCAGTTCTAATTCTTCAACGTCAAATTCTCCTTTTTGAATGGAGAACTGGCATTGGTGGGTAAACAGGAACTCCAGTGAACCGGATGTTCCCAGACTTCCTCCGTTTCTGGAAAAGTAACTTCGAACATTAGCTACTGTTCTTTGATTGTTATTGGTGGCTGTTTCCACGAAAACGGCAATTCCATGTGGTCCGTATCCTTCAAAGTTTACGGGTTTGTAATCTGCTGTATCTTTTTCGGATGCTTTTTTTATGGCGCGCTCAACATTGTCTTTTGGCATGTTGGCGGCTTTGGCGTTTTGAATAACGGCTCTAAGTCTTGAGTTGGTTTCAGGATCAGCCCCTCCTTCTTTAACGGCCATTACAATATCTTTTCCAATGCGAGTGAATGTTTTTGCCATTGCACCCCATCTTTTAAACTTACGCGCTTTTCTGAATTCAAATGCTCTACCCATGGTTGTGTAATTTTAACTCCAAAAATATTAAACCCTGTTGTTATAGCAAAAAGAAAGGGCGATTGTTCTATCGCCCTTTTACGTTGTTTTTATTTTGTACTGCTTATTCGCAGGTTTCTTTTACGACTGATGTGATGTAAATATTGGCTTCAGACCATGTTTTTGAAATTCCATCAGCTCCTTTGTGCAATACTTCACATGCTTTGTTAATGGCTTTCAAAGCTGCGCCTGCACCAAAGTCTAAAACGTCAATTGTTCCATTGATGGACAGTGTGTCTTCAACAACTGCATAGTCAAAATCAACTTCATTGGAAACAGCGTTAATGGTTAGTTCAATTTTTACTTGATTGGAGTCTTTGTTGAAGCTCACAATTTTACCAGTTATGTTTTGTGTAGATACCATTTTTCCAAAGTATTCTTCACGGAGCCTTTTGTTTCTGCCAATGTCATTGGTTTCAAGGTAGTCTGTTGGAATGGAGATGGTTGCGTTGGCAAAAATTTCTTCCGGTGTATCGGCAACGGTTGTTGAGTCTACAGTAAACTTTTTGAAATAACCTTTTACTTCTACTTTATCGGTTGTTTTGAATCCGCCAAAACCTATTTTAGTTCCTTTTTGATCGTATCCTTTTTTACAAATTTCTTTCTCTTGAATTTGAGCTGTTGTATCTATTTGAGGGATTTCTGTTTCAGGAGCGGGTGGTTTTTGTTCTCCTCCGCATGAGGCTAATAATGCCATTGTTGCAATTGAAAGAAGTAATTTTTTCATTTTTTGTTTTTTGTTGTTCAGCTGTTTAAAACTACGCAATTATAAATGAAATTTCTCCATAATTTCATCAAGTTATTTAATGGCGTGTTTGTCTTTTTTTATAAACAGTTTTTAATCAGGAATAAATTCATAGGCTCCGGCGTCAGGTTTGTCGTCGTCGGTTCTTGAATTGTCGTTGAGGTCAAATTGTAAATTGATGAGGTCATCATTTACTTCGTTCACTTCTCCCAGATCTTTTGCTGAGGAATTTTCGCCGAGGTTGAAATTATGCATGTTTACATCAACAAAATCGGGTGCTTTGTTAATTAAACAATTCACAAAATCAGAGGTTTCGGTATCAACATCTTTTGTATTTACTTTTATTAAACAATTTTTGAATTGATAGTTGAAAATGCCCTCTTCTACTTTACTTAATATAATTTCATTTTCTTGAGACCCGTATAGTATACAGTTGGTAAAATTGGCTGCTTCTAAGTCTCTGGGTATTATATTTCTNCTGTTGTCTTCAAACCAGTTGTTTAAAACAACCGCTGATTTATCAATGCTATTGGGTGCATAGTTTCCGAACGTACAGTGTTTAAAGTTGTAATTTCCACCAAGCGAGAAAGCACCACAATAGTCTCCGCAATTGGCAAAAACACAATTACTGCCTTCTATCCACGATCCTCTCCCTGAAATACCGATGCTGCTGCAATTATATATCATGGTGTTGCGTATGGTTAACGTAGGGTTTGAACTTGCGGAAGGGTTGATGGTATCGGCTTGAATCCCCAAACGTGAATTTTTAATTATTGCCCAGTTGACTTCATTATCAATACTCAAGGGAAACAGGTAAATTCCCTGCCATTGCCCGGCAATATTATCGTAAGCGGGCTCTAATCGGTCGCCTTCCAAAATAACGGGTTCGTCTTTTGTTCCATTTACTTTCAAAGAACCTTTATTCAAAGCTACCAATGCTCCATTACTATGAAAGTATACGTGTGTTCCTTTTTCAATTGTTAGTGAGCAGTTTGTATCGATTACTCCAATTCCATAAACGACATGTGGCGTATCGTTTTCCCAGACATCATCGCAATTGATGTAAAAGGAGGAGTTTGCATTTCCGGATTTATGAAAAATGGCATTCTGGCCAAAGGCGACGAGTTGAACGTCCTGAAAATTACCATTGGTGGTAAATTCCACAGAGTCGGTTACAACAAAAGGAAGGTTGGTGTTGCCCGGATCAACGGTTACGTCTGCATACACCCACATGGAATCTTTAGCTCTGATTTCCAGGTCTTTGAATTCTACACCAGGAACGCCATTAACGTTTAATCTGAAAATGGAATTTGTTCCTCCTGCCAACTTGATGCTTGATATTCTAATCTTGTTGTTGTGTTTGTTGTATATTTTAAATTTTCGTGTACTGGATCCAACTGTGGTAAATACGGTATCAAAAAACAGGGTGTCGGTATCAAAGGATACTGTTTCGCTTCTGCTTATTGTTAAATGATCTTTCTTACAAGCAAATAAAGCTAAAATACAGAATATAGATATTGCGGTTATCTGTTTGAACACGGAGGCTAAAGTTACGCCAAAAACGGTGTTGAATTGTATTTATTATCTTTGATTTCAACTGAAGGTCAAAAAAATCTCAAAATCTTTTGCATTTTAACTATTTATAGCCGTATCTTTGTCCTCCATAAAATTTTAAGAGATGCAAAAAGAAATTCATCCGGAAAATTATAGATTAGTCGTATTTAAAGATATGTCTAATGAAACTCAGTTTATAACGAAGTCGTGTGCTGAGACTAAAGAAACAATTGATGTTGATGGTGTGGAATATCCTTTATTTAAACTGGATGTCTCAAATACCTCTCATCCTTTTTATACTGGTAAATCAAATGTTGTTGATACGGCCGGTAGAATTGATAAATTTAAAAATAGATTCGCAAAACACCTTAGTAAGTAATCTTTTAAGTTGTTCTAAAATAATGAGGCCATTCCAAAACGGAATGGCTTTTTTTGTTTGTACTTAGATTTAGGTTATTTTCACGTTATGAAGATTGTATTGGTTGATACAAACTGGAAAAAGTTTTTGCCGGTTTCTTATACACGTCCGGTTTCGCACTTGAGGTGCGGAATTTTGAAGGTGTATGAAAAATGGGAAAAGTTGTTGAATGCAAATTCGGTTGCTGTATCCGAGGAGTATTTAAATCAAAAGTTTTTTGAAGAGGTAGAGGGAAGTGTTTTGGTTATTAATAGTAAGGTTCTTCCCAACAAAAATTTAATTGAGGCTATTCAGGGGTTGGCGGATAAAGAAATTTTAACATCCGAAGGGACTTGGCTGGCCATTCGTTCTGAGAATGGTTTCGATCGAGAGAAATGGAAGGATGCTAAACCTGTTGTGTATTCCGGTGATTATTCTACACTTGAAAATTGGTGGGATATTTACAAACAAAACGGAGAAGAAATCCAAAACGATTTTGTAAGTATAACAGAGGGAAGAAAATCGCAACCTTTGTCGGTTTCGAATAATTTGATTGGTTCCTCAGATAGATTGTTTATTGAAGAAGGGGCTTATCTGGAAGGCTGTACTTTAAATACAGATTTTGGATGTATTTACATTGGAAAGAATGTTGAGGTAATGGAGGGATCTATTATTCGGGGAGGTTTTTCAGTATTGGATGAATCAAAAATTAAATTGGGTACCAAAGTGTATGGCCCTACTTCTATAGGACCGAAGTGTCGAATAGGTGGTGAGATTAAAAATTCTGTTTTTCAGGGATATTCCAATAAATCGCACGATGGGTATCTTGGCAATTCGGTGATTGGTGAATGGGTGAATTTAGGCGCTGATACGAATTGTTCAAATTTGAAAAATACATTCTCGAAGGCAAAGGTGTGGAGTTACGATGAGGGGAAGATGATCGATTCTGGAGAGACGTTTCTGGGGTGTTGTATAGGAGATTTTTCCAAAACGGGAATAAGCACTATGCTGAATACGGCGAGTGTTGTTGGGGTAAATGCTAATGTATTTGGATCTGGTTTTCAAAAAAAAATCATTCGTTCCTTTGCTTGGGGAGAGGGTGAAACCTATGCGTTGGAAAAAGCTTGGGAGGTAAATAGAAATATAGCTCAAATGAATGGAGAGGAATTAAGTGATGCGGATTATTTAATTTTGCAGAGTATAAACTCCAGTAATTTAGACTTCGACTTATAATGTCATAATGTCAAAAAAACTGATTTGGCACATGGCTTGAAGTATAAGCCCAATAGAAGATAAAAGTGCAATGAAATCACTTTATAAGTGTTAAGAATGACAAAAAAGGTGGCGATTCGGCCACAATGACGTAAAAAAAATATTATGCAGGAAGGAGTATTTGATTTTCAAGGTTTAATGTTAAGCCAGATTATAGAGGAAGACGCTGAATTTATTCCATTGCTGACTACTGAAGAGGACGAGGATGTAATTGATGCCTCTATTCCTGAAGAGTTAGCTATACTTACTTTAAGAAATACGGTTTTATTTCCAGGTGTGGTTATTCCAATCACTGTAGGAAGGGACATGTCTATCAAATTGGTTAATGATGCCTATAAAAACGGGAAAACAATTGCTGTTGTTGGACAAAAAGATCTGGAGCAGGAATCTCCCGGACCAAATGATATTCACAGCATTGGTACGGTTGGCCACATTATGAAAATTTTGAGAATGCCCGATGGAAATACAACGGTAATCATTCAAGGTAAAAAAAGGTGCAGAATAAAAGAGGTGACTTCTATTGATCCTTATTTCTACGGTAAAATAGATAAGCTTTCGGAAACGCGTCCAAAGCCAAAAAACAAGGAGTTCAAAGCGTTGGTTTCATCGTTAAAGGATCTGGCGTTGAAAATTATTAAAGACTCACCAAACATTCCTTCGGATGCTTCTTTTGCCATTAAAAATATTGAGAGTGANTCTTTCCTNGTGAATTTTATTGCGAGCAACATGAATTTAAGCATGGAGCAAAAGCAGAAGTTGGTGGAAGAGAATGACTTAAAAACNNGAGCNATTAAGGTNTTGGAGTTGCTTACNAAAGAGATGCAGATGNTGGAGATTAAAAACCAAATTCAATCCAAGGTAAAGGTGGATTTGGACAACCAGCAGCGCGAGTATTTTCTGCATCAACAAATGAAAACCATTCAGGAGGAGTTGGGTGGAAGTGCTACCGATCAGGAAATTCAAGAGTTAAGGGATAAAGCGATTACTAAGAAATGGGGAGAGAAAGTTGAAAAACATTTCTACAAAGAGCTGGAAAAGCTTCAACGTATTAATCCGCAAACGGCTGAATATTCTGTTTACTTGAATTATTTGGAGTTGCTCATTGAATTGCCTTGGAATGAATACACTGAGGACAATTTTGATTTGAAAAGAGCTCAGAAAATACTGGATAGAGATCATTATGGACTGGATGAGGTAAAAGATAGAATATTGGAACATTTAGCGGTTTTAAAGCTAAAAAAAGATATGAAATCGCCCATCATATGTTTGTACGGTCCTCCGGGTGTTGGTAAAACCTCACTGGGTAAAAGTATTGCGGAAGCAATTGGAAGAAAATATGTTCGGATGTCGCTGGGAGGCGTAAGGGATGAAGCAGAAATACGAGGACACCGTAAGACGTATATTGGAGCTATGCCTGGAAGAATAATTCAAAACATTAAAAAGGTAAACAGTGCCAATCCTGTATTCATTTTGGATGAGTTGGATAAAATTTCTCGAGATGCTCANGGAGATCCTTCTTCTGCATTATTNGAAACGTTGGATCCTGAGCAAAATGATACGTTCTACGACAANTTTGTAGAACAGGATTTTGACTTGAGCAANGTGATGTTTATTGCTACGGCGAATTCTTTAAATACGATTCAACCCGCTTTAAGAGATCGTTTGGAAATTATTGAGGTTACTGGATACACCATTGAAGAAAAGGTTGAAATAGCGAGTCGTCATTTGTTGCCTAAACAACTGGATGCGCATGGGTTAAAGAAATCAGATGTTAAGTTAACCAGGAAAGTTTTGCAAAAGCTGGTGGAGGGATATACCCGAGAAAGTGGTGTTAGAGCTTTGGAACAAAAGATAGCTAAAGTTGTGCGCTTTTATGCTAAATCTGTAGCTATGGAAGAGCCTAAGCCACCAAAAGTTACTCCTGAGGATTTGATTCAGATTCTTGGACCGTCAAGGGATAGAGATAAGTACCAGGGGAATGATTTTGCCGGAGTGGTTACTGGTCTTGCCTGGACGGCAGTGGGGGGAGATATTTTATTCATTGAGGTTTCCTTA
The DNA here is from genome assembly GCA_002720635.1 of Flavobacteriales bacterium. Lineage (GTDB taxonomy): Bacteria > Bacteroidota > Bacteroidia > Flavobacteriales_C. The sequence goes on along the minus strand of PBJD01000005.1, from coordinate 18,115 downwards.
AGTAAGGGAAAAGGTAAATTTACGGTTACAGGGAATTTAGGAGATGTTATGAAGGAGTCTTCAACCTTAGCGATGGAGTTTTTAAGAGCAAATGCTGAGGTGTATGGATTAAATCCTGAAATATTCGACAACTGGAATGTTCACATTCATGTTCCAGAGGGGGCTACTCCAAAAGATGGTCCTTCCGCCGGTATAACCATGCTTACTGCTTTGGCAAGCGCATTTACGCAACGAAAAGTTAAGGCCAGAACTGCTATGACAGGAGAAATTACACTTAGAGGTAAGGTGCTACCTGTGGGTGGAATTAAAGAAAAGATTCTTGCGGCAAGAAGAGCTGAAATAAAAGATATTATTGTTTGTGAGGAAAATCGTCATGATGTTGAGAAAATTGGTGCGGAATATTTGAAAGGATTAACCTTTCATTATGTAACGGATGCTCATCAGGTGTTAAATATTGCCTTGTTGAATCAAAAAGTAAATCGAGCAATAAAAATTAATTGATGGATTTATCGGGTGCTAAAGTTATACTTACCGGAGGGAGTTCTGGAATTGGAAAGCAAACGGCCAAAGATTTAATTTCCAAAGGAGCCAGAGTTATTATTACGGGCAGGGATGAACAAAAACTGCTTAAAGTTGCCTTGGATTTAGGGTGTACGGGTTACCATGCAGATGTTGGTAATGAGGAGGCAGCTAAAGGTACGGTTGACTTTGCTTTGGAGAAGTGGGGTTCTATAGATATACTCATCAATAATGCGGGTTATGCTGAATTTGGCTTAATTCATGAGCTGGATTTAAGTAAGTTGAAAGCTGTATATGACACCAATGTTTTTGGAGCGGCTGCTATGGCAAAGTATTGTGCTCAGGTTTTCAGGAAGCAAAAATCAGGAAACATTATTAATATCGCATCTACAGCGGCTTCCAAGGGATATCCGCAAGGTTCAATATATGCAACAAGTAAATTTGCTTTAAGTGGAATGACGCAGTGCTGGAGGGCTGAATTAAGGCCTTATAATGTTCGCGTAATCCAGATTAATCCTTCAGAGGTACCTACTGCTTTTGCTCAGGAGAACCGGGTAGAAAGAGAAGAAGAAACCAATAAATTAACTCCGAAAGAAATATCGGATGCAATAGTGTCTTCTTTAGAAATGGATAACAGAGGGATGATTACGGATGTTACCGTTATTGCGACGAATCCTTTCTAGCGGTTAAGTACAATTTTTACTTTTGAAATTATTTTGAAATGAAATTAGACATTTATCAGGTAGATGCATTTACCAATGAACTGTTTAAGGGAAATCCTGCGATGGTTGTTCCATTACCGTTCTGGATCAGCGATGATGTAATGCAGAATATTGCGGCAGAAAATAATTTATCGGAAACTGCATTCTATGTTCGTAATAGTGAGGTGGCGGAAATACGATGGTTTACGCCAACTGTGGAGGTCGATTTATGCGGACATGCAACTCTGGCTGCAGCTTTTGTTGTTTTTAAGAGGGGAGAGGTTGCTGATAATCAAGTTGTATTTAATTCCAGAAGCGGCGCGTTAAAAGTTGATAAAACGCTGGATGGTCTTGAACTGGACTTTCCAGCTACGGTTCCCGTGGCTGCTGAGGTTCCCGATTGGATCAAAAATGTTGGAGGTAATCCCGTTGAGGCCTATTCATGCGAAGATGATTTTTTATTGATTTATGACTCTGAGGAGGCAATAAGAAACTTAACCCCTGATTTTACTGCTTTAAAACGAGTTCCGGTTCGAGGGATTATTTGTTCCTCAACGAGCAATCGGTATGATTTTGTTTCTCGCTTTTTTGCACCTGCTGCAGGAATTGATGAAGATCCTGTAACCGGTAGTGCCCATACTAAACTGGCGCCCTATTGGGCTAAGGTATTGAAAAAAGAAAAGCTGCTGGCAAAGCAAATATCCAAAAGAGGAGGAGAGCTCAAATGCAATTTGCAAGGTAACAGGGTAAAGATATCGGGAGATGCGACATTATTTTTAAAAGGTGAAATTTACTTATGATAAACCTGAGAGATTTATCTGTTTTTCTATTCTATTGAAATTACTTTTGTTTCCCCGTTTTTTGTAATGTCTACAACAGAATTGCATTCAGAGTTATTCCCAGCCCCAAAATCTATTTCATAGTCATCTTCTCCTTCAACTGAATAGTTTATCTTTCCACTGTCAAAAACACGACAATTTGTTTTGACAAGAGGTTCTATTGTTTCACTTTCGTAATTTTTACCATCTTTTCTGTATCCTGAATTACTACCCTCTATGAGCCATTCATCGTCACTTAACAACATGGGAGTTTCAGCCCCTTTTTGTATTGTCTTGGTTCTTGAAAAGGAGTGGTAGCATGAATCGTTGGTTTCGAAATAAATTACTTTGACATCGCCACTTAAGGAAAATTTAGGAGGAAGTAACTGGGAAGGATTAAGTTGAAAATCGCATTTTAAATTGATTTTATCTTTTTTGAAGTAATATTCGTCAGTTTCTATTTTTCTGCTTGTCAGATAAACCAAGGGGTAAGTTTCATAAACTGAAATTACTTTTATTTTACCTCTTCTATGTCGGCCATCGTTTCCTTCGCAATCATAATTACCAAAATCAATTGTGGTATTTATTATAATTTTTTGATTCTCGTACGTTGAGTCTTTCTCAACACGTGCACATTCCTCCAGGATATCATTTTCATCATAGGTTTTTTTAGTTACTGTTCCAATAACTTCAGCCTGATACGTTGTGTTAATAATTTCAGCGACAGTAACTTCTAAATCAGCATCTAACCTTATGATTTCGGTATCAATATCCAGAACTACGTCTTCATCAATAGTTTTGTTTTTACATGCAGTTAATGATGTTGATATTGCAATAAAAAAAAGGAGTTTAATGAGTGGACTGTATATTTTCAATGGTGAGATTTTTTAGGTTGTGTTATTTAAACTGCTAAAATTAAAAAAGGTTGCCTGGTTTGATAACTATTTTAGTTTTTTTATTTTTGCGCAGTGTTGAAAAGGTTGATGTTTGCTTTCTCGGTTTTGAGTTTTGTTTCTGTTCTGTCTCAAGATGAATTTGGAATTGCTCATTCCAATTATGCACCAACAAAAACATTTTTACACAATCCTACTAATACTCTTGATAATAAAACCTGGCTGGATGTTCATTTTATCGGTGCGGGCACTTTTATTCATAATGATTATTTGTATATGAAGGGAACAGAGTTCTCTTTTTCTGAAAATATTCTTTTTCAACAGCAATGGCCGGATTATTTTTACAATACAAGTCTGGATAAAAAATCAGGCCTTCAGGATAGTGATGTTCAGTTAATTTCAGCAGCAATTCAATATAAAAATCATGGTTTTGCATTTTCATCAAGATTAAGAACCTATTTTGATTTTAGAAGAATTACCCCTGAAATTGCTCTGTTAATCGCTCAGGGTTCAAATAATTTTTCAATGTATTTTGATGAAGTCCTGAGTGCCAGTAAGATGTTTATGAACCAAACAGCGTATGCTGAGTATGGTTTTTCGTATTCCAATATGTTTTACCATTTTTCCCGAAAATCGATGGGAATTGGTATTACAGCAAAGTATCTGGTTGGTATTACAGGTGCAGGAATAAAAGTAGACGAACTTGAATATACTTTTGAAAATCCGGTAGATGCTGATTTTTTAACCTATAAAGGTTCTGCGGCTTTTGGTTATGGTTATGGTTCTGGAAATGGTCTGGCGTTTGACTTAGGTTTTGTCTTCAAGAAAACATTACATAACGTAACCCATTATGAACCGTATTCAGAATCCTCTGCATGTGAGACATATGATTATAAATACAAGTTATCGGCNGCTGTAATTGATTTTGGATACATAAATTTTACTGAAGATGCTACCCGATATGATGTTCAATCCAGTTTGTCATCTGCTACACTTACATCAAATACGTTTACTTTTAATGGTTTTGGGGATTTTTTAAATTCTAATTTTCCAAATGTAGCAGAAAGTAATAATTTTATGATGTTAACTCCGGCAGCTTTGAATTTACAAGCGGATTATAATTATGAAAATAATTACTTCATCAGCGGACAGGTTATGCATGGTTTTTTCAGGAGAAAAGCACTGGGTGTCAAACGTTCGAACGTGGTTGCTGTTTCTGGTAGATATCAAACTAAGTGGGTTGAGGGTTCATTGGTTGCTTCTTTATATAACTATGAAGATTTTCGTTTGGGTACAGCTCTTCGTTTTGGATATTTGACTATCGGTACGGATAAATTACTAAGCATGATGGGATTGTGGGATTTTTATGGGACTGATGTGTATTTTAATCTTAGGTATTTCTTTGCAAAGCGTCCAGGTTGCAAGAGAAAGGATAAAAATAGCGATAAGCGAAATGCAACGGATTGCATCAAGAATTAGTGATGGTTATAATCCATAAATAGTTTTCTCATTTTCTTGCAAATCGAATAATAAATCCATAAAATAAGTCTAAACGATTTTTTGTTTTTCATATTCATGGAATTTATGGGTTTTTTCGGTTTCCTTTTCCAGGTTAGGTAGGAATGATTTCTTTTTTTTTGTGAATTTTAGCTAAGTCATTTTGAGTTTACCTGACCTTTTAACAAATTATTTGTGAATACATTTTTTTTTGGAATTGAATTTGTATTCGCTTAATTAATATTTTTATTTAGCACAGATTCAGTAAGTTTTTATGCGTAAGTTATACTCGTTATTTATACTTCTTTTTGCCGTGTTCGGTCTGGGTTTTTTCGTTGAGGAGGCTCCCTTAGCCAATTCGCCGGCTGAAGCCCGGTTTAAGTCGAAACAAAAGGTTCCTGAATTTATTGAAATTGAATCTCCATGGGTAGATTCAATTGTAAACTCACTTAGTCTGGAACAAAAAATTGCGCAGTTAATTATGTATCCTGTTTATAGTAAAAAAGGAGAAGGCGAATTGCTGAAAATTGAGAAATTAATTAAAGATTATGAAATAGGAGGTGTTATTTACATGCAGGGAGGTCCGGTTCGACAGGTAAATGCGCACAATCGTTTAATGGCTGAATCAAAAATCCCTTTGCTTACCTCAATTGATGGTGAATGGGGGGTCAGGATGCGTCTTGATTCGGTAATCCGATTTCCAAGGCAAATGCTTTTAGGTGCTGTTCAGGACGAGTCACTCATTTACGATATGGGAGTTGAAATTGCGAAGCAGTGTTCATTAACCGGTGTTCATGTCAATTTTGCTCCTGTTGTTGATTTAAATGTTAACCCCAATAATCCTGTGATTAATTCACGATCATTTGGAGAAGAAAAGGTACATGTTACCAGATTATCCAATGCATATATGAAAGGTATGCAGGATAATACTGTTCTGGCCTGTGCCAAACATTTTCCCGGTCATGGAGATACCGATGTTGATTCGCACCTGGGTTTACCGGTTATTAATCATTCTAAAGATCGACTTATGGATGTTGAGTTGTATCCGTTTAAGACCTTAATCGATAGTGGTATAGGTAGTGTTATGGTAGCTCATCTGTATGTCCCTGCTCTGGATAAAACCAAGGACAGAGCATCGACTTTATCTCCTAAGATTGTGAAAAAACTCCTTAAAGATAAGCTTGGTTTTAAAGGGCTGGCTTTTACAGATGCACTGAATATGCATGGAGTAAGTAAGTATTATGAAACAGGTGAGGTTGATTTGTTAGCGCTTTTGGCAGGAAATGATATTTTGTTGTTTTCTCAGGATGTAGGTAAGGCTATAGAGTACATTAAAAATGCAGTTGAGAAAAGAAAGATTTCTGAAAAAGAGATTACTTCTCGGGTAAAAAAAGTTATACAATTGAAAAAATGGATTGGTCTGGATCATTTTGAACCGCTCTCTACAAAAGAATTGGTGCCTAAGTTAAATTCCGAAAATGCTAAACTGGTTCGAAGGAAATTGGTGGAGAATTCGATGACATTGTTACAAAACAGAGGGGATGTTATTCCTGTAAAGGGGCTTTCAAGGTTAAAACTAGCAAGTGTCAGTATAGGAGTAAATGAGGTTTCGCCTTTCCANAAAATGCTGGGCAACTATGCGCCCGTAGATCATTTTTACATTTCATCAAAACCAACCAAGGAAGAGGTTATTAAAATTATTAACGATTTAAAGAGCTATAATCTTACACTTGTTGGAATTCATGGAAATAGCCGCTCTCCCGGGAATAATTTTGGATTAACACANGAAATGATGGATGTGTTGAATAATATAAAGTCTATGCATCCAACAATTGTTTCTGTTTTTGCAAACCCTTACTCATTAGGTATTTTTCCTGAGTTAAGTGAAGGAAATGCTTTAATTATGGCGTATGAAAATGCTTTATTATCGCAGGAGTATTCGGCTCAGTTAATTTTTGGAGGGATTGATGCCAAAGGAAAATTACCGGTTACTGTTTCCGATCGTTTTCAGGTGGGCGATGGATTAGCCACAAAAAAAAAACGATTAAAGTATTCTATTCCCATTGAAGAGGGATTCAATCCAAAAAAGTTAAAAAAAGTTGATTCCATTGTTTTAAACGGTATTGAAGAAAAAGCATATCCCGGAGCTCAGGTTCTCATTGCTCGAAGAGGAAATATAGTATACAACAAATCTTTTGGTCATCACACTTATGAAAAGAAAAGAAAGGTGAATAGTTCGGACATGTATGATTTAGCATCGATTACTAAGATTACGGCTTCTATTCCAAATATGATGAAACTGGTGGAAAGCGGGGATATAAATTTAGATTACAATTTATGTGATTATCTCGGATATGTGGACACAACGAACTATATCAATATGAACTTAAGAAGGATGCTCGCTCATAATGCAGGCCTGGTTTCCTGGATTCCTTTTTACACCAGAACTATGGCAAGGGGTCAATTAAAGTTTGATGTCTACAGCAATACTGAATCGAATGAGTATAAAAATAAAGTTACGGAAGGGTTATATATCAGAGAAGAATATAGTGATTCAATACGAAATTGGATTATCAATCATGGGATTCATAAAAAACACGATTATCGATACAGCGATCTGGGGTACTATTTTTACAAAGATATTATTGAGAAAAAGACTGGAGAGAGTTTGGATTATCTTTCAGATTCATTGTTTTATAAACCCTTGGGTGCAACTACCTTAACCTACAGACCTCTTGAAAAGTTTTCAAAGGATAAAATTACTCCTACTGAAAATGATATGTTTTTCAGGAAAAAATTGGTACACGGTACCGTTCATGATCCTGGTGCAGCGATGTTGGGTGGGGTTGCAGGGCATGCCGGGCTTTTCTCCAATGCAAATGATTTGGCAAAAATTTTTGCCATGTATATGAATAATGGTCAGTACGGTGGTGAAAAATATATTGATAGTGCTGTTGTTGCCGAATTTACAAAAGTTCAGTTTCCTGAGGAAGACAATCGAAGAGGAGCTGGTTTTGATAAACCTTCCGGTGATGAAAATGGCCCTACATGTGAATGCGTATCGGAAAAAAGCTTTGGCCACACCGGGTTTACCGGAACTTTAGCATGGGCGGATCCCGATAAAGAAATTATTTATATTTTCCTGTCGAATCGGGTGTACCCTGATGCTGAGAACAAGAAGTTGATTCGAATGAACGTCAGAACGCATATTCAGGAAGCTATTTATGCTGCTATTGAAGATTGAACGGAATGTTTTAACTAAGTTTTTCAGGCTTATTATAATGCTTATACCATATATATAAATCTATTTAATTATAAAGTTTAGAGTACTTTTATTTAAAGTAATCTTATTATTTTTCCAAATCTAATAAAGAAGGTTTTAACTTTAGCAGCATCAAAGATTCTATTCTACATACCCCTATTGAATTTTTAAAAGGAGTTGGTCCGGCAAAGGCCGATTTACTCAAAAAAGAACTTGGTTTGTATACCTGGCAGGATTTAATTGAACACTTCCCTTTGCGTTATGTTGATCGATCCCAATTCTATACAATCTCCGAGCTTCATCCAGAATTGCAAAACATTCAAATAAAAGGAAAAGTTGTTAATGTAGAGGAAATAGGGGGTGGAAAAAAATCAAGGTTAGTTGCTCGTTTGAGAGATGAAACCGGCTTGGTTGAACTTATTTGGTTTAAGGGCATAAGGTATATTAAACCTTTACTTAAACCTGGTTTGGAATACGTTGTTTTTGGCAAACCAACACTGTTTAACAACCGATTTAATCTTTCGCATCCTGAAATTGTTCCAACTGTTGAATGGAACAAGAAACAAATGAATGGTCTCGAGGCAGTTTATCCCTCTACTGAAAAACTAAAAGCAAGATATTTAGACTCGAAGGGACTTCGGAAATTAATTGAAAATTTGCTTCTTGAAGTAAATGGAAAAGTGGAAGAAACTTTGCCTGATTATTTGGTGGAGGATTATAAGTTAATGTCCCGNGGTAGAGCTTTTTTAGAAGTCCATCGTCCAGATTCACATTCTATTATTCGGAAAGCGGAGGCCCGGTTAAAGTTTGACGAGCTTTTTTACATTCAAATGAAAATTCTTCGGTCAAAAGTTGCAAATAAGAGGAAGTTTAAAGGGTTTGTTTTTAAAGAAGTAGGGGAAAATTTTAATAAACTGTATAGCGAAGTTTTGCCATTTGATTTAACCGGTGCGCAAAAAAGAGTTTTAAAAGATATCAGAAGGGACGCTGCATCGGGATATCACATGAATCGTCTCGTTCAAGGTGATGTTGGTAGTGGAAAAACCTTGGTAGCTTTAATGTCTATGCTTTTGGCTGTTGATAATGGATATCAGGCCTGTTTAATGGCTCCTACTGAAATTTTAGCGCAACAACATCAATTAAGTATTCAAGATCTACTCGATCCTCTGGGTATAGAGGTTGGTCTGCTTACAGGTTCGGTAAAAACAAAAGATCGTAAAGTAATTCATGAGAATTTAGAGTCGGGTAAATTAAAGATTTTAGTGGGTACTCATGCATTACTGGAGGACAAGGTTAAGTTTAAAAATTTAGCATTTGCAGTAATTGATGAGCAGCATCGATTTGGTGTTGCACAACGCTCCAGACTCTGGAAAAAAAACACCAGCCCACCGCATATCCTTGTAATGACGGCTACGCCTATTCCACGAACATTGGCTATGACTTTGTATGGTGACCTGGATACCTCTGTTATTGATGAGCTTCCACCGGGAAGAAAGCCAATACTAACTCGACATTTTAAAGATAATCAACGCCTGCGTGTTTTGAGTTTTATGAAGCAGCAAATAGATCTGGGGCGTCAGATTTATGTTGTATATCCATTAATTGAGGAGTCTGAGACAATGGACTACAAAGATTTGATGGATGGTTATGAAAGTATAATTCGCTATTTTCCTCGACCCGAATATCAATTGAGTATTGTACATGGAAGAATGAAATCTGCAGATAAGGATTATGAAATGCAGNTGTTTGCTGANGGAAAAACACAAATAATGGTGGCAACTACCGTAATCGAGGTTGGTGTTAATGTCCCGAATGCTTCCGTTATGGTTATTGAGAGTGCTGAGCGTTTTGGTTTAAGTCAGTTGCACCAATTAAGAGGAAGAGTAGGAAGAGGTGGGGAGCAGTCCTATTGTATTTTGATGACGGGTCAAAAATTAAGTAAAGAAAGTAAAACCCGAATGGAAACCATGGTGAAAACCAACGATGGTTTTGAAATTAGCGAGGTGGATATGAAGCTTAGAGGTCCTGGTAATATTGAGGGAACACAACAAAGTGGTCTTATGGAGATGAAAATTGCCAACATTGTTCAGGATGCTAAAATTGTTTCCTTTGCTCGAGCTAAGGCGCTTGAAATTTTAGAAGTTGATCCGGACTTGACGGATCCCAGAAATCAAATTATTTATCAAAATCTTCAACAGGCAATGGGGGGCGGGATAAACTGGGGAAGAATAAGTTAAATCGACTCTGAACTTATCAGAAAAATCTTAAATTATCAGCAGGACATTTCTATGCTAACCGGAACGGATGGTGATGCAGTTTCTGATATTGGCACAAAGATTGAACAAATGAACTAATTATTTCTGAATCGGATGCAGGAAAAAGATAACCGTAAACTNNNTACGGTTGCCTTTAATAACTTNAAACAAAAANNAGNTGNGNTATGAAATATTCTTTTAGTAAAATCANACANAGTGTTCANGTGNAATCTATTGAGGAGTTTAATTCTATCCTTTCAAATATTCCTTCGGTATTTTTTAATCAGCAATTTCAAAAATCAAAACCAGAGTACCTGAATAATCTTGCCCGGCTTTTTGATCAAATAGATCATGATTTTCATTTTGTTTACATTTTAAAGCAGGAAAAATATGCTTTTCAGTTGCGNTGGAAGGAAAGTGTTTTGAAGGCACATTTAGATTTATTAATCCCTGAAATACCAGTTGAATTTCAAATTAACAAAGCAGTATGAAAGCTGACAAATTTCCCGAAGTATTGTTTATTTTTATCTTATGATTAGAATTTTAACTATTGACGGAGGAGGAATAAGAGGTATTCTTCCAGGACAGATTCTCACAAAGTTAGAGGAGATAATTCAAAACAAATCAGGGAATNCTTCGGCAAAAATAGGGGATTATTTTGATATGATTGCCGGAACCAGTACGGGAGGNATTTTAACTGCNTTTTTGCTATGCCCNGGTTTTGATGGAAAAGCTAAATATACAGCAAAAGAAGCTGTCTCNACATACATTGAGCAAGGAGGGGATATTTTTGAAAAGTCNTTTGGTCATTCGATTGTATCGGCCGGAGGTATTACTGATGAAAAATATCAGGCAACGAATCTTGAGAATATTTTGANGGAAAAATTAGGTGCAGACCTTTGGTTGTCTTCTTTATTGAAACCATGTTTGATAACGGCTTATGATATTGAAAACAGGAAAGCTACTTTTTTTAATCAGGCAGATGCTGCTCTACCAAAAAATAATTTTAAAGTTTGGGAAATAGCAAGGGCTACAAGTGCTGCGCCTACGTATTTTGAAGCCGCTCAAATCACAAGTGAGGAAGGGAAAAAATTCACTTTAGTGGATGGTGGTGTTTTTGCCAATAATCCTNCTTTGTGTGCTTATGCCGAAGCGCGTAAATATTTCACAAAGATTTTAAATAAAAATATAAGCGCTAAGGATATTTTTATGGTTTCATTAGGGACCGGTTCAATTGAAAAGCCATACATGTACGATTCAGCAAAGGACTGGGGGGTTGCACAATGGATAAAACCACTTGTCGACATTATGATGTCGGGTTCATCTGAAACAATTGACTTTCAGCTGAAGCATATTTTTGATTCTGAGGATGTTCCTCAACAATATATTCGAATAGAACCGGGAATGGGGGCTTCCGACCAGGATATGGATAGCGTTAGTGAAGTAAACCTTCATGCCCTTAAGTTGGCGGGTGAGAATTCGGCCAATCGCTACAAGGATAAATTGGAATTTATTGCTGATGAGTTGATACAAACAAAAGAAATTGTTTAACTAGTCTTTTTTAAATTCACCATCTTTCCAGGCTTTAATNAATCTTTTCCACGCTAACGGGTTCAGGTAATTATTGGCTGGGAGTTGACCTATGGAGTATAATCTTGCAGTTTCCTGAGCAAGGATATATTTTTGATTTCCAATCTCTCCCAGATGAAGATTTAACGCTTGCTCTCTGAGAATGTCTCTATCTAAATTCTTTTTAGCTCTTGCTAAATTACTGTCTTTGATATCAACATTAAGGAATGCCAGCTTGAATTGTTCATAGCTTGGCCATACCTTTATCGTGGTTGTTGGTAACAGGACAGTATCTTTTTTTAGAATTTGAATTAATGAATATTGCTCATTTTTCAAAGTATCTGGTATAATATATTCTTCATTTCGGTATCCCATACTTGAGAAAACTAAAGTATCACCCGCTTTTGCAATGATGCTGTAAAATCCGGAATAATCACCCATTGTTCCGGTGTAGTTTCCTTTGATTAATATATTTACGAAGGGCACAGGTTTTAAACTGTCAGAGGTAACGGTTACACCTGCAATTTTAACAACAGCTTTTGAAGTGTCGTTTTGAGAAAAACTTACCAATGGAATAAAAACAAAAAGAAATAACAGGTTTTTCATAATTTTTTAATTCACNATAAAAATAGTACATCTTATTTTTAATAATAATGATTTTAGGTTTTAATTAAAAATCAGCTTGTTGAAGTAAGTTATTTTNTTNTNGTANAAANGGAAAATTAACAATCTATTTTATTTTTTGTTTGATGCAATAAATTACATTCTCAAAACAGAATGGTTAAAAAGCAAAAAAATACTATTTTTGATTCATGATTTTAGGCATTGACATAGGTGGAACAACAATTAAGTTCGGAATTGTAACAGAAAAAGGAGAGATANTNGCTACTGAACGTCATGATACTTTGCAGAATACAAAATCAGCTGAAGACTTTATAAACCTATTGATTGATATTTCCAGAAAATTCATTGCCAGTTATCCTCAAATTAAAGGAATAGGAATTGGAGTTCCTGGTCAACTTTCTTTAGATCGGTCAACATTAGTTCAGGCAAATAATTTAGGGTCTTTAAANGGTACNAGAATAGTTCCTTTACTGAAGGATGCTTTTCCGGATTTAATTGTACGATTGGAAAATGATGCAAATTGTACAGCTTTGGGAGAAATGTATTTTGGTGGGCATGATAAAGACGATTTTATCATGATTGCATTGGGAACTGGTGTTGGCGGTGGAGTTATTGTTCATCGTAAGTTGTTTATTGGAGCTAAGGGAAATGCGGGAGAAGTTGGTTTTTTAGTTGTAGGCCCAAAACGTCAGGTATTGGAAAATTATTTAGGTCAAAGGCATTTAACCAATTACGTAAAGGAGGAACTGGCAAAACCTGAAAATGCTGACAATTCCTTGCATGCGGAAGAAGACTTAACGGTAGAGAGTGTTTTTCATGCAGCAAAAGAGGGGAATCAACTGGCACTGAATGTNTGGGATTATGTTGGTGAGTTAATNGGGGAAACAGTAGTNGGNCTGGCACATTCTTTTGATGTAACNAAATTTGTTATNGGTGGTGGNGTAGGTAAGGCTTANGAGTTGTTCAAGGAATCAGCTGAAAANGCTGCTTTATCTTATTTCTCNTCTTATTATGCAGATACTTTTGAATTTTTACCAGCAGGTTGTGAAGAGGATACAGGATTAATTGGTGCCGCATCACTCGTAATCAATGAGCTTGAGGANTTTTAGAGGTTTATTGAAGTATNTNCCGTCTGACTTACCAGCTGCTTTCTTAATTAGCTTNATTTGAAATTNTNATAAAATTTNAAAGNNTTNGGNTTTTTCATAGCATCTATACTNGCNGCNTTNTCAATAGGAATNCCAGATAGTATTTTTTTTACGGGAGCTTCCATTTTTTTTCCACTTATGGTGTAGGGAATTTCNGGTACTTGATNGATTTTATCCGGAATATGTCGTGAGCTGTATTGAGTTTTAATTTTTTTCTTGATTTTTTGTTTCAATTTAAGATCCAGTTCAATTCCATCTTTTAACTGAACAAACATAGGCATGGTTTGAGTTCCGTCATCATGGTCAATGCATACAATTAGTGAATCTGATACTTCATCTATGCTTTCCGCTGCGCTGTATACCTCGCTTGTTCCAATTCTTACTCCGCCTCGATTTAATGTAGCATCGGAGCGTCCGTAGATGATAAGTGTATTTCTGTCTGTTATTTTTATCCAGTCTCCATGTCTCCATTTACCAGGGTAAATATCGAAATAACTGGATATATATCGTTCATTATTTTTATCGTTCCAAAAGTATATAGGCATAGATGGAATTGCATTTTCAATCACCATTTCTCCTAATTTATTCACGAGAGATTCTCCTGCTTCTGAGTAGGATTTTAAATTAATGCCTAACATTCTGCATTGTATTTCACCTTTATATACAGGTTCAAAAGGGTTTCCCCCGACAAATCCGCTACATATATCTGTTCCGCCACTTAATGAGATAATCCATGCGTCTGGATTTACTTTTTTGTTAAACCAGTCAAATCCTTCACCAGGCAGTGGGGAGCCTGTTGAACCAAATGATTCTATGTTTTTTATGTGTTCGTTTTTTGTGAAATCCATTCCTTCCTTCATGCAGTAGAGGTAGTAGGAAGCTCCAGCTCCAAAATGATTTATTTCAGCTTCTTCGGCGAAATTCCAGAGCGCATAGGCATCAGGGAAAGCTGGAGAGCCATCATATATAGCTACTGTTCCTTTTACCAACAAAGCTGATACGGCATAGTTCCACATCATCCATCCTGTTGTAGAATACCAAAAGAATGTATCTCCCGGCTTTACATTTTGATGCAATCCAAGTGCTTTAAAATGTTCAATTAAAATTCCTCCGACAGAATGGGTTATCGCTTTAGGCTGTCCTGTGGTTCCACTTGAATATAAAATCCAGATAGGGTGGTTAAAATCAACCCGTTCAAAATGAAGTTCAACTTCTTTTCCTGAGATTGTTTTTTCCCAGGAATCAAATACTAAATCTGTTTCAATGCCTTCCATGTAATCAACCAGTAAGACATTTGTTATACTTGGAATAGATGAGGTGATTTCTTTTATCTCATCAATTTTATTGAATATTTTCCCGTTGTATTGATAGGCATTGGTGCTTATGAAAACTTTTGGTTCAATTTGACTGAATCGATCCAGTATGCTTTTGATTCCGAAATCCGGAGAACAGCTTGTCCAGATCGCTCCTAATGAATTGGTGGCTAAAAAAGCAACTATTGCCTCGGGAGAATTAGGCAACATGGAACAAACTCGATCTCCTTTTTTTACCCCGCAGGATTTTAAATAGTCAGCAATCTTTCCAGTTTGTGAAAGAAGCGATTCCCATGTTGTTTTTTTAAATTCATGGTGTTCGCTTTTAAATACAATAGCTGGATTTTCGCTCGACAAATTTTTGAAAATATGTTCTGCATAACTTAATTCAACCCCTTCAAACCATCGCGTCTCATGCATATCTTCTGGGGAAGTCTTTACTGATTTATATTTACCGGAATAATCAATTTGATAGTACTTTAAAATACTTTCCCAAAATTCATTTTGATGAGTTATTGACCAGTTCCAGATTTCCTGATAATTGTCTAATTCCAATTTCATTGTTTTATTTACCCAGATTCTGTAAGCATCCATGTTGGATTGCTTAGTAAACGATTTCCTGGGTTTCCATAAAATTTCAGGGTCTTCAGACATGTTTTTAATTTGATTTAAATACGCAAATTTAAGTTTAAGAGTTTCTAAACAAATTGAACTGGAACCTCAGAATATTTTTAGTGAATTGTTCATAAGTGGTGTGAATATTTAAGTTATTGTTCATGAATGATTTTTAAATTTGAGTAAACACAATATTAAAAAAGCAGATGAAATTTTTTATTGATACAGCAAACCTTGAGCAAATTAAAGAGGCACAAGACTTAGGCGTTTTAGATGGTGTAACCACAAATCCTTCATTAATGGCCAAAGAGGGCATTAGCGGAGATGAAAAAGTAAAGCAACATTACCTGGATATTTGTAATATAGTGGACGGTGATGTTTCTGCTGAGGTAATTTCCACTGATTTTGACTCTATGATAAAAGAAGGAAAGGAGTTGGCTGAGTTGCATCCAAATATTGTGGTTAAAGTTCCTATGATAAAGGACGGGGTTAAGGCGATTAAATGGTTTTCTGACAATAATATTAAAACGAATTGCACATTGGTTTTTTCTGCCGGGCAGGCATTGTTGGCAGCAAAAGCAGGAGCAAGTTATGTTTCTCCATTTTTAGGAAGGTTGGATGACATATCTCACAGTGGTGTTGATTTAATTGAGGAAATTCGAGTGATTTATGATAATTATTGTTTCGAAACAGAAATTCTGGCTGCCTCCATAAGACATACCACGCACTTATTGGATTGTGCAAAGATTGGTGCTGATGTTATGACAGGGCCGTTATCAGTTATAACAGGTTTGTTAAATCATCCTCTGACAGATAGTGGACTGGCCAGGTTTTTAGCAGACCACGCTAAAGTTAATGCATAAAAGAAGTGAAATGATAAAAAGCTCAGGAGTAACCTCCTGAGCTTTTTTGGTGTAAAAAAAATTATGTTACTAGAAATACATCCTGATAATCCAAATAACAGGCAGGTTAGTCAAGCCATAAATTGTTTAAAAAAGGGTGGAGTGATTATTTATCCAACTGATACGGTATATGCTTTTGGATGCGACATAAATTCCAAAGCTGCAGTAGAGAAAATTTGTAAGTTAAGGGGGATAAAGCCAGAAAAAGCAAATTTTTCATTCATTTGCAGTGATTTGTCACACTTGTCTGAGTACGCAAAACAGGTAAGTACCCCTGTTTTTCGAGTCATGAAATCAGTTTTACCAGGGCCTTATACTTTTATTTTGAATGCCAGTTCAATAGTTCCAAAATTATTCAAATCAAAAAAGAAATCGGTTGGAATTCGTGTTCCTGATAATAAAATTTCTCAAGCATTGGTTGAGGAACTGGGGCACCCGATTATGAGTGCATCCTTGAAAGATGAAGATGAGCTGATAGAGTACACAACGGATCCTTATAACATTTACGAGCGTTATAAAAATCAGGTAGATATTGTTATAGATGGTGGTTTTGGAAAAAATGCTCCTTCAACAGTTATTGATTGTACAGGAAATGATCCTGAATTAATTCGTGAAGGTCTGGGAGATATTTCTGCTGTATTTTAGTGCCTAAACATATACAGGGCTTTATTTTAGCTATATTTGAGTCATGTAACTTTATTGCTGAAGAATTGTTATTCTTGAAACCTTATTATGCCCATTTTTATATTGAGAAAACCGGTAAGCCTAATGCTTGTTTTCTTACTATTTACTACTTGTTTGTATTCCCAGGATATTGTTTTGGAGTTTTGTCCAGTAGAAAAATCACAAGCTGATAAAGGGTTTAATGCAACATTAACTATTCGAAACAACACGAGTGATGTGTTGGATTTAGCAAATAATAATTTCGAAATGGAATGGCCTTCTTTGGTTTCCTTACCGTGGCCTTTTTCCGATGGAGTTCAAAATGGAATAGATTGGGAATTTAAGGTCAATCTAAACTGGCCAGGTACTTTAGCAGCTGGTGCTACTGCCCAAAAAACATTTAATGATGCTAAATTTGGAGGGGTTCTTCAGTTTCCAACATCAGGTGCGTATACACAAGGTGGTAAAACTTATACCGTAGGAATTTCTCATTGTGCTACCACGAATCCATATGAACTATACGATGCAAAAGTGGAATTTGATAGAAACTGTTTTATTGAGTCTCCAAAATCAAACATGTGTTTGGGAGAAGCTGCTAGTGAAATTTGGCAAGGAGAAGGTGTTTTTGATGCTATGGTACCTGTAGATCGGCCTAGTTGGGGTATTGCAGTGATGGTTGCGCACAGGTTATTTACCAACTTAGCAGGGGTTGAAATGTTGTCACCGAATTTTTGGACAGCAACTGCTTTGAATGAGTCAAGAATGACTTGTGACCCTACAATAGTCGCGGATCAAATCAATCACTGGAAAATTAATTCTGGCGCAAATACAGGAACGGGTATAGATACCAGAACAGACAATTGCTTTCAAGTATTAAATATTGGGTATGTTCAAATTTCCGACAATCAACCGGATTTATTTGCGCAAACCAATGCATACGGAACAGCAAGTTTTAGTAATGTTATTGCTGGTGGAGCATGGGAAACAGGAGCCTTAGCGGTTACAGCATATCATTATCAAGATATACGCTATTGGAAT
This sequence comes from Flavobacteriales bacterium, assembly GCA_002720635.1. Classification (GTDB taxonomy): domain Bacteria; phylum Bacteroidota; class Bacteroidia; order Flavobacteriales_C. Next base: position 298 of record PBJD01000005.1, on the reverse strand, counting down.
CAAATTTATTGCTGGGATGCCAACAAGTTTTACAAGGATGCTCAAGATCCTTATGCTATTGAGAAAATATTTTATCATGCTTTCCATGATGGGGCAAATGCAGGTTTGGCCTTGTTGGCAGACATTGATGCTAACTATACTGCTGCAATTAACGCGACGGATATGCATGATGTTATATCTACGGGGGGTACTTGGGTTAATTTGAGAGCTGGTTCAAGTAGAAAAGTGGCCAACTTTACCTCGTTACTGGATGGTGGTGATGGGCATTTATATGATTCTGATTATGTAGATGGAACTC
>PBJD01000004.1 GCA_002720635.1 Flavobacteriales bacterium | reverse complement strand
TTTGTTTCCATCGAAGCTCAGGCTTAAGAAACACTTGAAAAATTAATAAGGCTGCTCAAGTGAGTAGCCTTTTTTTTTGCATTTTAATTTATACATTAAGGGGCCAAAAAATCTTTTATTTAATTTATTTTTGCCATAAACACATCTACTATGCTTCAGGTAAAGTACATTCTTGAAAACAAAGAACACGTCATCGAAGGTTTACGAAAAAGAAATCTTGATGCAAAAACACTTGTTCAACAAATTATTGATCTTGATATTGAAAGAAGATCCTCAATTGCAAAAGTAGAGGAATTAAGAGCCGAAGGAAATAAAATGTCAAAAGCAATTGGTAGCTTATTCAAAGAAGGAAAGATTGAAGAAGCAAATACTGCAAAAGTTAAGGTTCAAGAAACAAAAACCGAACAGAAAAATTTGGAGGAGGGATTGAGTGAAATTGAAGAAAAATTTCAAAATTTATTATATCACATTCCTAATGTACCGCATACAACTGTCCCAGCGGGAAGTTCAGAAAACGATAATGAAGAAGTTTTCAAGGAAGGAAGCATACCTAATCTTCATGAGGGTGCAAAACCGCATTGGGAAATCGTGAAAGAAAAAGACATAGTTGATTTTGAAACAGGGGTAAAGATTACAGGTTCAGGTTTCCCTGTGTATAAAGGAAAGGGGGCTCGTTTACAAAGAGCTTTGATCAACTTCTTCCTAGACGAAGCAGACAAAGCAGGATATGCAGAAGTTATCCCTCCATTATTGATCAATGAAGCCTCTGGTATTGGAACAGGTCAATTGCCTGATAAAGAGGGGCAGATGTACCATGTTACTGGAGACGATTTGTATTTAATTCCAACAGCGGAAGTACCTGTGACCAACATTTACAGAGACGTAATTCTAAATGAAGAAGAACTACCGAAGAAAAATTGTGGTTATACGCCTTGTTTTAGAAGAGAAGCAGGATCTTATGGCAAAGATGTAAGAGGTTTGAATAGGTTACATCAGTTTGATAAAGTTGAGATTGTGCAAGTTGTTCATCCGAATGAAAGCTACAACGTACTAAACGACATGGTCGAACATGTTAAAGAATTGGTTCGAAAATTAAAACTGCCCTTCAGAATTTTAAGACTATGTGGTGGTGACTTGGGACTTACTTCTGCACTAACGTTTGATTTTGAGGTATATTCAACTGCTCAGCAAAGATGGTTAGAAGTTAGCTCTGTTTCCAATTTTGAAACATACCAAAGTAATCGTTTAAAATTAAGATTTAGAAAAGGGCAAGAAAAACCGCAATTGGCACATACTTTAAATGGTTCAGCATTGGCATTACCCAGAATAATGGCTGCTCTAATCGAGAACAACCAAAATGAAAATGGTGACATCATAATCCCTGAAGTACTTCAAAAGTATACTGGGTTTGATACAATTTAATTTCCAAAAATTAAACACAAACCTTATCAAGGCCCATAATAGCAAGCTTTTTCATCAGAGTTCTTCATCGTTAAAAAAAGTTAAGCACTAACACTTAACTATTTTTTAGCTTTAAATTTATATTGTGAAGGAAAAATATCTAAAAGTTCTCGTTTCGGTAATGACTGTTGCTCTTGTGGGTATTATTGTTGTTCAGGGGTACTGGCTCAATAGCGCAATTGAACTCGAAGAACAACAATTTCAAAAAAACGTTCTTCATGCAATGAGTGTTTCTACGCAAAAGTTAGAACAACTGGAAAGGATCTCCGGAAATCAAAAAACAAAAATTGGAAATGGGGTAGTTTTCTCTGTAAAAACCCACACTTCAATAGACACCAATTTTAAGTCGAAAGGAGTTTCCTATGAATTGGAAGAAGAAAATGTTTTTGAGACTGCTGATGGTAAAATCATTAAAAAAACAACACAAATCGTTAAAGATGAAAGGGGCAACGTAATACAAAGATCTTTCAACACAAGCAAAACGACATCAAATAACCCCTTAAATAATTTAAAAGCCTCTTTGAATAACTTTCATTATAGTTTTTCTCCTTTTGGCAATTTTAGAATGGTAACCGAAGACATTAACCCTCATGTACTTTCGGAAATATTAAAGAAACAACTTAAAAACCACGGAATAAAAACTAAATTCCATATCGGTTTATTTTCAAACAACCGATTAGTGGTAAAAGAAAAAGGAATAGAAACAGAGAAGTTTTTAAATTCTCCCTACACCGTACAACTTTTTGAGGGACAATCATTTTTCCGAAATAACAATGAGCTACTTAGCCTTTATTTCCCAAAAGAAAGAGGGTATTTATTAGGTTTGGTTGGTCCAGCTATAGCCCTTTCATCTATATTCATTCTCGCTATTTTAGTTGCCTTCTGGATTACTTTTGCCACTGTTGTCAGGCAAAAAAAACTTGCCGTTATTAAAAACGACTTCATCAACAATATGACACATGAATTAAAAACGCCCATTTCAACTATTTCCTTAGCATGCGAGGTTTTAAATGACCATGACATTCCTAAAACAACTGAAAAAACAACACACTATGTTAATGTAATCAATTCAGAAAACAAACGACTGGGAACGTTAGTGGAAAATGTGCTACAAAGCGCTGTATTAGATAAAGGCGATTTTAAACTCAAATTGTATGAATTGGATGTTCATCAAACAATACGAAATGTTATAAGCCAAGCTAAAGTAAGAATCGAAGCGGAAAAAGGCTCTATTTCATCTGAACTAAATGCTGAAATCCCAATTATTACAGCCGATAAAGTTCATCTTACCAATGTGATCAGCAACCTCATTGATAATGCGATAAAGTATTCTCCCAAAAAGCCTACAATCCATATAAGAACACGAAATTTAAATAGTGGAATTATTATTGACGTGAAAGATTATGGAATAGGCATTTCAAAAGAAAACATAACCAAAATATTCGACAAATTATTCAGAGTCCCTACTGGAAATGTCCATGACGTTAAAGGATTTGGACTTGGATTAAGTTATGTAAAAGCAATAATAGATAAACACCAAGGAACTGTTAAAGTCTCCAGCCAAATAGGAAAAGGTTCCACCTTTAGTATCCATTTACCATTTAAACTTAATGAAGATGAGCAATAAAACAAATATTTTATTAGTTGAAGACGATCCAAACCTGGGATCATTATTACAAGAATACATCATTGCCAAAGGGTATAATTGTCAACTGGAAACAGATGGCGACAAAGGTCTAAAAGCCTTTTTAAAAGGTTCATATGATTTATGCGCATTAGATGTAATGATGCCCATTAAAGATGGTTTTACTTTAGCCAAAGAAATACGAAATACCAATAAACAAATTCCCATTATTTTCCTAACCGCGAAGTCTCTAAAGGAAGATAAAATTGAAGGATTCCAAAGTGGTGCGGATGACTATCTGACAAAGCCATTCTCTATGGAAGAGTTACTATTGAGAATAAAAGCAATTCTTAGAAGAACACAAGGAAAATCAGTCACACAAACTGAATTAAAACATTTTGAATTGGGCGAATTGAATTTTGACTATGATAGGAGAATTTTGAAAGACAATGTGAACAATGAACAAAAATTAACTAGTAAAGAGGCTGATTTACTAAAGTTATTGTGTGAAAACAGAAATGATGTTTTAGAGCGATCTGTTGCGCTGAATAAGATTTGGAAAGACGATAGTTATTTTAATGCCCGATCTATGGACGTTTACATTACAAAACTAAGGAAATACTTAAAAGCTGATCCAAAATTAGAGATTGTTAATATGCACGGAAGAGGATTTAAGTTACTAACGAGCTAAATAGTAGGAAACTCCTATAATCTCAATACAATTAAGGGTGAAACAAAATTGATTCATCCTTTTTAGCAATATAAACAATCCTTCATTATGGTTTTCAAACTGTTTTAACGAGTTTTCTTTCAAAAAGAAAAATATTTAACAATACAGAAAACACAGCAACTCCGGCTTGTGTTTCAAGTGTATCTTCCCATAACATACTCAGGAGCAGTATAATTTGACCCAAAAAGAAAAGGTAATTCAATGAACCAGAATATTTTTTTAATAGTACGATAAAAATTCCAACGAACAATACTAATCCAAAAACTCCCAAACTTAAGGCAGTGGTTATAAACTGATTGTGTGACCTTTTATCACACCCCTCCTCTAATTTTGGATTTTTTTTGTACTCGTTTAAAAATGCATCTTTAACATCTCCTGTACCTACACCAAACCAAAAATTATCTTTAAAAATTTTATATCCGGTAGCTGCATAAATAAATCTGGACGCTATAGATCGTCCCTTATGTCTATTGTGTTCATAAGCATCTTTCAATTCCATGATTCCAATATGAAGTCTTTTAAATAATGGATTTCTATCAATGTAGTATACATTGGTAATCCCATTTTGAATTGCCTCTATTTCAGTATTGGATAACTTTGAAACCCCAACGGAATCCTTACTCAAACCTCTTGACGCAAGATATCGAATTAAAACAGAGCTGTATTTATAATTTCTAAATACATCGCTATATTTTTTGACACTTCTTTTATTCCACTCTTGCTCCATCTCTTCCTCACAGAAATTATCATAAATAAGATGCCCGTTTTCACGAAAAAGAACCTTTGTATTATGGTTATATATTCTTCCGTTTAATGTATATTCTTCTATTGTTGAACTATGATTAGTAAAAACAAGAGAACCTATTTTATTTAATTCAATACCAATCCATAAGGCGCAACCAAATAAGATAATGAATAGAGAAATTGCTAATTTAAAATCTCGTTTCAGGATAAAGAACAAAAAATAAATTGAAACAATGGGTAATAAGATAATCCCAGTTAAACTCTCAGAAACAACAACAAAGTAAACAATCCAGAGATTTAGTATAATCAGGAACCACTTATATTTGGAACGAAGTGCATTTAGTCCCCATAATACAAAGCCAAAAGCAAAACATAAAATCAGAGAAAGCCTAATCAAACTTATAAAAGGAGACATGGCTCGTAAATCCAATATTTCGCCATGGTTTATTTTTATTGAATAGGAAACAAAACCAATTATTGATGCGACAATCCCCGATGCCGATAATAAAGCAAGAGCTATTATAATTTTCTTTCGTTCTATTCCCATACCCGAAAGAGCAAAAACAACAGGTATTATAAAAAGCGGTGCTTTTATTTTTAAATCTTTCATTGCATGTGCAATGTTTTCTGAATGAACCAGACCAAGTACAAAAATCAGAAACAAACTGCTCGATAAAATCAAGAATAGCTTATTACGCTTATACGTAAGCAACTTATCCTTCCAATTCCATTCCAGAAACCATGCTAAAGAAAGTAAAATCATCCCTAGAGATGTGCCAAATTTTGAAACAGGAATACTTGCTGAAAGTCCGAAAAGACCTACGTAAAAAACATAAAATGCAATTGTTTTGTTGTTGAGCACTTTAATTTTATTCTCCGGATAAAATTGTTTTGTAACGATCCTTTTCAGATAATATTTTAAGGGCTTCCTCAATATCTCGATCGTCACTCAAATTATTTTGAATTTTTCCTTTTTGAAGATAATATCGTGTAGCAATTTCAATCTCTAATAGCTTTTTTATGTGCTTTTTTTGTTGGATAATCTGCTCTTTTTTTGTGGCCATTAATTTTTGTTCAATTAAATTTATGTCCTTCTCTATCTTGTCCAAGACATTCTCTTTTTTAGCTTTTTTTCTTAACAACTCAATACTCTTGTCCGTACTCGTTTCAAAATCATATTCGTTCTCATTTAAATACGCTACAAAGTCATTATAGTCAGCATCATCTAATTTAAATTGATTAGCAGGAGAAATCGTATCGTGTTTCAAAACGTACTCTGTTGCATATTTAAAAATTAGATTATTGGACAATAAGGCAATTACAACCTTATCATACTTCTTTTTGTCAACAATAATATCGGGTGTAATACCAGATGCGTCTAAAACTTCTCTTCCATTTTTTGAGGTAAATTTTGCCAGCAATGAATCCGGAGTTTTTATTGCTTTTCCTTCACGGTTTCTTTTGGAGTAATCAATCGCTTGAATACATCTACCACTTGGCAAATAATACTTTGCTTTGGTGACTTTAACACTCGTGTTGTATTTTAATTTTCGCGTTACTTGAACCAATCCTTTTCCATATGACCTTCTACCTAAAACAACAGCCCTGTCAAAATCCTGCATAACACCACTAACAATTTCACTTGCCGATGCTGAACCACCATCTACCAGGAAAACAATATCAATTTCTTTATCAATTGGAGGGTTTATAGTTTTATATGTGTCGGTCCATTCACTGATCTTAGCCCTCGATTCCAGAATTTTTTGACCTCTTCCTACAAACAATTCAACTGTTTTAATCGCCTCATGAAGAAGCCCTCCTGGATTACCGCGCAAATCAAAAACAAGTGATTTAAAATTCTTGTTCTCCTTCAATTCAAAGAATGCATCTTTTACTTCCTTAGAAACATTTCGGGTAAAACTATTCATTTTTATATACCCTATTTCATCGGTTAACATTCCGTGATAAGGAACACTTTTAATTTGCACTTTTTCTCTTTTAAAAGTGACTTCAAATTCTTGCTCTTTACCTGGGCGCTGAATTAACATAGTTAAGCTTGTTCCTGGATTGCCTTTTAATATTTTACTCAAATCACTGGTTGATTTCCCTTTAACTGAATTACCGTCGACTTTTAAAATAACATCACCGGCCTTTAAACCTGCTTTATGGGCAGGAAAGCCTTCGTACGGTTCTCCAACAACCACAAAATCATCAATTTTTCGTATCCTGGCCCCAATACCTCCATATTGACCGGTAGTCATTAGCTTATAGTTTTCAATATCTGATTCTGGGTAATAAACAGTGTATGGGTCCAAACTTTCGAGCATGGCGTCAATACCCGTTTTCATCAAATCACCCGGCTGGGTACCATCGACATAAGTCCTATTTACCTCTTTGTACAATTCAGTAAAAATATCTAGATTTTTACCTATCTCAAATCGATCAGAAGTATCTTCTGTCTTCAAGAAACTGAGCAAAAACAGAGCTAATATTCCAACAATAATGTAGTATTTATTTTTCTTCATAGGATTGAACACCTATTGCTAAACGCTTTAGGATTTCTTTTATTTTAACATCTACCGAATTATAACTAGGTATTTTTTTTCCGTTAAATAGAATCATTACGTGAACTGAAACATTTCGTTTATCTAGCTCCTTATTTAAAATCAACTTATTCAACCTTAATACCTCCTTTACTAGCCTTTTTATTTTATTTCGATCAACAGCTCTTTTAAACTTTTTTTTAGGTACGGAAACGCCAAACTTCGACTCTCCTTGTTTTGAAGCTGAAATTGAATAATACGCCTTAAATGGAAACAAACCAATTGAACACTTGGGGTTTTCAAATATCTTAGAAACTGCCTTCTTGCCTTTTAATCTATCCTTTTTACCGAAACTATTACTCATGGTATAGTTCAAAAATAGAAAAAAGCTATGTAGGAAAATCATAAATGGAAAATAAACCAATAACTCAAAATTTCAATTCAATTAATTTGCACTCTAAAAAGAATTGCGATAGTCCAAAAAAGCATTAAAATGGAGAAAAAATATTTTAATCATTTTTTTTTGATAAATTATGTAGCCGTTTTACAAAAGAGCGGATTACCAAAAAACCAAACTACCCTTAAAAATAAGACATGAAAGTAATTATTTCTGTAGTTATTTTGATTTCAGCCTACTCAACTACCTATGCCCAAAGACATTGGGAAATGATAAACAATGGTGGTTATTCTGTAACTGAAATCCAAAAAGAAGCTGAAAAATATTTTGAAAACAAATACAAAGGAAAAGGTTCTGGATATAAGCAATACAAACGATGGGAGTACTTTGCATTAAAAGATGCTGATCAAAACAACTCTGTTGGTTGGAGAAACCAGGCAGATATAGAGGTTTTTAAATTTAAAAAAAATGCAAAACTAAAAGGACATTCCTTTACCACTAAACAGAATAACCTGTGGACTGAGCTTGGTCCTTCTGTGAGAAATCCTACATCAAGTTGGAATCCCGGTTTAGGAAGAATAGAATGTATTTCGGTTGACCCATCCAACTCAAACCATATTTTAGCTGGAGCCCCAACAGGGGGAGTTTGGGTAACTCTGGATGGAGGAAGCTCATGGACTCCTCTTACCGACCATCTTACAACATTAGATGTTTTAGCGGCTTCTATTTCTCCTCACAACAATCAAACCTACTTTATTGGTACGGATAAAGGGATATACAAATCCATAGATGGTGGGTCGAATTGGGATAAAATAACCTCAACAAAAACTGTACGCGTAAAACCTGACCCAAACGATAGCTCCATCGTAATGGCATGCGGAACTTACGGTATATTTAGATCTATAAATGGTGGCAATTCATTTTCCACTGTAAGCAGCGAATACTCTTTGGATTTAGAGTATCACCCAACAAATTCTGATATTATTTATGCTTCTGGCAGGGTCTTTTTAAAGTCGACAAATAATGGATTGGCATTTACTGAAATCGAAGGTCCATCGGGAACTTACTCAAGACTTGCCGTGTCTGAAGCAGAACCCAATAGCGTTTGGTTAACAACCACAGACGGTAACGAATTTGACAACTTGTATAAATCGACAAATTCGGGTACATCTTTCACTTCAATTCACACAAGTGAAACTGATTATTTTGAGGGATATGGTTGGTATGGGATTGACATAGCAGTTTCTAATGAAGATCCTGACTTAATTTACACTGGAGGAATGGAATTATACCGATCTACCGACGGAGGAGATAACTTTTCACTCTATGTACCCTGGACGTATAGTAGTGCCGGGGCAAAATACATCCACGCAGATATACACTCATTAGAATGGGCAGATGGCACCTTGTACACAGGCACTGATGGTGGAATCAGTGTGGGAAAAAATTCAGAAAGTTCATTCACCGATTTAAGTATTGGTTTAAACACACGGCAGTTTTATCTAATAGACATCTCAGAAACTGACCCTACTAAAATACTGGGTGGTGCACAAGACAATGGAACAGTTTCAACATATGGAACAAATTACAGTTGGCAAGAATGGCTGGGAGCCGATGGAATGGATGGTTACGTAAGTCGGTTCAATTCTAACAATCAAGTGGGAACCTCTCAAAACGGGGGGCTGTACAAAACTACAAATGGAGGGCTTTCTCGTTCTTATGTAGAAGATGAGGAGGGAAATTGGGTTACTCCTGTTTGCGAAGACCCAGAAGATGCTGATGCATTTTACGTTGGATACACAGCCGTAAAAAAATATTCATTTGGAAGTGGTACAGGAACTGATTTAGGAACACCAAACGGTAATGGAAAGTGTAATGAACTGCAGGTAGCTGAATCAGATCATGACATTATGTTTGCGGCAAAAGGATCAAATTTATCAAAATCGATAGATGGAGGTAATTCCTGGACAAGCCTTACAACTTCTCTGGGATCCATTAATGATATTGACATACATCCATCCAACCCTGACATAGTTGTAGTAGCTACAAGCGGATCCAGTAGGGTGTATTTATCCCTAAATGGAGGAACTTCATGGACGGGAATGAAATACAACCTACCAAATATATCTGCAAATTGTGTCGCAATTGCTGATGGTAACTCGAATGCAATTTATGTTGGAATGTATAGTGGGGTTTATTATATCAATAGTTCGATGACTGAATGGACAGATTTTCAAGACAATTTACCAAATGTTAGAGTAAATGAATTAATTATTAGCTCAGTCAATAACAGAATTTATGCAGGAACTTATGGGAGAGGCGCATGGAGTGCACCGACCTATGAAACAGCCAATCAAATTGATGCTGCAATTTCAGCTCAATCTGCATTATCGTTTTGTTCAAACGAAAGTGTTGTTTTAGAAGCTGTACATAATTCTGATTACAGCTACCAATGGATTAAAAACAATATCGATATTGAGGGTGCAACAACCAGATTATATACTGCAACTGAGTCTGGTAATTATTCCGTTAGAATAACAAACTCCGAAGACACTGTGGAATCTGAAGAAATTGCAGTAGAAACAAGAGATGTAGCAGAAACGCCAACTCTACAAAATCAATTATTTTGTGCACCTGGAGAGACGGTAACTTTTACAGTAGATAATCCAGCAAATGAAATTCGATGGTTTGCTAATCAAAGTGATGAAACGCCAATACACACTGGTGATAGTTTTGTATCTGTTTTATCTTCCGACACATCATTTTTTGTGGAACAATCTTCAACTCAAAACACAACAGTACATGGAGCAGCAACAGACACCAGTGAAAGCAGTGGCGGATTTCATGCTGGCGGATATGGTATAAAATTTAGTGTGTTAAAGGATATGGTTTTAATGACCTTTGATGTATATGCTCAAGGTGCTGGTGAGCGAAATTTCGTTCTAAAAAACTCAAGTGATGTGGTCGTTTACGATGAAAATTTCGAATTGCCTGATGGAAAGAGTACGGTTATGCTAAACTGGTCCATTGAAATGGGAACCGGATACACTCTTTCTTGTGAAAAAATAAATTCAGGCAGCGTAAATCTATTTAGAAACAACAATGTTACAAATTACCCTTTTGAGGTGGGAAATATTGCTTCAGTTTATGAAAGCACAGCGACTGGAGTTGAAAACCAATATTACTATTATTTCTATAACTGGAAGGTAAAAGAAGATGTTAGTGACTGTCCAAGCTCAAGAGTTGAAGTCATGGCTAATATAGATGTATGCACTGGACTTAATGAGCTAGATAATATTGGAATAAAATTATTTCCAATACCTGTTACCAATGAGTTAACAATTGAAGTAAACGATAAAGATCTAAATGGATCCAAATGGACATTATTTGACGCTCAAGGAAGAATGGTAACTCGAGGAAATATTGAAAAGATGCAAACCATTTCTTTTGAGAATTTACCAACAGGATTTTACTACCTTAAAGTAAAAGAAGGTAGTGCCGTATATTCAACTGAAATCATTAAAAAATAGAGATTAGTTTAATTGTTAATTTCGATAAACCGTTTTATATCTCTTGAGGTTCCGAACACGATGAGCGTGTCGGTCCCTTGAATTATGGTATTAGAAGTAGGTACTCCAAGAATATGCTGAACTACCTCAACTGAATCTCCATTATCCTCTTCAAAACACCTTTTTATTGTAATTAAATTCAACCTGTACTTACTTCTCAGGCCTATTTCTTCAACGGTTCGTGACTCGATATCTTTTGGAGGTTTTATTTCAGCAACCTCATAATCATCGGGCAACTGCAAAAACGACACAATACTTGGATTTATTAGCTGCTCTGCAACCAATACTCCAATTTCCTTTTCAGGCTCAAGGATTTCCTCTATTCCAATTTTTTGAAGAATCTTTTTTTGATTCTCATCATTAGACCGAGCAATTATCCTCTTTACCCCAAGCTCTTTTAACTGAACACAACACAGTAACAAGGCTTCAAAATTAGCTCCTATTGCAACAACAACAGCATCGCTCTCATGAATATTTTGAGACTCCAAAGCCTTTCCATCGGTTGCATCCATGGTAACCGCCAAAGCGACAATGTCCTCAACTTCTTCGATGTACTCTTCTCTATTGTCAATTGCAATAACCTCGGCACCTCGATCACTTAATATCTGGGCAATGGATCTGCCATATTTACCCATTCCAATTACCGAAAATTTTGTTCCTCTCATAACCTATATTTTTTCCAGTGCCTGATTTAAATCTGCAATTAAATCTTCCACATCTTCAATACCAACACTCAATCGAATTAAAGCATCAACAACACCTGACTTTTCTCTTTCTTCCTTTGGTATAGCAGCATGTGTCATGGTAGCAGGATGACCGCACAACGACTCTACACCACCCAAGGACTCTGCTAAACTAAAAATTTTAGTACTTGTAATCACTTTTTTTGCATCTTCTATACTGTTTCCCTTAGTAATAAATGAAATCATTCCTCCAAAATCATTCATTTGATCCACTGCAACCTCATGGTTTGGGTGCGAAGATAAGCCAGGATAGAAAACACTTTCTACCTTAGGATGACTCTTTAAAAAAGAAGCCACCTGAACTGCATTTTCACAATGACGATCCATTCTAACATGCAAAGTTTTAATTCCTCTTAAGACTAAAAAACAATCCTGAGGACCAGGAATGGCACCACATGAATTTTGAATAAAGTACAATTTATCTGCTAAAACAGTATCGTTTAAAACAATCGCCCCCATTACTACATCACTATGCCCAGCAATAAATTTTGTAATACTGTGTACAACAACATCTGCTCCCAAACTCAAAGGATTCTGCAAATAAGGAGAGGAGAAGGTATTATCAACAGCCGACAAAATATTGTACTTTTTTGCAAGATTAGAAACGGCTTTGATGTCAATAATATTCATCATTGGATTGGTTGGAGTCTCAATCCAAATCATTTTAGTATTCAAGTTGATTAAAGATTCAACCTTGGTAAGGTCATCCATTTCAACAAAATGAAACTTTAGGCCTAAATCCGTAAATACCTTGGTGAATAAACGGTAAGAGCCTCCATATAAGTCATTTGATGAAATAATCTCATCGCCTGGTTTAAATATTTTTAAAAGGGCATCCATTGCTGCCAAACCACTTGAGAAAGTAAGCCCATAATTTCCATTTTCCAATGCCGCTAAATTTTTCTCTAATGCATGCCTTGTTGGATTTAATGTTCTTGAATACTCATACCCTTTATGTTCTCCAGGAGCATTTTGAACATACGTGCTGGTTTGATAAACAGGAGTCATTATTGCACCAGTAGCCGAATCTGGCTCTGTACCTGCATGAATCGCCTTTGTTCCGAATTTACTCATTGTAAAAATTAGTAATAAAATAAGAGATAATAATATTTAAACTTCGAATGAGCAATATCACATATCTAACTTTTCCAATATTCAATTTTTGTATTATGGATACAATTTAAGCAATTATGGCTCCATTTTCAAAAGGTGAACCTGTCGAAACAAATTGCAACTCTCCTTTTTTATTTTCAGCCATTAAAATCATACCCTCTGATTCTATTCCCAACATGGTTCTTGGGGCAAGATTTATTAAAATGGAAACTTGTTTTCCTACTATATCCTCTGGCTCAAAAAATTGAGCTATTCCTGAAACAACAGTTCTTTGATCAATTCCGGTATCTACTTTTAATTTGAGTAATTTTTTGGCCTTNTTAATTTTNTGAGCTTCAACAATTGTCCCAACTCTTATATCCATTTTTTGAAATTCATCGAATGTAGTCGTTTCCTTTTGTGGTTCCATCTTTTGATTTAAAATCTCCGCTTCGTATTTCGCTTTTTCTAATTTTTCTCTTTGTTCCTGAATTATTTTCTCATCCATTCTCTTAAACAAATGAACGCCTTCATTAATTTTATGACCCGACTCTATATTATTTATCGAAACATCCGTCCATTTTAGAGATGCCAAGTTTAAAATTGCAAGCAATTTTTCTGATGTTTTCGGTAAAAAAGGACCCGATAAAACACCTAAAGCAGCTGTAATCTGCAGTGAAATATTCAGAATTGTTTTTACTCTTGCCTCGTTTTCTTTTATATGTTGCCATGGCTCCGTTTCAGTAAGATACTTATTCCCAAGAGCAGATAATTTCATTAAATACGAGAGAGCCTCCTTATATCTATGCCTTTCAATACTACGAGATATTCTGGATGGATATTTTTTTATCTCTTCAAGAATTTCCTTATCAAAATCTGTTAATTTACCTTGAGCAGGAACGATCCCACCCCAGTATTTGTTTGTAAGCACGATTGACCTGTGAACAAAATTTGCAAAATTATTCACCAACTCATTATTGTTTTTCGCTACAAAATCAGCCCATGTAAAATCGGCGTCTTTTTGTTCGGGTAATATGGAGCANAGTACATACCTGAGTAAATCTGTTTTATCAGGAAAATCTTGTAAATAATCATCCAACCAAACAGCCCAATTCTTTGAAGTCGAGAACTTATCCCCTTCTAAATTCAAAAACTCATTTGCAGGAACATTTTCCGGCAATATAAAATCACCCATTGACTTTAACATACTTGGGAAAATTACAGAATGGAAAACTATATTATCCTTCCCCAAAAAATGAACCAGTTTAGATTCGCCCTCTTTTTTCCAATAATCTTCCCAATTTCTTTTTGGATCGTTTTCCAAAAACTCTTTAGTAAATGAAACATAACCAATCGGNGCATCAANCCANACATAGAGAACCTTTCCTTCTCCACCCTTAACTGGAACAGGAACTCCCCANTCTAAATCCCTGGTAATNGCTCGAGGNCGTAAGCCTTCATCGAGCCATGACTTAACTTGACCATAAACATTGGATTTCAAAAGCGGTTTTTTCGTTTCAATCCACTCCTTTAACCAAGGTTCGAAATTGTTCAAAGGGAGATACCAATGCTTTGTTTCTTTTAAAACGGGCTTATTTCCGCTAAGAGCAGATTTTGGATTAATCAATTCTGTTGGGCTTAAAGAGGATCCACACTTTTCGCATTGATCACCATAAGCACCATCATGCTTACAACTGGGGCAAACGCCAGTAATGTATCTGTCCGCAAGAAATTGCTTATTTTCCTCATCATAGTACTGTTGTAAAACTTCTTCCGAAAAAACACTATCATCATACAATTTTTGAAACCATTCCGTCGCAACATCATAATGATTTGAAGAAGAAGTTTGACCAAAAAAATCAAGAGAAATACCCAACCCATCCAGGGAATTTTTGATAATCTTATGATATCTATCAACAATCTCATTTGGTGAAACACCCTCATTTTTAGCCTTAATGGAAATTGGAACACCATGTTCATCAGTTCCACCAATAAATAATACATCTTTACTATTTGCGCGAAGGTATCTTACATAAATGTCCGCAGGAATATAAACACCTGCGACATGACCTAAATGAAGTGGACCATTTGCATAAGGTAGTGCCGTAGTAACAGTGTATCTATTTGACATGTAATGAAATATGTTTTAAAAGGCTTTAATTTATTTCTTCTTCTCTGAAAGCTGTTTCTTTGCATCAGGATTTTCATCATCCAGATACAAAGGATCTACGTATGATCCAAGAGGTGGCATCTTACAGGAAGATAAAGAAATTGCGGAAAAAACAACAATTGCCAATATTTTATTCGATAGTTTCATAGATATAAAATTACATCTTAAATCTCCATTTTAAAAATGAAATTGACCTACAAACTAGAATAACTTAACTTTGTAGCGTTAAAATGGGCGCAAAACAAAATATAAGACTATTGTCAACTGATGAGTTAAAGCCTTTTTTTCATGAAATTGGAGAAAAAAGTTTCAGGGCGAAGCAAGTACACGAATGGCTATGGAAGAGGTCTGCACTAAGTTTCGATGATATGACTAATTTGTCAGTTAAAACCAGAGAAAAATTAAAAGAAAATTTTTCAATTCCAGCCGTGAGCATAAAATCAAGCCAAATTAGTTCAGATCGAACAATTAAAAATGCATTTGAGCTGGCAGACGGAAATATTGTTGAAGGAGTTTTAATACCTGCACCAGATAGAATGACAGCATGTATTTCATCACAAGTTGGCTGTAGCTTGACCTGTAAATTTTGTGCTACCGGAACATTAAAGCGATTACGAAACATTGGGTTTGATGAAATATTTGACCAAGTAGTACACATTAAAAAACAAGCCGAAGAAAACTACAATTCACCACTTACCAATATTGTATATATGGGAATGGGAGAACCTTTATTAAATTACAAAGGTATGATTCAATCCATTGAAAAAATAACATCCCCCGAGGGTCTTGGAATGTCTCCAAAAAGAATTACTGTTTCAACGGCTGGAATTGCAAAAATGATTAAAAAATTAGGTGATGATGAAGTGAAATTTAACCTTGCTTTATCCTTGCATGCTGCGAACGATAAAAAGAGAGATCGCATTATGCCTATAAACGGTCATAATTCACTTGACTCATTAGCTGAAGCCCTCAAATACTTTTATCATAAAACAGGAACAAGAGTAACTTTTGAATATATAGTTTTTAAAGATTTTAATGATTCAATCGAAGATGCGGCGGAATTGGCCTCATTTGCTAAAAATATCCCTTGTAAAATTAACATCATTGAATACAATCCAATTGATGATGGTGAATTTCAACAAACTACTCCTGAGCGTTTAGGTGCTTTTGTTCAGTATATTGAGGATAAAAATCTCGTTGTCAATGTTAGAAGGTCAAGAGGTAAAGATATTGATGCTGCGTGTGGACAATTAGCCAACAAACATTAATAGCTCTATTTGTCCCTTTCGGTCGTATACAAAATCAAATCTATTAAACTTTGACGTGATGCTGTATCTCGATATGTATTAATGATATCCATAGCTTCCTGGCGGTACTCATACATTTTCTTCTTAGTATATTCAATACCTCCAGAGNATTTTACTTTTTCAATGAGTTTGGTTACCATTTTCTGGTCTTCATTACAATTCTTTACTACATTAATCATCCAACGCTTTTCCTTTTTTGAGGAATTGTTAAGGGCGTAAATTAATGGGAGTGTCATTTTTCGTTCTTTGATATCAATACCCACAGGCTTGCCAATTAATGAAACAGACGACTCATAATCAAACAAATCATCTTTGATTTGAAAAGCAATTCCGATTTTCTCACCCAGTAACCTAAGCTTCTCAACCTCTTCTTCACTTGCTCCAGCTGAAGAAGCTCCTGTTGCACAGCAAGCAGCAATTAATGATGCCGTCTTCTGACGAATTATTTCAAAATAAATTTCTTCCTTAATATCAAGACGACGAGCCTTTTCAATTTGAAGTAATTCTCCTTCACTCATCTCTTTGGTAACTGCAGAAATGATTTCAAGAAAATCATAATCCCTATACTTAGCAGCCAACTGTAAACCTTTACTTAATAAAAAATCACCAACCAAAACGGCAATTTTATTCTTCCACAGGGCATTTACTGAAAAAAAACCTCTTCTTTTATTTGCATCATCGACAACATCGTCATGCACTAATGTTGCGGTATGAATCATTTCAATCAAGTTTGCAGCGCGATAACTACGTTCACAGACTCCTCCGCATAAATTAGCTGCCAAAAAAACAAACATTGGTCGCATTTGTTTTCCTTTACGCTTCACAATATAATGGGTGATTTTATCCAACAAAGGAGCATTCCCTTTCATTGCTTCCTTGAACTTGTCTTCAAATAAGGACATTTCATCAGCAATTGGCGCCTTTATTGATTTTACAGATATCATTTCCTTGAAGTAAAACTACTTAAATTATATTAAAATACGTGGCTAAATTGAATGCTGAGACATTTCTACGATAAACATATTAGACAATTAAGCTAATTTTAATGTAAATGAGAATGTAGAACCAACGTCAACCTTACTATTCACATTTAAGGTTTGTCCATGTGCTTCCAAAATATGCTTCACTATTGAAAGTCCCAGTCCTGATCCACCGAATTTTCTACCACCACTCTTGTCAACCCTGTAAAATCGTTGAAATATTTTAAGCAGATTGTCCTCATCAATTCCTAATCCATCATCTATCACTTCTATTAGAACATATTGCTCACTAATTATATTAAAACTAATATCCACACTACCTCCATCTTTTCCATATTTAATAGCGTTAACAATAAGATTAGAGATCACCTGAAAAATTCTGTTCCTATCCGCATCAACAAAAACCTGTTTTTTGGGATTTCTCAAGTACCCTAGTGTAATATCTCTCTCTTTAGCTTTTAGTTCTAAAGAATCCATTACTTCATTGCATAACTGTACCAAATCGAAAGTCTCTATTTCCAGAGGAAATTCTCCGGAATCCAATTTTGTTATCAAATCCAAATCGTCCAACAAATCTATAATTCGTTCAATACTTTTGTCTGCACGTTTTAAATAATCTCGATTAATTCTTTCATCCTCCAACCCGCCATCAAGCAAAGTGAGAATATAACCCTGAGCTGTAAATATTGGTGTTTTTAATTCATGCGCTATATTTCCTATGTATTCTCTCCTGAACTTTTGTTGTTCAAGTAATGTTTCTTCCTCTTTTTCCTGTTTTTCTAAATAACTGCTAACCTTGGAATCAATTAATTCGAAAGGATCTTCTAAAAGGTTTAAAACCTTTCGCTCGTAGGTTATATTCAATATTTTATCAAACAACAAATTCATCCTGCCAAAAATGAACCTGTCCAATAAAAACTGCGATGTGAAAAATAAAATTCCTCCCGTTACTAAAGATATTAACGAAACTTTGGACCAACTTACTTCGGTAAAAAAAAACAGAATACCAAACAGCAAGAAAAATCCGAAAACACTAAAAACAAGAGTAATATGAACTGTTTTCTTAAACATTGTCAGGAGATACAAACTTGTATCCAACACCTTTTACAGTTTCAAAATAATTTTCACCAAACTTTTCTCTTAACTTTCTTATGTGAACATCAATTGTTCGGTCTCCTACAACAACCTCAGATCCCCAAACTCGTTTCATTATCGTTTCCCGATCAAACACCTTTCCTGGAGATGAAAAAAGCAGACCAAAAAGCTCCATTTCTTTTCTGGGTAATGTTCGAGCCTCTGAATTTTTTATGACAATATATTTATCCCAATCAATTGTAAATTCACCATAACTGACCTTTGGCTTGTTTTCTTCGTTTTGAGCTCCTCTTCTTAGTATGGCTTTAATCCTGCTCAATAAAACCCTCGGACGGACAGGTTTTGTGATATAATCATCAGCCCCGGCCTCTAGGCCAGATATCTCAGAATAATCTTCCGATCGAGCTGTTAAGAATATGATCTTTGGATTATTAGTACTAATTTCTTGTTTGATTTGATAACATGTTTCAATACCGTCTAAATCAGGCATCATAACATCCAGAATAATTATGTCTGGCTTGAATGAATGATTTAATTCGATGGCTTGATGACCATTACTGGCCTTCTTGACAATATACCCTTCATTCTCCAAATTGTATCCGACAAATTCCAAAATATCCTTTTCGTCATCAACAATTAAAATCTTTACTTCATCCATAAACCTAATTTACTGAAAAGAAATTTAATCCTTTTATTTATTAGAATCAAGACCTTCACTTAAAACAAGTTTAAAACTGAATTTACATTAAATCTAATTTCGCTGATAATTGTGTTTTTTTAAAAAAAGGCAATAGAAAAAAATAAGTGCCTAACTAACAATATTTTACACTTGAAACACACAGGTTTTAATGTCCTCTTATCAGGGTTAACCTTTTGTTTACATAATTAATCCCCAAACATTCAGGTACTTTGCGTATTTTTGCCCTCTAAAATAGTATAAGTACTAACCCTTTAGATTTTTATGCTATGAAATTTTGTAAGATCAACAGCAAAAGGAAATGAATATAGAGTTTNTAAACATTCTGACTATCTTAGGCGCCCTTGCTTTTTTCATTTTCGGAATGAAAATGATGAGTGACGGCATTCAAAAAGCTGCAGGCGGCAGTTTGAAAAGAATTCTTGGTGCCATGACCAAAAATAACTTCTTAGGTGTCGTCTCTGGTTTCATGGTAACCACTCTTGTGCAATCCTCTTCAGCAACGACTGTAATGACCGTAAGTTTTGTTAACGCAGGTTTAGTTACCCTTACACAATCTGCTGGAATACTTTTAGGTGCTAACGTTGGTACGACAGTAACTGCTTGGATTGTAGACAAAATTGGGTTTGACGTTAACATTAGCGCAGCCTGTTTGCCTCTAATTGCCCTTTCTGTACCCATGCTTTTTGCAAAAAGAAAAAAAATAAAATTTTATGGCGAGTTTATTCTAGGATTCGCAATATTATTCTGGGGACTTCACGAACTTCAAAAAGCATTACCTGCTTTAAAAAACAACCCTGAAATTCTAAATTTTTTACAAGCTTATGCAGATGGAGGTTTTATATCCAATATTCTTTTTGTAGGGGTAGGTACTTTGATTGCTGTTTTACTTCAGTCGTCCAGTGCAGCAATGGCCTTAACCATTACATTAGCAGCTAAGGGAATTATTCCTTTTGAAATTGCAGCAGCAATGGTACTGGGAGAAAATATAGGAACCACAATAACTGCCTGGCTGGCTTCAATTCCTGCAAATGTCCATGCCAAAAGGGCAGCCAGAATCCATTCACTATTCAATATAATTGGAGTTGTCTGGATGATTCTTTTGATTAGTTTCATTATTGACTTACCCCCCATCATTCAATGGGTAAATCAAAATATTTTGAGAGACAGCACAGACATTCTTTCTCCCGATGGTCGAGGAACAGGAATTGCCATTTTTCATTCCCTGTTCAACATCACCAACGTTTTAGTTTTAATTTGGTTCATCCCCTGGCTAGTTAAGACAGCTACAAAAATGGTTAAATCAAAAGGTGAAGAAGATGAAGTATTTAAGCTAGGGTATATAGGTGAAGGTCTTCTTCCTTCAAATGAATTGTCTTTAATGGAAGCAAAAAAAGAGGTTAAACAGTTTGCAAAAACTACCTCTAAGATGAATAATCTTATCCGAAATTTAGTCAAAGAAAACGATAGTAAATCTTTTCAAAAAATTGCTACAAAAATTAAAAACTTTGAAGAAGTAACCGATCGATTTGAAGAAGAAATTGCAAAATATCTTGTTAAAATTGGACAAGGCGCNTTAACTGAGAATATGTCCCTAAGGATTCAAGCTCTTCATAAGATNATATCCAATTTAGAAAGAGTTGGAGACATTTACTTCAGAATGTCGTTAACACTTGAAAAAAAACGAGACAACAAAATATGGTTCACACAATCCCAAAGAAATAAACTATATGGTTATTTTGAATTAATTGACAAAACATTTTTAGTAGTTCAAAAACATTTAGACAATGAATTTAAAGCCAATTCAATAGACGAAGCAGTTGATTTAGAAAATCAAAACAATCAACTTCAAAGCAAATTAAGGGTTTCTCACATTGAAGAATTAGAAAATGGAGAATACGATTTTAAATCTGCAATGCACTACAGAGATTTATTTATGGCTTGTGAAAAAGTTGGAGACCACCTGATTAATGTATCAGAAGCTATGCAACTTAAGATCTAAATTCATTTTTTCGTCCAGTCACTACTTATTGTATTGCTTTTATTTCCTGCTCTATCTACGACATAGCATGAATAACGGTAAGCACTATCGCTAGAAAAATTATATATGGGAGCCGGTTTTAAAATTAAAGATATGGAGCCCTCGATATTTTTATCCTGAGCGTTGGGTGTTAAGTTGGGCAAGCTATACTCTCTTGGCATAATTTCAGAAAAGGTTGCTGTTGAATCTCCATTTTTCTCCTCGTATAGTAAAAAACAATTAAACTCAGTGGAATCAATACTGCCTAAGTCACCATCTCCATCTGTAAATAAAAATTTAAATAGTGCTGAATCTACATTATTTTCGTTGTCGCTGTAAACCGTATATTCTTCAAAATTAAGAATGGGAACAACGTCAAAATTATCATCTTTAATGCAACCAAGCAGGACAGTTGCACTTCCAATTATTAATAATATTTTTGCCTTCAAAATCATGCTATTCAAAGTAAATGAATTTAATCGAGATTGAGCATAGAATATTTGATATTGAAAATAATTTGGATTTTCAAAACGTAGCCTTCGATATTTTCAAGTATCAATATCACAACTGCTCAACTTATAATAAATATTGTAATTTACTTAATATTGAGNTGAATACCNTCCAAANAATTGAGGACATTCCNTTNCTACCCATTCAATTTTTCAAAACACAAAAAATAATTTCGGGTGACTTTGAACAGGAAATTACNTT
Organism: Flavobacteriales bacterium; assembly: GCA_002720635.1. Classification (GTDB taxonomy): domain Bacteria; phylum Bacteroidota; class Bacteroidia; order Flavobacteriales_C. Next base: position 10,390 of record PBJD01000004.1, on the reverse strand, counting down.
TTCCAGCAGTGGAACATCAGGAGCGATTACAAGTAAACACTATTTAAAGGACGTAAACGTATATGAAAAAAGCTTTATGAAGGCATTTGAATCTTTTTACCCCAACTGGAAAGATTGCACAATTATTGGGTTGCTTCCCAGCTACCTCGAACGGGAAGGCTCGTCATTAATTTACATGGTAAATCACCTCATACGCAAATCCAAAAAAAAGGAAAGTACATTCCAACTTAATTTAACCCCTCAATTTATTGATTACCTTGAAACTGATTATAGTCCTAAAATAATTTTTGGGGTTACATTTGCTCTTCTCCAGATGACTGAAGCAAAAGTCCAACCCAAAAACGCAATTATCATTGAAACTGGAGGAATGAAAGGTAGAGGAAAAGAGCTAACAAGAAATGAATTGCATAAGGTTTTACAAAAACATTTGCGGCCCAAGGCTATTCATTCAGAATATGGAATGACCGAATTACTTTCTCAAGCCTATTTACAAGAAGATTTATTCACTCCCCCAAAATGGTTAAAGCCTTTAGTTAGAGATACTACCGACCCTCTAAATAGTAAACCAGAAGGAAAAGGAGCATTGAATTTTATTGATTTAGCGAATCTGTATTCGTGTTCATTTATCGCTACAGATGACTTGGGAACAGTTACACAGGATGGAAATTTTTCTGTTTCAGGACGCATTGATCATTCCCAAATCAGAGGTTGCAACCTACTTGTTCTTTAGAGGACATCCAGCCTTTGAGAATCAAATTTGACAAACATGAACAGCAATGCTGTGAAACCAAATAATGAGGAACCTCCATAACTCATAAATGGTAGAGGTATTCCTATTACAGGCATTATTTGAATGGTCATACCAATATTAATCAAAAAATGAATAAAAAAAATTGAGGCAACACAATATCCATAAACCCTACTCATTTTTGATCGTTGCATTTCAGCTTTTTGGACTATTCGAAAAATTAACGCTACAAATAAGAGTATAACAATTGATGTTCCAATTAATCCCCATTCTTCGCCAATGGTACAAAAAATATAATCTGTGCTTTGTTCAGGCACCCATTTACCCTTAGTATGTGTCCCTTCCAAAAACCCTTTTCCAGAAAATCCTCCCGAACCTATGGCATTTAATGATTGATCCGTTTGAAAACTAACCGATTTATCATGCCTTTTACCTAAAATAATTTCAATACGTTCTTTCTGATGAGGCTGAAGGATCGTATATGCTTTTTCAAGTATTCCAACATAGCCCATTGACAGAACCAAACCCACAAGAATTACGCTTCTCTCGATTCTCTTCCACAAATGCGGAATACTTAAAAGTACTATCAAATTAATGAGTATCCATCCCCATAAAATATATGTATTTAAGGATGTATTCCAATCAAAAACAGCCATCAATACTAAAAAAACAAATAAGCTTGAGATTGTTCCAATAGCCATTTTTGTGCTCTTTATGTAGGAAGAGTAAACTAATATAGCTAAAAAACCTAAAGCTGTAAATGCAACATGTTTATCATACATAAGTGTAATGATGGCTAATACAATTGCCATTAAACCTACGATAAATATTCTTCCTATTACTCCTTCTCGGTAAAACACGAAAAAAAANGAGGTAAAAACTAAAGCTGAGCCTGTATCATCCTGTCCTAAAATTAATGCCATAGGTAACAAAATGATTAAAACAGGAAGAACCTGTCCATAAAAATCAATATCCGATATCGAAAAGACTTTTTTCCCTCTTATAAACCTACTTAATCTACTACCTATATCTTCTATAGAGGACTCTTCTACTTTTTTTAAGCTACCAATATTTCCTAAATAAGCGCTTAAAAAAAGTGCTGTAGCAAACTTTGCAAATTCAGCAGGCTGCAATTTAAAAGGTCCGATATCTATCCATGCTCGTGCTCCTTTTACATCTCTTGCCAAAAAAATAACAGCAAACAGAAGTAAGGTTATAATTGCATAAATTACAGGTGACATGGTTCGAAAAAACTTGCTATCAAAAGACATGATACCTAAACCAATAACCAGTGAAGCTCCTAGCCACAAAAACTGTTTACCACTCCGATTAGACAAGTCAAAAAAAGCACCATTTACAGGATTAAAATCTGCAGCATAAATATTTACCACTCCTATTATACAAAGAAGAAGGTAAAGACCAATAATCATCCAGTCCACATTATGAGATATATTCCCTCTTTTCTTCACGATTAATTGTAAAACACCTTGTTAATCATTTCCAATTCAAGTGCTTTACGCTCTACTGATTTCTTTAAATATTTTTCAATCATTATAGTTGCAATTGGCGCTGCTGTACCACCACCACCACCTGCATTTTCAACAAAAACCGCAATAGCAATTTTTGGATTTTGTCGTGGTGCGAAGGCTATAAAAACAGAGTGATCGTCACCGTGTGGATTTTGAGAAGTTCCCGTTTTTCCACAAACAACAACATCAGCAATTCTTGATCTTAATGCGGTACCTCCTTTTTCTTCCAAAACTGCCTGCATGCCATTATGGACAACTTCAAAATGTACTGAATCAATAAGTGTTTCTCGTTTAAATAAAGAATCCTCAAAAACTATTTTTTTATCTCCTATACTGGTAACCAAATGCGGTCGATAGTAATGTCCTTTATTTGCCATTATACATGCTAAATTAGCCATCTGCAAAGGGGTTACCGAAAACTCACCCTGCCCTATTGCTATGGAATAAATTGTCCTCCAGTTCCATCTGTTTTTCCCATAAATCAAATCATACTCTCTTTTGTCTGGAACATTACCATCTTTTTCACCATGCAGGTCAATTCCCAAAGGACTTCCAAATCCAAACGATCGAACATATTTTTCCCATTGGTCCATTCCTTTTCTCAATTGAGCCATATTGCCTTTTCTACCTTTTGTGAAAATTCTGTTTACCAAATGATAATAATAAGGATTGCAGGAATTCTGAATGGACTGAGGTAGTGTTAATGGGCTCTCATGATTATGGCATCCTACCAATTTTTTATTGCATCTATAGGCCGTAAATTCACTAGCTGTTCCAACATCTAAAGCTATTGCGCTTTGCATAGTTTTAACAATTGAACCGGGTGGTTGTCGAGACTTAATCGCTCGTTGATACAAAACATTGCCCTCCATAGCCTCTAAAACCTTATAATTGCTACCTGTCTGACCTCCAGATAATAAATTGGGGTTATATGTTGGTGCATTGACAAGAGCCAATACTTCTCCACTACCGGGTTCAATAGCAACAATAGCTCCAAGTTTACCTTGCATTAAGTATTCACCGTATTCCTGAAGATTCGCATCCAACGTGGTAGACAAATTTTCACCAGCAACAGAAACTGTATCCAACACGCCTTCCAGATAAGAAGCAATTCTCTCTCCCTTTATATTGGTTAAATACCTTCGAACTCCTTTTTGACCCCTTAACTCTTTTTCATAAAATGACTCTAAACCTGATGCTCCTTTATAATCTCTTGGTATGTAATAATTGTCTTTTCTAAGATCTGAGCTAGAGACCTTGTTGGTGTATCCCAATACATGCGCACCAATTGGTTTTGGGTAATTTCGAATGGTTCTTTTCTTTACCGAAACACCTTTATAATTAAAAAGTCGCTCCTTAATACCACCAAATTTTTCAGATTTCATTAAGGAAATAAATTCTTGAGGAATATAAGAGGAGTACCCTTTATTTTTTTCACTTTTAATCTCTTTAATCTTTTGGTTAAAAAATGCCGTATCAATTTCAAGGAGATTACAAAATTTTTGAGTGTCTACCTTAAAATCTCTCATGGTTATCATAACATCATAAGCAATTTCATTTTGAACCAACACCTCTCCATTTCGATCGTATATATTTCCTCTTGGCGGAAACTCTATATCAACATCAACAGCATCATGCTCCGCCCTGGTTGCAAAAAAATCCTTGGCGATGACTTGAACATAAAACAACCTTGACAAATAGACTAAAAAGAAGAAGCCAAACAGAATGTATATATGATATTTTCTGGATTCCAGGGTTGCCATTATCTCTTCTTACCATTAAACAAAAACTGAAGAGACATAACCAACATCCAACTAATCGACAAACTGGCAATTATTCGAAGAAGTGTATATGGAAAATTACTTAAAGAAAATACTTCTAAAAGAAAATACACAACATGATGTATTGCCAGCAGAAAAAAAGAATACGCTGCAAAGTTTTTAATCCCCAAACTTACTATTGAGGGTTTGATCTGATCCGACCCCATATCCATCGGCCCGATTGAAGAAAGAAAAAATGGACGAACAAATGCAATAACTGTGCATGCAACTGCATGAGCGCCACCTGTATTTGAAAAAACATCAACAATAAAGCCGAGTACAAAACCAAATAAGAGTAATAATGATCCATTTATATTCCGAACGAGGATAAGCAATAAAACAGGGTATATTAATGGCATAATACTTTGTGAAATATTTAACCTGCTCAATACCATAAGCTGGAAAAATAGAACCCCAAAAATTATTACAATATATTTACCAACTGGATTATTCACTTAATTCGGCTGTCTTTTTGTTTAATTCTTCTAATTCTGTTTTGTATAAATTCTCTACTACGTAAACTTTATTTAATGATGAGAAATCAATATTTAGATCAACAAAAATTCTTTGAGTTTGACTTTCTAAATCTTGTTCAAACGACTTGATTTTTCCCATATAAATTCCACCAGGAAATACAGACGAATAACCTGAGGTCAATACAGAATCACCTTCATTGATTCTTGTTGTAATTGGTATATCTTTTATCTGAGCTTTTGAAATATCTCCACCAGTCCATTTTAACAACCCTGAGACTCCATTTGATTTCAGCTTACATGAAATTACAGTTTTTGGATGCAAAAATGATATAACTGTACTGTAATTTTTTGAAACTGCACCAACCATACCCACTATACCTGATGGAGAAATAACACCCATTTCCTCAATTATACCATCATTACTGCCCATATTTAAAGTAATATAATTACTTGGACCTGAATAACTATTGCTGATTACATCGGCAATTCTGTAAACATATTTCTGACTATAAAGCGTATCATTATATTGATAGTAACTTCCATTAATTTTTTTTAATGAACTTAGTAATTCTGATCGAAGGAGAGCATTTTCTGCCTGGAGCTCAATATTTACTGCTTTAAGATTTAAATAATCCTCAACATTGTTAATTGAGGAATAAATACCTCCTGAAATATAATTAGCGGAATTGATAAACTTTGTTCTCTGATAATTTTTTTGTTGTAGGATTAAGCCAAATCCAATAACCAAAAGCAAACCAAATAAAATTTGCAAGTGGAAACGTTTTAATATGGCTAAAATATTTATCACTCTTAAAACACTTTACAAAAAAGCCGTAATCAAACATGAGTTTCGAGTACGGCAGATAAAAAATCATGTTATTTTATTAAAAACGGAAATCTATCAAAGTTTTTCAATGCAATCCCAGTACCTCTTGCAACAGCTTTTAAAGGGTCGTCCGCAACATGAACAGGCAATTTAGTTTTTAAAGAAATTCGTTTATCCAAACCTCTTAACATAGAACCTCCTCCCGCTAAATATATACCTGTCCTATATATATCTGCTGATAATTCTGGAGGAGTCATTTCAAGTGCACTTAAAATGGCGGCTTCAATTTTACTAATTGACTTATCCAGACAATGTGCAATTTCAGAATATGAAACTTCAATTTCTTTAGGAATACCCGTCATTAAGTCTCGACCATGAACAGCCATATCAGCTGGCGGCTCATCCAGTTCGGGAATTGCAGCCCCAACAGCTATCTTAATTCTTTCAGCAGTTCGCTCTCCTACAAGAATATTATGCTGACGTCGCATATAATCTTCAATATCACTTGTAAATTCATCTCCAGCCACTCGAATGGATTTATCACAAACAATACCACCTAATGCAATTACGGCTATTTCAGAAGTACCTCCTCCAATATCAATCACCATATTGCCCTGGGGCTCTTCTACATCAATTCCAATTCCAATTGCAGCAGCCATGGGTTCTTGAATTAACCTGACCTCTTTTGCTCCAGCATGCTCAGCAGAGTCTTTAACTGCTCTCATCTCAACTTGGGTAATTCCTGAAGGAATGCAGATTACCATTCGAATATTAGAAGGGCCAAACATTTTTTTTCTTCCTTCATTAATCATCTTAATGAAACCTCTAATCATTTCTTCCGCAGCCTGAAAATCAGCAATTACACCATCTTTTAACGGACGAATTGTTTTAATTTCCTCATGGGTTTTTCCGTGCATCTGCATAGCTCGTTTTCCAATAGCCATTACGGTATTGGATGTTCTGTGTTTTGCAATAATTGACGGTTCATCAACTACAACTTTATCACTCTCTATAATTAAAGTGTTTGCCGTCCCTAAATCGATAGCTATTTCCTGGTTTAAAAAACTAAAAAGACCCATATTCTAAATATAACTCGATAACGTATTTGTTTTAACTATTCTGTTCTGTTTTTATCAACAGTTTACTCGTCAATTAATGTTTAAAGTGACGAATACCTGTCATAACCATTGCAATTTCATTCACATTACAATAATCAATGGAATCCTGATCCTTAATTGATCCACCTGGCTGAACAACTGCTTTAACACCAGCATTATTCGCCAACTCCACACAATCGGGAAAAGGGAAAAAAGCATCAGAAGCCATTACTGCACCATTCAATGAAAACCCAAATACCTCTGCCTTTTCTACAGCTTGCTTTAGTGCATCAACTCTTGAAGTTTGACCAGTACCACTTGAAATCAACGTATTGTTTTTTGCAAAAACAATTGTGTTGGATTTAGTATGCTTACAAATTTTTGCTGCAAATATTAAATCTTTTTTTTCAGCATCACTAGGAATTTTATTGGTAACAGGCTTTAAATCATCTACTGTTTCCATTTTCAAATCCTTTTCTTGAACTAAAGTTCCATTGAGGGCTGTCCGAACAGATTTAATTGGCAAGACAACATCCTTTTGAATCAAAATAATCCGATTCTTCTTTGATGTTAAAACGGACAAAGCATCCTCATCGTATGCCGGGGCTATTAAAACTTCAAAAAACAATTTTTGTATTTCTTCAGCAGTTGATTTATCTACTTTAGCATTTGTAATTAAAACACCTCCGAAAGCAGAAACAGGATCGCCCGCTAAGGCATCTTTCCATGCCTCTAAAACTGTAGGTCTGGAAGCCACTCCACATGCATTATTATGTTTCAATACTGCGAAGGTAGTCTCCTTAAACTCTGCAATTAAATTAACTGCAGCATCAACATCTAAAAGATTGTTATAGGAAAGTTCTTTTCCATGTAATTTTTCAAACATTTGATTTAAGTCACCATAAAAAGCTCCTTTTTGATGCGGATTCTCGCCATATCTTAAAACTTGAGAAGTCGACTCAGAAATTTTTAACGATGATTGATTATCTCCATCAAAATATTTGAAAATTTCAGAATCATAGTGTGATGATACATTAAATGCTGAAAGTGCAAATTGTTTTCTATCGTCTTCTGAAGTGATTCCTCCTTTATCTCCTAATAAATCAATTAAATTTTGATATTGATTCTTTGAAGGGACTATCAAAACATCTTTATAATTTTTGGCTGCAGCTCTAATTAAAGATATTCCTCCTATGTCAATCTTTTCAATAATATCAGAATGAGAGGCTCCAGAAGCAACTGTATCCTCAAAAGGATATAAATCAACAATCACCAAATCAATCTCTGGAATTGCATATTGAACCATCTGCTCCTTATCTCCCTCTAAATCTCTTCTGCCCAAGATTCCTCCAAATACTTTTGGATGCAAAGTTTTAACTCTTCCTCCTAAAATAGAAGGGTAATCCGTTAAGTCTTCAACTCGTTCAACACCAACTCCTAAATCTTCAATAAAATTTTGAGTTCCTCCAGTAGAGTATATTGTTACTCCCAGTTCATTTAATTTCTTAACGATAGGCTCTAAATTCCCCTTATCGAATACGGAAATCAAGGCACTTTTAATCTTTACATCAGCCATTTGGATAGATAATTTGGAATAAGCTACAAGTTTACACTTTATCCGACGCTATCTCAATTAATGCAGTGTGTTTTTGGGGCAATGTTGAAAAGTTGTTAATAACCTTGACTTTAACCACTAAAAAAGCCCCTGAATAAGGAGCTTTTAATAAATAATTTCAAATATCCCAATCGATTCTAGACAGTCATAATATCTTTGTCTTTCGCAGCAATAACTGAATCTACCTTTGCAACATACTGATTGGTTAAATCCTGAACTTTAGATTCAGCATCTTTCTGAGCATCTTCAGGCAAACCATCTTCCTTTAACGCTTTAACACCATCATTCGCACTTTTTCGAGCTGATCGTATTGCGACTTTAGCATCTTCACCTACAGCTTTGGCTTGTTTACTTAAATCACGTCTTCTCTCCTCTGTTAAAGCAGGTATGGATATAATGATTACATCTCCGTTGTTTTGTGGATTCAAACCTAAATTTGCATCGATAATTGCTTTTGAGATTGGCTCCAACATACCTTTTTCCCAAGGCTGTACCGTTAGAGTTTTTGCATCAGGAGTACTTACGTTTGCAACTTGTGCTAGTGGAGTAAGTGCTCCATAGTAATCAACCTTGACACTGGAAAGCATAGAAGGGTTTGATTTACCCGCTCTAATTTTAGTTAATTCTTGATCTAATCTTTCCAATGACTTCTGCATTGCTTCTTTGGCAGAATCCAGTTCAAATTGTATTTCTTCAGTCATAAATTATTTTTTTTTAAAACTCAACTAAAGTTCCTACTTCTTCTTTTCCTAAAATAACATTCTTTAAATTACCAGGCTTGTTCATATCAAAAACGACAATTGGCAATTTGTTTTCATTACACAGTGTAAATGCAGTTAAATCCATAACATTCAATCCTTTTTCATAAACTTCCGAAAAAGATATCTTATCATACTTTTTGGCTTCACTATCCTTTTCAGGATCTGCAGTGTAAATACCATCTACACGCGTTCCCTTGAGTATTGCATCAGCACCAATTTCAATCGCTCTTAATGTAGCAGCTGTATCCGTTGTAAAATAAGGATTACCAGTACCTGCACCAAAAATAACAACCCTTCCTTTTTCCAAATGTCGAGTAGCCCTCCTTTTTATATACGGCTCTGCTATCTGCTCCATTTTAATTGCAGTTTGCAAGCGAGTATCTACACCAATTCCTTCAAGTGCTGCCTGCAATGCCATACCATTAATAACAGTAGCCAGCATCCCCATATAATCGCCCTGAACTCGATCGATACCCATTTTTTCAGCACGCATACCACGATAAATATTTCCGCCTCCTATAACAATCGCAACTTGAGCGTTACTATCCACAACGGTTTTAATTTCTGAAGCATATGCTGACAAACGATTTGGATCTATCCCATAATTTCCACTTCCCATCAAAGCTTCTCCACTCAACTTAAGTAAAACACGATTATATTTCATTCCAATCTTTTTTTCTCAGAATCTCAAATATGAGTTCTTTCTAAGGGGTTAAATTACAAAGTTTATTTCTTTTAAAATGCTAATTCGAATATTAGAAATTAACAAGCAAAAAAAAAGCTACCGATTCGGTAGCTTTTTTTATATTTTTCAAATTCTTATTTCATAGAAAACCTTTTCATCGAAACAACTGTTAAATCTTTCGAAGCCTCACTTAAATATTGTTTAATTGACTTCTTATTGTCCTTAATGAACGCTTGATTTAACAATGTACTTTCCTTGAAAAACTTTTTCAATTTACCTTGCGCAATCTGGTCAATCATTTTTTCCGGCTTACCTTCTTGTCTCAAAAGTTCTTTCGCAATTTCAATTTCCTTATCGATTATCTCCTGAGAAACACCCTCTTCATTAATAGCCACTGGCGCCATTGCAGCGGCTTGCATTGCGCAATCTTTAGCATAAATCTCATCAACCTCCTCGCTCAAACCAATAAGCGTAGCAATTTGGTTACCGGGATGGTTATATCCATATACTGTTTCACCTTCAACAACCTCGTAGTAAGAAAGTTCCAATTTTTCTCCTATTACACCTGTTTGCTCAACAATTTTTTCAGAAACCGTTATACCATCAATTGTAGCAGATAGTAATTCTTCTAAATTTTTAGAATCATTTTCAATGGCAACATCTATTAATGAATCAACTAATTTTCCGAAATCTGCATTTTTAGCAACAAAATCAGTCTCACAGTTTACTTCTATAACAGATTTTTTACTATCATCACCACTAACTACAACGACTCCTTCTCTTGCATCTCTAGACATTTTCTTTGAGGCTTTAGAAATTCCTTTAACTCTAAG
>PBJD01000003.1:12274-18302 GCA_002720635.1 Flavobacteriales bacterium | reverse complement strand
TGGGCTGGAAACCATATATGCTCATTTGTATAAATTTCTAGTTAAACCTGGAGATATCGTTGATCCAGGNCAGCCTNTTNCGAGAGGGGGGAANTCNGGAGCTTCAAGAGGAAGCCATTTGCATTTTGAAACANGATTTAAAGGTAAAGCNTTAAACCCAGAGTCGTTAATAGANTTTAAAAAATTTCAACTGCATTCGGATTCATTGGTNATTCGAAAAANTCGAGCGGGTTATGTAGCTTTTCAGCCAGGTACTTTATTTCANAAAATTAAAGGNGGNGATTATTTGTATAAAATCGCNAGTCAATATGGNNTNTCAGTAAATCANATTTGTAAGTGGAATGGAATCAAAAGAAATACCATTCTGATAGCAGGTAAACAATTGAAGGTTAGTGATTAGTAATTGTTTTTTTAATCCTTTGGTTTAATTTATTATTTTGCAATAAGGCAGTAAAGCTTTCAGTATGTCAACATCTGAAACAGGAATTTTGTTGCCCGTCAAATCCAATAATTCGAGCCCTTTTATTTTTGAAATTTCCTCTGGTAATGAGGTTAGTTGGTTTTCTCTTAAGCTTAATTCTTTCAGTGTTTTTAATTTGAAAATTTCTTTTGGGATTTCTTCAAAATTGTTTTTGTCAAGAATTAATGTCTGAATGTTTTTCATGTAGGCAAAAGAGGAATCCAGCTGGGTAAGACCTGAGTTAACGATCAATATTTTTTTTAGCTTATAATTTTCGTTTAAACCNATTGGGAAGGATTTCAAGTTGCTTTTATAAATCATTAATGTCTTCAGGTTGAATAGTCCAGATAACCTGTTTTTGACATCAAAGGTATCGGAATAATTTACTTGTATTTCCAGTTCCGTTAGACTTCCCAGTTTACTAAATGAATTTGGCAGGCTATCCATTTTTATGTGATGCAGTATTAAGGATTTAATGGTAGGTGATGAGCCAAATGATTCAGGGAGTTTCTTTAAAGGATTACCTGAGGATTTGAGGTACATTAAATTTCTAAAGGCTGATATTTCTTCCGGAATGGAATCAATATTATTATTTTGTAATTCAATTACAAAGAGTTTATTAAGCTTTTTAAGCTTTTTTATGCTTCTGCCCAGGTCCTGATTACAGCTTTTAAGACGGTAGCAATTTTCTGCAGTTAATAAGGCTTGATTAAAATTATCATATACTTTTGATCCATAGGGTCCATACACCAGAAAAGGGTCGATTTTTTCCTGGCAAAAAGAATATAATGGAAGGGTAGTAAATAAAAGCAGTCGAAAAATGGATAGCATACTTTTAAGATAGCTAATTTTGATGGTATTTACTTTAAGGACATTTTAATTAATTTAAGTTGGTCTTTTAGTTTTGCTATCTGGCAATTAAGGTTGTCCATTTGTAAGTAAACATCTTTCATCAATGCATCAGTTCTTTTTGAGTTGCCAAAGAAACTGAGGTTGTTTTCGTACTGGGCAACATCTTTTTGCAAAGCTGCGATTTTATCCTGAATTACCTTTCTTTCTTTAGATAGCATTATTCCATCGTCATTAAATTCTTTATAAATTTCGATTTTTGCCTGAATATTTTCATTCACGAATTCTTGAGCAGTTTTATTGTTTAGTTTGCTTTCCAGAACTTCATGGAATTTATTTTGAAGTATGTTTGATTTTCTTGTATGGTCTCTATTTGTTTTCCACCAAAGTGAAAGGTGTTCTAAAAGTTGTTTTTCGGAGTCAACAGAGGTTTCTTTGAGCTTGTTGATGATAGTCTCTTTTTCAATGTTTAGGGAGTCTTTTTGAGAATTAAGTTGAATTCTGGATTCTTTTTTCTTTTGAAAAAAGATATTGCAGGATTTTTGAAATTTATGCCATAGATATTGTTCGTCTCTTTGGTGAACCGGGCCAATTTTCTTCCACTTTGACTGCAGGTCAATAAACTCTTTTGTCAGTTCATTTGCGTTTTCCGATTGCAATAATTCTTCTGCTTTTTTACAAAGTTCATTTTTTAGTATTTTGTTGGCCTTGTATACTTTTTTTTGTTCCTCAAAAAATGTTTTTTTCGCCCCAAAAAAAGCATCGCAAGCTAGTCTGTACGATTCCCAAAGTTTATCTTTTGAGTCTTTTGGAACGAATCCAATGGATTTCCATTCTTCTTGTTTTTTCAGTACTTTTTTAACTTTTAATTTCCAGTCTTTAACAGAATTTAATCGTGATACGTCAATTTCTTTGATGTATTGAATTAATGCAGTTTTTTTATTGAAATTGACCATCTGTTCTTCTTTCTCAGACTCCTTATATTCTTTAAAATTTGAGTAGAGACTATCTAATAAAGTACGATATTTTGCCCAGAAATCATCTTGTAATTCTTTAGTTACCGGTCCAATACTTTCCCATTCAGCTCTTAATCGTTTGATTTCAAGAATTAAATTTTTTGAAGTTTCGCCGGAGACAGCTTTTTCCAACTTTTCCAAAATAACCTCCTTAAGCTGTTGGTTTCTTTTTAAATCGTGTTCTTGTATGGCTTTATATATATTTATGTTGTAGTAAAAATCCTCAAGTTTTTTTGTGAATTTTTTATCAATATCTTTTTGTGTCAGAGGTGATTTTTCTGATAGATTTGTCCAGGATTCTCTTATTGTTTTTAAATCAGCAAATGCCTTACCAATATTTTTTTCATTTTGAATTAAGTTATCAAGTTGTTCAATCAGGTTTTCTTTTTGCTCTTTAAAAACTGCATTTTGTTTTTTTTGCTTTTCTTTTTCTTTGATAATCTTGTTTTTGAGTTCATTAATTAAATCGTTTGCAAGAAGTTGATTAACATCCTCGTTTTCATTATTTTGATTCTTGAGTAGATTGTACTGTTGAATCAATTCATCAAGTTTTTTACTTTCATTCAAAATTGAATCTGAATAAAGCAGTCCTTTTAAGTCTTGGACAAGAGAATTGAACATACCCGGCTTTCAATGGTTATCAGCACTAATATAAAAGTAAAGAAGGCACAATTCAACAATTGTTGCTAAAAAGAAGTTAATTTTTTGTAATGGGTTATAGACTAATCTTATTTTATCTCTTAAAACCAACCTGTTTTTAGTTAAATTTGCTTAGTGGGTAATAGGGTTATTGTTTCTGTAATTAATGATTTAACCAGTGATCAACGAGTAGATAGAACTTGTACTACATTGTTTGATATGGGCTATGACGTGCTGCTTGTAGGCAGGAAGTTGAAAAGAAGTGTTTCTTTAAATCCTCGGGTGTATAAAATGACCAGAATGAGCCTGTTGTTTGAAAAAGGACCTTTGTTTTATGCGGAGTACAATTTAAGGTTGTTTTTTCTGCTTCTTTTTAGAAAATTCGATGTACTACATGCTAATGATTTAGACACTCTGCTGGCAAATCGTTTCGCACAAAGAATTAAAGGGGGAGATTTGGTGTATGATTCTCATGAATATTTTACAGAGGTTCCGGAATTGGTTGAAGGTTCTTTTGCAAAGCAGGTATGGTTGAAAATAGAGCAATCGATTTTCCCTTCATTAAAAAATGTTTTTACAGTTAATAAATCCATTGCGGATATATATAAAAGTTTATACTCTGTAGATGTTAAAGTAATGAGGAATTTGCCGATTGCCGGGAAATTTAATTCGAAAACTAAAATTAAATCAAGAGTAGATCTGGGGTTGCCTCCAGAAAAAAAAATAATCCTGCTTCAAGGGGCTGGGATAAATATTGATCGGGGAGCAGAGGAAATGGTAGAAGCTATGAACTGGATTGATGCTGTTTTTTTAATTGTTGGTTCTGGAGATGTAATTGATTTGCTGAAAGAGAAAGTCCGATGCTCAGGTTTAAGTTCAAAAGTAATTTTCACCGGGCGAGTTCCTTTCGAAGATTTAATTGCGTACACAAAAGTTGCCGATGTTGGTGTTACATTAGATAAAGACACGAATCTTAACTATAAATATAGTTTGCCTAATAAAATTTTTGATTATTTTCAGGCTGATTTACCCGTGATTGCCTCAGATTTAATTGAAGTCAGAAGAGTGATAGATAAGCATCAATCCGGTATAATTCTTTCATCCCATGAGCCAGGGAAAATGGCTGAAGAGATAAATAATTATATCAATAATAATGACTTTTTCAATCAAACTAAAAAAAATGTTCAAAAGGCAAAGGCCGAGTTTGTCTGGGAAAACGAAAAAGAAATATTAATAAACTGTTATACTAATCTTGGATAAGAAGCTTCATATCGTTTCATTTTCAGTTCCTTTTCCTGCAAATTATGGAGGGGTTATAGATGTGTTTTATAAGCTCAAATCACTTTATGAGGCGGGCGTTAAGGTTGTTCTGCATTGTTTTCAGTATGACAGAGAGCCGGCAGAGGAACTTGATTTTTTTTGCGAGCAGGTTTTTTATTATCCAAGAAAAATGAAGGGTGCTCACTTATTGGGTTTTTACCCTTTTATTGTTGGGTCCAGGAGTAGTGAGAAGTTGATGGAAAATCTTTTAAAGGACNACGCCCCGATTTTGTTTGAAGGGTTGCATACCTGTTTGCCGGTTCTTGATAATCGATTGAAGGATAGAAAAAAGTTGGTTCGATCGCACAATGTTGAACATAATTACTATTTGGCTTTGGCTAAATTAGAGCGTAATCCAATGAAACGATTGTATTATAAAACAGAAGCCAGAAAGCTGGAAAGATTCGAACCTCTGGCCTTTAATAATGCAGATGTTGTTTTGGGTATATCCAAAAAGGACACGATTTATTTGAATGGTAAATACGAAAATGCCATTCATGTTTCCGCTTTCCATGGTTTTGAAGTAGTGAATATTCCTGAAAAAACAGAAGACTTTTCATTGTATCATGGAAATTTAAGTGTTGGTGAAAATAATCAAGCAGCTCTTTTTCTTGCGGGTGATGTTTTTAAAGGTTTGAAGCATAAATTAATCATAGCGGGAAATAATCCTTCCGTCCAGNTGCAAAAATTAGTTGGTCAACTTTCTAACGTGGAATTAAAAGATGATCTTTCCTCGGGTGAGATAAATGACTTAATTCACCGAGCAAAAATTAATATTTTACCAACATTTCAAAGTACTGGAATAAAGCTGAAATTGTTGGCTGCATTGTTTAATGGGGGGCATTGTCTGGTGAATGATAAAATGGTTCAGGATACTGGTCTGGAAGGTGCGGTTCATATTGCAAATTCTGTAAAAGAATTTAAAGAAAAGGTGTCGGAATTGAGCTTGAATTCAATAGNTGATAATGATGTTAAAACCCGAAAAGAAATTCTTTATAATTTTCGTAATGATTTCAATGTTAAAAAGTTAAAAGGTGTTATATAGTTTAATGGTTTAATAGTTGTTGAGTCAATAAAAAGCGCCCCACAAGTGAGGCGCCCTTTTCAAAATCTATACTANNGGATTCTATAAACCTTTTTCTAATTTTTCCATTTCCTTATCAAAAGTTTTCTTGAACTTTTCGTAATCATAATCGATTCTTAAAGTTTCTTCTTTTGTGATNCTGTCGTTAATGGCTTCTAAAATATCTTTTGCTTTCATTTCAACAGCGCAATAGTACACGTATTTACCGGAACCATCTGTTTTCTGAGTAAGTTTCTTACATGTTGTAACTACTTTAGAAAGTTTTTGATTGATTACCTCTCTTGATAAAGCTTCGAATTTTTCTTCGACTTGTTCTCTGTTATTCATTTCTCTTGAATTAACGTAGTTGTCTATAGTTGCTTTTATTTGAGTTTCTACTGATCCCGCTAACTTTGTTTTTGCCTCATTTAGTGATTTTTTCATGGCTGTAGCTTTATCTAAGCTTTCGCCGATTCCAGTGGCTCTCAAATAACTTTTAGAGGATAATGTTTCTGGACCGTCGCAATACATTTCAATAACTTTTTCACCGCTTACAGATGGNTCTTTCGACTTTTGCTTTCCNTTACATCCTACTAGTGCAATTGATCCAACAATTAAAAATACTGCTAATAATGATTTTGAAATAGTTTTCATTTTTTTGTGTTTTTAAATTCTGANAAG
>PBJD01000003.1:0-12267 GCA_002720635.1 Flavobacteriales bacterium | reverse complement strand
CAAAGCCCNTGCCAAANANATANTTTTNCCTNGATAAAANTAGATAAAAANTTANTTANNAGAANTGTNACAAAATAATTTTTNTNTTNTTTTAGNNTNTNNTTTATNNGTTNTTTANNCTCGAATTACCTNAACTCAGNNCANNCCNNNTTCTNNAAATGATNNTAAGGNNTNGTTCTGAGTTTTTTNTNNGGTTNAANAANNNTAANAGAGAANTGNNTATTANGCAAANTTNAGNTGTTTTACCGANAGNCGNTTNTANTTNATTTCTTTNAANGCATCAATNCCNATTTTTATNTGNGTTTCNACAAAATTNTCNGAAACNTTTTTNTCNGATTTNGANGTTTTNACTCCGTCTGGAACCATCGGCTGATCACTTACGAGCAATAAAGCACCAGTTGGGATTTCATTGAAAAAACCGGTAGCAAAAACAGTTGCTGTTTCCATATCAATTGCCATCGCCCTGGTTTCTCTCAGATAGTTTTTAAATTTTTCATCGTGTTCCCAAACTCTTCTGTTGGTGGTATAGCATGTTCCTGTCCAGTAATCTAAATCATAAGCTCGTATTGTCGAGGAAACTGCTCTTTGCAGGCTAAATGCTGGCATTGCAGGAACTTCAGGTGGTAAGTAATCGTCTGATGTACCTTCACCTCGTATAGCAGCAATAGGTAATATTAAATCACCAATTTTGTTTTTTCGCTTCAAACCACCACACTTTCCTAAAAACAATACTGCCTCTGGATCAATAGCCGTGAGCAGGTCCATTACTGTTGCGGCATTTGGACTTCCCATTCCAAAGTTTATCATAGTGATTCCATCATGTGTAGCCGCAGTCATCCCCTTTGTTTTATCCGTCACTTCAGCTCCGGTCATTTTACAGAAATGATTCATGTACTCTTTGAAATTGGTCAACAAAATGTGTTTGCCAAAACCTTTCAGAGGCATCCCGGTATATCTGGGTAGCCAGTTTTTAACTATGTTATCTTTATTTTCCAAAGTTTATGCTTTCAATAGGTTTACAAATATTGCCTCAAAAAGGTTCGCAAAGAAATTTTAAAATAAGTTAATTTGTTAAAAACAAATTCTTAAATCTGTTTTCTGGATAAAACCTCCTTTGTATTTTTCAACATCAAATACCATTCCATGGATAAGTCAACTGCGCAATTAAAAATTCAAAAATTAAGTAAAGAGTTACACGAACATAATTACAGTTATTATGTTTTATCGCAGCCGACCATTACGGATTATCAGTTTGATGTTATGCTTCAGGAATTAATAAAATTAGAAGAACAATTTCCTGAATTGATTGATGAAAATTCTCCCACTAAAAGAGTGGGCGGAGCAATTACAAAGGAGTTTGATACAGTTATTCATAATCACAGAATGCTGTCTTTAAGCAATTCATATTCCAGGCAGGATTTAATTGATTTTGAAAAAAGAATTCAAAAATTAATTGAAGAAGAAGTTGAATATGTCTGTGAGTTAAAGTATGATGGTGTAGCAATCGGCTTGAGGTATCTTGACGGAAAACTGGTTCAGGCAGTTACAAGGGGTGATGGAACTCGTGGAGACGATGTAACCAATAATGTAAAAACAATTCGTTCCATTCCTTTGGAATTAAAAGGCGATTACCCGAAAGAATTTGAAATAAGAGGCGAAATTTTCTTGCCATTGAAAGCTTTTGAAAAATTAAATAAGGAAAAGGAGAGCGCTGGTGAAACCTTAATGGCTAACCCCAGGAATACAGCTTCAGGGACCTTAAAGATGCAATCCAGTAAAGTTGTAGCAAAAAGAGGGCTGGATTGTTATTTATATTACTTGTTGGGAGAAAATCTCTCTGAAAAAACACATCTGGGGAATCTTAAAAAGGCAGCTGAATGGGGGTTTAAAGTTCCATTGGAATCAGAAAGAATGATTGAGAAAACAAATTCAATTCGGGGTATTTTAGATTTTATTGCTTTCTGGAATGAAAGAAGGAGAGAGTTGCCTTTTGAGGTTGATGGAATTGTTATTAAAGTCAACAGCTATCAAAAACAAGAACTTTTGGGGTTCACATCAAAATCTCCGAGATGGGCTATCGCCTATAAGTTTGAAACGGAACAGGCGGTAACGGTTTTGAATTCTGTTTCTTATCAGGTAGGAAGGACTGGCGCAGTGACTCCAGTGGCAAATTTAGAGCCTGTTTCTTTGTTGGGGACAGTTGTTAAAAGAGCTTCATTACACAACAAAGATCAAATTGAAAAATTGGATTTGCATATTGGAGATGAAGTTTTTGTTGAAAAAGGAGGAGAGATTATTCCTAAGGTAGTTGGCGTTAATGTTGCTTCGAGGCCAAGTTATGCTAAGCCTATCGGATATATTACACATTGTCCTGAGTGTGCTTCAGCTTTAGTTAGAAAAGAAGGGGAGGCCAATCATTATTGTTTAAATGAAAATGGTTGTTCTCCGCAAATCACAGGTAAGATTCAGCATTATATTTCCAGAAAAGCAATGGATATTGATGGTTTAGGGGGAGAGACGGTTGAGCAGTTTTATAAAGCAGGATTGATAAAGGATATTGCAGACTTATATTCCTTAGACCCACTTAAGATGTTGAGCCTCGAAAGAATGGCGGATAAATCGGTAAACAATATACTAAAAGGTGTGAAAGATTCTTTAAAGATTCCATTTGAGCAGGTTTTGTTTGCAATAGGTATTCGTTTTGTAGGGTCAACAGTTGCTAAAACACTCGCCAGAAATTTCAAGAATATTGACAATTTGAAAACAGCAACATTGGAAGAATTAATTGAAGTAGATGAAATTGGGGTTAAAATTGCTGAGAGTGTACAGGAGTTTTTTAAAGATGATAAAAACATAGAGGTCATAAGTCGACTAAAAGCGGCCGGAGTTCAATTTGCTGTTAAAGAGTCCGATGAGGATATTGGGGTTGAAAAAATTCTGACCGGGAAATCTATTGTTGTTTCAGGAGTTTTTCAAAAATTCACAAGAGAAGAATTAAAAAAAACCATTGAACGGCTGGGCGGGAAAAATGCAGGAAGTATTTCTAAGAAAACTTCATTTATTATCGCGGGTGAAAAAATGGGGCCAAGTAAGTTGCAAAAGGCAGAGAAAATGGGGGTTAAATTAATCTCTGAGGAAGAATTTATTCAAATGATTTCATAGAATAAAAACGCCTGTTACAGGCTGTGTTGATAACCTATTAATAATACCGTTTAATCATTGGTTTATATCGAAAACTAATGTTATTTTTGATTTTCGATTTCAATGGGAGTAAAGGATAATATAAAACGAAAGCTATCCGACTTCTCTTTTCAGCGAAAAGGATCGCCAAATAGAGAGGTCAAAGCTATCAATATTAAACATGCTCAAACTGTCGGTATTGTATATCGGGCAGATAATGATGAGTCGAAAGAGTTGGTTGAGCGGTATGTTAAGTTCTTAAAGGAATACAAGATTAGATGTAAGACTTTAGGGTATTATAATCTGGATGAGCTTCCTCGTTATGTTACGCCAAAGTTGGAGTTTGATTATTTTCTTAAAAAAGATTTGAATTGGAAATTGGAAACTAAGGCCTCTGAGGTGCTTAATTTTGTTCAATCTGAATTTGATATATTGATTGATGCAACTGTTAATGAAGATGACGTTATTCGGTTTGTTGTAAAACAATCGATAGCCCGTTTTAAAGTGGGGGGAGCAAAAAAAGGTCTGGATGATTTGGATTTTACTATCAATTTGCAACCCAAAGAGGGAGTTCGTCAATTAATGAAAGGGTTAGATAATTATTTGCACTTAATTAACAAAGATTAATATGGTTGTGGGTGAAATTCAAGGAACAGGAGTAGCGTTGGTAACTCCTTTTACGCAGAGTGGAGATGTAGATTTTTCTGCTTTGGAGAGATTAGTAAATCACGTAATTGATGGAGGTGTTAATTATTTGGTCGCTTTAGGAACAACAGGAGAAAGCGTAACACTTACCAAATCAGAAAAAATTGCTGTTTTAGAAAAAATTAAAGAAGTAACAGGAAGCAGAGTGCCTGTTATTCTTGGTCACGGGGGTAGTAATACAAGGGTTTTAATAGAAACTCTTAACGATTATGATTTAGAGGGTATTAGCGCTGTGTTATCCGTAACCCCCGCTTATAACAAGCCAACTCAGACAGGTTTATATGAGCATTACAAGACCTTTGTCGAAGCGTCTCCTTTACCGGTTATTTTATACAATGTTCCCGGTAGGACAGGAGTAAATATGCTCCCGGAAACCACCTTGAAAATTGCAAATTCATTCCCCGGAAAAGTTCTTGGGATAAAAGAAGCTTCAGGTGATTTGGCTCAAATGATGGAAATTATTAACAATGCTCCGGAAGGTTTTGACGTAATTTCAGGAGATGATGGCATAACGCTTCCTTTGATTGCTTCAGGAGGTAAGGGGTTGATAAGCGTTATTGCTAATGCATTTCCTCATGAAATGAGTAGTGTTGTTAATTTTTCTCTGGAAGATCGATATACCGAAGCCAGAAAAGCGCACTACGAACTATTGAATTTAATAGGTTTAACTTTTGCTAATGGCAACCCCGGTGGAGTGAAAGCAATGTTAAATAAAATCGGAATAATTGAAAATGTTTTACGACTACCGCTTGTTCCGGTTGTTAAAGAAACAGAAAACAGAATTCTGGAGGCAATCGATGATTTAGCAAATTCGTAAAGTTAGATTTAATGTAAATGATTATCCTTATTTAAATAAATAAAACCTTACAAACACGAATTTCACCTTTTGATGAATAAAACAGGTTCAAAACAACCTTTTGTTTAATTTTACGTTAAATAAGTTAAACAAAAAGTCTTGAAAACAGCCATTACACGTAAAATGCATTTCAATGCAGCCCACCGACTACACAACAGTGAATGGTCGGATGATGTGAATAAAGAGGTGTTTGGGAAATGCAACAATGTCCTCTACCATGGGCACAACTATGAACTTGAAGTTAAAGTTATAGGTATAGTGGATCCAGATACTGGATTTTTGTTGGACGTCAAAGATTTAAAGCGTATTGTCAATGAAAAAGTAATCAATTCTTTCGATCATAAAAACCTTAATGTAGAAGTTCCTGATTTTAAGTTATTAAATCCAACTGTAGAAAATATAGCCAGAGTTATTTATGAAAAAATTCGTGTGGAAATTAGCAAAGACCTCGATTTAAAAATCACGTTGTATGAAACCCCAAGAAACTATGCAGAATACCCAGCTTAGTCAAGATTTAGTTGATGACATGGGAGACAATCACTTTTCTTCAAGCGTCGAAACCCCAATGGTTAAGGATGCTTTTAGTTTAGATGACGCAGAAAAGAAAAGAGTTATTTCTTATCACTTCTCAGAAATTATGAAAACATTAGGGTTGGATTTGGAAGACGACTCATTAAGAGGTTCCCCTGATCGAGTAGCTAAAATGTACATCGATGAAATTTTTTCTGGTTTAAATCCTAAGAACAAACCAAAAGTATCTTTGTTTGAAAATAAATATCAATATAATGAAATGCTTGTAGAAAAAGACATTTCGTTCTATTCGAATTGTGAGCATCATTTCGTCCCGATAATTGGCAAAGCGCATGTTGCTTACAAATCAAACGGAAAGGTAATCGGCCTTTCCAAGATAAACAGAATAGTGGACTATTTTTCAAAACGCCCTCAAGTCCAGGAAAGACTTACGAGGCAAATTGCTTTGGAGCTAACCAAAATACTCGACACTGAAGATGTTGCTGTGTTAATATATGCCAAACATTTATGTGTGGCGTCAAGAGGGATCAAAGATGATACCTCTGAAACGTTCTCTGCTTATTATGGTGGAGAATTCAAAAATGAAAATACGAAAAATGAACTGTTTGCAGCATTACAAAATTGTTAAACTCCTGATTTTGCTTTTATGGAATATCCAATAGTGTTTAACAATAAAGGGAAGGTCTATCGTTTGGAAGCCAGACAAGACCTTCCTGTTTCTTTAAGTGAAGCATGGGATTTTTTCTCCAATCCAGGAAATTTAATGAAAATCACTCCAAAAGACTTAGGGTTTAAAACTTTAAGTGATTCTGGTGACAGTATTTATCCTTGTCAGATTATTCAGTACAAAATAACTCCATTGCCTTTTTTTAAAACAAATTGGGTCACTGAAATAACTCATGTTGAGCCACAAAGCTTCTTTGCAGATAAGCAGCTTTATGGTCCATATGAACTTTGGCACCATAAACATTTTTTCAAAGAAACAGATGGTGGTGGGGTTCAAATAGTTGATATAGTTGATTATGTACCTCCGCTTGGTATGTTAGGCCGAATAATGAATCCTGTCATTATCAAGCCAAGGATTTTAAAGATTTTTGAGTACCGAAGGAAAAAGGTTGAAGAATTGTTTCTTAAAAAATAAATTGACCTGATTTTAGCATTCAGGAAGGGTTACAGATATGTTAAAAGCCAATCCTCCTTCTGCAGTTTCTTTATATCGGCTGTCCATCGATTTTGCGGTATCCCACATTGTTTTAATTACCGTGTCTAAATCCACTTTCGAATTTGCCGGGTCAAAAGAAAGCGCAAGGTTTGAGGCAGTAATTGCTTTTATAGCACCCATAGTGTTTCTCTCAATACATGGTATCTGAACAAGCCCGCCTATTGGGTCGCAGGTTAACCCTAAATGATGTTCCATAGCTATTTCAGAAGCCATGAGTACCTGTTCATAAGTTCCGCCCATTACGTTGGTTAAAGCTCCTGCTGCCATAGCAGAGGAAACCCCTATTTCAGCCTGACATCCGCCCATGGCGGCAGATAAGGTTGCTCCTTTTTTAAACAGTGAAGCAATTTCACCGGCAACCAGGAAAAAACGCTCTATATCGTTTTCAAATTGATGTTTACAAAAGAAATAATAATACAAAAGTACTGAAGGTATAACACCTGCAGCGCCATTTGTTGGAGCGGTAACAATTCTCCCCATAGCGGCATTCTCTTCATTAACAGCCATTGCAAAACACGATACCCATTGGTTAATTTCGTTAAAATCCCATGTTTTGCTATAAATGGCAATTTCCAGGTCTTCCCATGTTTTTACAGGTGTTTTACTCAAGCTTTCAAAAAGAACTTTCGATCTTCTGACAACATTTAACCCCCCAGGTAAAACACCGCCTATTGTAACACCATTAAGAATTGTATTTTTCATAGTTGAAAATAACAGTTCTATTTTTTCTTTAACTTCTTTTTTAGGTCGTAATGCAGTTTCGTTCGCCCAAATTATTTCTGATATTGATAATGATGATTTTTCAATATGATTTTTCAATTCTGAACCATTCTGGATGGGGAAGGGTATTTTTTTTATGTTATTTTTTTGCTTTTTACCTTTTTGAGTTACAAACCCACCACCTACAGAGTAATAAGTTGTTTCTTTAATCAATTTTCTTTTTAAATAAACTTTAAACTTTATGGTGTTTGGGTGTCCCGGTTTTTTTTTATTGGTGAAAACAATATGTTTTTCTGCATCAAAAGAAAAAGTGTTGTTTTGAATGGTGATTTTTCGTTTTGATTTTAACTCTTCTAAAATGTCATGTATCTTATCGGTTGGAATAGTTTCCGGATCATAATCCAGTAATCCGAGTTGAACCGCTTTTCCTGCCGCATGACCTTTTCCGGTTTTTGAAAGTGAACCATAGAGCCGAATTTCTATTTTATCGAAATTTAAATTACCGAGTGAGCTCGAAAAGTTTTGCGCAGCCCTCCATGGTCCCAGAGTATGGGAGCTGGATGGTCCTACGCCTATTTTGAAAATATCAAATATGCTTATAACCTCCATATAATGAGTTTACCATTTGAATTCAGATGAGGTTACGTTGCTTAATAAAACGTTGTATTTTTTCTATTTGTAATAGAATTTATATTTTTACAAAAAATTAAAAAAAAATAAAATGAAAATTTATCAAAAATTAGTAGCTACTCTGTTAATTTCTTTAGTAGCTTTTACGGGGTGCAAGAAAGATGATGAGGATGATTCAATTTCCTATGAATTAGGAGACATAGTCTGTAAAATAGATGGCGTTCAAAAAAAGTTTTCTCTTGGTGGAAGTAGTTCATCTGTTCAATCCAATGTTAATCATTATGATGATAATTATTTCGCAAGTCCGACAGGTAAAGTAATTCAAGTTGGTAGGGTGGATGAAGCTTTTAGTGTTTTGACAATTGATATTTTTAAAGATTTAGACCAAATAAAAGCACCACAGACTTATAATATAGAGCCGATGGATTATGAGAATTTTTTTGAAGACGAAGAAAATGAAGAAGACATGATGTATCTGAATGGTAAAGAAGCAATGATTTCTTTTGTAAATTTCTCTAATTACTCTACTTATATGTCCTGGCATCCTAAAGGCAATGCTTCTATTACTATAACGAGTACGGCTAATGATATTATAGAAGGTAGTTTTGAAGGTTGGTTGTATGCTTCTGTTGTAGATATGGATTTTAATATGGATTTTGACGATGACCCTGAACCTGAAGTGGATTCAGTTCATGTCACTGAAGGCAAGTTTAAAATCCAACTCGTAAGAGAGAGCATTATCCCATACTATAATTAAGATGAATTACAATCGTTTTTTTTATTCTTAAAAAAATATTGTTTTTTTTTAATATTTATAAATTGTTATTATATTTGAAGTGATAAAAAAAATATTATGAAAAAAATGTTATTTGCCTTAGCTCTGTCAGCAGTTCTGTTAACGGGATGTGAAAAAGAAGAGCCTGAAACTGAAACTAATACTTCAACCAATTCAAATTCAAGTTCTGATTCTGATGAAGAAAAAATAAATGAAATTTTCACTTGTAAAATCGATGGTAATCAAAGAAGTTTTAGCACTCTTAAAGGATACTACAGTAGTTTTCTTCTTGACAACATTAATGCTTTTGATAATGATTGGTGTGGAAGTAGAACAGGAAAGGGTATTAAAATTGAAAGATTTGATAGCGAGAACAATTCAGTAGTAATTGAATTATTTGAAGGGTTAAATGAAATTGAGACGCCAATGACATATTCTCTTGATACAAGTGATTATGACGGTGTTGTTGTTCCAAAGATTGCCCGAATTGCTTACAATGATATCGATCTGCGTTTTGATTATGAAACAGGTGCTGGTGAGTTCACATCATGGCATAGAAACGGGAATGTCACAGTTAATGTAACAAGTACATCAAATAATGTTATAGAGGGAACTTTTGAAGGATGGTTGTGTGATGAATATTATGAAACTTATTATTCTGATGAACTTAGTTTAGATTCCATGCATATAACGGAAGGGAAATTTAAAATTAAACTGGTTGAAGAAAATATAGGAGGGATTTGCTGGTAATTTAATTATAATCATTTTAAAAAATAAAAAAGGTGATTTTTAAATCACCTTTTTTTATTTTAAATATTTTCAATTGTATTTTCATCTATCCACCCAACTTGATTGTCCGGTGTTTTTATATTTATCCATCCGTTAGACTCGGAGATGATCTCAAGTTTAACACCTTCATGAATTTCGAAAAGTAAGGTGGAGTTAGGATTAGGTTCACTGAAAATATTAGAAGATTTTGCTACAACAATTCCTGATTTATAATTGTTTATTGCGGACTGTTGTTTCCAGGCGATAAAAGTAATAAGTAAACCTGCAGAAGCAGTAATCCTAGCAAGGTTAATAAACTTTTTTATTTTTATTTTTTTTGCGTAAATAAATCCCGATGCAGCGACAATAATGAGTATTGAGCCCAGGATAGAGATATGGTTGTGAGAAATATATTTATCTAAACCAATTAAGACAATATCAAAAGAGAATTGAGGAACCTCGTCAAATTTGTCTAATCGTTTTGTTTTTGCCAAAGCAAGGTTAAAGGATGCATTTTCATGGCTCGGGTCAAGTTTAAGCCCCTTTTCATAGTATAAGATAGAGCGGCCGAGTTGTCCATTTCTGAAATAACAATTTCCCAGGTTATAATAGATGTCAGGTGATATCAATCCTTTGTTCAAAATTGATTGATAGTGTTGAATTGCGGTCTTGAAATTACCTGTCGCATAATTTTCTTTTGCGGAATCCAGCAAGGGCTCATTTGACCAAAGATGTATATTAGTAAGTGAGAGAAAAAGAAAAACGAATATTTTTTTTGTCATGTTAATTGGTTTTCAAGTTCATTAATTACTTTTTCAGCTTTAATAAGCATTTCATCAGGGGCTAAAACAAGTGGGCTAAAACGAGCCATTTTACAGTCATTGGAAACTTTAAGTGTTTCCTTAATTAAAGATTCTTTTACCTGTTGTTTTTTTAATTTTTCAGTAATAGTTTCTTGTTTTAACTGCGATTGTTCAATCATGAGCTTCCCCAGAAGGTAATTATTAAGAGCATTATCCACCAATTCGTAAAATTTATTTTTATCACCGTTCAATTCCTTTTGTGCATTTTTCAAATATTTTTTTGCTATTCGATTAGCTTTTGCTCTTTTATTGCTTTTTATTTCTGATTTGGAAAGTAATCTTTTTTTGAAAACAAAAGTTCCCAGGGCAAAAGTTAAAAGCGATATGGCAAGTAACAGGTATTGCGAAAATGAGTTTGTATAATCTGATTTTTTCTCAGTGGACAATTTTTCTACATTATTTATATAGCGAATGTCACTACCTTGTATTTCTACATCCCGTCCACCTGAAGAAACATATGGATTTGCATCGAAGCTTGCTGAGCCATTAACCTTTATAGTTATGGTACTGGATTTTAAGTTGTAATATTCTTTTTTCTGAGGGTTGAATGCTGAAAGTGTAACGGGAGGAATAGTAAATGTTCCCGGTTGTCTGGGTATAGCCACAAATTCAAAGGTTTTACTACCGTGTATACCTGATAAATCAGTTTTTACATTGTTTTTAGTTGTGGGGGGTAAAGTTTCAAAAGCACTGGGATAATCGATTGATACATCGCTTAATGCATTTAAATTCCCGGACCCTTTAACAACTACTTTTATGGTTACAGCATCATTAACATTAAGTTCTTTTTTATCCAATTGAGTTCTTAATTTGAATTTTCCTACAATACTAGAACCCGTCGTCCCATTTGGTGGAGCAGGTAATGGCTTTACCTGTAAAGAAAGTTTTTGAGATGATATCTCTCTGGCTTCTGTTTGCTGAAAAAAACCTCTTCCGGTTGTTAAATAAATATCTCCTTTTACTACAGGTAACTCAATTTTTCCTGGTTTAATCGGGGTTAAAATAAAGGAATAGCTTTTGCCTGTTAGGAATTTTTTTCCATTAATAGTTTTTATTTTCGTTTTTGTTTGTGATTCTAAAGTTTTCACAACAAATCCATCGAATTTAGGCAGTTCTTTTAATTGAAACCCCTTTGCCTGATAAGAGGAATACCAATGCAGGTCATATCGAATCGGTTCACCAACATAAACAGTTGATTTATTTGGCTTAAGTTGAAGTATTAAATCTCCTGTAATGCCTGTTTCTTTTATTTTTTTTACAATAGCTACTTTTTTACTTTGCGTTGGATAGGATGTACCATTCATTTGAATGGTAACAGCAGGAATGGTAAAAACACCTGGTTTGGATCCCTTTAAAATATACTTGTAAGTAAATACGGCATTATCTCCAAAACCAAAACTAAAAGACCGGTCTTGCCCGTGTTTTATAACTTCCAACCCTTTAAATTCGGCTCCGCTTAAACCAAATTTAGGATTGCTTAATGAGTAACTGCCCTCGGCGGCCAATTTATAGGTAACAATAAATTCTTCTCCAATTTCAAATTCATTTCCATCAACTTCAGTTACTCCTTTAAATGAGCCATTGGCTAAAACAGTTTGGGAAAAGAATATGAGAAGCATTCCCAGAATACCGAACCAGTGTTTCCCATGTGTTAGCCAATTACTTTTCATTACCAGTCTTTTTCAATATTTTTTCGTTGAACTTTCTTCATTTGAGATTGAATCATTCTTTCTCTGATTGCTTTTTCATCGCTCTCAAGCTGTTTTAAAAGTTGATTTGCTTTTTCTTTTGAAATAGTTTTCGGTTTTTGTTGTTTACCTTTTTTGCTGTCTTGACTTTCCTTGCCTTTTTTATCTTTATTACCGTCCTGCTCTTTTTCTTTATTGGATTCTTTATTTTGTTTTTCAGAATTTTCTTCCTTCTTAGATTCCTTGTTATCCTTGTTATCCTTGTTATCCTTGTTATCCTTGTTATCCTTGTTATCCTTGTTATCCTTGTTATCCTTGTTATCCTTGTT
>PBJD01000002.1 GCA_002720635.1 Flavobacteriales bacterium | reverse complement strand
CAATGGACGGCAGAACACGTTCATTCAAGAAGGCAATAGTTACTCTGAAAGAGGGTGAAGTAATAGATATTTACGGTAATATTTAAAAAAATGGGTTTAAAGAAATTAAAACCAAATACTCCAGGACAAAGACATAAAGTAGCTGATACTTTTGATGATGTTACTAAAGGAAGTCCTGAGAAAAGCTTAATTGCGAAAAAGAAAAGTTCCGGTGGAAGAAATGCCAGTGGAAAGATGACTGTTCGTAATATAGGAGGAGGTCACAAGAAGAAATATCGTTTAATTGATTTTAAACGAACAAAGTTGAACGTTCCTGCAACTGTTAAGAGTATCGAGTATGATCCAAACAGAACAGCGCGAATTGCTTTGTTGTATTATTCTGATGGTGAAAAGAAATATATTCTTGCACCTAATGGTTTACAAGTTGGAGCTATTGTACAAGCTGGTAAAGGTTCCCCAATTGAAGTTGGAAATTCACTGCCATTAACAGAAATACCATTAGGTACGGTTGTGCACAATGTTGAATTTCAACCTGGTCAGGGTGGAAAGTTGGCAAGAAGTGCAGGTTCCTATGTTCAGCTAACTGCAAAAGAAGGTAAGTTTGCGACCTTAAAATTACCGTCTGGTGAAACGCGTCAGGTATTAGTAGGTTGTTCTGCTACTATTGGTGCGGTATCAAATTCAGATCATCAATTGGTAGTAAGTGGAAAGGCGGGTAGAAGTAGATGGCTAGGTCGAAGACCAAGAGTAAGAGGTGTTGCAATGAACCCGGTAGACCACCCAATGGGAGGTGGAGAAGGTCGTTCATCAGGAGGGCACCCGAGATCTAGAAAAGGATTACCGGCAAAGGGATACAAAACTAGAGCTCCAAAGAAGTATTCTGATAAGTATATTATTGAAAAGAGAAAAAAATAATTAAGATATGGCTAGATCACTTAAAAAACCACCTTTTGTGCACTATAAGTTGCAGAATCGTGTTGACGAGGCTCAAGAATCAGGTAAGAAAAATGTAATCAAAACATGGTCAAGAGCTTCAATGATTACTCCCGATTTTGTCGGTCTTACAATTGGTGTACACAACGGGAATAAGTTCATCCCTGTTTACGTAACAGAAAACATGGTTGGTCATAAGTTAGGTGAATTTGCTCCAACAAGGACCTACAGAGGTCATGGATCAGATAAAAAGAAAAAATAATTTATAATTAAAGCATTTTAACAAATGGGTGCTAGAAAAAGAAATACTGCAGAGGCATTAAAAGAGTCGAAAAAGTCTCAGTACTTTGCTAAGTTAAATAACTGTCCGACGTCTCCCAGAAAGATGAGATTGGTTGCTGACTTGGTTAGAGGAATGGAAGTATATAAAGCTTTAGGTGTTTTAGAGTTTTCAAATAAGGAAGCTGCATCGAAAGTAGTTAAGCTTTTAAAATCGGCTATACACAACTATGAGACGAAAACAGGAGAAGCTCCTGAGTCGGGTGAGTTGTTTGTAAGTAAGATTGCTGTTGATTCAGCCAGAATGTTAAAAAGAATTCAACCTGCTCCACAAGGAAGAGCACACAGAATTAGAAAACGTTCGAATCACGTTACGTTGTTTTTAGAAAAAGTTAATTAGAAAGAAAAGTATAGATAATGGGACAAAAAACGAACCCGATAGGAAATAGATTAGGAATCATACGTGGATGGGATTCTAACTGGTATGGTGGAAAAAAATACGCGGACAAAATTTACGAAGATTCTAAAATTAGAAGCTATATACGTGCTCGTTTGGCAAAAGCATCAGTTTCAAAAATTGTAATTGAAAGAACATTAAAGTTGATTTCTATTACAATTCACACCGCAAGACCAGGAATCATTATTGGTAAAGGAGGACAAGAAGTTGATAAGTTAAAAGAGGAAATTAAGAAATTAACCGGTAAGGAAGTTCAAATAAATATTTTTGAAATTAAGAGACCAGAATTAGATGCTAAACTGGTGGCTGATAGTATTTGTCGTCAAATTGAAGGAAGAATATCTTTTAGAAGAGCGATGAAAATGGCTGTAGCTTCAACTATGAGAATGGGAGCAGAGGGAATTAAGATTCAAGTTGCTGGTCGTTTGAATGGTGCTGAGATGGCACGAACTGAAAGTAAAAAGGACGGAAGAATTCCATTGCATACTTTTCGTGCTGATGTTGACTATTGTTGGTCAGAAGCCCACACTACTTATGGTAGATTAGGTGTGAAAGTTTGGATTTGTAAAGGAGAGGTTTATGGTAAAGTAGATTTAACTCCGAACAATGCTGCTAACAACAAGCAAGGTGCCAAAGGTGGTAAATTCAAAGGAAAGAAGAGACGTTAAGTATTCACTTTAAAAATTTTAAGAGATGTTATCTCCAAAAAGAGTAAAATATAGAAAGGTTCAAAAAGGAAAAGGTAATGAGAAAGGTGTTTCACATAGAGGTGCTCAAATTGCTTTTGGATCTTTCGGAATTAAGACCTTGGATCAAGGGTGGATAACTAGTAGACAAATTGAGGCTGCTCGTGTTGCTGTGACAAGATACATGAAAAGAGAGGGGCAAATTTGGATTAGAATGTTCCCGGATAAGCCGATTACTAAGAAGCCGGCTGAAGTAAGGATGGGTAAAGGTAAAGGGTCACCAGAGTATTGGGTAGCTCCTGTTAAACCTGGTAAAATTTTATTTGAAGCCGATGGTGTACCTTTGGAAATCGCTAAAGAAGCTTTACGTTTGGCTGCACAAAAGTTGCCAGTTAAGACAAAGTTTATTGTTAGAAGAGATTATTTAGAAGCTTAAAAAGAATTAGAGATGAAAGCTGCAGAATTAAGAGAATTATCCGTTGAGGATTTAAAAGCGAAAATAGTTGAGGAGTCGAAGGCTCTAAACACATTGGTGTTAAATCACGCTGTTTCTCCAATTGAAAATCCGGTGGTTATTAAAACAACCAGAAAATTAGTTGCTAGGTTAAAAACTGTTCTTAACGAAAAGGAGCAAGCTTAGAGCTCTACTAAAATTTTGAAACTATGTCTACAAGAAATTTAAGAAAAGAAAGAGTAGGAATTGTTACTAGTACTTCGATGACAAAGTCAATTGTTGTTGCAATTGAACAAAAAAAGAAGCACGCGAAGTATGGTAAATTCGTTAAACAAACTAATAAGTTCGTAGCTCATGATGAGAAGGAGGAATGTACAGTTGGAGATACGGTGAAAATTATGGAAACCAGGCCACTAAGTAAGACCAAGAACTGGCGTTTGGTTGAAGTATTGGAGAAAGCGAAATAATTTTTTGATTAAGAAGTATAATATTTAGTCATGATACAACAAGAATCTAGGTGTAAAGTTGCTGATAACAGTGGTGCAAAAGAAGCACTATGTATTAGAGTTTTAGGTGGTACTAAAAAAAGATACGCGTCAATTGGTGATAAAATTGTCGTTTCTGTAAAGAAAGCAATGCCTGCAGGTAATATTAAAAAAGGAGCTGTTGCAAAAGCAGTAGTTGTTAGAACAGCTAAAGAAGTTAGACGACCTGATGGTTCATACATAAGGTTTGATGACAATGCAGTTGTGTTGTTAAATGCTGCCGGTGAAATGAGAGGTACACGTATATTTGGCCCTGTAGCCAGAGAATTGCGTGAGAAGGATTTTATGAAAATTGTTTCATTAGCACCAGAAGTACTATAAACTATTTACGATGGCGAAATTAAAATTAAAAAAAGGAGATACAGTAAAAGTAATTACTGGAAACAATAAAGGATCAACTGGAGAAATCTTAAAGGTTTTAACAGATGAAGGTAAGGTTATTGTTGCAGGTGTGAATAAAGTAAAAAAACACACCAAGCCTTCTTCAAAAAATCCACAAGGAGGTATTGTTGAATTAGAAGCAGCAATCCAAATTTCTAACGTTATGTTACTTGATGGAGACACTCCATCTCGTGTTGGTAGAAAAGTGGTAGATGGGAAGATTAAGAGATACGTTAAAAAAACTGATAAGATTTTAGACTAATGGAACAGTACGTACCAAATTTTAAGAAGCAATACGAAGAAAAAGTTGTTCCGGCATTAAAGGAGCAGTTCAACTATAAGAATGTAATGCAGGTTCCTAAATTAGAAAAGATTGTAATCAATCAAGGAATTGGAGCTGGAGTCGCTGATAAAAGACTTGTTGAAAATGCTGTAAAGCAACTTTCTACTATTGCAGGACAAAAAGCAGTAACATGTTACTCAAAAAAGGATGTTTCTACATTTAAATTGAGAAAAAATATGCCTATAGGCGCTAAAGTTACGCTAAGAGGAGAGGGAATGTATGAATTCTTTGAAAGATTAGTAGCTGTTGCTCTACCTCGTGTTCGAGATTTTAGAGGCGTAAACTATAAGTTTGATTCCAGAGGTAATTTTACCTTGGGGATTAAAGAGCATATTATTTTTCCTGAAATTGATATTGATAAAGTGGACAAAATATTGGGAATGGATATTACCTTTGTAACTTCTGCAGAATCAGACGAAGAGGGGTATGCATTGTTGAAAGAATTTGGAGTACCATTTAAAAACATTAAAAACTAATTGAGTCATGGCAAAGGAATCAATGAAAGCCAGAGAGGTAAAAAGAGCTAAACTGGTAGCAAAATACGCCGAAAAGAGAAAAGCTTTAAAAGAAGCTGGAGATTATGAAGGGTTACAAAAACTCCCTAGAAACTCTATGCCGATTAGAATGCACAACAGATGCAACATTACTGGTCGACCAAAAGGGTACATGCGTCAATTTGGGTTGTCAAGGATACAGTTTAGAGAAATGGCAAACAATGGCTTGATTCCAGGAGTAAAGAAGGCAAGTTGGTAATTAATTGTTTAAGAGAAGAAAAATATAAGTTATGAATACGGATCCAATAGCAGATTATTTAACAAGACTTAGAAACGCTATTGCTGCAAAGCACAGAGTTGTTGATGTCCCTGCTTCTAATTTGAAGAAGGAAATTACAAAAATCTTGTTTGATAAAGGGTACATTTTAAACTATAAGTTTGAAAGTGAAAACGGGCCACAGGGGAATATTAAAATCGCTTTAAAGTATGATTTAAAAACAAAATCTTCTGCAATCAAAGTATTGAAGAGAATATCAACTCCTGGTTCAAGAAATTATACTGGAGCCAAAGAGTTACCGAGAGTATTAAACGGCTTGGGGATTGCAATACTTTCTACTTCTAAAGGTGTGATTACCGATAAAGAAGCTAGAAATGAAAATGTGGGTGGAGAAGTATTGTGTCACATATACTAAAGAATTAAGAAATGTCACGAATAGGAAATGCACCAGTAGCTTTACCACAGGGAGTTGAAGTAACATTCAACAACGGTGAGGTTTCTGTAAAAGGAAAATTAGGAGAATTGAAGCAGGAAATTTCTGAGGGGATCTCTATTGAGGTTGCAGAAAATGAAGTATTGCTTACTAGAGAGAATGATACTAAAGATCTTAAGGCAAAACACGGTTTGTACAGATCATTAGTTAATAATATGGTTGTAGGTGTTTCGGAAGGTTTTACAATTAAGCAAGAATTAATTGGAGTTGGTTTCAGAGCTAAAGTTACAGGTCAGGTTTTAGAGATGAATTTAGGATTCTCTCATAATGTGGTTTTCTCATTACCTGAGGAAATAAAGGTGACGGCGGAGCAATCAAAAGGACAACCACCGATTGTCACATTTACGTCTGTTGATAAACAGTTGGTAGGGCAGGTTGCGGCTAAGTTAAGATCACTTAGAAAACCTGAACCATACAAAGGTAAAGGGATTAAGTACGTTGGTGAGCAAATTAGAAGAAAAGCTGGTAAATCAGCTGGTTAATATATTAGTTAGTTATGGCAACTAAAGACGCAAGAAGAACTCGAATTAAATCGAGTATTAGAAAAAAAGTTGAAGGTACTTCTGAAAGACCAAGAATGTCTGTTTTCAGAAGTAACAAAGAAATCTATGTTCAATTTATCGACGATGTAGCAGGGAAAACACTTGCCTCTACTTCATCAAGTGATAAAGGAATAAGCGCAAAAGGCTCTAAGGTTGAATTGGCAACAGAAGTTGGAAAGAAGGCAGCTGAAGTGGCAATTGCAGCTGGAATTGGACAAGTAGTTTTTGATAGAAATGGATATTTATATCACGGTAGAGTAAAAGCTTTGGCTGAAGGTGCTCGAGAAGGTGGACTAAAATTCTAAGTAAAAGATGGCAAATAATAACGAAAATAAAGTTAGATCTAGTGAAATCGAATTAAAAGATCGTTTAGTAGCTATTAATAGAGTAACTAAAGTAACCAAAGGTGGTCGGCATTTTTCATTCGCTGCAATAGTTGTTGTAGGTAATGAAGATGGTATAGTTGGTCACGGTTTAGGAAAAGCAAATGAAGTTACTGAGGCAATCACTAAAGCTATCGATGAAGGAAAAAAGAATTTAATTTCTGTACCTGTTTTTAAAGGAACAATTCCTCATGAACAAGAAAGTACATTCGGTGGCGCAAGAGTATTTATGAAGCCGGCATCATCAGGTACCGGGGTAATTGCGGGAGGTGCTATGAGAGCTGTTTTGGAATCAGCAGGTGTGAAGAACGTTTTAGCAAAATCAAAAGGTTCTCCAAACCCTCATAATGTTGTTAAAGCTACTATATTAGCTTTAAGTGAACTGAGGGATCCAATGACGATTGCTCAAACAAGAGGTGTTAAATTAGAAAACGTATTCAACGGTTAATTTTATAAAGATGGCTACGATAAAAATCACTCAGGTAAAAAGCGCTATTAATTATCCAAAAAAACAAAAGGATACATTAAAAGCGTTAGGTATTTCAAAGCTTAACCAAACAGTTGAAAAAGAGGAAAATCCTCAGATTTTAGGTATGGTTAGAGCCGTAGAACATTTAGTAAAAGTTGAAAAATAATAAAGAATTTTTGCAATGCAACTTAATAAATTAAAACCAGCTAAAGGAGCTACCAAATCTGATAAGAGAATTGGTAGAGGTCAGGGATCCGGTAGAGGAGGAACTTCTACAAGAGGTCATAAAGGTGCAAAATCTCGTTCTGGATATTCAAGAAAGGTTGGATTCGAAGGTGGGCAACAGCCTATCCAGAGAAGATTACCTAAATTTGGATTTAAAAATCCTAATAGAGTAGAATATAAAGCTGTAAACCTGGGGGTTTTACAACAGCTTGTAACTTCAAAAGGTATTTCGGATTTTAATCAGGAAGTCTTTGTTCAAAATGGACTAGCTTCAAAAAATGAACTTGTTAAGGTTCTTGGAACTGGAGAATTGAGTGACAAGATTAATGTTACTGCTCATGGTTTTTCAGCATCAGCTAAGGAAGCCATTGAGTCCAAAGGAGGTACCGTAACAATTGCTTAACAACTATGGCTAAGAATAATACTATTCAAAAATTAAAGAAGATTTGGGATATTGAGGATTTGAGAACACGAATCCTCAATACTATTTTATTCTTGCTTGTTTATGTTGCAGGAACTCAAATACTATTGCCAGGGATTGATTCAAAAATATTATCCAGAGCTACTACTGAAGGTGGTTGGACGGATTTAATCAATCAGTTTTCTGGGGGAGCATTTTCTAAAGCTTCAATTTTTGCATTGGGTATTATGCCCTACATTACCGCTTCAATAGTCATCCAACTACTGGGTATGGCTGTGCCACAATTTCAAAAGCTTCAAAAGGAAGGAGAAAGTGGTCGAAAGAAAATGCAAACCTATACTAAGTTTTTAACTATTGCAGTTACAGCGTTCCAAGCTTATGGATACTTGAATTTGTATGTTGGAGGCAAAGAGGCAATTGTTATTGATGGCTTTTTATTCATGTTTACATCCATTTGTATAATGGTTTCTGCCACTTTGTTTTTAATGTGGTTGGGAGAAAAAATAACAGAAAAAGGAATTGGAAATGGTGTTTCTATATTAATAACGGTTGGTATCCTGGCAAGATTGCCAATGGCTATAATGGAAGAGTTTAAAGAAGCTTTTACAGGAGATGCGGCAGGTGGGCGTACCTTCTTTTTAATTGTTGAATATCTAGCATGGTTTTTTGTAGTCCTCTTTACGATAGCTATTGTTAAGGCGGTCCGAAAAGTTCCTTTAGAATATCCCAAACAAATGGTTGCAGGAGGTGCAATTAATAAAGTTCAAGGAGGAGGTAGAAGATATTTACCATTAAAAATTGCGATGGCAGGTGTAATGCCAATAATATTCGCTCAGGCAATCATGTTTTTACCAACTGGTTTGGCAGGTTCAGATTTTTTAGGAGATGGTTTTAAAGGTGTTATGGCAGAAATTGGTGATCCAAATTCTGTATGGTACAATATTACGACTGCTGTTTTAATTGTGGTTATGACCTATTTCTATACTGCAATGGTTGTAAATCCAAGACAAATGGCAGAAGATTTTAAAAAGCAGGGCGCTTTTATTCCGGGAATTAAGCCTGGTAATGATACTGCAAATTATATTGATGGAATTATGTCAAAAATAATGTTTCCAGGGGCATTGTTTTTAGCATTAATTGCAATACTTCCTGTGTTTGCAAGAATGGCAAATGTAAATACTGGATTTTCTTACTTCTTCGGTGGGACGTCATTACTAATTATGGTTAGTGTTGTTTTGGATACACTACAACAAGTAGATGGTTATTTGTTGATGAGCCATTATGACGGATTGATGAAAACGGGGAAAGTTAGGGGAGAGTCTTCTTTGAGTGAATCTTCTTCCGTAGGTATGATTTAATTCATAACATGGGGAAAGAAATTTATAAAACCAAAGAAGAAATTGAATTAATAAAAGAAAGTTCTTTGCTTGTTGCAAAAACACATGGCGCAATTGCTGGTTTAGTAAAACCGGGTGTTACAACACTTGAGTTGGATAAAATCGCAGAAGAGTTTATACGGGATAACAATGCAATACCTGCCTTTAAGGGCTATGGTGGATTCCCAAATACACTTTGTATGTCCCCAAATGAAGAAGTTGTTCATGGAATACCCAATGAAAAACCCCTTCAGGAAGGTGATATTATTTCGGTTGATTGTGGTGTTTTGAAAAATGAATTTTATGGTGATTCTGCTTACACGTATACCGTCGGAGAAGTAGCTGAAGAAACAAAACAATTGCTTCGTGTTACCAAGGAAAGCCTGTACAATGCTATTGATCAAGCTCGAGTTGGAAACCGATTAGGTGATGTTAGTTATGCTGTTCAAAAAAAAGCGAAAGAGTATAACTATGGTGTAGTTCGTGAATTGGTTGGGCATGGTGTGGGAAGAGCTTTGCATGAAGAACCTAAGGTGCCTAACTACGGATACAGAGGAAGAGGCATACAATTGAGAGAAGGATTAGTGTTGGCAATTGAACCAATGATTAATATGGGAACACAAAAAGTTCGTTTTTTGAGTGATGGATGGAGCGTTGTTACGCAGGATGGTAAACCCAGTGCGCACTTTGAACATACAGTGGCGATTATGAAAAGTGGTCCAAAAGTATTATCTTCGTTCGCCTTTATTGAGGATGAGCTCAAAAAAAACGGAATAGAAATATTGTAAAGTATGGCTAAACAACCATCTATAGAGCAAGACGGAACAATTATCGAAGCATTGTCAAACGCAATGTTTCGAGTAGAATTGGAAAATGGGCACGTGATAACGGCTCATATTTCTGGTAAAATGAGAATGCATTATATTAAAATTTTACCTGGAGATCGTGTGAAGGTAGAAATGTCTCCATACGATTTAACAAAAGGTAGAATTACTTTTAGATACAAATAGAAAACTTATCAAAATGAAAGTTAGAGCATCTGTTAAGAAAAGAAGTAGCGATTGTAAAATCGTTAAGAGAAAGGGAAAGGTTTACGTTATTAACAAAAAGAACCCGAAGTTTAAACAGAGACAAGGGTAAACTAATTGAATTAAAACAAATTAATAATTTATTATGGCAAGAATTGCAGGTGTAGATATACCAGATAATAAAAGAGGAGAAATTTCATTGACGTATGTTTTTGGAGTAGGAAAATCTTCGGCTCAGGCTATTTTAGACAAGGCTGGTGTAGATAGAAACGCTAAAGTTCAGGACTGGTCGGATGACCAGACAAAGAAAGTTCGTGATTTAATTACTGATGAATTTACTGTGGAAGGTGAATTAAGATCAGAAGTTCAATTAAACATCAAACGTTTAATGGATATTGGTTCTTATAGAGGAATTCGTCACAGATCTGGTTTACCATTGAGAGGTCAACACACGAAAAACAACTCCAGAACAAGAAAAGGTAGAAGAAAAACTGTTGCAAATAAGAAGAAGGCTACTAAATAAAACTAGTCTTTAGATCATATAAATCATAAGTTATGGCAAAAGCTACAAAGAAAAGTTCGTACAAGGTGAAAGTTGAGCCAATTGGTGAAGCTCACATTAAGGCGTCTTTTAACAACATTATCATCTCGTTAACCAATACTACAGGCCAGGTTATTTCTTGGTCATCAGCAGGTAAAATGGGATTTAGAGGATCAAAAAAGAATACCCCTTATGCTGCTCAAATGGCCGCTGAAGATTGTTCTAAAGTTGCTCATGAAAGAGGACTAAGAAAAGTTAAAGTTTATGTTAAAGGACCTGGAGGAGGAAGAGAGTCTGCTATCAGAGCGATTCATAACTCCGGAATCGAGGTTGTGGAAATAGTGGATGTTACACCTTTACCGCATAATGGTTGTAGACCTCCAAAGAGAAGAAGAGTATAATTTTAAACTTTATTAAAGAAACTTATTATGGCACGTTATACAGGTCCTAAATCAAAAATAGCACGTAAATTCCGAGAGCCGATTTTCGGACCAGATAAAGCATTGGAGAAAAAACCATATGCTCCTGGAATGCATGGAAATGGAAAAAGAAGACAAAAAAAGTCGGATTATGCGATTCAATTACAGGAAAAGCAAAAAGCAAAATATACCTACGGTATTCTTGAAAAGCAATTTTTAAATTTGTTTAAAGAAGCATCCAGAAGAAGTGGTATTACTGGTGAGAACTTACTAATGTTGTGTGAGTCTCGATTAGATAATACTGTATTTCGTTTAGGTATTTCTCCCTCAAGAAGAGGAGCAAGGCAATTAGTATCACACAAACATGTTACCGTAAATGGTGAGGTGGTAAATATACCATCGTATCATTTAAAGCCAGGTGATATTGTTGCAATTAGAGAGAAATCCAAATCTTTGGATATTGTTCAGTCCTCTATTGAGGTGAATACAAAAAGTTTCCCTTGGTTAGAGTTTGACAAAAGTGCTGTTGCAGGTAAATTTTTACAATCTCCCGTAAGAGAAGATATTCCTGAGAATATTAATACTCAGCTAATCGTTGAATTGTACTCTAAATAATTAATTGAATATTTTACAAAAAAAAATATAGTATGGCAATTTTAGCATTTCAAAAACCCGATAAAGTCATAATGATTGAATCGGATGATTTCGAAGGACAATTCGAATTCAGACCATTGGAACCAGGATTTGGTTTAACCATCGGGAATGCCTTAAGAAGAATTTTATTATCCTCTTTAGAGGGTTTTGCAGTGACATCTGTTAAAATTGAAGGTGTTGATCATGAGTTTTCAACTATCAAAGGTGTTGTTGAAGATGTTACTGAAATAATCCTAAACTTAAAACAAGTTCGTTTTAAAAAGCAAATAGAGGATGCAGAAACTGAGAAGGTTTCTATTTCAGTTTCCGGAAAAGAGCAATTAACTGCGGGTGATTTGGGTACTTTTATCTCAGGTTATCAAGTTCTGAATCCTGATCATGTTATTTGTAACATGGAATCATCTGTCAAAGTTGATATGGATTTAACTATCGAAAAGGGAAGAGGATATGTGCCTGCTGAAGAAAATAAGCAAACAAATGCTCCTATCGGAACAGTTGCTGTGGATTCAATCTTCACACCAATAAAAAATGTCAATTACAGTATTGAAAATTTTAGAGTTGAACAAAAGACGGATTATGAGAAATTGGTTTTCAATATTAAAACTGATGGTTCAATTCACCCAAAGGATGCATTAAAAGAGGCAGCCAAGATATTAATCCATCACTTTATGTTGTTCTCTGATGAGAAGATTACATTGGATACTGAAGTTAAATCTGCAGCTGAAGAATTTGATGAAACGTCACTTCACATGAGACAATTGTTGAAGTCCAAGTTAGTGGATATGGATCTTTCAGTAAGAGCACTTAACTGTTTGAAAGCTGCTGATGTTGAAACTTTAGGAGATTTGGTTTCATACAATAAAAATGACTTGTTGAAATTTAGAAACTTTGGAAAGAAATCTCTTACTGAGCTTGAAGAATTAGTTATCAGCAAAGGATTATCTTTTGGAATGAATGTTTCAAAGTATTTAGATAAAGAATAATAACGAACGCGGGTTGTAACCCATAATACTCATAAAAATGAGACACGGTAAAAAGTTCAATCATTTAGGAAGACAGAGAGGTCATAGAAAAGCTTTACTGGCTAATATGGCTGTGAGTTTAATTGAACACAAGAAAATTAGTACAACAGTTGCTAAAGCGAAAGCACTACGTCAGTTTGTTGAGCCATTAATTACAAAGGCTAAAACTGATGATATGCACTCAAGAAGAACAGTCTTCAGATACTTACAGAAGAAAGAAGCTGTTCAGGAATTGTTTGGTGAAGTAGCTTCAAAAGTTGCTGACAGAGCAGGAGGGTATACCAGAATTTTAAAGACAGGTAACCGATTAGGAGATAACGCAGATACTTGTATCATTGAGTTGGTTGATTTCAACGAAAACTTATTGACTTCTGCTAAACCAAAGAAAACAAGAAGAAGAAAGTCAGCTCCTAAAAAATCAGAACCTGTAGCTGAAGTTGAAGCTAAGGAAGAGGTTTCTGAGGTTGTAGAAGATGCTAAGATAGTTGAAGAGCCAAAATCAGAAGAAGCCAAGGATGTTAAGGAAGTTACAGCTGAAGAGCAAAAGACTGAAGAAACTCAAAATGATGAGGAGTCGGAGGTTGAAGAAGCTCCAGAAGCTACACCT
This sequence comes from Flavobacteriales bacterium, assembly GCA_002720635.1. Lineage (GTDB taxonomy): Bacteria > Bacteroidota > Bacteroidia > Flavobacteriales_C. The sequence continues at coordinate 5,943 of PBJD01000002.1, read as the reverse complement.
GAAGCAGAAGATGAGAAAGAGGATAAAAAAGACGAAGATAAATCAGAATAATGTTGATTATTCGTTAATAAAAATTCATAAAGGATAGTGTTTTAAACACTATCCTTTTTTTATTTTTGCACGCGAATAAAAACTAAGCCGAAAAGGCTTTTTTTATAAAAAATAGAATGAAGTATTTAGCTAAGAAAAAAGCGGTTATTGTTTTAGAAGACGGAAAAGTGTTTTATGGAAAAGCTGCAGGTAAAACAGGAACTACAACTGGTGAAATTTGTTTCAATACAGGTATGACGGGTTACCAAGAGATATTTACGGACCCATCTTATTATAAACAAATTGTTGTAATGACAACTTCCCATATTGGAAACTATGGAACTGCTGAACATGAAATTGAATCCGATGGAATGAAAATTTCTGGAATGGTTTGTAAAAGTTTTTCTCCGTATTACAGCAGACCTGCTGGAAACTCATCAATTCAAGATTATTTTGAAAGTGAAGATATGGTTGCTATTTCAGATGTTGATACAAGAGCTCTTGTCCGGTATATTAGAGACAAGGGAGCTATGAATGCAATTATTTCGTCTGAGGAGCTTGATGTTGAAAAATTAAAAGCGGAATTGAATAAAGTTCCTTCAATGGCAGGATTAGAACTTTCCTCGAAAGTTTCGTGTACTGAACCTTATTTTGTAGGCAATGAAGATTCTGAATTTAAAGTTGCAGTATTGGATTTAGGTGTCAAGAAGAATATTTTAAATTGTCTTGAACAAAGAGGAGTTTATATGAAAGTTTTTCCTCATAACAGTTCTTATGAAGAATTAAGTGCGTGGGAGCCAGATGGGATTTTCTTGTCTAATGGTCCTGGAGATCCAGCGGCTATGGGTGACGTTCAAAATGAAGTAAAGAAAGTCATAGCTTCTGATTACCCAGTATTTGGAATCTGTTTAGGTCACCAAATGATTTGTACCGCATTGGGTCTTTCAACGTACAAAATGCACAATGGTCATAGAGGGTGTAATCATCCGGTAAGAAATGAGGAAACTACTAAATGTGAAGTAACATCACAAAATCATGGTTTTGTTGTGAATATAGATGATGCTAAAAAGAACAGTAACGTGGTCGTAACGCACCTTCATTTAAATGATAATACGTTAGCCGGATTAAGAATCAAGGACAAATCTGTTTTCTCGGTACAATTTCACCCAGAAGCCTCTCCCGGTCCTCACGATTCCAGATATCTATTTGATACATTTGTTGAGAACATTAAAAAAGTAAAAGAAAAACAAACAGTTTAAGTAATTACAAATAAATTATGAGTTACATTGCAAAAGTACACGCAAGACAAATCCTTGATTCCAGAGGTAATCCTACTGTAGAAGTTGAGGTAATTACAGATAATGGAGTATTTGGAAGAGCAGCCGTTCCATCGGGTGCATCAACTGGAGTTCACGAAGCCGTTGAATTGAGAGATGATGATAAAGATACTTATTTGGGTAAAGGTGTTTTAAAAGCAGTTGAAAATGTAAATACTGTAATTAATGAAGCATTGGTGGGTCAGCATGTTTACGACCAAAATGCTATTGATGCAGCTATGCTTTCATTAGATGGTACTGCAAATAAAGGTAATTTAGGAGCTAATGCAATTCTTGGAGCTTCTTTGGCTACTGCAAAATGTGCCGCTGATAATGCTGGTCTGCCACTTTACAAGTATATTGGAGGTGTTAATGCTAATACCTTACCTATACCAATGATGAACATTATCAATGGCGGTTCTCATGCTGATAATTCAATCGATTTTCAGGAGTTTATGATATCACCTGTAGGTGCGGAATCTTTTTCCCANGCACTAAGAATGGGAGCAGAAATATTCCACAATTTAAAATCCGTTTTAAAAGGAAAAGGATTGGGAACAAATGTTGGTGATGAGGGNGGTTTTGCACCTAACTTAGGATCCAACGAAGAGGGACTTGAAGTGATTATGCAGGCTATTGAGAAAGCAGGCTATAAACCAGGTGAAGAAATATTTATTACAATGGATGCTGCATCGTCTGAATTTTATTTGAAAGATGAAGGAGTATATCATTTACACAAGTCATCAGGAGAGAAATTATCTTCTTCAGATCTTGTGTCATTGTGGGCTGATTTAGCTGCTAAATATCCTATTATTTCTATCGAGGATGGTTTAGATGAAGACGACTGGACTGGATGGAAAGAATTAACCAATAAGCTTGGAAATAAGGTTCAATTGGTAGGTGATGATTTGTTTGTAACCAATGTAGATAGATTATCTCAAGGGATTGATCAAGGTGTTGGTAATTCAATCTTAGTAAAAGTAAACCAAATTGGTTCTTTGACTGAAACTATCAATGCTGTTGAAATGGCACACAGAGCATCTTATACCTCTGTTATGTCTCATAGATCAGGAGAAACTGAAGATGTAACAATAGCTGATTTATCAGTTGCGTTAAACTGTGGTCAAATCAAAACTGGTTCAGCTTCAAGAACAGATAGAATTGCTAAGTACAATCAATTGCTTAGAATAGAAGAAGAATTAGGAGCTTCTGCTAAATATCTAGGTAAGGATTTAAAGTTTGTATAATCGTTTCGTATTACAATATAAAAAAGCCACCTTTTGGTGGCTTTTTTATTTATTTAAATAAAATAGTGCAATTAAATATGGATTTTAACTTTGCTGAGTTTAACTGCAACTTTTTCACTAATTTTGCAGGCCTGTTAAGCGTAAACTATTGACAAATTTATATCGATTGAAGCAAAATAGTGAAATACCAATATTCGGAGATTTAGAAACTGAAATTCTGAAGGCTAAGGAATTTTGTTCAAAAGAGGGATTGAAGATTCGTTTTGAAACATCACTTTCTCAAGAATATTTGTATACCATTTCTAATCGATCAAACGATATCTCTTCTTTGCATTATGTTGATGTTGAAAGGCTTAAAAAACGTCTGTCTAATGGAGCTTTAATTATTTACAAAGAAGACAAAATCGTTGGGCATATTTTTGTTCACAAACATATGCTGGGAAAACATCCGGTATATGAGCGATGTACTTTATGGGTTAAGAATGATTATCGGAGATATCATTTAGGATTGTTGTTAATGCATGAACTAACTACTCGTTTTAAAGACGATTATTTGGTATCTATCGCTAAACCACCTATCGTACATATGTATAATGAATTTTTGGGTATGGGTCATATTACATTGTCTCAATTGTCCTCTGATATGATTGATACTCTAGAGCAAATTGGTAAGTTAAGAGATGAAGAGCGCTATAAGTATTATGTTAATGCTCGTTTCTTTAAGGCCATTCAAAGGCTAAAGTAAATCTTCTTCAATTTTTATTTTATCTGAAATGTATTCACCAATACTCAGGCAAGCAGTTGCTCCGGGTGATGGGGCATTAAGAAGGTGTAAATGATTTCCATTTTCCCTGATTTTAAAATCATAGACTAAGTTGCCATCAAAATCCAAAGCTTGTGCTCTTACTCCTGATCTTGACGGCCTTATGTCATCGATATCAAGCGATGGAATCATTTTTTGAAGAGAATTCAAAAAAAGAGTTTTAGAAAACGCTCTTTTATATTCGTCCATACCTTGTTTCCAATGTCTTCGGAACAACTTCCACAATCCTTTGTATTTGAGTGCATCAATACTATCAAATAAATTAAAATCAGTACGTTTATAGCCTTCTCTTTTAAAACTGAAAACAGCATTGGGGCCGCACTCAACTCCACCGTCTATCATTCTAGTAAAGTGAACGCCTAAAAAAGGAAAATCGGGATTGGGTACAGGATAGATTAGATTGTTGACTTTGTGCATTCCCTTTTCGGTTAAATCGTAATAATCTCCTCGGAAAGGGATGATTTGTAAATCGAGTTGCACATTGTCCTTTTTGGCTAAACAATCAGCATGAAGACCTCCACAGAAAATAACTTTTTTTGCGGAAAAATTTTGCTGATTGGCTACTATAGAACTTATTGTGTTTTGCTGAACAACACGAGTTACTTTATGATTTGTCAGGATTTTTGAATTTGAGTTTAGTTTTANAACTTGCTCGCTCAATACTTGTGTTATTCTTTGATAATTAATAATACCCGTTGTTGGAACCCAAATTCCTTTGATTCCTTCAACAAAAGGCTCTTTCTCTTTAATTTCCTGGGGAGTTATTAATTCAATTCCCTCACAACCGTTTTCTTTCCCGTTTTTGAAAATTTGTTCTAGATTTCCTGTTTCTTCAGGCTTTGTAGCGACAACTACTTTCCCACAAATATCATAGTTTACGTTAAACTCGTTGGCAAATTTGGTGAGTTCATGCTTTCCTTTTTTACACAATTCTGCTTTTTTACTTCCAGGTTTATAATACAATCCGCTATGAATTACTCCTGAATTGTTCCCTGTTTGATGGGCAGCAAGTATGTTCTCTTTCTCAAAAAGTACAATTATGGAGTTTGGATATTTGATTTGAAGCTTGTAAGCAGTTGCTAAACCTATTATACCTCCACCAACGATGGCAATGTCAAAATGGTTGTCCATTAATAATTTAAAAATCTTCTGTTGTTGGCTTTAGAGGTTTGAATTTACCCAATCTTCTAAGAAGTAATAGCCCTACTAAAAAGAATAATCCTAAAGTAGCAACACCTAGTTTTTCTGCAAATCCACCTTTCATTCCTGAAGCAATCACTTCAACTCCGGCATATACAAATAAACCGACAACAATTGCTATTTTTTCTGTGATATCGAAGAAACTAAAAAATGATGCATGATCTTTAGTATTTGGTAAAAGTTTGGAATAAGTAGATCTGAATAGTGATTGAATTCCCCCCATTGCAAAACCAATCATAGCAGCAATTAAGTATATAATCCATCGTTGGCTTGGAATAACTGCTATTGTCTTACCAGCTTTAATATTTTCGCCATTTTTCACTTTTAAAACTGCGCTAACGGGTAATGGATATTTAATTTCTTGGTCATTTTTTTCGATTATTTTAATTACTGGAATAGTGTTGCCTTCTTTGTTTTTTATTATAATTGACTCTTGTTTTTTATTTTTATTTATAATGATAGTGTTTGTTTTATAATTGACTCCCTCCTTGAAATTTTCATATTTTACAACTCCGGGTTTTTCATTAATAATAGATGCGTTATTAGCAATACATGCAAGAATACAAACAGATAAGTATACAATTGTAGGTCCAATAAGAGCAGCTATATTTCCGTATTTTTTCGAAATTTTCGAGAAAATTAGAGCTCCAGCAATTCCTAAAAATTGCATTATTAGAACAAGAGGGACAAGCTCTCCTCCTTCCATTCCAAAAACTTTTATTGCAAATAAAGGAGCGATAATTACAATTGTTTGTACTCCAAGGTCAATTATAAAAAAAGCGGATAAAAATCGTTTTAGCCTAGGTAGTTGTTTTAATTGGTGCCAAACGTGTTTCAATTCCTCAAAACCTTTTGCCATCATTTCTTTTTTCGGCAAATCAGTTTTTTTACCTTTTGGTAGAACCGAAAATGTCCATCTTGCCCAGCCAAACCACCAAATTCCTACAAGAATAAATCCTATTCGAAATATTATTGGGTCTTTTTCATTTAATACACCAAAAAGTTCCTTAGATCGGTCCAAGAGTATAATTAAGATTAATAGAATAGATGAACCTAGATAACCATATGAAAACCCTTTAGCACTTACTTTATCATGAAGTTTTTTAGGTACAATTTCTGATAAAAAACCGTTGTAAAATACAAGGCTTCCGCTAAAGCCAATACTTGCTATTATTACACCACAAATTCCAATCCATTGATCGTCTGGGCCAAATAAAAATAATGAAGCACAAGCAAATGCTCCCATAGTACTGAAAAATTGCATGTATCTTTTTTTATATCCCCCGTAGTCAGCAATTCCAGATAAAATAGGGGTTATAATAGAAAT
>PBJD01000001.1 GCA_002720635.1 Flavobacteriales bacterium | reverse complement strand
AATAATAGCCTGGGGGATTTTAATTCTTTATGCACTAAAACTTAAAAAAGACTAATGGAAAACACATACGAAGGATATAAAAATCATCTTCAAAAAATAGCGCATATTAATTCATCAATAGCATTGCTGAATTGGGATGAGGCGGTATACATGCCTAAAAATGGACTTGAAATAAGAGCGTGCCAGCTAAGTACGCTATGCACTATTGTTCATGAGTTGTCAACAAGTCCTGAGTTTGAAAATTTAGTCAACCATTTGCTTGAAAAAAGCTCCTTTGGATTTAAAGAAACAAGAAATTTAGAGGAAACACGAGAAGCGATTCAAGAAAACAAAAAGCTTCCTTTGGAATACGTCCAAAAAGCAGCAATTGCTCGATCCGAATCCTTTAAAAAATGGGAAGAAGCCAGGGGCGAGGAGAATTTTCAAATTTTTGCTCCTTATCTAAAAAATATAGTTGATTTAGAGCGTGAAAAATCAGAGTTACTAGGCTATGAGGAGCATCCATATGATGCATTACTCAACCTTTATGAAAAAAATCTAACGGTTTCAAAACTGGAAAATATTTTCAGTCAAGTTAAAAGTCAAATCGTTCCATTGATAAAACAAATTGTTCATCAGCCCCAGGTAGATGATGGTTTTTTGTATCAAAACTTCGATGGTGACAAACAATTTGACTTTAGCGTTGATCTGTTAAAGTTGATGAAGTACAACCTTGATGCAGGACGTCAGGATATTTCAACACATCCCTTTACAAACCACATTAGTTCTCAAGATGTCAGGGTAACTACACGAATAAAAGAAAATGATATAGCAGAAGTAATTTGGAGTACTATTCATGAAGGAGGTCATGGACTCTATGAACAGGGAATATCCATCAGTGAGTATGGGTTACCAAGTGGAGAAAGTGTGAGTTTAGGAATACATGAATCGCAAAGTAGAATTTGGGAAAATAATTTAGGTAGAGCACTTCCATGGTGGAAATTTCTTTATCCAAAATTGCAAGAAGCTTTTCCTGAACAGTTTGCTGAAGTTGACTTAAGTGATTTTTATAAAGCCATAAACAAAGTTCAGCCCTCACTTATCCGAACTTCTGCTGATGAATTAACTTATCACGTTCACGTAATGATTCGTTATGAAATTGAAAAGGCGTTACTGGAGGGAGAGGTTGGAGTGGAAGATTTAGAAGAGTTGTGGAACCAAAAGTATATGGATTATTTAGGCGTTCGTCCAGGTAAGCCTACAGAGGGGATTTTACAAGATATTCATTGGAGTCATGGAAGTCTAGGGTATTTTCCTACCTATTCACTGGGCAGTTTTTATGCAGCACAATTTTATGCACAAGCAAAAAAAGAACTTCCTGATTTAGAATCTCAATTGGAATTGGGAGAAGTATCCAATTTTTTGGCACTCCTTCGAAAAAGCATTCATCAACATGGTAAATTGTATACAGCAGAGCAATTGAGCGAAAGGTTTACTGGAGAATCTTTAAACATTAAGCATTTTGTTGCTTATGCAAAGGAAAAATATGGGGCAATATATGGTTTTAGCCCCGATTAAAGTATTTTTCAAAAAAAAAGGTTAGCCATTATGGCTAACCTTTTTTGTACACAATACGTGTTTATTATGCTTTTACAGTTTCTGAAACCGCTGCAGCAATAAAATCACCAACAGCATCTGTTCCAACCGGATTCTGCTTGTTTAAATCCTCTGTTGCTACGTTTTCATCAATAGCCTTAGAAACCGCCGCACGAATAGCATTTGCTTCTTCCACTAGGTTTAGCGAAGTTTCTAAAAGCATAGCTGCTGATAATATTGTTGCCATAGGATTCGCAATATTTTTACCCGCTCCTTGTGGAAACGAACCATGAATCGGTTCATAAAGCCCAACTTTTGCTCCAACTGATGCAGAAGGCAATAAGCCAATTGAACCACCAATAACAGAACCCTCATCCGATATAATATCACCAAACATATTTTCCGTTAAGATTACATCAAATTGAGTAGGGGCTAGAATCATTTGCATCGCAGCATTATCAACAAATAAGAAATCCAGTTCAACATCAGGGTAACTTGATGCCATTTTTGTTACAGTATCTCTCCAAAGCCTTGATGTTTCTAAAACATTTGCTTTATCCACTAGAGTTAATTTCTTTCTTCTTTTTTGAGCTGCTTCAAAACCAACTTTTGCAATTCTTTCAATTTCTTCAACTGAATATGTGCAATTATCGTATGCCTCTGTTCCGTCTTGGTTTCTTCCCTTTTCACCAAAATAAATACCGCCTGTAAGTTCCCTTACAACAACAAAATCAGCACCTTCAATACGTTCTGGTTTTAGTGGTGAAAATTGTTCAAGAGCAGGGTAGTAGGCAACAGGACGAATATTAGCATATAAACCTAACTCTTTTCTAATTTTTAATAATCCTTGTTCTGGACGAACTTTTGCATTTGGATCATTGTCATATTTGGGATGGCCAATAGCACCAAACAAAACTGCGTCAGAGTTTTTGCACACCTCTAATGTCTCATCTGGTAAAGGGGTTCCTGTTTCATCTATGGCACAAGCACCCATTAGGACTTCATTGTAGTTGAAATTGTGTCCATACTTGGCACCAACAGCGTCCATTACTTTCATAGCCTCTGTTACAATTTCTGGTCCAATTCCGTCTCCTTTAATTACAGCAATATTAAAATCCATATGATATAGTTTATTTGCGCGAATTTAATGATTAATTCTCCTAAAACACTACCTAAATAGAGTGAATTTATTAAAGATGAATTGATGATAAATTTGGTGGTTTTAAAAAACTAACGGAACTTTAAGTCAGAGTTAAGGTTCTTTTATCCAAAGGATAAAGATTAATAGGGAATACGGTGTGAATCCGCAACAGTGCCCGCTACTGTAACTCCTTTTTTAGTTAAACAATCTCTGCCACTGTGAAAACGGGAAGGCGTTTAACTGGGAGAAGTCAGGAGACCTGCCTCAACTTGTTTTATTTCCACATTCGGGGTCAAATGTGTAAGAAGTAAACACGTGAAATATATTGTATACTATATATTATTCTTTGGAGTTTCCCTTTATGGTTCAGCTCAGGTTGTTGATTCGGTTCAATTGAATCAATCAGAGGTTGTTGTATTTAAACAAATTGAGACTTTGGATTCTAACTTATTAAACCGGCAACTTTATTCATTATCACATGTTTTGAATGAAAATACTTCAGTTCAAATTCAGGAATACGGCGCGAAGGGTTCTGTTCAGAGTGTTTTGATCAGAGGATTAACTTCAAATCATACCAAAGTTAAGTGGAATGGCCTACAAATAAATAGTTTGTCATTAGGAATGTTTGATTTTGGAGGAATAAGTTCTTTCGGAAATACATACTTGCGATTAAACAAAGGAGCAAATATTGAAAATGACGGTGATGGAGCTATAGGTGGTTCTATCCATTTTGGCTCTAATCGAAAATTTGATAAAGGTTCTGAAATAAAATGTCATTTCTTGGGGGGCAGTTTTGATACATATGCTCTCGGTGTTGTATCAACTATTTCGAAAAAGAATTGGATTTATAGCCTGGCCTTTAATAAGGAGATGGCCAATAATAATTTTAGGTATAAAAACTACAAACGAATTGGTCATCCGATACTAACTCAATCAAATTCTGAGTTTAGGAGTACAAATTTAATCCAAGAGTTTAGTTTTAAGTTAAAAAAAGTAAAGTTCAAATCTGTTTCTTGGTGGAATGGAAAAAGAAAAAACATTCCACAACTTCTCACAGAAAGTCAGGAAAGTAACAAGTTCATGGCTGATAGCTCATTTAGAACCGTTTTACAAGCTAAAACATATTTTGGTAAGATTCTTCTTTCAGGCCTAGTTGGTAGTGATAAACAATGGTACAAATATATTAATCCTGAAATTGCCTATACGTATTATGTTCTTACGAACAATCAAGGAGAACTCAAAGCAAAAGGTACGTATAAAAAAGTGAAATATAATTTTAAATCAAACCTGCAAATCCAGAAAGCTGAAAATACTAATTATGCAGGAACCAAAAACAGAATTTTAAATTTAAACACCTTCAATGTTAGAGGAAAGGTAAAAAAGATTTCGTTTAAAGGTTCAATAGGTATTCAGTCAGCATCTGATCTGAAAAAAGTATATCCAACAACAGTAATTAATTATTCAAAAAAGCATAAATTTCTCTTATTTAAAGGAGGATTGGGGACTCATTTCCGNCANCCAACNTTTAATGATTTGTTTTGGAAAACTGGAGGAGATTCTGAATTGCTAGCTGAAACAGGATGGAATGTTGAACAATTCGTCTCTTTTATAAAGAAGAAGTTCTTCTCTGTGAACTTGGGTGGGTATTATTCTATTGTTGAAGACTGGATACAATGGGTTCCNTTAGGTTCAGTTTGGGCACCACAAAATGTTAAAAAAATTAGAGCNTCAGGAGTTGAGTCAACCCTGAAGACTAANAGAANNTTTGGCNAAATTAATTCTGTTTTNTCNANNACTAGCTCCTATACTAGTACTATAGTTTTAGAGAGTGACATTGNAGACGATGCAGCCNTTGGNAATCANGTNGTNAATGTACCTTTTTTTAANACNANNAATAANTNNANTNTTCANTGGAAATTGTGGAGAGTAGAGTACCTGTTAAGCTACCGAGGTAAANGATATATCTCTTTTGATAACAATGAAGATACTGCGCTTCCAGCTTANTGGCTATCCTCTTTAGGCGTAACAAAAAACAAAAAGCTAAAAAATATAGATTTGGCAATTTATGCAAGGATTAACAACCTATTTAACAAATCCTATGAGGTGATTGGTAACACTCCAATGCCTGGGACATCCTATTATTTATCATTTAAAATTCAATTTAAAAACAAACCATTATGAGAAAAAAACAAATATTTATTTTGTAAAAACAAACAAAACCACTGCAGTAGAATATGCAATAATATAATATCAGAAATCTAAAAATTAAAATTCACTAACAATTATCCATATTATTTAAAAATAATAACAATTAATACAATCAATTATGAAAAAAATTTACACTTTAGTCGTTACACTAGCAGCATTTATAACTCAGGCGCAGACCAATTTCGAAAATATTTCCTTGTCAACTTATTTTGATGGTTCTGATTTATCGGGAACAGATGATGGATCAGGAAATTATACTTCCGAATATATGGAAGGTGATTTATCATTTAGTACCACCTGGAACAATTCTTGGTCATATTGGTCTGGTGGCTGGGCATTCTCAAATCTTATTGACTCAACATTAGAAGTCGCATCTCAAACCTATCATAGTTTTTCAACAGGAGTATATTCTGGAGATAACTTTGCTGTAGGGAAATCCGGTTCAGAAATTATTGTTAATGGTGTTGCAAATTTTAGTACTATTCAAGTTTGTAATACATCATACGCAGCTCATTCTATGACAAATGGAGATGCTTTTGGAAAACAATTTACAGGCGAAGATTGGTTTAAATTAACAATAGAGGGATATAATGGTTCTACGTCAACGGGAACAGTATCCGTTTTTTTAGCGGATTCGTCCAACTCAACACCAACAATTTTAGATACTTGGAAAGAAGTAGACCTCTCTTCTCTAGGAGCTGTTACAAAACTAACTTTTGACTTAACTTCTTCTGATGTAGGGGATTGGGGAATGAATACTCCTGATTTTTTTGCTTTGGATAATGTTATGTTTGATATCACAACAAATACTAAAGAAATTAGTAAAACAAATTTAACGTTGTATCCTAATCCAGCTGGTTCAGTAATTAATATTCCAGTAGGAATTGAGCGTTTAGATGTTTATTCAACTAAAGGAGATATAGTTTTATCGCAATTAAACCCAGTAAATTCAGTTGATATCTCTTCGTTAAAAACGGGAGTTTATTTGGTTAAAGCGATTAACAATACGGGAATTTCAACAACAATGTTAACGATAAAATGAAAAAGCTAATATTGGTTTTAGCCTCTTTGAATGCATTTGCAGGTGGTCCTTTCAGTCCACCTGCTTCCGTAACTGGTACAACTGCCATCTCAAAAGATTCTCCTATGATTACTTCCTGGGCAGTAAATGGACACGTAGAGTTTTCAGGTTATTTAAACATTGAAAATAAACAGTTGGGTTTTGTTTCATTTGGTGATATCGAAAACACTTTTGGGTATTCTAATGGTTCAACATGGAGCTTGGGTGATTCGGGAGTGGTTGTTCTTGAATTTTCTGAGTACATTTCAGATAATGAAGGTTTTGATTTTGCTGTTTTTGAAAATTCTTTTTCTGAAACATTTTTGGAATTGGCGTTTGTCGAGGTAAGTTCGGATGGAATAAACTTTTTTCGTTTCCCTTCAACTTCTCTAACCGACAGCTCCTCTAATGTTGGCACATTTGGAAATTTAGACGCTACGAATTTGAACAACCTTGCAGGTAAATATTCTGCTGGTTACGGAACACCTTTCGATTTAGCAGAGCTACCTGATACATCTCTTTTAAATAAGCAGGCTGTTCAATATGTTAAGATTATTGATGTAATTGGCACAAACTCCGTTTACGGTTCATTCGACTCAAATGGGAATAAAATAATAGACCCTTTTCCAACTCCATTCAACAGTGGAGGTTTTGATTTGGAGGCAGTAGCAGTTCTAGGGAGTGGAACTTCTATGAATGATTTAGTTTTAAATAATTTAATGCCTCACCCAAACCCTACGTCATCTACTTTAAATATAAACTTAGAAGGTGTGAAAGTCTTATATGATCTTTCTGGTCAGCAGTTATTGTGTACAAAGGATAGTTCCATTGATATTTCAAACTTTCCGAAAGGCACCTACTTTATTTGCTGTCAGTCACTAAAATTTAAAATCATAAAAATTTAGTTTTCAATAAATTTCAAATGAAGAAAATCTTTTTTTCAATACTGTGTGTGTTATTTGTGTTTTCATCGTGCCAAAAAGAAATAAAAAACAACTCAAAAACAGACGATAATTATACTGAGTGCGGAGGAATACCTTTTGATTTTTCTACAGGCGCATTAGTTATAAATGAAGGTTCGTTTCAAGGTTCAGGAAAAGTTTTTCATTATAACTTGGTTACAAACGCTATTTCTAAAAATTTATATTTAAATGCAAATTGTGATGTTCCTGCGGGAATGTTCTTACAGTCGGCTGCGATTCGCCAAAACAGAGTTTATATTGTTGCTAATGGTTCTGGAGAAATTCAAGTTGTCGATCGAAATACTTTTGAATATAAAAAATCGATACAACTTTCATATCCCAGGTATATGGCATTTGAACAATCAAGAGGGTTTATAACCAATGGCACAATAAATGGCTATGTTTATGTTTTAGATGAACATGATAAAATTGTAGATAGTGTATCCGTTGCTTCCGGACCAAATCCAATAATTGCTTCAAATGGTAAGATTTTAGTTGGGAGTTTAGGATCTTGGGACAATGCTTTGTTTTCAACCATTACGGATTCTGCCGTAACAATAATAAATCCCTCAGATTTATCTAAAAAGGAACTGTTAGCGTGGTCGAAACCAACCGATTTTGTTGAAGATAAAAACGGTAAGGTATGGGTTGGTTGTTCAGGTAATGGACAATATGATTATGGAAATGATAAGCCCCCTGCTTTTGTGAAAATTGATGTTTTAAATGAAATAGTAGAGGATACCATAATAGTTGGAGAAGCAGGGAATTCCATTTCAAAAATTGCGATCAATCCAGAAAAAGATATTATATATTATTACAAGAGTGATGGTGTTTATCGTTTGGGGATAAACGGTGAATATAAAAATGAAGATGTTTTTATTCCTACCACAGGCTTATATGGAATTGAAGTGGATCCAAAATCAGGGGATGTTTTTGTTTTTGATGCGGTTGATTATTCTTCTGCAGGTATGATAAGGAGATACGATTCGTCAGGAAATCAAGTGGCATCTGTTGAAGTGGGCGTTGCCCCTAATGGAGCTGTTTTTTATTACAATTAAATTACAGTACGAAAAAGGCTAACTCGTATAGTTAGCCTTTTTTTTAATAAAATTATCAATCTCATTATTCTTGCTTAAAAGAATCAATCGACTTTAAAATAACAACTGGTTTTAACTCTTCTTCACTGCTGCTTTTAATCCCACAACCATAAGCAGCCTGTCTAAATTCATTCCTAAGGTTTACTTGTTGCTTTAGGATATCCATCTTTTTGTTATATTCTTATTTTGCTTTTTCCATTCTCTCTTTCTGGGCTTGAAGCTCAGCCTTTCGTTTTGCCTCTGCTTTCAATCTTTTAACAATAAGCTTTTCTTCTTTTTTAATTCGCTGAACAACATCCTGTTTTATTCCATATGAACGCAAAGTTGAGCGAATGTCGTAAATAGGAGTTTCTGAAGGTGAAAGACTAATGTTTTCCGTTTTATAAGGGTTGTAAACCTTAAAATCCCAATAAAAAGTCTTTCCCTTTTTAGCTAAAGACATAGCGTATGTTTTTGTCATTTCTTTGCTGAATTTTGGAAATCGAGCAATGAAATTTCCTTCTACCTTAATTAGTGGCGTTAATGTATTTATTGTATTTAAATACTGGTAAACCTCCTGAGTTGATTCTCCAATTTTTGCGACTTCAATAGCTACACTTTTACTATTTTTTCTAATTGTTTTTAGGTACGCATCAATGTTGGTCCAACCAGAACTTGCCCATCCAAATATGTAATTGTTTCCACTACTGCTTAATGGACGAAAAACATTTGCTCTGCTCACTTTTGAAGGTTTTCTCTGATAAACAACTCCTTTCTTGACAACTTCTTTCAAATAGGCCTCTCGAATGGATTTTATTTGTTCTGCTTTAAGATTTGAATACATATCCAACAATACCTTTTGTTTTTTTTCATTGATTTTATTTTGGTTATCAAAGTATGATTTCCAGTTTTTTTGGTGCGAAACAGAGAACCTTGTATTTGTTAGCTGTTCATTGTAAAAATCAACAAATAATGCACGTCGACTAGAGTCTATTTGTTCACTTACTTTTTTATCGGACTTCCACAAATCGTCGTTCAAACCATTGATGTAAATTTGCAACATATCCTCTCCACAGCTTGCAGAGTGTAGGCCATTTAAGCGTTTTTCAAATTCTCTAGTTGCCAGATATGTGTTTTTAAAATCATCTTGTAAAATGGTTTGTATAGATGTAGAGTTAATTCCGCAATCAAAATTGTAATTTGTTTTTGTCGGAGTATCATATTGCGCTAAGTTAGCCTCTACGACATCTGGTCCATCATAAAGTACAGCGTCTTTCCTTATTTTTCCCTTTCTGTAAATCCGTTCATCCAAAATATCCATAGAAGCCATAGGTTCATGTTTTCTGTCCAAAGTATAGTAAACACTATCAGCAAGATATTTATCAAAAGCTCTTTTAGTAAGTTGTTCCCCTTTAGCTTTAAACGCATCTTCGTATGTTTTTGGTAGGAAATTTAACGTCTTTTGATCTACAGGTATCAAATATTTTTTCATGGGTTTGGGGTCTATCCAATCCATTTTTCCATTTGTTATTTTTCCAGTGAACAGTTGCATTTCGGGATCAATTTCATCGGTAGGCACACTGATAATCATCTCTTTTCCATCCTTGATTTTCACCTCTTTTTTATCTTGAAAAGCTTTAATTGAAAACATTCCACCACTTCTAAGATTTCTCTTGCCGCTCATTGTGGTAAGATTGTACATTACCATTTTATCCAAATCAAGCGCCTCAATTAACTCCACATCAACGGGGCCTTTTGCAAGATTACCGTTTTTATCAACCCAGGAATTGGAGGGGATGGATATTACCATTCCATTTTCACCTTCGATTATACCTCCTTTAGATGCATCCAGTTGAAAGACTTGAATTTCTGGTTCAATCCAAGTTTTTAATTCATTTGTCTTTGTTTTTATTACTTTTATAACATCTTTTTTATCCTTTGATTTACTTTTTGTTTTGGAAGGAATAATCGGTTTTTTTTCCAAACTTTCAGAATCATTCGTGAGTTTTTTTTCTGAAAAAGTTGAAGGATTAGAGATGACCTCTTTCTTATCAATTTTTGGAGTGGATGGTTTAACCTCGTTCAATTCACTACCCAAAGCAAAATAAGATAAAATCCCTATTGCTAATATTACCAGAGCTCCCCCAAAGAAATAACCGTTTTTTCCTCCTTTTTTATTCTTTCTAATTTCTTTTTTGTATTCGCTTCTTTTGATAGCTTTTATAATCAACTTTTGATTTTCAACTTTCGCTGCAAAATCAGGATTTTGCTGGATTAGCTCTTCGGTCTTATTAAGTTGATCACCGTCTAATTCATTATTTATGTAGGCATCTATTAATGCCAATTCTTCCAATTCTTTTCTCATGACTTAAGCTTTTTTTAGTTGTTGACTTACCACTTTGTTTAACTGCTCCATACATTTGTACTTCTGTGTTTTAGCTGAGTTAACACTCTTAAAGTCAAGTGATTTTGCAATCTCAGCCATTCGCTCCTTTTTGAAATAAAAAAGCGTAAACAGTTCTTTACATTTTGATGTAATCAACCCTAAAGCTTTCTCTATGAGTTGTATTTTTTCTTCTTTTTCTGAATCATATTCTAAACTTTCATGTGTTAAAATCATTGTGTTTTCCCATTCCAGGCTAACGGATTTTTTCTTTTTTCGTAATTCATTCATCCATAAAAATCGATTGATGCCGTACAAAAAGCTAGAGAGTTTAGAAGTTAGTTGAAAATTATCCTCTTGTACCTTTTCAATTAATAATAGCAGAGAATCATTAAACACCTCTTCAGCTTCTTGTCGCGATCCTCCAGATGAGCAAATGTTTGCTTTAATTTTAGGGAATTCTTTGTAAAGTTCCTTAATGGCCTTTCCTCTTGTATTAGAAGTTTGTAAGGCAGTAATTAAATCGTAATCATTCATGTTTTTATTCATTAATGTCGAATTTAAAAAAAGGTAACCCTAATTTAAGTAAATCTATATTTTGAGCTTTTATAACGGGTGAGTACAGGGCTATATTTTCCCACTCAGTTTATAAACTGTGTAGCCTACAACTTCATGCAATAAATGGGTCCATCCACTAAAGGCCGACATGTTCGGAATAAAGCAATGTTCGAATTCGAATTTTCTCGGTCCTGCATATCGGTTTGAGCATAAATAGTCAACTTTTAAACCTTGTCTTTCAAAACATGCGACACTTCTTCGCATATGACCTGCAGAGGTGATCAAAAGAATCTTTTTTTCTGATAAATCGCTGAAATTTCGCTTCAATAAATCAACAGAAAACTTAGCGTTTTCGAATGTGTTTCTGGATTCTGATTCGAAAATAAAATTATTGGTATCCCAGCCAATTGACGTTAAGTATTTTTTTAAAATTTCAGATTCTTTATTTTCGGGGTGATATAAATCACCACTACCTCCGGAAAAGATAAGATGTTGGATTTCATTTCTTTTTATTTTTGGCAACACCTGTAGCAAGCGATCCACGTTACTGTTAAATTTAGTGATATCATTCTTTGCATCGTACATTATCATTCCACTTAAAACAATGCCTATATCATAGTTTTTATGCTTGGATTCACTAACAGGGGTTTCCCATAAACGTACAAATTCATCTAAAATAAAACTGTTTCCAAAGAAGAATACGCCAAAAATCGTAAACACCAGAAGTTTTTTTTGTTTGCGATGATTTTTACAAAAAGACATCCACAACAAAAAAAATATTAGATATGTAAAAGGAGAAAGGAGGAAGGATAATATTTTGGAAAGAACAAAAAACATTATGAGATACTTCCTATTCTTTTTTCGATTGAATTTCGTTTTCGATTGAGCAAGTCACTTTTGTTTTTACTGTAATCAATATTCATTACGCAGTATATTCGGTCAGAAACCGGGTCCAGAATCTCATAGGATTCTTCCACGAGTTTTAATAATTCACCCACTTTATCAGCCTCTACCGTTGTACCCATAGAGCCAAATTGATATTTGTATCCAGAATTTTTAATGTGTTGAACAACTTTACTAACGTGGTCTCCAATATCTTCGCCTTTATCTAAGGGGAAAATTGCAAAATTCATTAAAGCAGACATACTTAATTGTTAAAAAAAAAGCTGCTCAGATTGAACAGCTTTAGATGAATATTATTTTGATTACACTAAATCATCAAATTCAACCTCTGTTTTATAGGATACAGTTGCCTCCTCAGGTTCATAACCCTCATAAACACCTTTTTCGTCTTGAATAAAATCTACAGCCTCTTTTAGTCCTGATGAGAATTTTTCAAAATCTTCTTTATAAAGAAAAAGCTTATGTTTTTCAAAATGAAATTTACCATCATCGGAAAATTTCTTTTTACTTTCTGTAATTGTTAAATAATAATCATCACCTTTTGTCGCTTTTACGTCAAAAAAATAGGTTCTTTTTCCTGCTCTCACGGCTTTCGAAAAGATTTCATCCCTTCTTTCACGCCCGTTTCCATTTTCGTTATTGTCCATTAGTTTGCTTTTATTTACAATTAATCCGTTTATAAATCAGAGTTCTAATATAGAATAATTTTTTAAATAGAACACGTTTATCTTGATTAAGCTATCAATTTTACTAGTTTATAGGTAGTATAATCCTGTTCGAGGAAATCAATTTTTGTTTTTTTTTGCATTCTTTTTAGCCATTCTTCTTTGATACCAGTCAATGTTTTGCGGGTGAAAGTAAATAAAGAAGCTAACAGCCACAAACCAGAAAAGAGTTGATTTTAGTATGGATATAAAATGCGCAAAACCATACTGCAGCATAAACGATGAATCTCCAACTGTACCTCGTATTGTTTGAGTTAATATAAAAGAGAAAATACAGAACAGAGAAAATATTAAACTGAAAATTGCATTATGAAACATCGCTTTTTGAAAAGTAATATTGAACTTATACTTTTTTGAAAATAAAAGATAGGAGTTCAAAACCAAGCATAAAATCAAAATCAATCTTCGATAAATGTGTAGATTTTGTTCAATATCAAGACTATTTCTACTTATTTTTTGGAACGACTCATACGTTTCAACAGGTAATGATTTTATCTTTTTAAAGGTTAATGAATCTTCAAAAAAGCTGGCTTTTAACGAATCCATGGAGGTAGATGCAATTCCCTCTTTTTGCTCATCGTTCAAATCATTAAAGAAAAAAATCTTATCGTCTAAACTAAGATGATCATAATCTGATGTATTTTCGGAAGATGAATACGTAATGAAGTAAAGAGCAAAAATTGTAACAAGAGTTCCTAAAACCAATAGTTTATGTTCTTTCATAAAATAAAAAAGCGATTAAGATGTAAATGTACAATCTTAATCGCTGAAATTTGTTTTTGAAATATCTTTTTTAACTATTCATTGAAATTAAAAATTCATCATTGTTCTGAGTGTGACGCACTCTTTCCTGAAGGAATTCCATAGCTTCCTGAGCCGTCATATCTGCCAGGAATTTTCTTAAAGCCCATATACGTTTAATGGCATGCGGGTCCATGAGCAGATCATCACGTCTTGTGGATGACAAGTTTAGATCAATGGCAGGGTAAAGGCGCTTATTGGCAAGCTTTCTGTCAAGCTGAAGCTCCATGTTACCGGTACCTTTAAATTCTTCAAAGATAACTTCATCCATTTTTGACCCGGTGTCTACCAATGCTGTAGCCAGAATAGTTAACGAACCGCCATTTTCAATTTTACGGGCAGCTCCAAAAAATCGTTTTGGTTTGTGTAAAGCATTTGCGTCAACACCTCCAGAAAGAACTTTTCCGGAAGCAGGAGAAACTGTGTTATATGCTCTTGCCAGACGAGTAATGGAGTCCAGCAAGATTACAACATCGTGCCCACACTCAGTCATTCTTTTTGCTTTTTCAAGAACCAGGTTGGCAACTTTAACATGTTTATCTGCCGGTTCATCAAATGTTGAAGCAACAACCTCTGCATTAACTGACCTGGCCATATCAGTTACCTCTTCAGGCCTTTCATCAATAAGTAATACAATCATGTACACCTCAGGATGATTTTCTGCAATTGAGTTCGCAACCTCTTTAAGCAGCATTGTTTTCCCTGATTTCGGTTGTGAAACTATCAGTCCTCTCTGACCTTTTCCAATAGGAGCGAACATATCTAAAATACGCATAGATATGGATTGCTTTTGACCTTTAACCAAAGTGAATTTTTCTTCAGGAAAAAGAGGCGTCAGGTAATCAAAAGGCACTCTGTCTCTTACTACATCTGGCTCTCTGCCATTTATTTCTTTTACCTTAACCAACGGGAAATACTTTTCTCCTTCTTTGGGAGGGCGAATCATACCTACAACAGTATCACCAGTTTTTAATCCAAATAATTTTATTTGAGTTTGGGATACATAAATATCATCCGGAGAAGTCAGGTAGTTAAAATCAGAAGATCTTAAAAAACCATACCCATCAGGCATAACTTCCAGAACACCTTCACTATCTACAATACCATCGAAATTATAAAGTGGTTCCGAAGGTTTTCGGTCGTTATTATCTTTCACGTTATGTTTGTCTTTTCTGTCAAATTTTTGTTCTCTTCGTTCATTCTTTTCTTTACGATCAGTTGAAGAATCATTATTTTCCTGGTTCAAAGGTTTTTGTTCATCAGGTAAATTATTGGATTCTTCGGAACTTTTTGAGTCTTTGAAATCATCGCTCATATAATTTGCTTTGTTTTCCTCATTTGAGTCTTTATTTATTCGAACTCTTTTTCGCTTTTTCTTTGGTTCATCATTTGATGAGTTTTGAGAAACCCCATTTTCTTTGTTACTCTTTTGTCCGTCCAGAATCGCCTCAATTAATTCGGCTTTTTTTAATTTATCGGCTCCATTAACATTAATAACTGATGCGATTTCACGCAAATCAGCTACTAGCTTTTTGTTTAAATCCAAAATGCTGTACATATAAAAGTTGATTGGTTGTTGTAATTATTCAATATGAGAAAAAATAGGAAAAAATATTCTGCTGAATTATGCTGAAATGTTTATGATACAATGATATGAATAATATCCAATCCACAAGTGTAAAAATTGATTTTTTTTTAAAAAAACATTTTTTTTAAAAATTTCATTGGTTTATTCAACACCGTAAAATAAAAAATCATCTTATCGTATCCTGTCTACAGACCTTATTAACTCGTCATCTTTCTTTATTGCTTTAGCAGCCAGAAAGAAAAATAAAGTTGAAATTGGTAAAATAAATATTACATATCCAAAACTAAATCCGCTTTCAGCGATTTCCGTGGTGTTAAAATAAGAAATTACAATGAACACAATTTCAGCCATTGTTAATAAACCACCAATTCTGGAAATTTTCATTTGCTGTTTTCTGCTTTTGTATAAAAAGATGGAAATTAATGCCAGTAAAGAAATTCCAAGCCCAAGAATAAGTGTTTTCATATCGCCACTCGTCTTTTCACCTGTAGAATTAAAACTACCAGACCCTGTTACAAAATATGAATCATCTGATATTTTGTAGGTGAAATAGGTTCCCGTTGCAAAAAGTACCTGAATGATTGCAGCCAGAAGAAGGTATAAAGATTGAATTCTTTGGATCATAGTATCGTTTTTAAGTCAATGCTTTTTTTATAAGGTTTAATATTGGTGATGGATAATTTATTTCCAATGCAAATTTATGTGCTTTATCGGACATTTTACCCCAGGTCTTCTGAATAATTTTAACCCATTTTTCCTCGGAGTAATCTTTGGTAGAGGCAAAAGGCTCGATATAGTGCTCTAAAAAAACCAGACATGCAACATCTTCAATAAGCTGTGAGTTTTCACTTTTGCGTAAATTCTCTTTAGCAATCATACTTTTCACCTCATCTATAAAATCTTTGGAATAGCCTGCATTTAAGAGAATGTCGGCTGTTTTTTCAGCTTGATAAGTATACAATTTTATTCGCCATTGATAATATCCTTTTTTATCCATGGGAAAATCCTCCCGAGGAATATCCCATCTTCTGAAATGTTGGCATCTGGCGGCGATTTCCTGGGCCTCTGTAAAGTCGGGTCTTAATTTTTTCAGCCACTCAAAACACTGCTGAGAATAAATTAAAGCCTCTCCTTTAGGGTCTTCTTTGAGAACTTTGTTTATTAATTGAATTGCAGTATTTATCATATTGAGAGTAACTTTTGAAAAACCTTAACAAGATAGTCTACTTCTTTCTTTGTNTTNTAAGTTGAAAACGATATTCGAATGGCTGGCNGNTCCATAGGTGNNCCAATNTNTNTTAAAACGTGTGANCCTTTATTGCTTCCNGAGGTGCAGGCACTTCCTCCACTAATTGCNANACCTTCAAGATCCAAATTAAAAAGTAACATNGAAACATCCTTTTTGGTTTTAAATGTAATGTTTANNATTGCTGGTGATGNTGCTTNTGAATTCCCGTTAATNGAAAAATNAAAATTGTTTTTTTGCAATTGTGAAATNAAATAATCTTTAAGCTCGAATAGTTTTTTCAGNTGNTTCTCTTTGTCNNTTTTGATATCCGAAAGNGCTTTTTCCANNCCAATAATACCTGTTGTATTTTCAGTGCCGCCTCTTANTCCTTTTTCTTGATTNCCGCCTCTTATATAGGCTGAAATATCATGNNCNTCNNTGCAATACAGGAATCCTATTCCCTTTGGNCCATGGAATTTATGTGCNGAACAGGANAGGAAATCNACNCCNGTTTTTTTNACATCAATNTCNTAATAGGCAATNCTTTGAACTGTNTCAGAATGAAAAAGAGCNTTATTTTCCCTACAAATAGCAGCAACACTTTCAAGGGGTAGAACATTGCCAATCTCNTTATTNACNTGCATTAAACTNACTAAAGTTTTCTTTTTNNNNGANAANAGNTNTTTTAAATGNTNNAGNTNAANNTCTCCATCNTTGTTTANNTCNACATAATCAATGTTNANTTNNTTTGATAAATTCAAAANNGGTTNTANAACNGCNTAATGCTCAATTTTNGATGTTATAATNCNNTNAATANNTAAATCATTNACAGCACANTGAAAAANNGTNTTGTTTGCTTCNGTNCCACTGGANGTNAAAATNATTTCAGNTGAATTGGCNTTNATTANANTNGCAATTTGTTTGCGNGCCATTTCAATNTTTGCTCTTGNACTNCGNCCAAATGANTGANTNGANGAGGGGTTNCCAAAAANCTCTTGATTTGNNTTNTGCATAANATCTGCAACCTCCTTNGATAAAGGNGTTGTGGCGGCATTATCAAAATATACTTTTTGCATTTAGCTTTAAGCTATGATTTCTTTTATTTCAAAGATAATCTTTTTAGCAAGTTCTTCTGCTTTCTCTTCATTTGCACTTTCAGAATATATTCGAATTATAGGCTCCGTATTTGATTTTCTTAAATGGACCCACTCTTCTGCAAAATCAATTTTTACACCATCTGTCGTATTGACATTCTCATGAGCATATTTTTCAGTCATTTTTTTTAGAATTGAGTCAACATCAATTTCAGGAGTTAATTCAATTTTATTTTTGCTGATGTGATAGTTAGGGTAGCTTTCCCGCAATTGTTTTGGGGATTTTCCCGTCTTGGCCATATGCGTTAGAATCAAAGCAATTCCAATTAAAGCGTCTCTACCGTAATGCAGGTCTGGAAAAATCACACCTCCGTTCCCTTCGCCACCAATAACAGCATTTTGAGCTTTCATTTTATTAACCACATTTACTTCACCAACAGCAGCAGGGAAGTATTCTCCTCCAGCTTTTTCGGTTACGTCTTTTAGTGCTCGAGTACTGGATAAGTTTGATACCGTGTTTCCAACCCTTTGTGATAATATATAATCTGCAACCGCAACCAATGTATATTCTTCACCAAACATACTCCCGTCCTCACAAACTAATGCTAAACGATCAACATCAGGGTCAACAACAATACCAATGTCTGCTTTATTTTCAATAACCGTACTGGATATTTCGGTTAGATTCTCTGGGAGTGGCTCCGGGTTATGGGGGAATTGCCCATTCGGTTCGCAAAACAATTCAAATACCGTTTCAACGCCCAGAGCTTTTAATAATTGAGGTAAAACGAGTCCGCCTGTAGAATTTACAGCATCAATTGCTACTTTAAAATTGGCGGACTTAATAGCATTTACATCAACAAGTTCATGTTTTAATATTTCTTGTATATGTATATCGAAATAATTATTTTTTTCCGTTATTTCTCCTAAATCATCTACTCCGGAATATGAAAAATCTTCACTTTCAGCAATCTCTAAAAGATCCTTTCCGTCTTCACCTGAAATAAATTCACCTTTGCTGTTTAGTAATTTTAAAGCATTCCACTCTTTTGGATTGTGGGAAGCAGTAAGAATGATACCACCATTTGCGTTCTCAAGAGGAACGGCAACTTCTACCGTAGGGGTGGTAGAAAGTCCCAGGTTTATAACATCAATACCCATACCCGATAACGTAGATGTCACAAGATTTTCGATCATAACACCACTTATTCTGGCATCTCTTCCAACCACTATGCTTAACGGCCCGCCGTTTTGTTTTTTCAACCATTCAGCGTAAGCACTGGTAAATTTAACAACATCAAGTGGGCTAAGGCCTTCACCAGGTTTGCCTCCTATGGTACCACGAATTCCTGAAATAGATTTGATAAGTGTCATTTTGATTCATTATATTTGTCCAAATTAATAAAAACTACCCTTATTTCTTGAAATCACTTTATTTCCCTGAAACATTTACCAACCTAAATCCTTGTAAATGTGATTTTTAAGTGTTTGTTTATTTTTTAAACAAGATGAATGTGAATAATAAAAACCTGAGGTTGTTGTTATAAAAATTAATAATTTATAAAATTAAACTAGGCAATATTTTTTATGGATTTCTTTGAATCTTCAGACGACCGTAGAGAGGTAATGAATAAAGTTACCCGATTTGAATCTATGTTGGCAAATCAGGAAAATTATTATTTTGATTGTGAAGAATTTCAAGATATCATAGAGTACTATTTACTTCGTTCTGAATTCAAACAAGCCGAAAATGTTGTTGAATATTCTCTAAATCTTCATCCCACAAGTATTGATTTGAAAATATTAAAAACACAAGTTCTGGTTGGTTTTTTGCACTACAAAGAAGCGCTCGATCTTGTTGAAGAAATAGAGCTTTATGAACCGTATAATGTTGACTTGCTTCTCGTTAAAGGAACAGTGTTGAGCAAATTAAAAATGAGTGATAGAGCGATAGCCTGCTTTAAGCGCTGCATTGATCATTCAGACTATAATGATGAAGTGTATCATTTTATTGCTTCCGAGTATCAGCGAATCCAGGAATATAATGAGTCAATTCGATATTTTAAGCTCTGCTTAAAAACAAATCCAGAAAACGAAAGTGCATTACACGACTTGAATATGTGTTTTGAGTGCACAAATAATTACACCGGAGCTATTGAATTTTACACTCATTTAATTGATAAATCCCCATATTGTGAATCAATATGGTTTAACCTTGCAGGAGCATACTCCAGATTAGAAAAATGGTTGAAAGCAGTTGATTGTTATGATTATGCTTTAGCTATAAATCCTCAATTTGCATCTGCTTACTTTAATAAAGCGAATGCTCTTGCCTCATTTGGTGATTTTGAAAGTGCAATTAAGGTATATAAAGAATCATTTGAGCATGAAGATCCCAATTTCATAACTTATTCATACGTTGGAGAGTGTTATGAAAGGTTGAAAAAATTTGAAAAAGGAATTCTTTTTTACAAAAAAGCAATTTGTCAAAACGAAGATTATGCAGAGGCCTGGTTGGGAGTAGCAATTTGTCAAGACGGGTTAGGCAATTCAAATGAAGCATATGCATCAATAACCAAGGCAATAGAACTGGACAAAGAAAATCCGGATTTTTGGTATACAGCTTCAGAAATTGAAGAACGACTTGGATATATTGATGATAGTATCATTTCAATGAAAAAAGCTGTTGAACTGGATGAAACAGATTTGGCTCTATCTTTGGATTACCTGTTGCTTCTGGAAAGACATTTGAACTCTTCCATAGTTGAGGAAGCTTTAATTGATACAATTGAGAAATTTTCAGGTAGTTCAGCGCTATTGTATTTCAAAACTGCTTTCTTGCTAAAGCAAGGTAAGTATAATCAGGGTTACCAATGCTTTGAGCAAGCCCTTAATGTTGATTATCAAAGTCATGAAAAAATATTTAGCTACTACCCAAAAGCAAAAGACAATCAGAATCTACTTGAGCTGATTGATTTATATCGAGATTAATTCCTAATTTTGATTTCAAACTATCCCAATTATGAAAGAAATATCAGTTGATGAATTAAAAGAAATGCAGGACAATGGCGAAGTTTTTCAACTTGTTGATGTTCGCGAGCCCAATGAATTCGAAATCTGTTCACTTGGAGGTGATGAAATTCCCATGAGTCAGATCATGGCAAGATATCAAGAGATTTCTAAGGATAAAAAAGTAATTGTTCATTGTAAAAGCGGTAAAAGATCTGCAAATGTAATCAACGCATTGGAACAGAATTTTGGGTATACCAATCTTTACAATCTGGATGGTGGTATTCTGGCCTGGGCCGAAGAAATCGATCCCGAAATGGATCAATATTAATTAAAATACATTACGATTCAACAACCGATCTGAAAGCAAATTAGGTCGGTTTTTTTATAAGTCCTACCTGAGATGCATAAAAAAAGAGGAGTTTTTGGATATTTTGGAATCTACTTCAGAGGTTTAGCCATGGGCGCCGCAGATGTAGTACCCGGTGTATCTGGTGGAACAATAGCTTTTATTTCCGGAATTTACCAGGAATTATTAAATACAATTAAAGCATTTAACCTTACCAATTTAAAAAGCATTCCTAAAGAAGGGATAGTTTCGTTTTGGAAGAAAGTAAATGGGACCTTTATCCTGGCTCTATTCTTAGGTATAGGATCAAGTATCGTTTCCCTGGCAAGTATCATCAGTGGGATATTGGAGGAAGAAGGACAAACTGGGCAAAAAATAGGTCTCTGGAGTTTTTTCTTTGGGTTGATAATAGCTTCAATACTTTATATAGCCAAACAAATCAAAGGTTGGGGTGTAAAAGAAATTACAGGTCTGATTACAGGAGGAGCAGTAGCGTTCTATGTAACCATTGCCCAGGTTGCCGACAATTCCGAAAGCACATTGTTCTTATTTTTTGCCGGGGCGATTGCTATTTCAGCCATGATTCTCCCGGGCATATCAGGAAGTTTTATATTGGTTCTGCTCGGTGCTTATCAGCCCGTTATGAAGGCCATTAAGGAATTCATATCTACAATAAGAGACGGAGATTATGGGGAGTTGATTACCGTTGGTATACCAATAGTAGTGTTTGCTTTGGGGTGTTTAGTTGGCTTGTTAAGTTTTTCAAGAATATTATCGTTTTTATTCAAAAACTATGAGAAAATTACTCTTGCCACATTAACAGGTTTTATGATTGGCTCCTTGAATAAGATCTGGCCCTGGAAAGAAGTGCTGGACACAAGGATTAATTCTGATGGTAAAATCATTCCGACGGTAACGGCCAACATAAGTCCATCAAAATTTGAAACGATGTATACTATGGATAGCTTTGTTCCTTACGCAACAGGTTTTGCAGTATTGGGATTTGTCTTAGTTTTTGGATTGGAATATATTGGAAATAGATTTAAAAATGAGCATTAAGAAATTAGGTTTAATAGGGTATCCTTTAACACACTCGTTTTCTGCCAGATATTTCGCAGATAAATTTGAACGTGAAGGAATTATAGGATTTAGTTATGGAAACTTTGAAATTCCTAAAATCGAAGACTTCCCGGAGATTTTAAAAAACAATCCTGATGTTATTGGCTTTAATGTAACCATACCCTATAAAGAACAAATCATACCTTATTTAGACGAACTTGATGAAGAAGCGCAGGAAATAGGGGCTGTAAATACAATAAAAGTACTTAGAACAGAAAGTGGAATAAAGCTTAAAGGGTACAACACAGATATATATGGTTTTAGAGAAACATTAAAACCACTATTAAAAATGCATCACTACAAAGCTTTAATACTGGGAACAGGTGGTGCAGCTAAAGCGGTTGAGTATGTCTTGAGAAAAATTGGTTTATCCGTATTGTACATATCAAGAAATCCAAAATCTGAGAGCGAGAGAAGTTATGAGGATTTAAACCAGTTTGCAGTTCAGGATTTTCCAGTAATTGTAAACTCAACACCTATAGGTATGCACCCTCAAATTGACGATTGTCCTTCAATCCCGTATGAGCATTTAAACTCCAATAATTTATTGTATGATTTGATTTATAACCCCGATCAAACTCTTTTTATGAAAAAAGGAGCAGAGCAAGGCGCAATTACGCAAAATGGATTAGGAATGTTAAAACTTCAGGCAGAAAAAGCCTGGGAAATCTGGAATACATAATTTGAAAAAAGAACCTTTCATATTAGCAATTGAGTCCTCCTGTGATGATACCTCTGCAGCCATTATAAAAGGGGATAGAGTGTTGAGTAATATTGTCTCCACACAAGATGTTCACAAGGAGTTTGGTGGAGTGGTGCCTGAATTAGCTTCTCGGGCTCACCAAAAAAATATAATACCAACGGTAGATGTGGCTTTAAAAGAAGCAAAAATAACCAAAAGTGATCTGGATGCCATTGCATTTACAAGGGGTCCTGGGTTGCTGGGTTCGTTATTGGTAGGAGTATCTTTTGCCAAGTCCTTAGCTATGGCATTAAATAAGCCCATGATTGAAGTAAACCACATGGAAGCTCATATACTTGCACATCTCATAAATGATGGCTCACCAATCCCGGAGTTCCCGTTTTTATGTTTAACGGTTTCAGGCGGTCATACGCAACTTGTTGTGGTTAAATCACCTTTAGACATGGAGGTCATAGGTGAAACCATAGATGATGCAGCAGGAGAGGCATTTGATAAAATTTCCAAAATTATGGAACTCCCGTACCCAGGAGGACCATTAATTGATAAATACGCAAAAAAAGGAAACCCGGATGCATACAAATTCCCGCACCCAAAAGTGGGAGAACTGGAATTTAGTTTTAGTGGGCTAAAAACATCTGTGTTGCGCTTCTTACAAAAAGAGGTGAGACAAAATGAAAACTTCATAGAAGAACATCTTTATGATATTTGTGCATCCGTTCAAAAAACAATTGTTGATATTTTGATTAATAAAATTAAAATCGCTTCAAAAAAGACCGGCATAACAAGAATTGCTATAGCAGGAGGGGTATCGGCCAATTCCGAATTGAGAAAACGTTTGTTGGAAAATACCTATGGTTGGCAAGTCTTTATACCCGCTTTTCAATTCTGCACAGATAACGCAGGAATGATTGCAATTGCAGGATATTATAAATTTAAAAAGGAGATTTTTGTTGACCAGAGCGTGGTTGCGGATGCTCGGTTAAGGATATGATTTGATACTCGGCTTCGAATCTGAATTTAGAAGTGTTAATCCTTAAAAAAGTGATACATTTACAATATTATTTTTGTAACAATTCACAAGTTGGATTGTTTTAGCAGCAGAATACAATACAGGATGAGTTTTAGAAAAATAATTTCGGGGTTTGTTTTTGTTTTAATTTCTTTATTTGGTTTCTCTCAGGGAGAGGCTAACATATGGTATATGGGACAGGAAATAGGCTTAGATTTTTCAACAAGCCCCCCAACATTGATTCCCGGACTGTCTGCATCTTCAATGGATGGTAAAGATGCTGAACTGGAAGCTTTTTCTGCTATAAGTAATTCAAATGGTGAATTTTTATTTGGTGTTGCCGGTAAAAATATATTTGATGCAAAATTAAAGAACAAAGGAACATTGCCTGATGGTTCATATTATCATCTAACTCAAGGAAGTCAGATAATAAAAATTCCAGGATCAACCAATGAATATTATATTATATCTCTTCCAAAGGGCAACAGTGGGTCTTGTACCAGTCCTCCGCCATCCTATACAAAAGTAACCGTTAATGAAACTATTGTTAGTGGAAAAGTTGAATATAATATATCGATATCCCCTTCTCAACATTTCACACATTCAAATGTTAGTGGTGGTCAAATGATTTTGCCCGTCACTGATAATAATGGTAATCCAACTGATGAGCACTGGATTGTTTTTCACGGAGTAGATAATAATGAATTTCATATATATAAAATGGATGTTAATGGTAGTATGACGTTTGTTCGAAAGGTAAGTGGCGGTCCTGTTGTAACAGCTGCTAAATGTTCTGAAAGTAAAGGTGATTTTGCAGTTATGCTGAAAGCAAATGGTTGTTATAATCAATTCGTAATGAATTATGGAAGTGAGGTAAGTCTTTTTGATTTCGACTCAGAAAATGGTGACATAGAATTCAGAAATAGCGCTGGTCCAATCGGTGAAACATATGGCGCAGAGTTTTCCCCATCAGGAAAGAATGTTTATGTAAGTAATGGAACATGGCTGGTTGCACCACCTGCAATATATAAGATTCCTGTTACTCCAGGTGGTACAGGAAGTACTCTTGGCTCGCCCGTTCAAATAGGTTTGAACTCAGGAACTATAAGGGGGGGGGCAATGCAGCTTGCACCGGATGGTAAAATTTATGTTGGTGGTTTTTCACAATGGGGTGATGCATACGATAAAAAATCATACATAGGTGCAATTTCTGATCCCGATGGTGTTGGGAGTTTTGACCCAAAGGCTATCGAACTTGATGACCCAAAGCATTTAGGTATGGGTATGCCCACTTTTATGACTTCTTTAGTCTCTAACATTTTAAAAATATCACCAACTAATGCCTGTGTTGGGAAAGATGCGAGTTTTGAATATTCGCTAACAGGACTTGAAAGTACTCCACCTGATAGAAGTTGGAAGTTTTTTGATTCACCCTCAACTTCAGTTGGCCCAATTGGTACATCATCAGATAAGGACGCTATATTTAAGTGGAGTTCTCCCGGAACAAAAGCTGTTACACTAGAGGTAAAAGATGCGTGTGGGAGAAGTAAGTACGATACCATTTATGTCGATATTGAAGATTTTGTTGTGCCTACCTATTCTATTGACTACAACGCATGTCCAAACCCAATTATACTTGGTAAGGATGGAGCAAAACCTGCACCAAATGATATTTACAAATGGTATAACGCCGATCCGATAGATAGTCCCGATCCTGATAAAGTTAAGCTACTGGGTATTGGTCGATCATTCACAGCTCAACCTGATTCAACTTATTGGGTTACACCTGTTGGAAGAGTAATAAACTCTTCAATTAATGACACAAGAGAAAATCAAAATTATGGTGTAAATGGTAGTGGTAATGGAACCCTTGTTGTCGCCGATGGGCTTGCATCCATTTCATCTTTTCAAGTTGTAATGTTTGGCTGGACTGGAAACTTTGTTGGCGATTTAACTGTAGAATTAAGGGACAATAATGGTAAAGTTGTTGGGACTCCTGTTACAAAGAAATTTAACCAAGCTCCTGCTGAGATTACTGTAGTTTTAAATCCTTCAGATTGGGTTGTTTCTGAGGGAACTTATCAAATAGTCAGAACTTCTAAACCAGCCAATGCAACAATTGCTAAGTTAGACATGTCAGACTTTGAACAAGGTAGTATTTCTTTGTCCGGCGGAACAGTCGGTAAATTTGCTATTATACATACAATTGAAGACAGTATTGTTAATTGTTTTAAAGCTACAAAAATAGAAGTTGAAAATTGCGGCTGCCGAGACACTTCATTGGAATTGTCACAAAATTTATGTGCCGGTGACATCTATCATCTTGACACATTGTTTTTAACGGATACTACTTATTCTGATGGTCAGTGGGTTTTGGAGTCTCCGGGTTCAGGTTCCGATGTAATTATTAAAGATTCAGACTCCTTAAAAATTGACGCTTCTGCAACAGGTGATATCAGGCTTCGTTATGATGTTTATTTCGGTACCGGAGCNGATGCTCCGAAGGCTGGTTGTGCAGATTCCAATATACGTGTAATAACAATAAACCCAAAGGAAGTAGCGGTTATAAAAAATAAGCCTGATTCATTTTGTTTCAGAGACCTTGGGCCTAAAATAGAATATGAAACGAGTGGTGCAAACGCGACTGTTTCCGGAGGTAAATGGAGTGTAAAGTCTGCTGAAAATGCAACAATAGATGAAACTTCAGGAGAGCTTACGCTTCTTGATTCAGGGGCCGTTCGAGTATATTACCAGACGCCCGCAGCATCATGTTATGGAAAAGATTCGATAGATGTTACCATAATGCCAAAAGATACTGTTGAGTTTGATCTTACAGGACATCCCGGTATAGATAATGACACGATAAAGTTTTGTGTTAAAGACACCAGTATTAATTTTTCTTTGAAAACCATAACCGATCCCGGGCTCATATCTTCTGCTTCCGGAGGTACGTGGAGTACAAGAAATATGACTACGAATAAAGATACCTCTTTGACAGGTTCTACCGGGCAATTTGTTGCAACAAAAGGCTTGTCAGCAGGTCTTTACCGTGTAAAGTATTCCACAAGCGGATACAATGCGTCTTGTAGTGACAGCGATAGTATTTTTATTCTTATATCGCCTTTGGATACTTCAGAGATAATAAATTTACCAAGCTTATGCAGCAGTGATGCTCCCGCTCAACTTGAATTGAATACGAGTAAGCCAACATCAGGAGAGTGGAGTGACACTACAAATTCAAAGAATGAGTATATCACTAAAGGTGGAGAATTTGATCCTGATGGATTGTTAAAGGGGAAATATAAAGTAATATTCACACCAGATGAAGATTGTTCCTCTCCGGATACTGCGTATGTTGAAGTGACTGATCAGATAACTCTGGAAATGCGAGACACTACATTGTGTTGGAATAAATCATCTGCTGACACGATAAAAATACCGGTCAATGCTACAGGAGGAAAATATTGGACAAAGAGCGGAAAAGGAGTGACTGATGATAGTTTACATATCATATCGAATTTATTCGTTCATACAGGAGGAGTATTTCCCGGTATTAAAGATTCTCTT